>CAZLVK010000004.1:0-137341 GCA_964563025.1 uncultured Bacteroidaceae bacterium | reverse complement strand
TCGTAGACAAAATGGCGGACGTCATCATCGAAAACGAAGTCCCCTTCTGCGACGCGGATAAAATGGGCGACGGCGACTTCGGTATGTCTATCGCAAAAGGCTTCAAGCAACTCAAAAAAGACTGGGCAACTCGCGACAAGGCGAATATCGGCGCATTCTTGAAATCCTGTTCGGAAATCATTATGGAATATTGTGGCGGAGCAAGCGGTCCTATCTGGGGAAGTGCATTCCGTTACGCGGGCAAAGCGGTTGACGGCAAAGAGGAAATCACCCTCCAAGACCTCGCGGATCTCTTCCAAGCGGCAAATACCGGCGTTTACGAAACCGGCAAAAAGTCCTTCGGCAAAGGCGCGGTCGTCGGCGATAAGACTCTCGTCGATGCATTGAAACCTTGCGCGGACGCTCTCACCAAATCCGCACTTGCAGGTGACAAACTCATCGATGCAATCACCAAAGGCGCAAAAGCGGCTGTCGCAGGCGCGGAAAGCACCAAAGCGGTCGTTGCCACTCTCGGCAGAGCGGGCACGGTCGGCGAAAAATCCATCGGCTACCCCGATGCGGGCGCATACGGTCTCGGCGTAATCTTCACCGAACTTGCAAAATTCATCAAAAAAATGTAATCTCTAAACAAAAGGAAACCCACCGATATATTCGGTGGGTTTCTTTTTATATCTGTTCAAATTTGTTTTTGAATTTTTCAAAGAAGAGGTATGGTTGCCAGATAGACTACGTCTTCTCTGTTTGCGGCTTCGCCCTCCGCAAGCACAAACGCTTTCTTGTAGATTATTCCGCCCGCCTTGTCGACGAGACGTTCGAGTCCTTCGAGAGATGCACCCGTAGAGACTACGTCGTCGACGATTGCCACTTTTTTGCCGTTGATGAGGTCTACGTCGTGTTTCGAGAGATATAGGCATTGCGCCTTGCCTGTGGTTATCGAACTGCCGTATTCGACTTCGATGCCGTCTTGCATATAGAGTTTTTTGCTCTTTCTTGCCACAGCGTAATAACGGTGTCCGAGTTCGCGAGCGGTCACGTGTGCAAGTTGCAAACCTTTGCTTTCCGCCGTAATAATAACTTCCACACCGTCAAGAAGTTTCGCGATTTCCTTACCGCAATGTTCGGTGAGTGCGCTATCTCCATGGAGATTGAAAAAACAAATTTCCACTCCGCTCGGAAGAGGAAGAATGGGCAAATCGGTTTCAAAGCCTTTTATATCTACTCTGTAAGTTTTCATATGATTACCTCTAAAATAATTTTACACCAGAACAACGCTATTTTCAAGAGATTGAGAGATATTTGTAAGATTTTGTTTGAGGTAATCTCCCGGAAGGGCACCGTCGTCGCTTTCTTTAAAAGCGAAATAAAGTGTAGTGCTTACACTTAAATCTAAAGTTCCCCTTTCCTCACGTGTTTCCCCTATCGACGTTCCCCCTCTACGGGGAACCCACGTCGACTGCTTGCGCAGGGGGACACACTCGGTTTCGCGCTAAGCGACGTTCCTCGTTATGCCACTGCGCTTTGTGCGTACCGCTACGCGAACCCAATGCACGCAGTCGCTTGTACTAAACGGCTCCGCTCAACACTCGCTGGCTCGGCGCGTTGCGCCTCGTGTTACGCCTTCGAACAAGTATAGTCCGTGTATAAGAGCGCTCCAAACAAGTAAGTGCTTGTGCCCGCCTGCCAATACTGTCATTCCGAGTGTAGCGAGGGAATCTCCCGGAATGGAAACGACAGCCAATAAAATTTCGGCTGCGCCGGAGTCCGAGTTGCACCGTAGGTGCCGTGCAACAGAGTTGCACGCAAGGCTCGGTGCCACAAAAAAAGCAACCACAGTATGTGATTGCTTTTTGGTGCGGCCAACCGAGTACTTGTAGCGAATGAAATGAGCGTAATAGCGGAACGGCGGGCTTGCTCGCGGAAGTGGAGCGTCACGATGGACGGAGTCCGAGTTGCACCGTAGGTGCCGTGCAACAAAGTTGCACGCATGTCTCGTGGCAAACAAAAAAAGCAACCACAGTATGTGATTGCTTTTTGGTGCGGCCACCGAGACTTGAACTCGGACGGTCTCCCATACGCCCCTCAAACGTACGCGTCTGCCAGTTCCGCCATGGCCGCACAAGATGAGATTATTATAGGACTTTGCCCTCTCGTTGTCAAGAAAAATAATCTATTTTGTCAACATTTTTGTGAAGAAAATATATTGTATTATGACAGACTCACCGTTTTCGATGAATACGCTCGCGATTTCGGTCGCCGAGGTCCTCGCAAAAGACGCCGACAAAGAGGAAATCGCGCGGGCGGTTCACTTTCTCATTCTGCTTCAACAAGCGTTGAAAACTTATCTATAAGGTTATTCCTCGATGAGTTTGCGTTTGCGTTCGTTGATGAGCGACATGCTTTCTCTCATCACTTTTTCCGCGCTGTCGAGAACGTTGAACGCAAGAGAACGGGACTCGTAATCCATTTTGCGATATGCCTCCTCCGCCTCGTTTCTCATTTCTTCTGCGTCGAGAGTGGCTTGTTTGATGATTTCGGTTTCGTTCATCATTTGTCTTGCTCTCTCCTCCGCCTTATCCATGGTATCGTTCGCGTACGCTTCTGCTTTTGAAAGGATTTCGTCTCTATCCTTTTTGATTTGTTCCGCCTCTCTGACCACGACGGGATAAGCCGCGCGAAGTCTCGTCAAAAGATTGAGCATAGACTGACGATTGACTACGACGTCGGTGTTTGAAAAGGTTGCCTTTTTCGCGCGAAGTATTTCGCTTTCGATTTCGTTCAACAAGGAATCCAAAGTATCCATAATTATCTCCTATTCGTTTGCGTTTTTATTGTTTAATATTTCTCTTACCGTCATTATAGCACCTGCGGGCAATAAGCGGAAGTCGGAATTTAAGATTTCTTCTCTTGCCCTCGTCGAGGATAAATTTTCGTATCCGTCGAGAACGGCAATATCCGTATCTATACCGCCGTGGGCGAGATTATATTCTCTCATCTCGCCTTCGTAGGCGCGGTCGATTTCGTTTCGTACACCGCGGAGTAAAACGGTTGCTCCATACTCCTTTGCAGTGGCGACGGCGGTATCTTCGCTGAATACGACTTTGACGTTTTTGATACCTTCAACCGCCGATTTCGCAATTTTAACCCTCTCTTCGAGCGAAAAGAGGTATTCTTTGTCGGGATTGACGAGGCACGCTATCACCACTTCGTCGTAATGAGAAAGTGCATAATCGAGAAGTGCCGTATGCCCTTTCGTTATCGGATCGAAACTTCCCGTCATCATCGCGACGGTTTTGTGCGAAATGAACTCGGACACCGTGTAGCCCATAGTCTTCGTGCGCGTCTTATACCCCGCTGGCGGTAGAAAAGTTTCGTTTTTCGAGTGTTCGTAATATATCACCCCGTCCTCTGAGAGCAAACCCTTTTCGACGATTCTATCGATTGCGATTTTGCCGAGGTCGGTGTCATAGGGTGGATCGAGGAATATCAAATCGAACTTCCCGCCGACAGAGCCGAGTGCGCTGAGAAAGTCCGCGCATATCACCCTATAAACTCCGTCTATGCCTTGAAGATTTTTCTTCGTGAGGTCGATGCTTGCGGGGCTTTTGTCGGCAAAAACTACGCTCTCAGCACCTCTTGAAAGACATTCGATACCGAGGGCACCGCTCCCCGAAAACAAGTCGAGAACCGTCGCACCCTCAATCTTGAATTGCAAAACGTTAAACACCGTTTCTTTGATTCTGTCCGTGGTGGGACGCACTCTGTCGTCGGACGGAGAAAGAAGTTTTTTTCCGCGATACTTGCCTGCGATTACTCTCATTCTTCCCCTCCGAAAACGTTATCTTTGACCTTATTCGGACGGACGATAATTCTCTTTTCGGTGACGAGAACGTCAAGCGGAATATCGAATTTTTCCGTTTCGAGCCCTTCGACGCATTGGCAATCGAAAGCAAGCCCTATTTTCAAGCACTTGTGTTCGGCAAGGTATTTGTCGTAATACCCACCGCCGTGACCGAGACGTTTAAGTCCGTCGAATGCAACAAGGGGGATTATCGCGACTTCGACTTCGTCGACGACGTGCCCTTTTACGGGTTCGAGAATACCCCATTTGTTTATTTTGAAATCGGTGAACGGGGTGATGAAAACCGCATCCATCTTATCTCCCCTGACTCTCGGCACCGCAACGGTACGTTCCATAGCAAGGGCAAGCCCTACTATTTCGTGAGTGTCGGGTTCGGTGTTCGTACCGAGATAGATAAAAAGCGATTTAGCGTTTTTGAAGGCGTCGAGAGAAGAAACCGCGTCAATAATCGCACCGCTCGCCCATTCGCGCTCGGCGTCGGTCATTTTAGATAAATTCGCTTTTGCGATTTTTCTGCCTTCCGCTTTCTTCATATACGTTTTTCGCCCTACCTTTTAAGGCGGCCATTACCTCGTAAACAGTTCTATTCGTATCTTTTGCAACAACGTTTTCCGTAAGTTTGTCGCCGATAAGTACCGCCGTTTTGCCTTTGTCGTACGGCAAGTCGGATAGCACTGCGAACACGTCCATGCATACACCGACTGCGTGAAGTACGTTCCCGTCAATCAGGACGGGTTGCGACTTGACGATTCCGTCTGCGTAACCGCCGAGCAACCAAATTGCATATCCGTCTTTCGGTGCGAAGTTGTCCCCGTAGCCTATTCTGTCTCCCCGTCTCACTCTCACTGAGTTTAACACGACGCTTTCGACTTTGCAAGAGTTTTCGTACGCGCCAACGCCTATGCGCACCATATCGTAGCGGTTGAAAAATGCGGACGAAGTCGAGCAAGCGTGCGTGATGAGGTCGGGATAGAAAGTTCTTGCGATTTCGATTTCTCTGTCGAACAAATCGAGTTGAGTTTCGTTCGGGGCGTACAAGTGCGTATAGACTCCCTCGACCTCAACACCGCCCGACTTTGCAAGCCGTAATGCGGTATCGAATTCCTCTCTGTCAAATCCGAAACGGTTCATTCCGGTGTTCAGTTTCAAGTGAACTTTCGGTCTGTTCTTTGTCTCCGACCTTAATAGTGTTTCGAGAGATTTCATATCTCCGACGGACACCGCAAGATTGCCTTCTTTTGCAAGGCTATATTCAAAAGGGAGTACGTCAGCGGACAAAATCGGGGTTTTAACTCCGTTTTCGCGCAATTTACGCCCTTCCTCGACCGTAGCGACACCGAAGTAATCCACCATATCCGACAGGTATTTTGCAACCTCTGTCGCACCGTGTCCGTAGGCATCCGCTTTCACCATGAGCATAACCTTCCCGCTGTATGCGGATAGGTTACGCCGTATGCGGTCGAGATAAATCGTCCTCGTCAGTTCCAAACTCCCTCCGTCGTCCCCGACGGGGGACACGCTTATATTTTATTGTCTTCGAGCACCTTTTGTGCCAAGGAAATATCCGAGGGTTTAATTAGGATATAGGTCTTGCCCTCACCGATGCTGTGCGAATAGATATATTCGACGTTGACGCCTGCGTTTGCAAGCGTTTCGAGTGTGGTTGCAAGTTGTCCCGGACGGTCCTCTACTTCGACGGCTATGACCTTGTTCACCGAACAGGTAAAACCCGCCGCTTTAAGTGTTTCGACTGCCAAATCGTCGTTTTCGGTTATCATACGCGCGATACCGAAATCGTTCGTGTCGGCAATATTGAGGGACTTGACGTTGACTCCGCTCTTCGCCAAAACTTTGAGCGCTTCACTGAGTCGTCCGCTTCTGTTTTCAAGAAAAACCGCTATTTGACTTACCAGCATAATTTCCTCCTAAATCATTATATTTTTTATTATATTTTTCTCTTATCAACTATTCTGACCGTCTTTCCGCTTGAGAGAGGGAGAGAATCGGGAGATACCAAGGTTACCTTCGCGCCGACGCCGAGATTGCCGAGAAGTTCGTGCTCGATATTCTTTCTGAGCGACTCGATTTTGCGCACCTCGTCCGAAAAATATTCGGGGGACATTTCGACTTGGATTTCCATGGTGTCGAGGTTGCCCACTCTGTCCACGACGATTTGATAGTGGGAGCCAACGATTTCTTTGACGTTCATAAGCACGCTTTCGATTTGAGACGGGAACACGTTCACTCCCCTGATGATGAGCATATCGTCGCTTCTGCCTTTGACTCTCTTCATTCTGACGAGAGTACGACCACATACGGGGCAAGTGCCGTGCATGAGTGCGCTGAGGTCGCGGGTGCGATAGCGAATGAGAGGTATGCCCTCTTTAGTGAGAGTTGTGAAAACGAGTTCGCCGACTTCGCCGTCGGGAAGGGGTTCCAAAGTTTCGGGATCTACGATTTCGGGATAGAAGAAGTCCTCGTTGACATGAAGACCGAAACTCTCACCGCAACCGATAGCGACTCCGGGACCGCTGATTTCGCTGAGTCCGTAAATGTCGTATGCTTTGATGCCGAGTTTTTCCTCTATATCCGCTTTCATTTCGTCCGACCAAGGTTCGGCGCCGAAAATACCCGCTTTGAGTTTGAAGTCTTCTTTCTTCATACCCGCCTTTTTCATTTCTTCTGCAAGGACGAGAGCATAGGACGGCGTGCAAGCGACGGCGGTTGCGCCGAAGTCGCGAAGAAGTTGGAGTTGTCTTATCGTATTTCCTGCGGAAGCGGGAACGACCGTTGCGCCGAGTTTTTCACCGCCGTAGTGAAGTCCGAGACCGCCGGTGAAAAGTCCGTAGCCGTAGGAAACGTGGAGAATATCCTTTTCGTCGCAACCGGCGACTACGAGGCTTCTTGCGGCACATTCCGCCCAATCGTCGAGGTCGCGCTGAGTGTATCCGACGACGGTCAGTTTGCCCGTCGTACCGCTCGACGCGTGCACGCGGACGATTTTGTCCATAGGCACCGCAAACGTGCCGAATGGATAATTCTCTCTGAGGTCGTGCTTGACGGTGAAGGGTAATTTTGTTATATCCTCGATTCCGTGAATATCCTCGGGTTTCAGCCCGATTTCGTCCATTTTCGCGCGATAGTACGGGACGTTGTCGTAAACTCTCTTGACCACGTCTACGAGTCTTGTAGATTGCAAAGCCGTCATATCCTCACGGCTCATTGTTTCGATTTTTTCGTTATAATATTTCATAATTCCTCGTCAAATTTCGTATCCTTTTTCGAGTGCGATACGGTTTATTTCATAAAGTTTGGGTTTAATGGTTTGCTTCAAAGCCGTATCTATCTGACTAAACGGAACGCCGAGACTCTTAGCGAGCGCGCCGAGCATAACGACGTTAACCCCCTTGGGGTTGCCTATGCCGTTTGCAACTTCGTAAGCGTCGACCGCTACGACCTTGCCTGCGCGTTCGGAAAGGGCTTCGACTATTCCCTCCGGATACTTTCTTGCGCCCGTGATGACGGGCATAGGAAGTATTTCTTGCGTATTTACGATGACCGTTCCACCCTCTTTCAAAAAGTTAGTGTAACGGAGTGCTTCGAGTTTTTCAAAAGCGAGCACGACATCCGCGTCGCGAACGCCTATTATCGGTGAAGTAACTTTTTCGTCAATCTTGACGTGGGTAACTACACTACCCCCTCTTTGGGACATACCGTGCACCTCGGAGAGTTTGCAATCGTTGCCGTTTATTTCGGCGAGTGCGCCGAGGACTCTCGACGCAAGGAGAGTGCCTTGACCGCCAACGCCTACGATGAGAATATTTGCTTTCATAGTCTACCCCCTAATCGCATTGAATTTGCAAACGCTCTTGCAAAGCGAACAACCTACGCATTGCGACGGATTGATTTTTGCGGAGCCGTCCGCTTGTTTTTCGATGGCGGGACAGCCGAGTTTGAAACACGCTCCGCACTTCTTGCAATCCTCGATATGAAGCGCGGGAGGATAATTACGGTTGAGTAATGCGCAAGGGCGTTTTGCAACGATGACGGAAACGCCGTCGTTGTCAACTTCCTCTTTGACCGCTTTTTCCACGGCGATGAGGTCGTAACTGTCCACTACTTTGACGCTCTTCGCGCCTATCGTCTTGCAAAGTTCGACGATATTGAGAACGGGTGCGGGCTGTTGTTTGAGGGTAAGCCCGGTTGCGGGGTGTTGTTGGTGTCCCGTCATACCCGTCGTCGAGTTGTCGAGTATGATGAGGGTGATATTCGATTGGTTGTATACGGCGTTGATAAGTCCCGTGATACCGCTATGGATAAACGTGCTGTCCCCGATGACCGCGACGGTATGCTTGGATTGTTCTCTGCCTATCGCCTTTTCAAATCCGTGTGCAATGCCTATGCTTGCGCCCATACAAACAACGGTATCGACAGCACTTAGAGGCGCTTGCGCACCGAGTGTGTAACAACCTATATCCGCAGAAACGGTGAGTTTAAGTTTGGAAAGCACGTAGAAAACCCCTCTATGCGGGCAACCTGCGCACATAACGGGAGGACGAACGGGCAAATCGATTTTTTCGATTTCCGTCTTTTCGCCGAGGATTTTCTCCTTGATTATCGCAACGGACAACTCGCCTTGACGAGAGAACAAATTCTTGCCTTCGCAAGGGATTCCGTATGCTTTCACTGCGTTTTCGATTACGGGTTCGAGTTCCTCGACGACGACGAGTCTATCCACGCTCTTTGCAAATTCCGCAATCTTCTTCATGGGGAGAGGATTGACGATACCGAGTTTTAATACGCTTGCGTTCGGCAACGCTTCTTTGACGTATTGGTAGACGACACCGCTACAAATCACGCCCAAGGATTTATCTCCTTTTTCGACGACGTTGAGAGGGCAATCGTTCACGCATTCGGACAAACGACTTTCTCTGTCCTCGACGACGACGTGCCTGCCGATTGCGCTGGACGGCATCATCGCATATTTGGTTATATCTTTTTTATACGGTCTGATTTCGACTTCTTCTCTATCCTCTTCCTCGACGAAACTTTGGGAGTGCGCAAGTCTAGTCGTGGTGCGGACGATAACGGGAGTATCCCATTTTTCGGAGATTTCAAACGCCTTTTTCGTGAACGCCTTAGCCTCCGCACTGTCCGACGGTTCGAGCAATGGCAAGTGCGCACTGATTGCGTAAAGTCTCGTGTCCTGCTCGTTTTGGGAGGAGTGCATGCCGGGATCGTCCGCGGCAAGCAGTACGAGTCCACCGTTCACACCGGTATACGATGCGGTGAACATAGGGTCTGCCGCCACGTTTACTCCGACGTGTTTCATACAAACCATACTTCTCGCGCCGGCATATGATGCGCCTATTGCGACCTCGAACGCTACTTTTTCGTTGGGTGCCCACTCGGCGTAGACCTCGTCGTAGCCCGCAATATATTCGCTGACTTCGGTAGAGGGAGTGCCGGGGTAAGCCGATACGACTCTGACGCCCGCTTCGTACGCGCCTCTCGCCACGGCTTCGTTTCCTAACATCAATTTTTTCATTGTTTGCCTCTATATAGTAACTTATTTTCTCTTTGATTTTTTGCTTATTTGTTGTGCTACGAGAGCGACGTCACCGCAGTATTTTTCGCGGAGTTTCGGTTTCTCGATTTTGCCGGTCGGATTTCTCGGCACGTCCGCGAAAATGATTTTGCGAGGACGCTTGTATCTCGGCAAGTCCGCACAGAAATCCATAATATCTTCCTCGGTCGTAACGTCCTTATATTCGGGCTTGAGTTCTATGACCGCCGCCGCGATTTCGCCGAGTCTTTCGTCGGGAAGTCCTATGACCGCAACGTCACGGATTCTGTCGCACGCTCTTAAATAGTCCTCTATCTGCACCGGGTAAAGGTTTTCACCGCCCGTGATGATGACGTCCTTTTTGCGGTCAACGAGATAGATAAAACCGTCTTCGTCCTCAACCGCCATATCTCCGGTGAAAAGCCAACCGTCCGCCAACACCTGTTCGGTCGCTTTGTCGTCGTGGTAGTAGCATACCATAACGCCGTCTCCTTTGACGGCAAGTTCCCCTACCTCTCCTCTACCTACGTCCTTATGGTTTGCGTCAACGATACGGGTTTGCCATCCGTAGCCCGCTTTGCCGATTGCGCCTACCTTGTCGACGTTCTCGACACCGAGGTGCACGCAACCGGGACCGATGGACTCGCTGAGACCGTAGTTGGTATCGTAGTCGTGACTCGGAAATACGGATTTCCATCTCTCTATAAGACTCGGAGGCACGGGCTGTGCGCCTATATGCATAAGTCTCCAACCGCTAAGGTCGTAATCGTCGAGGTTGACAGTCCCCGCATCTATGGAATCGAGAATGTCTTGCGCCCACGGAACGAGGAGCCAAACGATAGTACATTTCTCATCGCTTGCCGTTTGAAGTATCCACTTCGGAGAAACGCCTTTGAGGAGCACCGTTTTGCTCCCCGACACGAGAGAACCGAACCAATGCATTTTCGCGCCCGTGTGATAAAGAGGCGGTATGCAGAGGAAACAATCGTCCTTAGTTTGTCCGTGGTGCTTTTGCTCGGTCAGAGCGGAGTGAACGAGTGCTTTATGCTTGTGAAGTATCGCCTTAGGGAAGCCCGTCGTGCCCGAAGAAAAATATATCGCGGCATAGTCCTCGTCGGTTATATCCGATTGGACTTTTGCTTTAGACGCGGTTTTCATTTCTTGGTTGTAACTGTCCGCGAACGAGGGGCAATTCTCCCCTACGTACATCATACGCTCGACCTTTTGCATTTCCTCGAATACGCTTTCGACACGGCCGATAAATTCCTTCCCGAAAACGAGAACGCTCACGTCGGCAAGATCTACGCAATATTTGATTTCGTCTGCGGTGTAGCGATAGTTGAGGGGCACCGCTATTCCGCCCGCTTTCAAAATGCCGAAATAGATAGGCAACCACTCTATGCAGTTCATAAGCAGGATTGCCACTTTTTCGCCTTTTCTCAAACCGTGAGAAAGAAGTACGTTTGCAAATCTGTTCGCTCTCGACTCGAATTTGCGCCAAGTGATTTCTCTGCGGTGTTCGCCCGACGGAAGAGTTTCGACAAGATTATAATCTTTCCATGTGTGACGCAGTTTTTCTTTGAGTTCGGGGTTTATCTCGACGAGAGCGACGTCGTCGCCGAAATGCTCCGCGTTATATTCCAAAAAATCCGTAATCGGCATTTTATCTCCTAAACCGCAATGCGGTCGTATCATAGTTATTATATTTTCAGTTATTCTTGTAGTAGTTGATGAGGCAACCGTCGAGGACTATTTGCTTTTCGGTGTCCGTGAGTGCGTCCATTCTGAAAGTTACGTCCTTGACTTCGCCGTTTCTCACGAGTTTGCCGACGACCTCTTTTGCTCCCGACGATATGAACTCTCTGACAGACGGGATATAGCACACGTCTCCCACCTCAAAGTTTTCGTCGTCGTTAAGGAGAGGAAGCATTCCCCAATTGATGAGGTTGGAGCGGTATCTCTTGGTTGCGTATTCTCTTGCTACGTTCACACTACCGCCGAGGAAACGCTGACAACTTGCCGCTTGTTCTCTCGCACTGCCGTCTCCGGGTTTCACCGCAAACACCGCCGTACCTATCGTGGTATTATTTTCGTCCACACCGAGAAGAGTCAGAGCGGAAGATATGCTTGCATCCTTTTTATCGCGTACGGATTTACTTCTTCCGACGTATTCGGGGTCCTTGCGGGACAGTGCAAACTCCGCAAGACGGAGAGGATTGCTCCGATACGACGAGGTTTCCCCCGACGGAATGAGTTCGTCGGTAGTGGTGACGGGATCGTAAATTGCCGAGCACACCTTGAACGCAAGATTGTCTTTCAGTTCGGATATTGCGGGTATATCAGTGATATTAGGACCGTACACGAGTTCAACCGAGGAGTCCGGTTTGCCGACGCCGTTATACACTCTCGAATCGTATACCGCCGAAGGATAGTCGTATTCGGGAATTGCGTCGTCGTAGTCGAGTCCGAGTGCGGAAGTCAAAATTCCGCCGTTTGCCGCGGTCGCCGCAATAGAACGCGCGTCCATAAGTGCGACCGATGCGATTTGTCCGTCCGAAGGCTTGCTACCCTCTCTACGCTCGAAGTTTCTCGTCGTGTGACGAATAGAAAAACCGTTGTTGCAAGGTACGTCTCCCGCACCGAAACACGGTCCGCAGAAACAAGGTTTCAAAACCGCACCGCTTGCAAGCAAGGAAGCGGATGCTCCGTTTGCCATAAGTGCGTAGTTTGCCGTTTGAGAGCCTGGATAGACGGTGAGATTGAACGCACCGTTGCCGACGGACTTGCCTTTGAGGATATTAGAGGCGGTGTAGATATTGTCGTAAGTACCGCCGGCGCATCCCGCTATAACGCCTTGGGACGCATAGATTTTGCCGTCCTTGACCTTGTCGGTAAGTTTGAACGTGCCTTCTTTTAGTCCGAGGAGTTCGTTGCCCTCTTTCTCGACCTTGCCGAGGATTTCGATAGGATTTGCGATGACGTCCGCAAGTTTATACACGTTGGACGGGTGGAACGGAAGGGCTATCATAGGTTCGACTTTGTTTAGGTCGATGACTACCGCGCCGTCGTATAGTGCGCCGTCTCGCGGTGCGATTTGCTTATATTCCTCTCCTCTGCCGAAACGGTCGAGATAGTCGGCGACTTTTTCGTCGGTAATCCAAACCGAGGACAAGCACGCGCTTTCGGTGGTCATAACGTCGATGCCGTTTCTGTATTCCACGGGCAAATCGGCTATGCCGTCGCCGACGAATTCGAGGACTGAGTTTTTCACGAACCCGTTTTTGAAAGTCGCGCCGATGAGCGCAAGCGCTACGTCTTGAGGACCTACGCCCTTCCTGACCTTGCCTTTGAGTTCTACTGCTATGACTCTCGGATATTTTATGTCGTACGTCTTTTTGAGAAGTTGTTTGACAAGTTCGGGACCGCCTTCACCTATCGCCATGGTGCCGAGTGCGCCGTAGCGTGTGTGGGAGTCGCTGCCCAAAATCATTTTGCCGGGGGCGGCAAAGTTTTCACGCATATAACTGTGGATGACCGCAACGTTGGCGGGCACGAAGATACCACCGTACTTTTTTGCCGCGGAAAGCCCGAAAACGTGATCGTCCTCGTTTATCGTTCCGCCTACCGCACAAAGGGAGTTGTGACAGTTGGTGAGTACGTAGGGCAAAGGAAATTCCTTGAGTCCGCTTGCACGCGCGGATTGTATGATTCCGACATAGGTTATGTCGTGGGACGCCATTGCGTCGAACCTGATTTGCAAATTTTCTTTTGAACCGCCGACGTCGTGCGAAGAAAGTATGGAGTACGCCATAGTGTTTTCGCGGGTTGCGACGGAGTCCGCTTTCACGAGAGTTCCGCCACGGTAGCATACCTTTTCATTAATAAGTCTAATCATATAATACCTCACTATATAGGAAGATTATAACGCGCATACGCGCAATAGTCAAATAAAAAAGACGGACGATTGAACGCCCGCCGAGTGTAATCGTTTTATAGTGCGCACGATTTGTTTCGAGACTAATAATTTAGTCGAGACGTAGCGTGAGATATTTGAAATCATATTCGCCCGCTTCTTTTCTACTCTTTTCCTCGGAACCGAATTTTTTGAGATTTTCAAGAGAGGGAACGTTGTCAAATTGCACCACCGCACAAAGCACGCAAGGCGCAAGACGAGTGCGCGCATAGTCTATTACTTGCAAGGTTACGAGGTGACATATTCCTCTTCCTCTATATTCTTCGTCCGTCATAACGCCGGATAGTTCGTAATATTGCGTCCCGCTTTCGTCCCCGCAAATTTTCGCGAGTTCGTCCCCGTAGTTTTTGTCGAAATCGACCGCGCAAGTCGCAATCAATTTGTCCTTGTCAAACTCTCCGAGCATATAGCCGTTCGATAAGACACCTTTGAGTTCGGAGGGTGTGTAGTTCATGAAAAACTTCTTGTCTTCGAGCCCTTCGATTCCTTTTTCAAGGAAAGAATAAACAAGATCAAAGTCCTTTTCTTGAAGGCGTCTCGTGTAGTAAACGTCCGAATAATTTTCGGGGCGCGGAGTGGATTTTGATTTGGGTAGTTCTTCGTCGTCTATTGCACGAATCGAACGTTTAGCGATATATTTGTGCAACAAAAACTCAGGATAGTACGAAAGTTTTGATTTTCTGAGTCCTTCGAGTCCCATGTCTTCCTGACGGTTGATAAAGGCACAATCCTTGAAATTTCTTTCGGCAAATGCGTGGGCGAGATAACTATAAACGCCCTCGTATTCGGAGTCCGCTTTTTCGTATAGCACGACTGCGTTCTCGGACGGCATTATCTCCCCTATGCTGACGCCGACGAGTTTTCCGTCCGCATACAAAACGTCGCAAACAAGTTCCCCGCTTAATGCGGATCGATACCATCTATCAACAATCCTAAATTCCTCTTTCGCACTCTCGTCGTACTTGCCGTCAAACGGGTGTTTTTGATACCAATCTTGTTCAAAAGACAAGACCGCGTCAAGGTCGTCTTCCGTGATTTTTCTCATCTTCACATTGTAGAGGGAGGTAAATTTCGATATGTGATTGCGCTTTGCGTGATAGCGTTTTCCTTTGAGTGCGATGAAGTCTTCGGATTTGTAGATATACTCCGACCAGTCCCTATCGGTATATACGGCGTATTCACTCGGCGGGAGTTGGTCCGTATCCTCTTTCGAGAGAAAGGCAAAGCACGCGTCCTCGGGGCAAGCAGTATAAAGATCCGCAAACGTTCTGCAGTCCCCTTCTTTCACCAACGGACGCCAGTAATACTTTGAGCTGTCCATAGTCGCGCGCATATAAAACGCATCGTTCTCCTCAGCGTATTCGAGGTCGGGGAACCAAATCAAAAACGCATTATAAGAAAAATCGCTCCCGACAAAATCTTTGCCTAAAAGATATTCGTCGAGGCGGTATTTCGCCGAGTTATCGAATTTTTTGAATTCCATACTATTTTTTCTTTTTCTCCAAAAGGAAGGTTTCGATACCGACGTCGCACTTTTCAAGAAGTATGTCTTTCGCTTTTTGCAAACTCTTTTCGGGAAGATTCAATCTGAACGTCATAGGCGGTTTGTTCTCGGGAGAGGCGTGCACGTAGATAGTGCCGTTTTTCTCGTCCTGTTTTATGCCGTCCACGTCCGAGTATTTTACTTTGTCGGTGAACACAAACAGTTTGACGATAATCGTGTCGTCGGTGAATACGTATCTACTGTTGACAAGAAACACGAGCACGCCTACGAGAATAATCACAGACGCACCGAGAGAAACGCCGACGATAATCGGGCTTGTGGTCTTATTCTCCCCCGCGAGCAAAACTATATCCATAATAATAAGTGCGAGAGCGCAAAGCAATCCGATGATATAAATCGCGGTCAACACTCCGCCGAAATACATATACGAGCCGAAAACTACGTTATCTTTCTTCTTCATTATCGACCTCCGACGCGCTTTCTTGGTTATCCGTTCTGTAACCGTATTCGACGGTATCGATGACGTTGGTTGCGTCCACATAGAAACGCATACTGTTTTGCTTGTAATATCCGACGAGTTCGATCGTGCGGAGCAAGAAATAGTATAGCGACGGTATGACGAGATTGATGACTCCGAAAGTCGGAATGGTCAGACTCGACACACAACAATAGGCGATGAAATAGGTTATCGTAATCGCTTTGAACATACCTTTGAAGTTGCGTTTCACGGACGTGATGCTTCTCGAAAACGAAGCGAATATGCCCTCTTCGGGATGATGAAGAAGTCGAGGAAGCCAGCCCGAAAACAATGTGGTCCTAAGTGCACAAAGAATTAACGCTATGATAAGAACGAAAGGCAACGCAAACATTTTGATGCCGAGGAACAAACCGTATCCGACTCCGAGAACCACGCCGAGAATAACGGCGTCGATAGGGATGCAAATAAGCATCTTGCAGAAAGAATATTTGCACGCCTTTTTGAAATTCGCCGCCATAGCGGATGCAAATCCGTAGCGGGTATTGCTCGACATAAGATTGTCCACCACGTAGGCGGTAGGATAGAAACTCAGCCCGATGATGAACTCATACAAAAGATAAAGGAAAATCAATGCGAATATCAAACCGACGAAGGCGGACGTATGCGTCGTAAGGGCTTCGATAAGCCCGACGATTCCGTCTTTGAGTTCGAGGATGAAATCGTAAATCCCGTTGCCCTCGTGCAAGAAATCGCTTATGGTGTCTTTGATGAAAACAAGTTCGTCGCTCACGTCATTATTTGCGGTGATAGCCTCACCTATAGGTGTAATGATTGCCGTGCCGATAAGGGCGGTGATGAACACCGCAATGAAAACCCAAAGGAGTATTTTCAGTATGTACCCCATATTGCTGAACAATATCGAGGTCGAATGTTTGAATTCCATATTTCCTCACAAATCCGCGTTTATCACGTCAAAATGCGGATATAATCTTCTCTTTTTGATATAATCACGTTCCTTTCGGCTATTTGTCGAAGAAACGTTTCGACCATATACTTCTCGTCTCAAGGTCCATTCTTTCGGTGCCCGTAACGTCGTAGAAAACGACGTATGACATCGAGATATATAATGGTATTATCGCCGTGAACATCAAGCCGTCCAGTACGACCATGACGATTGCCCCCGTGTTGAACAGCCCCGTCAAAAGCATCGCGATAAGGAACGGCATCATGCCCGTAACCAAAACGAAAACGGCGTATTTCGTCTTTCCGCCCATTTGTCTCCAACCCATTTTGAACGCGTCCGACGTTTTTAGCCCCGTGTGGAGCATAAACGGCGACCAGAGCATTATCGCACAAAGTAGGAACAAGTCGATGATGCCGAACAAGCACATGGTCAGAGTGGACAGCACGAGCCATACGATACCGCTTCCGAAAATCATCGCATAGGCGTAGTAGGCTATCGTCACGGCAAGACTGCCGAGTTCTACGATAACGGTCGTCGCAAGCGTGAATTTGAGGGCGGTAAGCAAGTTGTAGTTAAGTCTTGTTTTCGCTCTTCTGAACGACACCGTAAACTCCCCTATTCTCATATGGCGGTCGATGGTGCCGAATAGTATCGCTACGAAGAAAACCATAATCGCAAGCCCTATGAACCCAACCCAGAAAAATGAGAAAGGAACCGAGTGCATTGCCACGTAGAAATCGGCAAACGAAGTCGTCGTGAGGTTGTCGTATTGCATGAGGTAATACAACGCGTCGGACGGCGCAAGCGCAAACGCCAACAAAAGAGAGGGTACCACCGTGATTAGCCAGAGGTACGGACATTTGTCGAAGTAGTAGCCGTATGTTTGCCTTATATATTTCATTCAGCCTCCCGCTCAGTCGAGCATTGCGAGTTTTTCTTGGAGTTTTGCTTTCTTCTCTATTGCCTTTGCGAGTTTTTCTTTCTCGTTGTCGATGAGTTTTTGAGGAGCCTTAGAAGTAAATCCAACGTTGCCGAGCAAACCGTTTGCCTTATTGATTTCGGAATCCGCTTGTGCGATTTCTTTTTCTATTCTCTCTCTTTCCTTGGCAAAGTCGATGAGGTCTCCGAGGGGGATAAGGACTTCTGCGTCGTGGGTGACGACTGCGGTAATCTTCTCGGTGATTTCGTCTTTGTTCTCGACGAAGGTGACTTTTTCGATGCCCGCGAGTTTTTCGAGATACACCGAGGACTTCTTCATGAAGTTCACGTCCTTTGCGATGACGTAGGCGGTGAGTTTCTTTGCGGGGGAAACGTTCATTTCCGCACGGGTATTTCTGATTGCGACGATGAGTTCGCGAAGTCCCTCGAAATTCTTTTCCTCTTTGCGATAGGCAAACTTTTTGTTGTAAGTCGGCCAGTCGCTCATCATAAGGATGTCCCCTTTCTTTGCGTACTTCGAGTAGATTTCCTCTGTGATGAACGGCACGAAAGGATGCAACAATTTGAGGATTTGCGTGAGCGTATATGTGAGCATTGCGATAGCGTGGTTGTGCTCTTTCTTATCCTTGCTGTAAAGCAAAGGTTTGCTCATCTCGATATACCAGTCGCAGAACTCCGTCCAAGTGAAGTCGTAAAGACGAGCGGCAGCCATACCGATTTCGTACTTGTTGAGGTTGATAGTCACTTCTTTCACGACGTCGTTGAGGCGTGCAAGAATCCACTTGTCCGCATCGTTGAGTCTCGTCGGGAAACTAAGATCATCGTCCGCGCCGATATTCATAATGACGAAACGGGACGCATTCCAAAGTTTATTGATGAAGTTTCTTGCGCTTTCGGTCTTTGCGTCGGTATAGCGGGTGTCGCTTCCGGGAGCAATGCCCGACGCCAACGAGAAACGAAGTGCGTCCGCGCCGTACTTATCGATGATAAGGAGAGGATCTATACCGTTGCCGAGGCTCTTGGACATCTTTCTGCCCTGACTGTCGCGGACAATACCGTGTATCAACACCTCGTTGAAAGGCACTTCGCCCATGAACTCCAATCCGCTGAACATCATTCTCGCAACCCAGAAGAAAATAATATCGTAGGCGGTAACGAGAACGCTCGTCGGGTAGAAGTATTTGAGGTTTTTGGTCTTTTTCGGATAGCCGAGAGTGCTGAACGGCCAAAGTGCGGAACTGAACCAAGTGTCGAGAACGTCCTCGTCTTGGTGAAAATGCGTGCATCCGCACTTAGGGCAAGTTTCGGGAGCGGTCTTTGCGACGACCATTTCTCCGCATTCTTCGCAGTAGTAGGCGGGAATACGGTGTCCCCACCAGAGTTGACGGGAGATGCACCAATCCTTGATATTCTCCATCCAGTTGAAGTATATCTTTTCAAAGCGTTTGGGGACAAATTCGGTCTTTTTGGTCTTGACGGCCTTGATTGCGGGCTCGGCAAGGGTTTTCATTTTGACGAACCATTGTTTGGAAACGATAGCCTCGACGGTTTCTCCGCAACGGTAGCACTCCCCTACGTTGTGCGCATACGGCTCGATTTTTTCGAGAAGTCCGAGTTTTTCGAGGTCTTCGACGACCGCCTTACGGCATTCGAGCCTGTCGAGTCCTTGATATTTGCCCGCGTTCTCGTTCATCTTGCCCTCGTCGTCGATAACCCTGATTACGGGAAGATTGTGTCTGAGTCCGAGTTCAAAGTCGTTGGGATCGTGTGCGGGAGTAATCTTCACCGCGCCGGTGCCGAAACCGATTTCGCAATAGTCGTCCGCAACGACGGGAATAATTCTGTCCGTGAGCGGGAGTCTGAGCATCTTGCCCACGAACTTCGCCATTTTCTCGTCCTTGGGATTGACCGCGACGGCGGTATCGCCGAGCATCGTTTCGGGACGAGTGGTAGCGATAGTGATATAGTCGTCCTCGCCTACGACGGGGTAACGATAATACCAGAGGTTGGATTGCTGTTCTTTATATTCGACTTCCGCGTCCGAAATTGCGGTCTTGCAATGAGGACACCAGTTGATTATTCTGTCCGCACGATAGATGAGACCTTTGTTGTAATATCTGACGAACGCTTCTTGCACCGCAGCAGAAAGATTTTCGTCCATAGTAAACGCCTCTTTCGACCAGTCGCAGGAAGAACCGAGACGTTTCAGTTGTTCGACGATTCTTCCGCCATACTGCTCTTTCCACGCCCAAGCGCGCTCCATAAAGCCGTCTCTGCCGACGTCCGCTTTGGTGAGTCCCTCTTCTTTCTTCATCTTCTCGACGATTTTGACTTCGGTCGCGATAGATGCGTGGTCGGTGCCGGGGAGCCAAAGTGCCTCGTAACCGCACATACGTTTGAAACGAGTGAGAATATCTTGTACAGTTTGGTCGAGGGCGTGTCCCATATGAAGTTGTCCCGTGATGTTAGGCGGGGGCATCATAATGGTGAAAGGTTCCTTTTCGGGATTTGCGTGAGCCTCGAAGCATTTGTTTCTCATCCAGAATTCGTATATGCGTTTTTCAAATTCGGGATTATAAGTTTTTTCCATTTCGATTTGTTTTTTTTGTTCCATTTTAGTCCTTGTTCGTGAATTATTTCTTAAAGTCTAAACCGCGCGACAAAAGCCCCGCGGTCGCTAATATCGCTTATTCTTTATTCCGCCTTGTCTACGGTCGAAGTGCCTACGCTACCCTCTCCGCCTTCTTTGACGACGACGGTGTTTTCGGCATTCGTGTACTTGACGCTTTCGTCGGTGACTCTTTCCATCTTGCCCGCGTCTATCATCTTGATTTGGTGGACGATTTCTTTTATGTAGCCGATGAGCGCACCATAACTAAGCGCAACGCCCCAAGCAAGTATGCCCCAGTCCGCAAGATATACGTACGGGTGGAAGAAACAAAGTATTACGCCGACAGAAATCGTAGCGGAGGCTACCTTGCCCATCCAGTTCGCTTGAACCTTTGCACCTCTCTTCATGACGAGGGGGGCAAGACAGACCATAAAGCCTTCCTTTGCGAGCACGAGTATGACGAACGCATAGTGGAGATACCAACCGCCGTCTACGCCGATAGTCGTGGTCGCAGGGCCGAGCGGAGTGAGCCCGGTGCAAAGGGACAAACAGAAGAGTACGCTAACGTGCATAAGCTTGTCCGCAAAAGGATCGAGTGCCATACCGATGCCCGAAGTCATATTGAATTTTCTTGCAATCCAACCGTCGACGAGGTCGCTTGCCGCCGCTACTACGAATACGCCGAGAGCAGCGTAAAGCAACGTCACGTCCGCTCGAACTCCTGCGAGTGCCATAAGCACAACGTATACGGGAACGCAGAGAATGCGGAAATACGTGATAATGTTGGGGATAGTCCACAAGTCTTTTTTGTTGATTTGAGCCATTCCTTTGAAAGCCATAATATACCTCAATAGAAAATTTATAAAATTATAACACGAATACGCGAGCGTGTAAAGCGCGCGCGGGATATTTTTGTATCGCGTGGACAAAATATAAAATAAAATGACTTGGAGACGTAATGAAAACTTGCTTGATTATCCTGAATAAAAACGCGGGTAAATGCCGTAAATGCAATTTGACCGCAGTAAAAAACGAGATAGGCAACGACAGAATTTTCACCGAGTGCGTTTTGCCCGCACCTATGCCCGACTTCTCTCGATACGACGAAATCGCGGTGTGCGGTGGGGACGGAACGCTATCTTCGATTATGCAAAAATTATACAATCTCGAAAAAACCGTTTATTATCTCCCCTGTGGTACCCTGAACGACAAAGGAAAGACCAAAATCAAATCGCCGGATAATCCCGTCGTAGGCAAAGCGGGAGACAGAATTTTCACTTACGTTTTCGCGACGGGCACATTTACGCCGATAGGTTACGCGGTAGAGGAAAGGTTGAAGAAAAAATTAGGCGTTCTTGCATACCTTCTCGACGTCGTCAAAGAGTATAAGGTGTACGACGAGAAAGTGACTATCGTTTGCGACGGAAAAACCTACGACGGCAACTTCACGCTCGTTATGTTCATCAAATCTCCGAGGTGCTTCGGATTCAAATTCAATCGCGACTACTGCGAAAACGAAGAAAGCGGGCACCTCGTAGCAATACGCACCCCGAAGCATAAAGGGCTTATCGGCAAAATCGAAATATTCTTCCCGTTTTTCAGAGTATTCTTCATAGGACTGAAAAATGAAAAGGACGACAAAATTATCTTCAAGCGTTTTCATAACGGTAGCCTTACCGTCAAAGACAAGACTCGGTTTTGTGTGGACGGCGAACTATACGTTTCGGGCGGTGAAATGAAAATCGATTTTCAAAAAGCGAAGTGTAAACTCCCCGTAATTAACTGCAATAAATACAAAGATAAACTACGAAAACAGCGTTTAATATAGTTAAAAGCAACATATAAACAAATAGCTTTTGCAAATTGCGAAGAAAATTCAAGGCATAAGAAAACCGCCTTAAGAGGCGGTTTTCAATTTACTTTTTCAAAAATTCATAGACCTCGTCGGGCGTCAACAAGATATAATCCGCGCCATAATCCAAGAACTCTTTCTCGTTCCCGTATCCCCAAAGGACGGCAAGAACGTCGAGTCCGCTTTTTTTTGCTCCGACTATATCGTATAGGCGGTCGCCGATCATAAGCGCTTCGCTTTTATCTCGGACGCCGAGGGAATCGAGAACGTGATTTATGACGTCGCTCTTGCTTTCCATAGAACTATCGCTCGATGCGGCGCCGATAAAATCAAAGTATTTGTCAAGCCCCAACATATCGATTATCTTCTTTGAAAACATATAGGGCTTAGACGTTGCGATAGCAAGCACGTAGCCGTCCTTTTTGAGACGGCTAAGAAGACTCTCGACTCCGCCGTAAACGACGCTCGTTTGAAGTCCGCTGTCGTTGTATTCTCCCCTATATTCTTCGATAAGCGCGCATATAAGTTTCTCGTCGTGAATGCCCAAAAGTTCGTTCATGCTCGTGCGGAACGGCGGACCTACCATTTTGTCGAGGATTTCGTCGGGGCAGGGAATACCGTGATTGTCGAGAGCGTGTTTTATGCATCTCAAAATCCCCGGTTTGCTGTCTATGACGGTTCCGTCGAGGTCGAATAGAATGTATTTATATTCACTTTTTTTGTTTGAATATACCATTATACGAGTTTGCCTACTACATCGATCCATTCCACGTCAAGGAGTTTCGAGACGGGAATATCGAGGGCGGTTCTGACGCCGATTTCTCCGCTTTGAGACATTCTTGCGCAAGCGCGAGCGTAAGTCATAAGTACGCTTGCGGTGAAATCGGGATTGCTTTCAAGAGTCAAAGAAAATTCGAGCCCTTGCTTTTTGCCGTTGACTTCCCCGCTTCTGAGAACGAAACCGCCGTGAGGCATCGCCTTATGGTTGCGATCGAACTCGTCTTCGGAAATGAAATGCACAACGGTGTCGTAATCGGCAAAATAGTTGGGCATTTCTTTGATGGTCTTTTCGATGAGTGCCTTATCCGCGCCCTCTTCCGCGACTACGAAACATTCTCTAAAATGCTTATCTCTCGTGGTGAGGGAACCGCCTTGTCCCGCCCTTGCCTTGTTGAGAGCGTCTTCTTTGGGCACGGTATATTGGATACCGCGCTTTACGCCCGCAATTTTGCGGATTGCTTCGCTGTGGCCTTGGGATACGCCTTTGCCCCAAAAAGTCTGAGTGTCGCCCTGAGACAGCACGCCGTTAAAAAGGCAACGCATAATCGAAAACATACCGGGATCCCAACCGATTCCGATAAATGAAAGATTGCCGTTTTTCTCGGTGACTTCTTTCATTCCGAGAGCGTATTCTTTCATCTTTGCGTGCGTGTCGAAACTATCGACGGTGTTGAAAAGTTCCGCCGATTTAAGGCCGAGTGCGGTCAAATCGTTCGCCGAGCCGGTGCAGAGTGCGAGCACGTCGATTTTGCCGACGAACGAAGCAAGATCGTCTTGACGATAAAAAGGCGTGCCGTAAGGAGAAGACAAAGTTTCGGGATTTCTTCTCGTGAAGATACCGACGACTTCCATATCCTCTCTTTCGACGGCGATTCTTTCAGACGCTTTGCCGAGGTTGCCATAACCTACGATTCCGAGTTTCATATATATACCTCTTGTACGCGCCCGAGGGCGCAAAATTTAATATCTATAATAATTATATTTCATTTAAGGATTTTGGCAAGCGTATAAACACCAAAAATCTTGCGAAATTCATAGAGTAAAACGGATAAAGTTTGTATCAAAAGTCAATAATGGGTGGTATGGAAATGATAAAGCGCGGAGAAATCTATTATGCGGACCTAAGCCCCGTCGTCGGGAGCGAACAAGGCGGAGTGCGTCCCGTCCTTGTCGTGCAGAATAACGTCGGAAACAAATATAGCCCTACGGTCATCGCGGCGGCTATTACGTCACAACTCGAAAAAGCAAAACTTCCTACGCATATCCAAATCCCCGCAGAAAAATTCGGACTTGCTAAAAACAGCGTCGTACTTCTCGAACAAATACGCACCATAGACAAAACTCGGCTCAAAGAAAAAGTAGGCGAACTCCCCGTTTCGATGATGACGAAAGTTAACGAGGCGTTGCTTGTGTCCCTTGGATTTTTCGATACTTAATTCAATATTCAGCAAAACCAGCATTTTATCGGGCAAATTATATATGATAAACGTTAGTTTTTGCTATATTTAACCAATTTGGGCATAAGTATTTTCATTTCAAAATTACGATTTTTTCAAAGACCCAATAAAAAATAGCAACAAAAGGATTCTACCTTTCAAGAAAGATTTTCGTTAGTTTTTTCGAGCCGTTTTGCACAGTTCTCCGACGGCGGGCGCAATGAAATCTATGACATCCGTCGGGAGTGACGAATACTCGTTGACCGTGCTCAATTCCGCCGCGCGCCCGAGAAGATAACTTCCGCACCGTCCCGCATCGATGGGTTTCACACCCATAGCAAGCAGTCCGCAAATAATCCCCGCCAAAACGTCTCCGCTACCGCCCTTTGCAAGCGACGGATCGCCCGTGCGATTTTCATATGCGACTGCGCCGTCGGTTATATAGGAAACGTTATCTTTCAGCACCACGACTGAGTTATGCTTTCGCGCGACTTCCATAGCATACTCGACGGGATTTTCTTTGATTTCGTGAATACTACGTCCCGTAATCCTTGAAAACTCACCTATGTGAGGAGTCAGTACCGCTCTTCCTTTGAAATCGATGCCGTCTATCCCGCGCAAAGCGTCGGCGTCTACGACGAAATTCACATCCGTATTTTCAAGGAGAAAACTCAAAAACGGTTTAGCGTCGGCGTATCCCATTCCCATTCCGATAGCAACGGCACATTTCCCTTTGACAAGTTTTGAAAATTCGTTCTCGTCAAATGTCATCACACCGTTCTCGGACGGCATACCGAAAACGGCGGAAAAATGCAGAGTCGGATATATAGCCTCGACCAAAAAGTCGGGAACGACAATAGAGGACGTACCCGCACCGACAAGCATACTTGCCTTACCTATTGAGGTCAAAGTTTCCGAGAGTGCGGACGCAGAAAACGTCGGTGCTCCGACGTAGTTTTTTGAACCGCCTACGATTATTGCTTTGCCGTAATCCGCCTTTGAAGTTTCCGACTTTCGAGGAGGAAAAAGTTTCGTCAAGGATTCGGCGTTATTTTGCAAAACATAGGGTTTAATCATCGCTTTTGTCCTCTTCAAGTGCCGATAATGCTCTATTGATGATATTCCACTCAAAGCCTTTAGTGAACAAATACGCACCGACCTTTTGGAAGTCTTTGCGCTCGGTTATGCGTTTTTTCATGGCGTACGCTCTTGCCATTTTCACGCACTTTTCGGTTTCGTCTTCGTCCGAAATCAAGTCTTCTACGAGGTTGTTTGCAAGGGTGCCGTCTATACCCTTTTCGTTCGTGAGTTTGTAGACAATCATTTTTTTGCCCGTCTTTGCCGCGTAATAATCGACGTAGGAACGAACGTAATTTTCGTCGTCGATATAGCGATAGTGCAAGCACTTTTCGATAGCGTAATCCACCTCGTTTCTATGAAAGCCTTTGGAATACAACTTTTCAACGACTTCCTTTTTGCTACGAGGAGAAATTGCAAGATATTTGACGGCAACGTCAAACGCCTTGTGCTCTCTTTCTTCGGGTGTCATATCTTCAAATTTTTTCGCCATATCGAATAAAAACGCGCGCAGTTTTGCGCGCGCCCGTATTATTTTACTTCGTAAACCCAGCCGAACGGATCCGCGATACGCTCGGTTTGTATACCGGTGATTTCACCGTAAAGCCACTCGGTGATTTTGCCCATTTTGCCATCGTTTATGGTCATGGTTATATTCTCGTAAGCAATGGTGCCGACGGGAGATATGACCGCGGCGGTACCCGTGCCGAATGCCTCGTCGAGTTTGCCGTTGTTGTAGGCGTCTACGATTTCTGCGATGGCAACTTTTCTTTCCTCGACTTTGTAGCCGTGCTTTTTGAGGACTTGAATCGCGCTGTTGCGAGTGATACCGTGCAAAATACTGCCGTCAAGCATAGGAGTCACGACGGTGCCGTCTATGACAAAGAACATATTCATTGCGCCGACTTCGGTGACGTACTTCTTCTCTTCTCCGTCGAGCCAAAGGACTTGATCGAATCCTTTCTTTTTCGCTTCTTCCCCGGCAAGCAAGGAACAAGCGTAGTTGCCCATACATTTCGCTTCACCGGTCCCGCCTTGGGATGCGCGAGTATAATGATCCTCGACAATGAGTTTCGTAGGCTCCAAGCCGTGTGCATAATAACTGCCGACTGGGCTGAGAATTATCGTGAAGATGAACTTTTTGCTCGGATGAACGCCGAGGAAGGGTTCGCTTCCGAACATAAAGGGACGGACGTAAAGAGATGTGCCGGGAGCGGTAGGAATCCACTCCTGCTCGATTTTTACAAGTTCGCAAAGTCCTTTCAAAGCCTCGTCAACGTCAAACGTCGCCATACAAAGTCTTTCGGCGGACTTGTTCATACGAACGAAGTTGTCTCTCGGACGGAACATAGTGATACCGCCCTCGGAGTTTTTGTACGCCTTCAAACCCTCGAAAATGCCCTGACCGTAGTGGAGGGAGCAACAAGCGGGATCGAGATTGAAATCCGAATACGGAATGATTTGTTGTTCTTGCCAACCACCCTTGGAGGCGTCATATTCCCAAACGAGCATATGGTCGGTGAAATATTTGCCGAACCCAAGATTGCTGAAATCGGGTTTTTGTTTTCTCTCATTTGCCAAAGTGATTTTCATATCATACTCCTTTAGTCAGCGACGACTTATTTTTCTAAATTCCGACTCGCCGACTTCGGGAATAACCTTCCCGGAAGTCAAAGCGAGGATTTCGTCGCAAACTTTATTTGTGTCCGTCTCTACAACCCACAAGGTTGCGGTGACGTCCTCGGAATACGCAATTTCGTCAAGTTCGAGGGATTTACGTCTTGCATAGCCCTCAATTTGAGCAAAATCAACGTATCGTGTTCTTATGTTTAATCGTACACATTTCGTGTACTCCGCTATGATTGCGTTGTCGATAGCATCTGAGGCGGTTCCCGCATACGCACCGACGAGTCCGCCTGCGCCGAGTTTAATTCCGCCGAAATATCTAGTGACGACAACCGCGCTTTTCACGACTCCGCGACGACGTAAAACTTCGAGTATGGGTTGACCTGCCGTGCCTCCCGGCTCTCCGTCATCGCTAAATCTTGTGGCTTGCCCGTGTATATCGCTGATATACGCATAGCAATTGTGTGTTGCGTCCGAATACTTTTTCTTTATGCGTTTGACAAACGCTTCCGCAGTATCCGCATCGACGGGGCCGAAAACAGTCGCGATAAATTTAGATTTTTTTATCTCGACAACGGTTTCATATTCTCCGTCAATCGCACGATACGTGTTCACAGCACGGATACCTTGAAGAAGTTCTTCTTGCCTTTTTGAAGAACGAAACCGTTTGCAAGTTGTTCATCGGAAACGGTTGCCATAATATCCGTAACCTTTTCTCCGTCTATAGAAATACCACCGCCTTGTATAAGACGTTTTGCTTCGCCTTTGGACGGAACCTTTGCAACCGCTACGAGAATATCCGCAACAGAGGTCATACCTGCGGGAATTGTCGCGGACGGCATATTGTCGGCGTCGCCCGAGAAAGCCGCTTTGGCTTTTGCAAGGCAATCTTCGGCGGTTTCTTTTCCGTGCACGAGGGACGTAAGTTCGTATGCAAGACGTTCCTTTGCCTTATTCATACGCTCGTCGTTATATTGAGTCAATTCCTTAATCTCGTCGAGAGGCAAGAACGTCAAGAAACGGAATACCTTTTCGACGTCCGCATCCGCGATATTGCGCCAGTATTGGAAAAAGTCGTAAGGAGCGGTCTTGTTCGGATCGAGCCAAACTGCGCCCTTTGCGGTTTTGCCCATTTTGATACCTTCGGAAGTCGTGAGAAGTCCGAAAGTGATTGCAAATGCGTCCTTTTGTTCCTTTCTACGAATGAGGTCCGCACCCGAAAGCATATTGGACCATTGGTCGTCGCCACCGCACTGCAACACGCAACCGAATTTGCGATTGAGCACGAGGAAGTCGTAGGACTGCATAAGCATATAGTTGAATTCGAGGAACGTGAGTCCCTTTTCAAGACGTTGCTTGTAGCACTCCGCGGTCAACATGCGGTTCACGGAGAAATTCGCGCCGACTTCGCGGAGGAAGTCGATATAGTTGAGGTCGAGGAGCCAATCGGCATTATTCACGAGGACAGCCGCGTTTTCGCCGTCAAAGCGAATAAACTTCGCCATTTGCTTTTTGAAACAATCCACGTTATGTTGAATGGTTTCTTTGGTCATCATACTGCGCATATCGGTACGTCCCGACGGATCGCCGACCATAGCGGTGCCACCGCCAATAAGAATAATAGGGCGATGCCCGGCGTCTTGTAGACGCTTCGCCACTATCATTTGCATAAAGTGTCCTACGTGGAGGCTGTCCGCGGTCGGATCGAAACCTATATAAAAAGACTGCGAACCGCTGTCGAGAAGTTTCTTGAGATCGTCTTCAAACACGACTTGTTTGACAAGACCTCTCTCTCTGAGTTCGTCGATAATACCTTGTTTTACCATAACAAATTCCTTATTAACTTATTTTATACAATTTTAACACCCTATCCGTAGTTTGACAACTTGTTTTTTCGGGAAGGACGCTGTTTTTCGCGGTAGCGGTCGGACAATCGGTTTTCAAGCGCTCGGCAAAAGACACTACCACACAAACACCCTCGCAATTTACCACAATCGCACTCAAAAGAAAAGGTCTCATTCGAGACCTAATCTTTATTTCTTTGTTCCAGCCGAACGGCTATTTAGCAATTTGGCCGTCGGAGCAATACACGACGTAAGAACCGTTTTCGGTCGCGCTTCCGAGGTTATTATCCCAATCGGTGCCTTTCGTAATGCTATTCCACTGTTCAACCGTGCCGTCAAAACGGATTTCTGCAAGATTGACGCAATCTTTGAGGGCTTTTTCTCCGATACTGCGAACGGATGAAGAAAGTCTGATACTCGTTATATTAGAGCAACCCTCGAACAAGGAAGCGTCAATATTATAGACGCTACTAAGAACGGTCACGGCTCCGCTCAAAGCCTTAGGCACGCACACGATAGACGACTTATCGTATTTATACAAAATACCGCCGTCGGCCACGTAATACTTATTTTCGCTTGCAACGATAAAGTTTTCGAGGCTTGCGCAATCCTTGAAAGCGTCCTTGCCTATACTCGATACGTTCTTGGGTATCGTGATACTCTTCACGTGAGCACATCCGCCGAACGCACCCTCGGGAATAGATTTCACGCCCACGTCGATATTTATTGTCGTGAGTTTCTCACAGCCGTTGAATATACCGTTACCCGCACTCGAACAATCCGTAGCATTCCAATTCACGGAGCCGAGTTTCGTGCAGTTTTCAAAAGCGGAATCGCCTATGCTCGTAACGCCGGCGGGAATCGTAACTTCGGAAATTCCGACGCAACCGCCGAACGCATTACCGCTTATGTTCGTCACGCTTTGAGAAATGTCGATACCGGTGATATTTACGCGGTTATAAAACGCTTTATTACTTACCGTTTTCAAGCCGTCGATTAAGCGCACGACGCCTTTAATATTGTTCGGGACCTCAAATATCGATATTACGGTTTTATTTTCGCTATCCGTCGTTTTGCTGTACAAAACGCCGTCTTGCCCGACGAAATTAGCGTTAGAGTCGGCAACGCTTATGCTTTCGAGTTTCGTGCAACCCGCGAACACGTCGGTCCCGATTTTGCTTACTTTTGCGGGGATAAGCACGCTTGTCACTTCGTCGCAATTTTCAAAGGCGTACGACGGGATATTCGTAACGTTTGCGCCGATATTTATCGTCGTCAAATTATTGCATTCGTTAAATACGGGAGAATCGGACAAACCTGCGTTCGCACACGCCGTTGCGTTCCAATTTACGGTTCCGAGTTTTTCGCAAGCACGGAATGCGTGACCGCCCAAACTCTCTACATTTTCGGGGATGGACACCGAGGTAATTCCGTTGCACGCATAAAACGCCTCGATACCCACGCTCGTAACGCTATCGGGAATGATTAAGTCGGTAATCTTGTCGCAATTATAGAAAGAATATCCGCTTATCTTCGCGACGCCGTCGGGGATTACGAGATTTGTCACCAAACTGCCGTTCAGATACAAATTGCGAGCATACGACAGCGGATTTGCATAGGCATTTCCGAAGTTTATCGAGCACCAATTTGCGACGTCGGTTATATATACCGCACTGAGTTCGGTACAACCGTTAAAGGCTTGACGTCCCAAGTCGAATACGGAAGACGCAATCTTGATACTCGTGAGCCCGGTATAGTTTTCAAACGCTCTCGGAGATATACTCACTATGCCTTCCCTGACTTCGACGGCGGTATTATTCGGCATAGAACCTTTATAACAATATAGCACGTCGTTGATATAAACTATACCGTCCGCTTTGCCGTTGTACCAAACGGTATTGTAAAATGCGTAATCGCCTATAATCGTTACGCTACTCGGCACGGTGACGTTATTAAGCGCGGTGCAATCCTTAAACGCATTGGACGGAAGCGTCGTGACGCCGTCGTTGACTTTGATAGTTGATAAACTACCGCAACCGTCGAAAATCGGATATTCCGCGGAGCCTGCACCCGTGCAAGTTACGGCGTTCCAATTCACCTGAGACAGTTTCACGCAACCGGCAAAAGCGTTGTTACCAACGCTCGTTACGGTGCTCGGCACGGTCAAATTCGTGACGTTGGCGCAATTTTTGAACGTATAACTCGGAATCGCCGACACCCCTTCGCTTATATTTACGGTCGTCAAATTGTTGCAACTTCCGAAAAGCGGATTTGCTTCGCTACCCGCACTCGTACATGCTTTTGCGTTCCAATTCACGGTTTTGATACCCGTGCAGTTCTCAAAGGCGAATTCACCGACTTTTTTGACGCTACTTGCCACGGTTAAGCCGGAAAGCCCCGTGCAATTTTCAAAAGCGCGCGGAGAAATGCTTACCGTGCCTTCCTTCACGTCGACAGCGGTATTGCTCGGCATGGTGCCCTTGTACTTATACAGAACGTTATTGATATAGATAATACCGTTTGCTTGCGCGTCATACCATTTCGTATTATTGAACGCATCGCTTCCTATGCCGATTACGTTGGCGGGAATATTGACGGTTTCGAGTTTTGTACAATTCTCGAATGCGGAATTGCCAACGTCAGTTACGCCTTTTGCTATGGTAAGCGTTTCCAGTTCTGAACAACCTGAGAACGCATTATCGCCGATGGTCGTGAGCGCATCGTCGAATTGTATGGAGGAAAGTCGTGTGCATCCCGAAAAAGCGTATGCTTCGATATTGGTAACCGCTTTTTCTTCGGTCGTCAAACTGTTAAGCCCGGTGCAATTTATGAAAGCGTACTTTTTGACGGTGTTCGCTTTCGATATGCTCAAACTCGAAAGATTCTTGTTTTCCAAGAGCAAATAAAGGTCGTGGGAATAATAAATAGGATTCGCTTCCGCGTTGGCAAAATCGATTTTGAGCCAATTGTCGACGGATGCGGTTTTCACCGTAGCGAGTGCCGTACAACCACAAAAGGCGTTTGCCCCTATTTCGGTCACGGAACTTCCTATCGTAACCTTGTTCAGTCTGACGCAGTCGTAAAAAGCGTTTTCTCCGATAGAAGTAACCGTACCGGGTATCGTAATGCTTTCAAGCCATTTCCCGCCACTTATTGCGCCGTCCGAAATACGAGTCACGGGCAATCCGTTGTAAGAAGACGGAATCGTGAGCAGATTTCTTCTATAACCGCCGATACCGCTAAGGGAATAACTTTCTCCGTCCTCGTTGAGCGTAAACTCAAGTTCTTCGGAGGTATACACGTCGTCGTCGGTATAGTTACACGCGACGAGCACCGCAGACAAAACCAATATCAAAATGAACAAATATATTAATTTCGATTTTTTCATTCTATATCGTCTCCAAATATAGTTATCATAATAATACTTTATTATTAAGAACAACATTCGCTAATGCACTATAGTGAATTTGTCGCAAAAATATTTACTATAGTTTATCGTTTTAGTTATGAAAAACAGTTTTCCGCAAAGACTAAAAGAGTTGTTGAAATTCGAGAATATCTCGCAGAAAGAATTTGCGCAAAGAGTGGGCGTTTCTCAGTCTTGCGTTACCTTTTGGATTAAGGGAGAAAGACAGCCGACTGCGGAAAATATTTATATGATTTCGGTGACTTTTTCGGTTTCGGCGGATTATCTTCTCGGAATTGACGAGATTTGAAAATAAAAGCCGTTTTGCTGATTTAGATTGCTTGTTTTGCCGAATTTATCGAAATACAATACCGCTTTTCAAATTACAAATTCGATTTCAAAATACCGACATTCTAACGGCGTTTTTCGGTTTTTCCTCGTTAGAAAAAAACGGCGCGCGACCATATTTCAATTTTTTGCGTAATTAAGTTGATAAAACTTTATCGATATGATAAAATATTCACCGTTATAAATAAAACACTTTTAGGAGGCATCAAAGTATGCAATATTCTCGTGAAGTACAAGAAATGTGTTGCGTCGCCAAAGGGCCTAACCACGGTCCCGCTCCCATCCCCGAAGAAGGCAAATGGGTTCAGGCAAAGGAAATCAAGGACATCAGCGGTCTTACCCACGGCGTAGGCTGGTGCGCACCTCAACAAGGCGCATGCAAACTCACCCTCAACGTCAAAGACGGCATCATTCAAGAAGCGTTGGTTGAAACTCTCGGCTGCTCGGGCATGACCCACTCCGCGGCAATGGCGGCAGAAATCCTCGCCGGCAAGACCCTTCTCGAAGCACTCAACACCGACCTCGTTTGCGACGCTATCAACACCGCAATGAGAGAATTGTTCCTCCAAATCGTCTACGGCAGAACGCAATCCGCATTCTCCGAGGGCGGTCTCGTCATCGGCGCAGGTCTCGAAGACCTCGGCAAAGGCACCAGAAGCCAAATCGGTACCATGTACTCCACCGTCGCAAAAGGACCTCGTTACCTCGAAATGGCGGAAGGCTACATCACCAAAATCGCCCTCGACGAAAATAACGAAATCATCGGTTACCAATTCTGCAAACTCGGCGTCTTTATGGAAATGATTAAGAAAGGCGTCGACGCCAACGAAGCACTCGCTAAATGCACCGGCACCTACGGCAGATATAAAGCCGAAGACGGCGCAGTCAAGTGGATCGATCCCAGACACGAATAAGGAGGCACACCTATGAGTATCACTTTTGAAGGCTATGAAAGAAGAATAGACAAAATCAACTCCGTCCTCGCCGAATACGGCATCGCAAATATCGAGGACGCAAAACAGGTTTGCACCGATAACGGCATCGACGTCGAAGGCATCGTCAAAGGCATTCAACCTATCGCATTTGAAAACGCAGTTTGGGCGTACACCGTCGGTTGCGCTATCGCAATCAAGAAAGGTTGCGCGAACGCGGCAGACGCCGCCGAGGCTATCGGTATCGGTCTCCAATCCTTCTGCATTCCCGGTTCCGTTGCCGAACAACGTCAAGTCGGTCTCGGCCACGGCAATCTCGCGGCAATGCTTCTTAGAGAAGAAACCAAATGCTTCGCATTCCTCGCAGGTCACGAATCCTTCGCGGCGGCAGAGGGCGCAATCGGCATTGCAAGAACCGCAAACAAAGTCCGCAAACAACCCTTGAAAGTCATCCTTAACGGTCTCGGCAAGGACGCAGCGTTCATCATCTCTCGTATCAACGGCTTCACCTACGTCCAAACCAAAATGGACTACTACACCGGCGAAGTCGCAATCGTCAAAGAAACCGCATACTCCAAGGGCGAAAGAGCCGCTGTCCGCGTTTACGGCGCAGACGACGTCACCGAAGGCGTTGCAATCATGCGTCTTGAAGACGTCGACGTTTCCATCACCGGCAACTCCACCAACCCTACCCGCTTCCAACACCCCGTCGCAGGCACTTATAAGAAATGGTGCGTCGACCACGGCAAGAAGTACTTCTCCGTAGCATCCGGCGGTGGCACGGGCAGAACCCTTCACCCCGACAACATGGCGGCAGGTCCCGCGTCTTACGGCATGACCGACACCATGGGCAGAATGCACTCCGACGCACAATTCGCAGGCTCCTCCTCCGTCCCCGCTCACGTTGAAATGATGGGACTCATCGGAATGGGCAACAACCCAATGGTTGGTGCAAGCGTGGCTTGCGCGGTCGCAGTACAAGAAGCTCTCACAAAGTAATCTATTCCCCTACTATTTAGTAGAGATTATTAAAAATCATAATGGTGCTCCTCGAAAACTCGGGGAGCGCTTATTTTTTATCAAAATACACGATTCGTGCAAAATGTTTACCGTTTGTTTACCAAGCCTCACTACACCCCTACTAAACAGTGCAAAATCTCGACCTTCCATTTGTGCGTTTTTGCAAATTTTGTTTACCGATAACACACCTTTAGACCGTGGCTGAAAAGCGATTTTCCTACTAAACAAAGGAATATTAGCGGTGTTTACGAGGGATAACACCGATATGGGATTTTGAGGGCTTTTAAGGACAAAAAAATAAGGAACGAAATCAATCGTTCCTATGGTCTTAATTTGTTTCTAACAAATCCTCTATATTACATCCCAGCACTCTGGAAAGTTGAAACAGTTTAATTGCCGGCGCCACGTTTATATCTAATCTACGCTGTTCATATAGTTGAATTGACCTTAAAGTAACTTGACTATACCGAGCCAATTCCTGTTGCGATAAACCAGCGCTCTTCCTATACTTCGCCAGATTAGTTTCCTTTTGAAAAACAATACTATTTGCAACTTCTACGAATTTTTCTAAATCCGCTTCGTGTAAAGGGTTATACATTGCAATTATCCTTGACGGAGGCAATTTTCTCCCTATTTGTTCAAATTCCAATCCTGTACGCCACTGATAATACGCCAATACAAAACCGCACCAATATTCGGGAGACCTGCTATACGGATATGGTTTAACCATCTGCATAAAATTTCCCGCCACTTCTTCAAAAAGCACTTGCGGCGGCATATTTATATATTTCGGATTGCCTCTACCGAACTCATGCGCAACGCCACTCATAACGAAATGTTGAAACAACGTGTCCGCTTGACTTGCATTCGGAACGTAACTAAACGTTTCTGCGAGTGTTCGCATCGCATCATTTAAGTATAGTTCGCTGTATGCGCGCATCATCGTTTTTTACCTCTTGCCTAATTATGTCCATTATAAACAAATCGTCTTTGTCGACCTTTATGTTCCGAGTCGTGTTTAGATATTCTTCCCTCGCCTGCAAATCTCTGGCAACGCGCTTTGTATAATATATTTCATTTTCCGCAGTGGTGCTATCGATAAAGGTCAACTGCTCAAAAGCTTTTTCAGAATGCAAGACCACTTGTATTCCGAGTTTGCCTAATTGCATTGCTTTTGACAATTGCGCAACCGTAATTGTATTTTTAACGAAATCTCGCGCAAATGAAAAATAGGAATCATCGGCACGATATCCGATTATTACGTCAACATCCGTTAAATCCAAAGAAAAGTTCCCGACAATATAATCTTTTGCTTGCTCATCGTTTGGATTTAGCCCGGTGGGGATTCTGTATTGCAATAAAAGCGCAATCCAATTTAGTATGTTGTATTTTTTGTCCGACAAATCCAAAACGTTTAGTCCGCTTAAATCCAACGAATACTCATTTGCATAGCCGTCATTATTATCAGGACATGCCCACTCTTTTGCCAAATCAATCTCTTTTGTACAATAAAAACCATATCCGTAGTCGTTTGTGACTTTGCCGCCGTAAAGAGTAGGTTTAGATATTATTTTTTTTGAACCATGATAAATGGTTATCTTGTCAGCCATTTTAATCATCTCCTTGTGATATTGAAATTGTATCACTTTACTGATAGTTCGTCAATATATTATGCCCAATTAATCTAAAAAGTATCACTATACTGATAGTTTATGGCATTAAATAATATAATGGATGAAATCAATAGTTTTATCAATGTCCAATTGCTCAATCGTTATGCGCAAAAATAAAATGTTCGGGGGATATAAAAACGCACCGCGGATTGCGGTGCGTTTTGGGTTTCGAGTCGATTATTGCGCGCGTACGACGTCGGTTTGCGCGTAGTATTTGAGTTGTTTGATGCTGGTTTCCGCTTCCGTTCTGGTCTCTTTCTTAGGTCCGAGATAGGTGTTGATTTTGCGGACGAGCACGAAGTGGTAGGAACCTTGTTCGCCTTCGACGGAGAATGCACCCGCAAGAACATGTTTCTTGAAACGTTTGACTGCGTCGCGGCAGTATTGTTCGCTTGCATAGTTGAAACTCTCGTAAAGGAGATTGTCCTTGTTGTCGTAGAGGGTGAAGAAGTATTCGCCTTCCTCGTTGTGTTCGATGACGTATTGTCCGTAGATGATAGCGATATCGAGACCGCCACCTTCTTTCTTTTTGATGGGCGCACGCTTTGCGATGGGTTTATCCGAAAGCGGTGCCGCGGGAGATTTGATTTTGCGAACGATGGTTTCGACGGGAGGCAGATACATTTTCTGCACGTATACGGGAGGTTTGCCCTCGTAGTAGCACGCATCGATGGGATCGTAGTAATATCCGTCGTATTCGCCGTCGTAGTTCGACCAGTCGCCTTGACGTTGGTCTTCGGGGACGGAGTTTGCGGGGATGGGATTTTCTTCGGAGAGTTGCTCTGCCTTGACGGGTTCTTCCTTCGTGGCGGGAGCGGTGGCGGTTGTCGCAACGGGTGCGACGACGGGAGTTTCGGCGACTTCTTGAAGTTCAGGAATTTCGTCGGTGACAATTTCCTCGTCTGCCACGGGGACGTCGTTTGTCTGAGCGGTGGGTGCGTCGGGAATTATTCCGTCGTCGTAATAGGTGGAAAGTTCCGCATACATTTCTTCTTCGGCGTCGTCTTTGTTAGACTTGGCGGAAGACACGATTGCCAAAACGATGGCAAGCACGATAGCGACGGCAAGGACTCCGATAATTGCGTAGCCAACGATACCGCCGAAAATACCCGTGACGCTCAATGATAACAAATTGAAAATCGAACTCGGCATTTCTACATACCCCTTCATTATATCTATTATTTAGAATAATAACACATTCGCTCGCGTTTATCAATCATTTTTTGCATATTTTTGATTGATAAATTCACATTATGCGCGGACGCACGAAAAAATCACACGTTTTCAAATCTTTTTTAAGTAAATTTATACGGCGCGAATTCTACCCGAGAACGAGAGACAACGTCTGTACCGTGAGAAAACTCGCCGTCAAAAGTACGGCTATCGTGACCTTTGTGCTCTTTTTCAAAAACACGTATCTCGAACAGCAGAGACAGCCGACGATATAGAAAACAATCAGCACCACGCTCAGACTTGCGTCCAGTTGTGCCCAACTTATCGAGCCTACGAACTCCACCCATTTCACAAACGGGAACAATAGCGGTTGCATGACGAAAACCAAGCCCGAAAGCGTCGTTACTTGCACAAACACGGTGATTAACAGCAAAATTAGATAGATAAACATTAGATACGGTAAAATAACGAGGTTTGACACCAAAAACAATACCGGTATCGTTCCGAAGAAATAAGCGGCAAACGGTAGGCTTACCAGATTTGCGGAGAGGCTCACGGACAGGGTTTCGGACAGCCTATTTCCGAACCCGTGCTTTGGACTTAACTTCTCCACCGCTTTACGTCCGAGGTTACTCAACGGTCTATATGCAAGGAAAATTCCAAGCACCGAAGTGAACGAAAGCAGGAAACCTACGTTCAGAATATTCGTAGGATTGATAAGCAACAAGATTATTGCGGCAAGAGACAAACTCGACAAATTGTCTTGTTTGTAACCGTACGCAGAAGCGAAGTTCAGAACGAACGTCATAATACACGCGCGGAGTGAAGACGGCGTAAACGAGCAAAGCATAGAATATAACAAAGTCAAAATCGTTACGACAACGAGGGAAACTTTGGGTTTGACTTTCAGTTTCTTCAAAACCATATAAAGAGCGGTGGCAAGCGTCGTTACGTGCAAACCGCTGACCGCAAGCACGTGCGCGAGTCCGCTCACCTGAACGCTTTCTTGAAGATCTTCGTCCATACCGAATTTGTCGCCGAGGACGAGGGCTTGGCAAATCGATGCGGTATTGTAGTCGAGATTCTCATGGAAAGTTTGCTTAATGCTTATTTGAATATTGCGAGGAAAACTCGGACTGCCGTCCGCGACCTTTGAAATTTCACCGCCGTATATGCGGTAGTAGTATTCGTTTGAAAACGAGGTTGCGTAAAGGGTGTCGAACCTCTCGTGGTCAAGGCTACTAACGTGACCGATCAGAACAATCGTATCGCCGACTCCGTAGTCGGGTGCCGAGGTGCTCGATATAAACACCTTTGCCCTCCCCTCGACTTCCGTCTCTCCGAGATAAATATCCTTGATGAAAAACTCCGTGCGGTCGTCGACGGCGATTTCGCTGTCTATCTTGCCTTGCACGACGAAGTAGTCGTCAACCGAAGTGAGTTTCGAGTCATACACGTCGTTTGCGCCTGTCATTGCGAGGAATCCGACGAGCAGAGCGACCGCCATATAACAAAATTTCCTCGTCTTTTTGAAAGAAAACAGCCCTACCGCAACAAGAGCGAAAAGGACTGTCGGAATAAGATAATAGAGTTTGCCTACGCCGTACATAGCCTCGGCAACGAGAATACCTACGACGAGAAAAAGCGCGACGAAACACGTAGGACGATTGTTGATAAGTCGCGCTCTTTTCATGTTTACGGTCTGCCGGTCACCACTATTTCGGTTTGTATGCCGAGAGGATTAACCTCAACAACGTCCCCGATTTTGCAATCGGACGACACGGTTAAAGTGCCGATATAATTCGTAAGTTCAAAGAGTCTGCCCTTGGGAATGGGGCAAGTGGTCTTGACGGACGCTACTCCTCCGCCCGCCATTTTCACGAGGGTGGTGAGAGTGCGTTCGGGGGACTTGAACTCCTGCTCTCCGTACTTTCTACCGCGAGGGCAAGTGTTTCCGCTGACGGCAACGACTCCGTCTTTTTCTTCTATGGTAAGAGGACAGCCCATAGGGCACATTATGCAGATAGTATTCATTTCAACCTCACTACTACGTCGCCCGTCAAATCGGCGCGTTTGACCTTTACGTTCTCCATTTCACCGGGAGAAAGAATCATAGTTTTGCGAGAATAGATTTCCTTGCCGTCGCACTCGACCACAAGGCGTTTATTCTTATATACGTCTCCTACGCGCAAGAAAATTTGGACTTCTCCGTCCTCGCCTTTGTGTATGCGTTGAGGAAGCGCATAGCGCACTCCGTCGGCACCCGTAACGGTGACGGTAGGCGTCAAATCGAGTTTCCCGAACGCGTAATCGGCTGCGCTTGCACCCGCGGTTTCCGCCTCGTGAGAAACGTTGTCGACAAGGTCGTGAACGTGGAGCACGTTTCCGCAAGAGAACAAACCGTCAAGGGACGTCATTCTGTTTTCGTCGACGACGGCACCCGAAGTAATCGGCGACATCTCGACGTCGAGACCGCCGAGCAAGTCGTTTTCGGGGATAAGACCTACGGACAACAAGAGCGTATCACACTCGACATACTCCTCTTTTTCCATAATCGGACGGCGGTTTTCGTCGACGGGCGCATAGTAAAGTCCAGTAAGACGAGGACTGCCGACGAGTCTCGTTATCGTGTGGGAGTATTTGAGCGGAATATCGAAGTCGTTGAGACATTGAACGATATTGCGTTTGAGTCCGCTCGAATAAGGCATAAGTTCGAGGACGAGGCGCACGTCCGCGCCTTCCAAGGTCATACGGCGCGCCATAATAAGACCTATATCACCGCTTCCGAGGATTACGACCTTCTTTCCGACGAGATAACCTTCGATATTGCAAAGTTTCTGCGCCATACCTGCGGTATACACGCCCGCGGGACGGGTGCCGGGGAGAGTGATTGCGCCTGCGGTACGCTCTCTGCAACCCATAGCAAGCACGACCGCCTTGGCATTCACGGTGAGGTAGCCGTCGGGAGACAAGACTTTGAGCGTCTTATCTTCGCTTATATTCAAAACCATACTGTTGAGAAGGACGTCGATTTTGTTTTCCTTGACGAGGACGGCGAAACGATTCGCATATTCGGGACCGGTCAGTTCCTCTCCGAAATAGTGAAGTCCGAAACCTGCGTGTATGCACTGATTGAGGATACCGCCGAGGCGCACGTCGCGTTCGATTACGAGGACTTTCGCACCTTTCTTGTGCGCTTCGAGGGCAGCCGCCATACCTGCGGGACCACCGCCTATGATTGCAACGTCGTAACTTAAATTAGTCATTCGGCACCTCCTTGACGGGATAACGCGCGATATTGCTATCTCCGAAACCCTTTCTAATTTCAGTTATGGGTTTACCGAGTTCACGTGAGAGAATTTCCATAACTCTCGGTGCGCAGAATCCGCCTTGGCAACGTCCCATACCCGCGCGCACGCGACGCTTGACGGCGTCTACGGTAGTTGCGGGAAGCGGAGAGTGAATCGCACGCACGATTTCAGCCTCGGTGACCTTTTCGCAACGGCAGACTATTCTGCCCCATGCGGGATCTTTTTCTATAAGAGCGTTGAGTTCGTCTTCGCCAAGTTCGAGCAAACGTTTATGCTTGGGCATTTCGACGACGAGATTGTCTTTGAGTTCCGCCTTTTCGGAGGCAAGATACAACTCCTCGATATACTCCGCAATTGCGGGTGCGGAGGAAAGTCCGGGAGAACAAATTCCGACCGCCATAATAAAATCGGGAACGAGTGCGGAGACGCCGACGACGAAGTCGTGTCCGACGACGGTGCGCACGCCCGCATATATGCGGATACACTTGTGGTAGGCGGGAGATTTGTAAGTGAGGTATACGTTCTTGCGGATTTCGTCGAGACCGTCGAGGGTAACCGCCGTATCGCCGTTCGCGGTAGGAATAGAAGTCGGGCCGTAGATGACGTTTCCGTCTGCGGTAGGCGCGACCAAAATGCCCTTACCCGCCACGGTAGGCAACGGGAAGATGACGGTGTTGACGTTCTTGTTTTCCGCATTGTCGAGGACGAAATAATCCCCCCTTCTATATTCGGTATCGTAATGTTCGGCACCCGCCATATCGCATACGGCGACACCGTTTGCGCCCGCACAGTTCACGACGGTTTTGGCGTAGAAAGTACCTTTCGCGGTTTCAACTTTCCATACGTCGTTTTCGCGTGCAAGGGATTTTACTTCCGCTTCGGTTTTGATTTCACCGCCGTTGAGGATTCCTCTGTCCGCAAGTGCGATTGCAAATTGATAAGGGGAAACGATACCCGCTTCGGGCGCGTACAAAGAATACGCGATACTATCCGAAACGTTAGGCTCGAAAGAGACCGTTTGTTCGCGGTTCCAAAGTTCCACCTTGACGCCGTTTTTCACGCCTTTGTCGTAGAGTTTCTTCAAGCCGTCGAGCCCCTCTTCGGGAGCGACGACGAGAGAACCGCATTTTTTTGCGGGAACGTCGAGTTCTTCCACGAGTTTCCAGGTGAGTTTGTTACCGCGAACGTTAAAACGTGCCTTCAAGGTGCCGGGATCGCAGTCGTAACCTGCGTGAACGATACCGCTGTTTGCGCGAGTCGCGCCGAAAGCCACGTCGTCCGCGCTCTCTAATAACAAAACGGATTTGTCGTATCTTGCGAGCCTATCGAGCACCGCGGTTCCGACAATTCCGCCTCCGATGATAATTACGTCGTACATAATATCCTCTCCGAGTATAAAATCTTTTGTCAAAACGTTACCCGTCCCCTTTCGGGAACGGGCGTTGCGTCTGTTATTTCACGTTGAATTTCTTGCGATATTGATGAATGTTATCCTTAATTATCAATTCCGCAAAAGAACGATCCTTCACTTGGAATACGGTGGTCTCTTTTTCTTCGAGTTGCTTGTAAACCTTGAAGAAGTGCGCCATTTCCTGCATAATGTGAGGAGGAAGTTCCTCGATATTCTTGTATATATTCCAGTTGGGATCGGTGAAAGGGATTGCCACTATCTTATAGTCCATATCACCGCCGTCCTGCATCATAATCACGCCGATGGGATAGCAACGAACCATTGCCATAGGAACGATAGCCTCCGAGCAAAGTACGAGGACATCGAGAGGATCGTTGTCGTCTGAATACGTGCGAGGAATGAAGCCGTAGTTTGCGGGATAGTGCGTGGACGTGTGAAGAACACGGTCGAGAATAAGTACGCCCGTCGCCTTGTCGAGTTCGTACTTGTTTTTGCAACCCTTAGAAATTTCTATAACTGCCAGAAAGTCCGTCGGTGTGATACGGGACGGATCTACGTCGTGCCATATGCTACTCATATTGTCTCTCCATATTAAATCTATATTTAGATTATAGATTTATATAAAGAAAAAGTCAACCCCGCGGGGTTGACTTTTCGCTTATTTGAAATTTTTGATGAACTCTTTGAAGAATGCGGTGCCTTCCACAAGGGAAACTATGCCGATATTCTCGTTCGACGCGTGCATCGATGCAAGTTGTTGGGGGTTAAGTCTGCAAGGAGTGCAACGTATCGCGCAGGGCGCAATCTTTTGCATACGTCTGCAATCCGTACCGCCAAACATAAGGTAAGGAGAAATGCCGATGTCGGGGAACGTCTTCGCAAGCGTTTCGACGTAGAGTTTGTACTCCGCGCTTTCGGTATCCACGATTGCACTGTGTTCGCGCGCCATGAGGACTTCGGTTTCGATATCGTATTTCGCGGCAATCTCTTTGAGTTTGTTTATAGCCATTTCGCTCGTATCGCCGGGAGCGAGTCTGAGGTTTGCGACTACCCACGCGGTTTCGGGAATGACGTTGGGCGCGGAAGAGCCTTCGGACATGGTGAAAGTCATAGTCGTGCCGAGGAGAGCGCGTCCGAAAGGAGTGACCTTGGGAAGTCCCCATACGATGACGGGAGAGAGTGCTTTTGCGTGTTTCGTGACGAAACGGAGCGCACCCGTAAGCCCCGAAGACATACCGTTGAGCATCGCAAGTGCGGGAGCGGTCATCTTCTGCTTGAACACGTTGTGAGTTTCGCAATAGTTGACGAACGCGGAAAGTCTTGCGATAGGAGTGTTCTTCGGAGGTGAAGAACTGTGTCCGCCCTTGCTTCTTGCGACGAATTTCAAATCGCAATAGCCTTTTTCAAAGATACCGACCATAGCGAAAGGTTTGGTCATTCCGGGGAACGCCTCTTCGACGATTGCACCGCCCTCGTCTACCGCAACGGCGGGATGAATACCGCGTTGTACGAACCATTCGACCGCATACGCCGCGCCGGAACCGCCGGTTTCTTCGTTGTCGGAATAAGAAAGATATACGTCTTGTTCGGGGACGAATCCGCTTTCGAGGAGTTCTTCCACCGCATTGATGGTGATAAATAAGGTGTTTTTGCAGTCCATCGCGCCTCTGCCCCATACGCAGTCATCCGCGATAGTGCCCGAGAACGGCTCGTACTTCCAGTCACCGCCGACTGCGGGAACGACGTCTTGGTGCGCCATAAGCACGATAGGACGAGCGGAGGATTTGCCCTTCCACTTCAAAAGGATTGCACGGGACTCGACGTCCTTTGCGGGATCGACTTTTCTGCCTTCGTCGTCAATTATACCCTTTATTTCGCGTGCGGGATAGTGCACTTCGAGGTTCTTGAAAACGAGAGGAAATTCCTCTTTGAGAACTTCTTGGAACTTGTCGAAATTCTCGGCACCGCTTTCGGTCACCGTATTGCATTGGAGCATACGAGAGAAAGTTTCGGCGCATTGTTGTCTGTTTTTCGCCATAAGATTGCCTCCAATAATTGTTTGCTTTTACATTATAAACGCGCGCGTGAAGATTGTCAACACGAGAAACGGCGGATTATTCCGCCGTTTTCATCGTTTAAGTCTCATATTCGTCATTTCTTGGCGACGAAGAACATAACGCCGAGCATTATGAAAATCTCTCCGTCCATATACTTTTTCTTATATTCGTCGTGCTTTGCGGAGTACGGTGCGATTTTTTGGAAGGCGCGCTTATCCGAAAAGTAGTCCGCGGTAGGCACCGACCAAAAATGCGGATTGAAATACAAATCCCAAAGCACCTCTTTCATCTCTCCCCCGAAGTCGGTGGACGCAATCGTGGAGCGTTTTATATCCACCTCCCTAAATCCCGCAGACGAGAGCAAAGACGGAATCTTGCGCCCCATAGCACGATCCCCCGATTCGAGAGACTTCGACCATATATAGAAACAATCGTCGAAAAATTCGGAGTTCGGATAGACGGTGTTCATTCCGTCGTCCTCGTCCACTATAAATAACACGCCGTCCGAGGACAAATGTTCGTATAGCGTTTTCAGCAAGGAAACTTGGTTCTTGATATGAAGCAAAACCGCCGATATATGTATGAAGTCGAAGGACTCTCTCCCCACGGATTTCAAATAGTCGTCAAGGAGCATTCCGAAACTATCCGCCATTATATCAGCGACTCTAAAACTCATCACGTCGTCGCCGTAAGTTTCGTTTGCGGTGGCGATTTTTTTCTCGTCCTTATCCACGCCGAGTATGTGCGCGCAGTCCTTGTCTCGAAGTCTCAACACGGTATTCGCGCCGTCCGAACAGCCCACGTCGAGAGCGCACGCAGAAGATAGGTTTTCAAACGCCTCGTCGATACACTCCTCCGCATATCGGTTGTAAAAAGCGTTTTGAATTGCAAGTCGCTTTGTTTCCTCGTCCGTTTCGGCGGAATATATGCTGTCCGCGTCCTGATCGGGAATTATGTCGAGTTGGTCGAAAATTTTCTCAACGAGCGCGTCCTCGTCCGCAAAATCCTTATAGGAAAGTTCGTTGAACATGCTGAGAAACATATCGAGGCTGTCGAGTTCGTCGCATTCATCAACGTCCTCGATGAAAATCGGCAGAATTTTGTAATCCTTGTTTTTGTTGTAGTGTTTGAACGCAATCGCGATTTCGCTCCTGACGTACATGGAACGCACGCTTGCCTCGCTCAAAAACACGACGAACGCCTCGCAATTCTTTATTCCTCGCGAAATCTCCGCCGCAAATTCCTGCTTGCTGTCCTGTAGTTGAAACCAGCACGACACGCCGTGAGACGTAATATTGTCGACAATCGACGAAACGATTTCCTTGTTCGACTTAGAATAAGATATAAAAATATCCTTTTCTTTAGGCATAGCGCACCTCATGAAAATACTAATCCGATTATACCACACCCCCGCACATAAATCAACGGTAGAATGTTTCGTTTTGCCAAAGGGAACGGTACCGTTCTCGGAAAATTTCCGCGCTACGCTCGGGATGATAAAAACACCCTCGTTTTTGCGAGGGTGTTTTTATCATTGATATGCTTGGTCGGCTCCGTATTGAGCCTGTTCGCTCGTAAACCCTTCAAATTCAAGTTGATTTATCAATTCTTTCTTGGACATCGACATTGTGTTCAAATAACTTTCGGCGACTCTAACCGCTTGTTCGTTCCAATCCGCATCGCAATTATCTACTGCATAAGTCGCTTCCTCGGTTGAATAACCTTCAAATTCGAGTTGGTTTATCAATCCTTGTCTTGAAAAACCCATGGTTCTCAAGTAACTTTTGGCGGAAGATAAAGCCATTCTTTCCCCCATAGTCGTGCTTGAACTTGAAGTATCGTCGCCAAGCAAATCCGTAGTTGAAGTTGCAACGAGTGAGCATGCAGTCAACGCAAATACAACGGTCAATATGACTGCGATTGTTAATAAAAGTTTCGAGGTTTTGTTCATAATATTTCTCCTTAAGTTTGTTGCAACACCATGAACGCACCAAATAAAAAAGTGCGCCAATCGAAACCGACGCACCGAAAAACGCAAATCCCGATTGTTGTCACACAAACTTAATCAGAAAGTAAAGGTCTACATTCTAACTGCAGGAACTTGCATTTTTACCGTATCCGATAGTTAGAATGTCAAATAAAGGCAAAATTATCCTTACTAAAATAACCTTCGCCGTCTGACTATTAAGTTTGTGTGACACTATTAGTTTAACACAATTTCTAAAAATAGCAATATGATTTTGAAAATCCGCAATCCTTCAAAAACGTATTGAATTTCGGACGGCGTATGATATAATATTAACAGTGAAATCATTCTCTTTCTTGAGAAATAAAATATTTCGGAGGCGTCTTATGGCAAAAAAAGCCGTCAAAGCAACAACAAGCGGTTCGGCAACCGCATCAGCAAAAAGATCCCCACTTTCAAACGTGGCGGTCAGACTCTTCGGTGCAATCCTCGCATTCGTCGGGATTCTCCTCGTTGTAACCAAAAGAGCGGTGCCCGATATGGCGGTGACGGTAGCGTCCGTGTTCTTCGTCGTGGCGGGTTTCTTCCTCGCGGTCAGCAACTTCAAAAAACTAATCGCAGGCGGAAAAGTGTCAAACGAAGTCATCGTCTACTTCCTCTTCGGCATTCTCTTAACGGTCGCGGGAATATTGCTTTTGGTGTTCAAATCCGACGTGGTCAAGTGGTTCATCGTGCTACTCGGTTCCATCATCGCCGCATACGGGCTTGCAATCCTCATCCGTTTCATCATACACCCCAGAGGAAAACAACTTATGATTGCGGACGTTATCCTTGCGGTCATGGCAATCATCGTCGGCATCCTCATCGCACTTCTCTACGTCCCCGAAATTTCGAGTGCGGAAAGCGGAGTTTGCTACTATATTTTCGGCGCCCTCGCAATCGCCGTCGGAGCCTGCGACCTCGTTCTCTACTGAGCGATTGAGCAATACGCAATTGATTTAGACGTTGAAAAAACTCGGAAGATATTTCCGAGTTTTTTTGATGTTTTGTCATTAAGAGCGTAAACGAGATTTAACTAAAATCGGTACGCTTCCGCGAGATTCCCACGCTTCGCTCGGAATGGCACACAAAAGCAAGTGCGAACTCATACTGTCATTGCGAGCAACAGAGTTGCGTGGCAATCTCCTGGAAAGGAACCGCTTAACTGCCGTAGGCAATAAAACTTCTCCCGTAGGGAGAAATATAACTTTTGCCAAAGGCAAAAATATCACTTCGGCATAGCCGGAATATCACTTTTTCCTCTTGGGGACGGAGCATAAAGCGGAAAATTTTTCTCTTATTGCTCCGTCCCTAAGAGGAAAACCGGGTGCATCCCCGCCACCTCGTCGGTGGTATTTCGCAACTTTGTTGCTCATTCCACCTACTGGCACTCAGAAACAACCTTGCGTCACGCTATCGCGTGCACTCGTTTTTTCATATTCTCCACCCTTTTTTGCAAGCAAATCGGGTGCGTCTCTCCCCGCCACCTCGTCGGTGGTATTTCGCAACTTTGTTGCTCATTCCACCTACTGGCACTCAGAAACAACCTTGCGTCACGCTATCGCGTGCACTCGTTTTTTCATATTCTCCACCCTTTTTTGCAAGCAAATCGGGTGCGTCTCTCCCCGCCACCTCGTCGGTGGTATTTCGCAACTTTGTTGCTCATTCCACCTACTGGCACTCAGAAACAACCTTGCGTCACGCTATCGCGTGCACTCGTTTTTTCATATTCTCCACCCTTTTTTGCAAGCAAATCGGGTGGAGAATATGAAAAAACAACCCTACGGGTTACGCAAGGTTGTTTCTTCGTTTGGTGCCGGTGGTCGGACTCGAACCGACACGGATGATTAGTCCACAGGATTTTGAGTCCAGCGCGTCTGCCAGTTTCACCACACCGGCGCAAGTGATAATATACCACAAACCGCGCGCTTACGCAAGCGTTTTTTAATCTATTCCCGCTTCGTCGAGGAGTTTGTAGTATTCGTCAAAGACTTGCATCGCGATTTCCTCGTCGGTTTCGAGGAGCAACATAGCCTCTTCTTCGTTTTCGTGGGGCACTATGAGGTGGAAAACAACCGCCTCGTCCTCCGCTACGTCTTCCATATCGTCGACGGGCTTCAAGATGACGTAGATTTCCTCATCAAGAGGGATAATCGCGACTTGGTCGCATTCGTATTCCTTTCCGTACTCGTCGAAAACGAATATAGGTTCCTCATTGTCGGGGTCGAGAAGTATATCGATGAGATGTTTTCCGTCTGTTGCCATAATCCATTCTCCTTATAGTACGTACGGTGTGACCTGATAAACGTAATAGTTCAGCCAATTGTAGAAAAGAAGGTTCGCGGTGGATTTCCATTTCATATCCACTTTGAGTTCTTTTTCGTTCGAGAAGTAGTTCTTCGGGGCTTTGATATCCATACCCTTATTCAAATCGCGGAGGTATTCCCCTAGGAGCGTTTCTCTGTCGTACTCGGCGTGGCCTGTGAAGAAGAAGGATTTGTTGTCGGGAGTTTTCGCGATGCACACCCCCGCCTCGTCGGATACGGCAAGCACTTTGACGTCTTTGCACGCATAAAGCGCGTCCTCGTCCACTTCGGTATGGCGGGAGTGAGGGATATAGAACGTGTCGTCCATACCCTTCAAAAGCAAGTCGTTTTCGACGACCGCTCTTGTCGGGAAAACGCCGAATTTCTTTTCGGGCAAATCCTTTTTGCCTATGCCGAATTGGTAATAGAGAGAGGCTTGCGCGCCCCAGCAAATATAGATTGTGCTCGTCACGTTTTGTTTCGCAAAATCGATGACCTCGGTGAGTTCCTTCCAATACTTGACTTCCTCGAAAGGAATTGTTTCCACGGGCGCACCCGTAACAATCATACCGTCGAATTTTTTGTTTTTCGCCTCTTTGAGAGTGCAATAGAACCTGCTCATATGGTCGTCGGACGCATGCGTCGAACGATAACTCGCCGTGTTGATGAGAGTGATATTCACTTGCAAAGGCGTATTAGAAAGAAGTCTGATGAGTTGCGTTTCGGTGACCTCTTTGGTAGGCATAAGGTTCAGAATCGCAATCTCAATCGGGCGTATATCCTGCTCGACCGCACGCGCGCTGTCCATAACGAAGATTTTTTCGCGAGTCAGCACGTCGTGGGCGGGCAAATCTTTTGGGATGATAATAGGCATATAATTCTCCTATTCGTTTTTAGATTTTGTCGAGGGCTTGCGCAATATCTGCGATGAGGTCGTCCGCACTTTCGAGACCGCAACTGAGACGAACAAGGTCGGGAGAGATACCCGCGCTTGCAAGTTCGTCGTCGGTCATCTGGCGATGTGTGGTGCTTGCGGGATGCAAACAGCAACTACGCGCATCCGCAACGTGAGTTTCGATTGCGACGAGTTTGAGTTCTCCCATGAACTTTTCCGCCGCTTGTCTACCGCCCGTAAAGCCGAAACTGACTACTCCGCAAGTGCCGTTGGGGCAATATTTCTTCGCTTGTTCGTAATATTTGTCACCTTTTAGACCGGGATAGACAACCCAAGCGATACGAGGATCGTTTGCGAGCCACTCGGCGACTTTTTGACCGTTTTCGGTGTGGCGTTTCATTCTGACGTGGAGACTTTCGAGTCCGAGGTTGAGATAGAACGCATGTTGCGGAGATTGTATAGAGCCGAAGTCTCTCATGAGTTGAGCGGTGCACTTCGTGATGAACGCACCCTCTTTCCCGAATTTTTCGGCGTAAGTTATGCCGTGATAACTGTCGTCGGGAGTAGTGAGTCCGGGGAACTTATCCTTATGCGCCATCCAATCAAACTTGCCCGCGTCGATAATCGCACCGCCCACGCACGCTCCGTGACCGTCGATATATTTCGTGGTGGAATGAGTGACTATGTCCGCGCCCCACTCTATCGGACGGCAGTTGATAGGAGTCGCAAAGGTGTTGTCGATGATGAACGGCACGCCGTGACGGTGAGCAACGGTTGCGAATTTTTCGATGTCGATAACCGCAAGCGCGGGATTTGCGATGGTTTCGCCGAACAACGCTTTCGTGTTGGGACGGAACGCCGCTTCGAGTTCCTCTTCTGTGCAGTCGGGAGAAACGAAAGTAAAGTCGATGCCCATTTTCTTCATCGTGACGGCAAAGAGATTGTAAGTACCGCCGTAAATTGCGGAACTTGCGACGACGTGGTCACCGCAGTTTGCGACGTTGAACACGGCGTAGAAGTTTGCCGCTTGACCGGAACTGGTCAGCATACCCGCGGTACCGCCTTCGAGTTCGGTGAGTTTCTTCGCAACGTAGTCGTTTGTCGGGTTTTGCAATCTCGTATAGAAATAGCCCGACGCTTCGAGGTCGAAGAGTTTTGCCATGTCGGGGCTGGTGTCGTATTTGAAAGTCGTGCTCTGCACGATGGGAATTTGTCTGGGTTCACCGTTTTGAGGGGTGTAACCGCCTTGCACGCAGATTGTGTCGATACTTTTCATTTTTATATCCTCTAAAATTTTATTTTACGTTGAATTCTTTTTTGATTCTGTCGAGTTTTCTGCTCTCCTCTTTCCGCTTTATGGTCTCGCGCTTGTCGTGGAGTTCTTTGCCCTTGCAAACGCCGAGTTCGATTTTGACGAGGGCGTCCTTGAAATAGATTTTGAGGGGGACGAGGGTGTAACCCTTTTGTTCCACTTTTGCTTTGAGTTTGCGGATTTCGCTTTTATTCAGGAGGAGTTTTCTGTTTCTCTTGGAATCGGCGTTGTAATAACTGCCCATTTTGTAAGGTGCGATATGCATACCAACGACGAAAACCTCGCCGTTTTTTATTACGGCGAAACTGTCGCGGAGGTTGACCGCGCCGAGACGGACGGACTTCACTTCGCAACCGACGAGGACTATCCCCGCCTCGTAAGTATCTTCGACGAAATAGTCGTGATACGCTTTTCTGTTTTCGGCAATTATCTTCATATTGTTCCTTTATTTTACCAAAATCGAGGGCGTATAAAAAAACGGCTCCGATTTCGTGAATAATCGGAGCCGTTCTCGGAACTAAATTACGCTACGGTTGCAACTACGAATGCGATGATTGCACAGACGATGATGAACGCAAAGAGTGCGAACGTGACCTTTTTCAAGATGCCTTCTTTGCCTTTCGCCTTGTTCTTGCCGTAGTACGTATCCGACGCACCGGTGATGACTCCGACGTTGTCTTGGGTACCCTTTTGCATCAAAACGATGACGATCATTGCGATTGACGCGATCATCATCAATATCATAAATGCCATTGTGACAGCATCTCTGACGTCCTTGGGTATAGAACCGCCGGGATTGTCGCCGACGAAGGACGACGCCGCCAATACGCTGTAGAAAAACGAATTAAGCATTTTTTACCTCCAAAAAATTTACTATGTGATTTTAGCATAGTAGACGACTTTTGGCAAGCAAAAACAATAAATTGTTTGAAACGAGGATTTTTTTCACCTTTCACCACTCGCTTTCATATATTGTGCGAGGAGGTTATTATGCAAAAAATTTTCGGTAGCGAACTGCCCTATCCCGAAATCCGCGTCGAGAAAAACGTGGCGGATAGCAAACTGCTCATGCCGTCCTACGGCGGACCGTCGAGCGAAACGACGGCAATTATGACCTACTCTTTTCAGCACTTCGTTTCGGCAGAAAACGAGGATCTGTCGTCGTCGCTTATCGGCATTGCCAAAACAGAGATGCTACACTTCGACCTTCTCGGAAAATGCATCTACGCCCTTGGCGGTTATCCCGTGATAGGCGGGCGAACTTATTGGAACGGCAGTTTTGCAAACTACACTTTGGACAAGCGAAAATTCCTCGAACAAAACATCATGGCGGAAGAGACGGCAATTCTAAACTACGAACGCACCATTTTGAACTTATCCCAAGAGAGCGTCAAACTCCTTCTCGAACGCATAATTTTAGACGAAGAAGTCCATATCAAAATTTTCAAGGAACTACTCCTCAACTTGTAAAGTCGCCTTCACGAGAAAAGCACGGGGTTACCGTGCTTTTCGCCAAATAAGAGTCGTATTGTTTTCATTGTCGTTATAAAAATCCGTTTTATCTCCTCAAAACGAGCAGATTAAGTGCCGAAACGAGGATTTAACGCGTTTTGATTTCTTCGAGCATCCTTAATATATATTGACACGCGCGCGCGAGGTCGTCGCCTACCCGCCTATATACCGTCATGTCGAATCCGTACGGATCTTCCACTTCTTTGCCGAGAAGCCTATCGTCCGAGAGGGAGACCACCTTGTCCGCACACCCGAATTTGTCGACGACTTTATCCCGTATCCTATCCGTCATCGCGACGACTAAATCGCTACCCGCAACAAGGTCTTTCGCGACGAGTTTCGAGATATGTGTTTTAGGTTCGATTCCCCTTTCTTTGAGAACGGCAACGGAGTTTTCGGACATAGGTTTTGCGTGGTCAATAAGCCCCGCGCTTTCGACTTCGCATTCAAAATTTCGTTTCTCGGCGTAGACCTCGAAAAGTCTTTCGAGGAGGGGGCTTCTGCACATATTTCCGACGCAGACGAAAAGCACTTTCATATCACACGATTTTATTAGAGGCGGCTTTCAGCACTCTATTCATAACCGAAAATTCTATGCCGGAGCCGTTCAATTTCTCGACGATGATTTCGTCGTAAATATTCTCCGCCTTGCGAAGTGCGGAGTAGACGTTGCGCGCATAATCGTCCGCCGTTATTCCGAGGTCGATGATATTTCTATCCCCCGTCTTGTCGCGGTAAACGTCGCGGAATACGAGGACGGGATTTTTGCCCGCTTTCACGCTTTCGTCGTATTCGGATATGGCGTGGTCCACGTTTTCGGCAACGACCGTCTCAACTCTCGGCGCATAGTGGGTGTATTTCATGCCGGGAGATTTTGCGATTTTGATGACTTTGCCGTTTTCGGAGACTTCGCCGACGAGTTCGCTAAGCATCTCGGCGGTAATCGCACCCGGACGCAAAATGGTGGGTGTATCCGTCGTGAGGTCGAAAACCGTACTTTCGATACCCACCGAGCAAGGACCGTCGTCGAGAATGAGTTCCACTTCTCCGTTCAAATCGTCGTAGACGTGTTCCGCACTCGTCGGGGATACGTGTTTACTCTTGTTTGCGGACGGTGCCGCGAGGGGCGCACTTTTCGAGATAAGTTCGCGTGTATAGGGATTGAGGGGCATACGCACCGCAACCGTTTCTCCCCCCGCCGTAACAACGTACGGAATTTTGTCGCTCTTTTTCAAGATGACAGAGATAGGACCGGGCATATACTTCTCCGCAATTTTGTAAAACGCTTCGGGGATTTCGCATGCGATTTCCTCGACTTGTTCGATAGACGAAATATGCACGATAAGCGGATTATCTTGCGGTCTGCCTTTTGCGACGAAAATCTTTTTCACCGCTTCGGCGTTAAAGGCATCCGCACCGAGTCCGTAAACGGTTTCGGTGGGAAATACGACGAGTTCGCCTTTTTTTATGAGTTCTACCGCGCGGTCAATACCCTCCCGCGCCTTTACGATTTCGGTCATTTGAGTTTGTATACCGTGAAGGTATCGTTTTCGGAATATTTCGCAAACACGAACACGTCGGCGGGGCTACCCTCGGGGGAATAAAGCAAACTGCCCGAAATCATATTTGCGTCGATAATCAAATTCTTTTCAACGTTGGCGTTGAGATTTTTGATGCCGAAATAGGACGTGCCGTCCCTCGTCTCGGTGAACATATAGCAACCGAGTTTGTAGATACTGGTTTTAGAGGAAGTCTTAGCCATATCCGCAAAAGGCACGGAGTTATCGCTCATCTTCTCGACGACTTTGCCGTCTTTAGAGAGGAGTACGACGCTACCGTTCAGAACCGCGGTCGTATAGTAGCCGAGGAAGGGATCGATGCTCGTATACTTGAAGTCCGCGACTCTCTCGCCTTCGAGATTGTACGCGCCGTATACGGTATCGCCGTTAGAATTGAACCCCGTTGCGATAATCATACCGTTGTTGTATGCGGCTCCGGTTACGGTGACGGTTTTGTCCTCGAAAATGACGTTACCGTTCCTATCCACTGCACGAAGTCCGCTGGTGGGGAGAGGCACTACCCCGATTCCGTCCACGAAGGAGAGGGCGAGATCGTAGTAAGAAACGTTGCCGGAGTCCTCTGCGTTGCCAACGTTTATGCCGAGATTAGAAGAAAGGGAGCATACGATATTGAACTTCTCGTCAAGAATGAATTGATCGTAGTAGCCGTTTTTGTTCGAGTCGACGACGATGCAATAGGTTGCGTAATAATAGCCGTCTTTTATGATGGATTTTGCGGCAATACCCGTACGCTCCGCACCGTAGTATTTGTTGGACAAATTGAGGAAGTAATAGTCGGACTCGAAAGTTTTACGGCTGTCCGAATTTGCGTCGTAGATATAGCGATAGGTCTTGTAATAGGTGTCGTTATATCGGTAGTCGTAATCGTTATTATCCTCGTCGTCGGGATCGACTTCCCAGTCCTCGTGCACGAAGAATTTACCACCGCCCATATAGGTGATTTCGTTATAATACTCGTCCTGACCGTTGTCGGGATAGTAGCCGTATTCGGTGCCGTCGAAAGTGGTGAGCGTAGCGGACTCGGCGGGAATTTTGAAAATTCTCGAAACGTCGGTGCTGTCCTCGGTGGTGCCGGTGGACACGACGTAATCGTTGTCGAATCCCGCAAGACAACTCACGTCACCGCCCGCGTTCTTGATTCTGACCACGGGTTTGCCGGAGGAAATGCGGTATATAGTCGTATAATCTTTGTTTGAGGTTGCGTTCTTGTCGAAGTTGGGGTTGACTGCGATGAGGTCTTCGGACAGCACGCTGACTGCACTGTCTATGGTATCGCTACTCGAAAGTCCCGAAATTATACCTCTCGATATAACCACGCTACCGTTAGGCCTGCAAACGGTTATATCGCCGTTGACGTCTTTAAGCACGACGACGCCGTTCTTCACTCTGAGTGCGTTGATAGCGAGATTTTCCCCGAAAGTAACGTCGCTTGCTCCGCAATTCATAATCGTAAGTATCGTGTTGTCCCCTACCGTTTTGCTGAGCACGAAAGCGTTCAGAGAGGAGATATAACCGCTATCCGAGTTTTTGTATGCGTTGCTCGACTTGCCGGGAGCGTAAAGCGTCCAGCCCTCGGGGATTGCGGAAATCACGGTTTCATAGGTGGTGAACTCCCCTTTCGACGCCTCGTTCGTGTATATGTCGAGGAGGTCGGTAGGCTCGTTCTTGTCCTTGTTGCAGGCGGTGAAGCCCACGACGAAACTAAGTGTGAGAATGGTTGCAAGGATAATCGTTGCGAGTTTTTTCATATTTGCTCCGTAAAATAGTGTTTGCTCATTTTGAGTCCGAGCATAGAATACGCTACGTCGCTTAAAATGAGATTAGCATTCGTTTTCAGTTGAGACGGTATATCGCGGTTTTCTCCCGCAAGATACCCTCTGAGGTTTTTGTCTATCGCCACTCCGGTCATACCCGCACAATGCGGACAAACGATGCCGTCCCTTTCGGAAAACGCTGAGTCGCCGTCGAGAATACATTTGCAGACGTTGCACGTCGTAAAGTCGAGGTCGTAGCCGTTGTCGGAAAGTGCGTGAAGAAGGAATTTAGTGATTCCGTCCTCGGCGGGCAAGTCTTCGTAAGCCATTGCTTTCAACGTTTCTATAGTGTGGACGAAGAGTTTCGGCTGACTCTCGGGGGACAACTTCGCAAGTGCGTCGAGGATATACGAGGCTGAATAATACTTTTGCAAGTCGAACGTGAGTGGCATAAAACTCTCAACCTGAGAGCAATCCGCGACGATGTACCTTTCCCCTCGTCCCGCCAGCATATATTCGCCGAAATTCATCGGTTCGGCGGCGTAACGCAATTTCGCTTTGGGTTTCAGACAACCTTTTGCGGTGGCGGTCATTTTGCCTTCTTCGACGGACACGAGAGTCAAAATCATATCCGTCTCGTTGTATCGTACCGCGCGGGTTACAATAGCCGTAACTTTTTTGCCGTCCATTATTTTTTGAGGTCCTTCACGTCGTAGCCGAGTTCGCGCATAAGATAATCGCTGTTGCGCCAATCGGGCTTGACTTTCACGTACAAAGTGAGGAACACTTTCTCTCCCGTGAGTTCTTCAAGGTCCTTTCTTGCCCCGCTTGCGATTTGTTTGAGAGTCGCCCCGCCTTTGCCTATGACGATAGCCTTATGGGACGCTCTTTCGACGACGACGTCCGCGTCTATATCGTAGATGGGTTTGTCCTCTCTCATCTCGAACTTGTTGATATACACGCCGATGCCGTAAGGGATTTCCTTATCTAGAAGATAAAGCGCCTTTTCGCGAATGATTTCCGCCGCCATAAAACGCATACTGCTGTCGGTGAACATATCTTCGGGGAAAAATCTTTCGCCGTCCGGGAGCATAGCGAAAAGTTCGTCTATGACGGGTTCGAGGTTTTGCGCCTTTTTCGCGGATGCGGGAACAACCGCTTTGATGAAAGGGAACGCCGTCAGTTTTTGGAGTGCGTCGAGCATAGTTTGCTTGGTGACGGAATCCTCTTTGTTGAGAATGACGACGACGTTATCTCTGTTTGCGTTTTTCTCGAAAAACTCGTAGTCCTCTCTCTGTATACCCTTTGCGGTATCGATTACGTAAAGTATACCGTCCACGTCCTTCATACCCGACTCGACGGATTTCATCATGTATTCGCCGAGGTGGTTTCTCGTTTCGTGAATACCGGGGGTATCTATGAAAACCATCTGGTATTCTTCTCCGTTCTTTTCGCCGTTGACTATGCCGAGGATTTTGTTTCTCGTAGTCTGCGGACGCCAAGATACGATTGCGACCTTCTCCCCGACGAGGGAGTTGATGAGGGTTGATTTGCCTGCGTTTGCAAGCCCTGTGATACAAATAAATCCTGATTTCATTTCGTCTTTTCGTTATCTATAAAGATGAACGCCGTTCATAATTTTTTCTTGCAGAGGCATCATAACCTCTTCGTCCGCTTTCTCCACGTGGTCGAAACCGAGTATATGTAGGAGTCCGTGACAAGTCAAAAAGCCTATTTCTCTATCGTAGGAATGACCGTATTCTTTCGCTTGGTCCTCGGCGCGCTTTCTGCATATCATTATGCTTCCGAGGAGAACGCGCTTACCGTCGAAATCGTCGTCCTGAAATTCGCCTATGCCTTTTGGCAAAGTCATTCTCTCGAAGTACGGGAAACTCAGCACGTCGGTGACCGCATCCACATTTCTTTGTTCGCGGTTAAACGCACGTATCGTCTCCTCGTCCACGACGGCAATATCCGTGACGAAAAAGTTCTCTTGTTTCAGTTCCTCGAAAACCGCCTTTTCCACGGCTTTCATCAACCGCTTTTCTTTGAAACTTACTCCGCTGAATCTTATCATCTCTTCTTCTCGTAAGAAACTCTGCTGTGGTGTATGCTGGGGAGCACTTCTACGATAGTCGTTTTGATGACGTTTATATCGTTCATCGTGATAGGACATTCGTCGAATTGTCCGAGATTGAGTTTTTCGTCGATGAGTTTGGATATTCTTGCGACGAATTCGTCCTTGTTGTCGGGCATATATGCTCTGCACGCCGCCTCTACGGTGTCCGCTATCATCACTATTGCGGAAACCTTCGTTTGAGGTTTAGGTCCCGAATACGCATAGTTCGTCGAAGCAAGGTCCCCTTCTTCGGTCAAGGACAACGCTTTGCGATAGAAATATCCTACGGGTGCGGTGCCGTGGTGCTCGCGACAAATCGCGACGATTTCGGGAGGAAGATGATATTGTTTTGCAAGTATCTCCCCGAAAAGCGTATGCGAAGTTATCATACTCACGCTGACTTCGGGAATAAGTTCGTCGTGAGGATTGTACGTGGATTGGTTCTCGGAAAAGTAGATGGGCGCTTTCAGTTTGCCTACGTCGTGGTAGTACGCCGCACAACGAGCAAGGTGCGGATTTTCGCCGATAGCCTCCGCGCACGCTTCGGCAAGGTTGCCTACGACAAGGGAATGGTTGAAAGTGCCCGGCGCTTCGCTTGCAAGACGCTTCAAAAGCGGATGGTCGAGGTTCGTCAATTCGTTGAGTCTGAAGTCGTCCGCTATATTGAATACGCCCTCGAAAATCGCAACGAGAGGCATAAATACGAACACGGACGCCACTTGCGAGCCGTACGCCCACAATGCGTTGAACAAAATGTCAAGCGTGAAGTTGCCCTCTGTTATCGTGCAAGTCACGACGATAGGCACGACTACGAGTCCCCCGCCGAGTGCGACAAGCAAGAATTTGAGTCTTGTGAAGTGTTTGTTCACGAAGAAGCACATAGCCACCGCTCCGAAAGCGTTCGCGATGACCGAAGTGATTACGAGATCGAGTGCGTACGCATCGTGTATGGTTTGGTTGGTGAACACGTAGGACACGAGCAACAACATACAGAGAACGGCAGTCGAAGCAAGCGCGGTCTTTCTGTCGATGAGTTCGAGAAGAATAAGGGACGCAAGCGCGACGGGCATGACGTATACGCTCAAAAATCGCACCGTGGTTACGCTGGCTATATAGGTGATAATCAGCATAGTGGTGACGAGAGTGAAGTTCCTCACCGCAAATTTGCCGTTGTCCGAGTACGGATAAATCACAAAGAAGAGTGCAAGGAACAACAACGCTACCGTGCAAAAACGCCCCGCGGTTTCGAGTCCGTTCTCGGGCGCAAACGCACCGAGGAAATCTCCCGTCATAAATATCGAATAAAGACACATACCCGCAATCGCGATTATGCTGTACGGCAAAGTTTTCCCGAACGCTATCATCACGTTACGCTGTTTAACTTTTTTTGCCTTTTGACTCGTGGTCAAATCTTTTATATCGTCAATCATTATTATCCTCCGATTCGGAAATTCCGTCGGTATTATTCTTCAGTTTTTCTCGTCTTTCGTCTGCCTCTTCGTACGCTTTGATGATGCGGGATACGAGTTCGTGTCTGACCACGTCGCGGTAGGTGAGGTGCACGATTTCGATATCTTTCACGTCTCGAAGCACGTCTATCGCGTCTTTCATACCGCTCGTTACGTGGCGGGGCAAGTCGATTTGGGTTATATCCCCCGTGACTACGATTTTGCTTCCCTCTCCCATACGGGTGAGGAACATTTTCATCTGCTCTTTGGTCGTATTCTGCGCCTCGTCGAGGATGATGAAACTGTTGCTCAGCGTGCGCCCGCGCATATAAGCAAGAGGTGCGATTTCGATACTTCCCCTCTCGATATATTTCATATATCCGTCCGCGCCCATCATATCCTGCAACGCGTCGTAAATAGGACGAAGATACGGATCCACTTTGTCCGCAAGGTCTCCCGGCAAAAAGCCGAGTTTCTCCCCTGCTTCCACTGCGGGACGAGTGAGAATTATGCGTTCCACGTCGTGATTTTTGAGAGCATATACCGCAAGTGCGACCGCAAGATAGGTCTTTCCCGTGCCCGCCGGTCCGACGCCGAAAACGATTTTGTTCTTGCGTATCGCGTCTACGTATTCCTTTTGCCCAAGGGACTTGGGACGAATGACTTTACCCTTCGACGTGATTGCAACCGTGCCGAGAAGGTCGTTTAGGGACGCAACCTTCCCGCTCTTCACAACGTCGATAATCATACATATCTGCTGAGTGGTGAGAGTTTCCTTTTTGGACAGTGCGACGATGGCGTCGATTGCCTCGATTGCGTCTTGCACGTCCTCGTCCTCTCCCGAAATTCTCATAGCCGAACTTGCCGTGAAAATTTTGACTTTGAAGGCGTCCTCTATCCGCTGAACGTTGCCGTCCAACTCTCCGAAGAGCATCACGAGCGCCTCGTAATCGTCGAATTTCTTTTCTCTGGTTATTCTCATATATCTATGCGTTCCTCCGTGACGACGGTCACGCTTACGACGTATCCGCCGTCCGTCCTTTCGATTTTATCCTCTCTCGAGAGGATTTTCCCGCCGACGAGTTCCTCAACGAGGGAAGAATAAACTTCGTTTTTCATTTCGTCCTCGGAGAGGGCGTTTTCTTTCTCCGCCGTTTCGATTTTTGAATACGTCCAGCGGTGAATGACGTATGGCACCAAAAAGTCGTTTTTCTCCCTTTCGTACCGCACCGTGAAGTTTTCATACGGCGAAGTCGGAGTTTTCGGCACCTTTCCGAAAAAGCCGAGTCTCGTATACGATTTTTCCTCTACCTTTTCGCTCACCATATAAGTATCTGCAAAAAAGCGAGTTTTCGTCCTGATTTTTCGTCCGTAGACTTCCCCCGACGGCGTGGTCGGGACTTTCTCATCACCCGCGAGATAATATCCGCCGACGAGTACGTCCCCCGCGTTCACTTCATCCCCGACTTCGACCTCTGCGGTACCGCCGAAAACGATTATCCTCGTAATAACGGAAGAAGCGATTGCCCTGATTTCCGCGCGACTTACCGCAAACGGTTTTTCGTCCTGCTCGTAGCGTACGTGAACGCGCACGCGCGTGCCGACTCTCTCTATCGACGCGAATGAAACTCCGTCAAGGGAGCGTATCTCCCTTACGATAGCATCCTCGTCGAGCGAGGTCAGAAATCTTCCCTCGACTATGCCGTGAGAAGCCAAAACTTCGCCGACCTCGGAAGAATAATCCCCTTCTATCTCGACGATAAGGAAGGAATACAGCACGCAAGCGACAACGACCGCCACGGTGCCTACGATTATTCCGACGCGCCGTAAAACGGAAAAAAGGTATGTGAAAACGCCTTTTATCCATTTTATTTTGTAATTATAGCACAACTCGTCTAATAATGCAATAATCTTGGCACAGTCTTTTGACGGCACGGAAAACATTAGTTTTCCGCCCGAATACTCGGGTGCAGATAAGACGGTGCGTGCGGTCAACTTATTTATGAGTGCGGTAGGCGTAACCGTTTCGACCTCTAACGTAACCGAAGACAGCGGGGGAAATTTCTCGTTTTTTTCGTCGTTACGAGGGCTGTTCGGAGAATATGAAATTTTTCGTTCTCGCCCTTTTTCTTTTTCGGACTTTTCTGTCGGATTTCCGCCGTCTAAGCCGTTATTTTCCCTCGTAACGTCAACCTTTTTACTCCGAGGTTTCTCAGCCTTGTTTTTCAAACGTAATCCCATTGATATTCCCCTTTATATAAAGGTTTCCGCCACCGATTTCGACGGGTTTGAGGTTTTCGCCGAAAACGGATAAAACGGCCTTTTTGACCTTGACTTTGATTTCGTATTCACCCACCGAAACCACGGTTCTAACGCCCTCGATTGCCACTCCGAAATCTCCGAAAGTCGCAACCGAATACGAACAAACTACGTCCTCTAAATTCAGTTTTCTTTTCACCTCGTCTACGAACATATTTAAGATTATGAAAAAACGTCCGAAACTATGCGGATAAAGAAAACCCCGACCGAAGTCGGGGAATAATTCAAATGGGTGAATTTAGAACGGCAAATCCTCTTCGGTGGAATCCACCTCTGTCAATTCGTCGACGTACTCTTCGTCCTCATCCGACTCGATGTATTCGGGCTCGGCGGTAGGCTCGAAAGGCATATCGGCGGGAGTGTCCAAAACCTGAGTGGTCTTGACGGGTTCGGACGGCGTTGCGTCTTCGGGAATTACGACGGTACCGTCGAGAGTCATCTCGCGGAAAGTCGTGGTTTCACCGCGCCAGTTGAGTTTGATTTCACCGACCGCACCGCTTCTGTTCTTTCTAATTATGAGAGTGATTTCGTCTTTTGGCAAATTCTCGTCCGCTTTGGAGGGATCGTGCAAGAACATAACTACGTCTGCGTCTTGTTCGATTGCGCCCGAATCGCGCAAGTCGCTGAGTTGCGGAAGTCTACCGCCCTCTTTTTCCACTCCGCGGGACATTTGGGACAGTGCGATGATAGGCACGCCGAGTTCTTTTGCGTAGACTTTGAGTTGTCGGGACATCATACTGACGTCGTTTTGTCTGGACTCCGACGCTCTGCCCCTCGATTCCGCTTCCATAAGTTGCAAGTAGTCGACGATAACGAGATCGAGTCCGTGTTCGCGCTTGAGCCTACGGCACTTGGACAAAATATCCGACGGATGATTCATCGAATAGTCGTCGATAAAGAGACTTGAACCGAGAAGTTTATTGTATGCGGCAAGGAGTTTTCCGCTATCCGCGTCCGAGAGTTGTCCTCTCACGTCCATGCTGTCGAAAGTGACGCCCGAAACGTAGGCAAGCATACGCTTGACGAGAGAATCGGCGGTCATTTCCATATTGAACACGGCGACGGTTTTGCCCGCCAGAACGACGTTTGCGGCAATATTCAGCGCAAGTGCGGTCTTGCCGACCGAAGGACGAGCGGCGAGTATGATGAACTCACCCGGTTTTAATCCCTTGGTCATCGTATCGAAGCGTTTGAACCCGGTGAACACGTAATCGTTGGGGATATTGCCCGATTGTGCGTCCATTATGTTTTGGAGAGCAAGCGTGAGAGCCGCTTTTGCGGGAACGAGTGCTTTATCGCTTTCCTCTTCGGAAATTCTGAATATGAGTTGTTCCGCCTTGGCAAGGGATTCCGCCCCCTCTCCGTTTTCGTATGTAAATTCGACGATTGCGTTGCCCGCGTTTATGACTTTACGGGACAAGGAATCTCGTTTGATAAGTTCCGCATAATACTTCGCGTTTGCGGCGCTGGGTAGATTTTCGGCGAGAGAACTGAGGTACGCGATAGAGCCTACTTCGTCGAGTTTTCCGTCCTTTTCGAGTTTGTCCGCTACGGACACGGTATCGATAGGCTTTGAATGCTCTTGCAAATCGCGCATAACCGCAAAAATAATACGGTTCGCGGGGACGTAAAAGTCGTCTGCGTGAAGCATAGGCATAATCGTATCGGCGGCTTTGTCGTCAATCAGCATCGCACCGAGAACGCACTCCTCGGCTTCGACGTTGTTGGGCATACCGCGAACGGCTCTTCTTTCTGCTTTTTTAGTGTTGTCTGCCATATTTACCTCTTTTGATAAGGACCACGACGCCCGCTACGACAATCACAAACACGGCAATGCCTGCCGTCAAGCCGTACCAAGACGACGAGCGGGGATAACGTCTTTCGAGAGTGAAAGTATTTTCTCCCCTTTCAATCTCGTAGGAATGGACGTAACCGTCCCCTTCTTTCGAGACTTCTCCGTCGCTTTTCGTGGATTTATAGATTGTATCATAGTCGAAGACTATTTTCAAACTCGAAAAGTCCTCGACGCCGTACTTCCCGCCATATTGGGCAAGGAATTTTTCCGTTGCACTAAATATCGTTTCGCCGTCGAAGTCGAATGCGGTTTTTATCTCATTGTAAAAATCGCCGTACTCCGTCCATACGCGGTATACGCTCTCGGTCCCGACGATTTTGTCGCCGTCCCCGCTTTTATTGAGACTCACGACTACTTCTCCGTCTACGGCTTCTACCGTTTTCACGCATAGAACGTACTCGTAGTTATCGGGCTCCGACACGTCGTCGCAAGCGGACAATGCGAATAGACAAAGAACAATCGAAACTATTAAAACCGCTATTCTAAATAAGTTTTTCAAGTTCATCGAGGGTTCGCGAAAACTCGTTCATCGCTTTGAGGTAGGGTTCGTCGGTTTCGAGGTCCACGTCCGCAAGACGCAAAATATCGAGAGGAGGAAGACTTCCGCCCGCCGACAAGAACTTGCGATATTTCTCGAAATATTCCTCGCCGTAACGAAGAATATTGTCCGCTATGGACACCGCCGCGGTGATACCGGTCGCGTACTTATAAACGTAGAAACTCGAATAGAAGTGCGGAATCCTTGCCCACTCATAGCGAATGAGGTCGGTATGATTGACCGCAGTACCGTAATACTTTTTGTTGAGAGAGTAATATACGTCCGAAAGTGCGTCCGCGGTGAGAGGTTCTCCCTTCTCCGCCGTTTCGTGAGCAATCGCCTCGAACTCCGAGAACATAGTTTGTCTGAACAACGTGGTGCGGAACATATCGAGATAGTAGGACAACAAATACTTTTTGAAATCCCCTTCCGCCGTTTTGAGCAAATGTTTGAGAAGAAGCACTTCGTTGACGGTGGATGCGATTTCCGCCACGAAAATCTTATACCCCGCCTTTTGTTGAGGTTGATTTGCGTCCGAATAATAGGAGTGCAAGGAGTGTCCGAGTTCGTGCGCCACCGTGAATACGTTGCCGATAGTGGGCGTGTAGTTGAGAAGTACGAACGGGTGAACGCCGTAACAACCCCAACTGTACGCACCGCTCTTCTTGCCCTTGTTTTCGTACACGTCAATCCAACCGCTCTCGAATGCGGATGCGAGAATATCCGAATACTCTTTGCCCATGACTTTCAACGCTTCTTTGACGAGTTTCACGGCGTCGTCGTATTCGAGGGACAAGTTTTGTTCCTTGACGATAGGCGTGAGCAAGTCGTACATATGAAGGTCGATGCCGAGGGCGCGACGACGAAGCGCGACGTAGCGATGAAGTTCTTTGAGGTTTCCATCCACCGCTTCGAGGAGTTTCGTATAGCAAGTCGAGGGAACGTTTTCGCAATACATAGCGTAGTCGAGGGAGGATTTGAACCCGCGGATTTTCGCAAAGAACCAATCCTTTTTGACGTTGCCGGCGTAGTTGGTTGCCAAGGTATTGATATAGTCGTGGTAAGCGGAAAACATACTTTCAAACGCACGTTTTCTGTTTTCTTGTTCGGGATTTTGAAGAAGAATGCCGTAGTTGCCGTGGCTCATTTCGATTTTGGTGCCGTCGACGAGTTCTACGGGTGCGAATTTGATATCCGCACAATCGAACATTGTGAAAATCTCTTCGTTGTTGTCCGCAAACGAGCCCATTTCGCTCAAAAGTTTCTCTTCGTTTTTGGAGAGAATGATATTCTTATCCCTGATGAGTTCGTCAAAAGTCGTGGAAAAATCTTGAAAGCGTTTGGACGAACCCAAGCGTTTGAGTTCCTCAATCGGGAGGGAGGTGAGTTCGGGAGAGATATACGCGCTCGATGCTTGGAATCTCACGATAAGGTTCTCCGCCCTGTCCGCCATACCCTGATAGAGTCCCTCTCTCGAATCCTCGTCGCGGTGAAGTCTTGCGTATTGATAGAGTTTCGCAAGGCTGAGCGAAAGGCGACTCGACAGCGTCAGACAATCGAAAATATCGTCGTCGTTGTTGAGTTTTCCGTTGTAAGTTCCGAGTTTAGGCAGAAGTTCTTCCATAGCAAAGAAACTCTCCTCCCAACTCTCGTTATCGGGGAAAATATCCGTCAGTTTCCACTTGTATTCGGAAGGTATTTCACTGCGTTGTTTCACGTCCATTCTACACCTCAGTTATTGAAAAGGTTATTGTCTGCAAATTCGGGCTCGCAAGTGAGATAAATGCCGAGTTTGCGGAAGGGATTTTCATCCGCTTTGAAGAGCATATGCGAAGAGTGTGCCTCGCAATTTTCGAGGAGTTTCAGTTGTTCTATCGCACGGGATGCGTTTGCGTCGGTAGCGGCGCAAACCGAGAGTGCGAGCAACGCTTCTTCGAGGGAAAGCGGAGTATGCTTCTCGTGCAAAATCTTCGTTTTGAGATCGAGGATAGGTCCTATGACGACGGGAGAGATAAGTTTCTTTGCGTCGTCAATGCCGGCAAGCGCTTTAACGGCGTTGAACACCGCCGCCGCGGACGCGGACATAAGGTCGGACGTTCTCCCGGTGATGATAGTACCGTCGGGAAGTTCGATTGCGACCGCACCTTTATTCTCGTTTTCCTCGTTCTTTTTGAGGGCGGGAGCGACCACTTTCCTATCCTGTATCGTGATTTCGAGACGGGACATAAGGAATTCCAGTCTTTCGATGGTGCTGGGCTTTGCGGTGCCGTTTTTGTAGTCGCACTTCGCCTTATAGTAACGACGAATGACCTCTTGTTTGGACGCTTCGCAACACGCTTCGTCGTCCGTTATGCAATAGCCCGCCATATTGACGCCCATATCCGTCGGAGATTGATAAATGAAATCGTCTCCGGTAATCTTCGCAAGAATGCTTCTGACAACGGGGAACACCTCTATATCGCGGTTATAGTTGACTGCGATTTTACCGTACGCTTCGAGGTGGAAGTTGTCGATTTTGTTCACGTCTTTAAGGTCCGCCGTAGCCGCCTCGTAAGCAACGTTTACGGGGTGATTGAGAGGTATGTTCCAAATCGGGAAAGTCTCGAACTTCGCATAGCCCGCCTTTATTCCCCTCTTATATTCGTGGTAAAGTTGGCTCAGGCAAGTCGCGAGTTTTCCGCTACCGGGACCGGGTGCGGTGCAAACCACGAGAGGACGAGAAGTTTCGATATACGGATTCGCACCGTAACCCTCGTCGGACACTATCGTATCGATTTCGTGAGGATAGCCTTTCGTGGGACGATGGATATATACCTTTATACCGCGGTTTTCGAGTTTATATTGATAGGACCTCGCCGCTTGCTGGTCGGCAAACATAGTGATGACGACGCAGTTGATATAAATTCCCATTGCGGAAATGTTGTCTATCATTCTCTCGACTTCGCTACCGTAGGTGATACCGTAGTCCGCGCGGATTTTGTTTCTCTCGATGTCGTTCGCATTTATGCAAATGATGAGTTCTGCTTGGTCCTTGAGTTTTTGAAGGAGTTTGATTTTCGCCGCCTTATCGAACCCCGGGAGCACTCTCGACGCATGAAGGTCGTCGAAGAGTTTTCCGCCGAATTCGAGATAAAGTTTGTCGAAGTGGCTGATACGTTCGAGAATGTGCTCGGACTGTTTCTCCATGTAGAGATTTTGGTCAAAACCTATTTTGTTCATAATATATCTCCAAAAATTTAATTCTCCGTGGTGCTATACTCTCGTGACCAAGGTTACGGGAGTTTTGAACATTTGTTTGCCCTTCGTCGTTCTCGTATCGATACGCACGTCCTCGGTGTTGACGATAAATGTCTTACCGCCCGTCACGAAAGCGAGGTCGTACGGCTCTTTGACCGAGTCGATATATTTAACTTTGCTCTTGTCGAGATCTATGAGTTTGACGCCTTTGAGGTATCTCGACGACGGATCGAGAGTTGAGGAGATGACTCTCTTCACGTAGCCGGTCGTGGACACGACGACGATTTCTCCTTCTTCTTCGATGAGTCCGCCGTATACGACGGAGTCGCCGTCGTTGAGTTTGATACCCTTGACACCGCCCGCTTTTCTGCCTTGGAGCGGAACTTCGAGAGGACTATAAACGAGGCATTGTCCGTCTGCGGTAACTTCGAGAATATTCTTCTCGTCGTCTACGAGTTCGACGTTCAAGAGGCTGTCTTTGTCTCCGAGTATGACCGCATTCGAGAACGGTCTTGCGCTTGCAAATTCGCTGACGTCCGTGCGTTTGACCGCCCCCTGTTTCGTGAAGAACAAGAATTCGCCGACGGGAGTGGACGGGAAGAAGAAGCATTTGACGGGATATTCTCCCGGCACGACTTCGGCGTTGAGTGAGCCGAGGGTAACGCCCTTTTCCTTCCATCTCTTTTCGGGGAGATTGGTGACGTCGATTTTGACGAGGTTGCCGAGGTTGGTGAAAGCGTACAGACTGCCCTTGTTGTTGACTTCGAGGACTTGTTTCGGAAGTTCGTTTTCGCCATATTGGGACATATCCTTTTGCGCAAGCGCGTAACTCTTTTGAGAGGTGAAACGAATAAGTCCCGCCTCGTTGGTCACGAAGATGCCGTCGCGATAAGCAATCGCCTCTTCCGCGGTCGGGATTTCCACTTTGCCGGCGTCGTCCGCGCTGAGTATGACGGACATACGTTTCGAGGGATTGTTCTTTTTGATTTCAAGAATTTCGTCCTTTATGACGGCGTATTGTTTTGCTTTGCTGTTGAGTATCGCGGTGAGTTTCGCGATGAGTTTTTCAAGGGACGCAAGTTCTTCTTCGAGTTTTCCGACTTCGAGACGCGCAAGTGCTTTCAAACGCATATCGAGGATTGCTTGCGCCTGTTCGTCGCTGAGGTCGAAACGTTCGCGCAAAGTCGCTTTCGCTTTTGCGGTGGTCTCGCTGGATTTGATGATGGCGATGACTTCGTCGATATTGCGGATTGCAACGAGCAAACCTTTGACGATTTCCGCTCTTGCCTTTGCGGCTTTCAAGTCGTAATTTGTTCTGCGAACGATAATATCGCGTTGGTACGCTATATAATAGCGTAAAATATCTTTGAGCCCCAACTGTTCAGGTTTACCGTTCGCGATTGCGACGATATTGACCGAATAGCCGATTTCGAGATTGGACTTCTTCATGAGGAAGGCAAGTATCTTCTCGGCGGGAGCATCTTTTTTAAGTTTGATGACCGCTCTCATACCCGTCTTGTCGCTTTCGTCCACTATATCGCTGATACCCGACAAGAGTTCCTTATTGTTCTCTCTGAGGTCCGCTATACGAGTGAGGAGTTCGGCTTTGTTGACTTGGTACGGGAGTTCGGTGATAACGACGTTTTTCTTGCCGTTGTCGTCGTCTTCGAGATGGTAGCGAGCGCGGATTTTAATCCTGCCCTTACCCGTTTCGTAAATATTTTCGAGGCTGTCCACGGGGATGATAAATCCGCCCGTCGGGAAGTCCGGTCCTTTCAAAACCTGCAATAGTTCGGCGGTGGTGATGTCGGGGTTATCGATCATCGCTACGACTGCATCAATGCTTTCCGCCATATTGTGCGTAGGAATGTTCGTGGCAAGTCCGACCGCTATACCGTTTGCGCCGTTGACGAGAAGATTGGGGAATCTACCCGGGAGAATGGTGGGTTCTTCGAGACTGTCGTCGAAGTTGGGCGTCCATGAGACGGTATCTTTGTCGAGATCTCTCAGAAGTTCGAGTGCAAGAGGAGCCATACGCGCTTCGGTATAACGCATAGCCGCCGCCCCGTCTCCGTCTACGGAGCCGAAGTTTCCGTGCCCGTCCACGAGTTTCATTCTCATATTGAACGGTTGAGCCATTCTGACGAGCGCACCGTATACCGAACTATCCCCGTGAGGGTGATATTTACCGAGGCAATCGCCGACTATTCTCGCACATTTTTTGTAGGGTTTGTCGGGGGTTATTCCCATTTCATACATAGCGTAAAGTATGCGACGCTGAACGGGTTTCAGTCCGTCCTCTACCCTCGGCAAAGCGCGGTCGAGTATGACGTTTTCCGAATACGGAATCATCGAATTGTGCATGACGTCCTCGAAAACGACGTCGTATATCACGCTGTTGTAAACGATTTCTTTTTCTTTGCGTTTAGCCATCTATCAATCCTCCCCGTTGACTTTGAAGGAATCAACCTTGTTGAAATCCGCGTATTGGTAGATATAGTCTTTTCTTATCGTACTGTCGTCCCCCATTAGCACGGTGATACGCTTGTCCGCGGCGGCAGCGTCCTCTATCGTAACTCTCGTGAGTGCGCGCTTGGCGGGGTCCATAGCGGTATCCCAAAGTTGTTCGGGATTCATTTCGCCGAGACCTTTGAAGCGTTGAAGAAGAGCGGTTTTGCCCATTTCCTTTTGCGCAACGGCAAGTGCGTCGTCGTCATAGCAATAGCGTATCTCGTCTTTTTTCTGGAGTTTGTAAAGAGGGGGCATACCGATATAGATGTGTCCCTCGGTGATGAGTTGGCGCATATAGCGGAAGAAGAACGTCAGCAAAAGTGCGCGAATATGCGCTCCGTCCTGGTCGGCGTCCGCAAGGATTATGACCTTGTCGTAGCGAAGTCCAGAAAGGTCGAACGCGGGTTCGATACCCGTGCCGAGAGCACTGATGATAGTGGAAATTTCCTCGTTTGCAAGTATCTTTTCAAGGGGTGCTTTCTCTACGTTCAACGGTTTTCCTCGGAGAGGAAGTATCGCTTGGAAACTGCGATCTCTCGCTTGTTTCGCACTCCCGCCTGCCGAGTCGCCCTCGACTATAAACAGTTCGTTTATCGCATAATTTCTGCCCGAACAACTGGACAGTTTGCCGATGAGGTTCGCACCGTTCAATTTGTTTTGTTGACGGGCTATGTCTTTGGCTTTTTTCGCCGCCTCTCTCGTGCGCGCCGCGCCCATAGCCTTGGAGATAATCTTCTCCGCGCTCGCCTTGTATCCTCTCATTTGGAGAAGTTCTTCGAGTTGGTCGCCGACGAGGCTTTCCACCTTCTGTCTGACTTCGGGGTTGCCGAGTTTGCCTTTGGTCTGTCCCTCGAATTGGACGTTTTGCATTTTCACGGTGATGACCGCAACCATACCCTCTCTGAAATCCTCGCCGAGCAAGTTCGACTGCTTTTCTTTTAGGATATTATTCTTTCTCGCATAATCGTTGAAAACTCTCGTGACCGCACTCTTGAAACCTACTTCGTGGGTACCGCCCTCCGCCGTAGGGATGCTGTTGACGTAACTATATATGCTTTCCGCATAGCCGTCCGTATGCTGAATTGCAACCGCCACTTCAAAGTTTTTCTCTTTTGCTTCGACGTAGAGGGGCTTGTCGTAAAGGACACTTTTCCCTTCGTTGAGGTATTGCACGTAGTCCGCGATACCGCCTTTGAAACAGAAAGTATCCGACTTCTCGGTACCGCCGTCGAGGGGCATACGCAAGTCTTGAATGATAATCGTCATACCCTTGTTGAGGTACGCGACGTCTCTCATCCTTTCTGCTATAATCGAGTAGTTGAATTTCTCTTGACCGAAAACTCTCTCGTCGGGTTTGAACGTGACGACGGAGCCCTGCCCTTTCGTCTTGCCGACTAAGGTGAGCGGAGTCTTGACGGCACCGCTTTTCACTTTGCCGTTGCCAAGTTCGGGAGAATGAAATTCCGCGCGATAAAGATTGCCGTCCCGCATGACTTCCACTTTTAGCCATTCGGACAAAGCGTTGGTTACGCTTGCGCCGACTCCGTGCAGACCGCCCGAAAACGAGTATTGGTCATTGTCGAATTTCGCACCGGCGTGGAGTTGGGTAAAAATGACCTCGACACCGCTGATTTTGAGTTTCGGGTGTTTGTCTACGGGCATACCTCTGCCGTTGTCGCTGACTCTTGCGACGCAGTTGTCGAGGAGTTCGATTTTGACGGTGTCGCCAAAACCGTTTGCGACTTCGTCGACGCTGTTGTCGATGATTTCCCAAAGAATATGATGCAGACCTTTGTTGCCCGTCGTACCTATATACATTCCGGGGCGTTTTCTTACGGCGTCAAGACCTTCGAGTATCTTGATGTCGCCGGCAGTGTACTTTTGAATTGCCATCTTTCCGTCCTTTCTTAAAACCGAACCTTGCGGGCGCAGTATATAATAAATACAATAATAACGGTATTATATCACAATATGTTGTGGATTTCAAGCGTCCTCGACGCACAATTTCAAAAAAATTAACGCCCTCGTTTTCGAGGGCGTCTAACCGATTTTCGCTTTGTTTGATTTTTCGATAATCTAACCGATTATTTCACCATTTCGTTGAGTCTTGCGAGGAAATCCGCATAGACTTCGGCGTTGTTGATTTCGTTCAAAATCTCGTGGCGGGCGTCGGGATAGAGTTTTACGGTGACGTCCTTCACGCCAAGATTTTTGAATTGCTCGTAAAGTGCTGTGACGAATTTGCCCTTCTTTCCGCCGACGGGATCACAATCGCCCGAGAAGATACCGATGGGTTTATCCTTGTTCACTTTAGCAAGGTTTTCGGGTTTGTAGACTTGTTTGAGTCCGTTCAGGAAGAAGTTGAAGAACGCAATGGACATAACGTATCCGCATTGCTCGTCGAATATGTATTTTTTGACTTGTTCTTTATCCCTCGACAGCCACGCAAAGTCGGTCTTGTCCGCTTTGAAAGGTTTGTTGTAACTTCCGAAACTGAGTTTGTCGAGAAGAGTCGCGGTCTTTTCTCCGCCGAGAAGTTTATATTGCATTTTGCTGAGAGCCGCACCGCCCGCAAGAATTGCGGCGTCCATACGCGCGGAGCCCGACAAAATCACGCCCGCCGCCTCGTTGTCGAGTTCGAGATAGCGTTGTGCGATAAAACTGCCGTAACTGTGTCCGAGAAGGACTACCGGCAAACCGTATTTCTCTTTGAGATACGCGGTGATTGCGACTTCGTCTTTTACGGTATCGAAATAAATATCGCCCTTGTGGTATCCTTTCACGCCCTTCGTGCTTTGCTTGGTCGAAGTTTGACCGTGAGCGCGGTGGTCGTCGGCGAAAACGATATATCCGTTTTTGTTGAGGTAGGTTGCGAAGTTGTCGTATCTGCGAGCGTGTTCCGCCATTCCGTGAGAAATTTGCACGACGCCTTTGGGATTTTTCACGTCGTTCCAAAGATAACATTGAAGTACGGTTCCGTCAAAGCTTTTGAATTTTTCGGGTTTCATATAATTCTCCTACGTGCGAATGCGCACCTTATTCATACTGAAAATAATCTTAGCACAGTAATCTTCAAAAATCAATACCGAACTTTTGAAAAGCATTCCTTTCCCGAAAATCCGCACCGCCGTTAACTTTCCGCACTATTGGGCATAATATGAAGAATGAAAAAAATTTTGCTTACCGGCGGCGGCACCGGCGGGCACGTCTACCCGAACCTTGCCCTCGTCCCTTATCTCAAAAAAGAATACGACGTCGTCTACGTCGGAGGAGAGGGGGATACCCTCGAAAAACGATTGTCCGAAACGGCGGGGATAAATTACTACTCCGTTCCGAGCGTTAAACTCGTCCGTTCCCTCTCCCCTAAGGCCATCGTAAACAACCTCACCATACCAACGGTGCTTGCAAGGAGTATTGCAAAAAGCAAAAAACTTCTTCTCGACCTCGAACCCTCTCTCGTATTTTCAAAAGGCGGGTACGTCGCGCTCCCCGTCGTGATTTCCGCACGAATGCTCGACATCCCCGTGATTTGTCACGAATCCGACCTCACCCTCGGACTCAGTAACAAAATCGGAAAACTCCTCGGCGCAAAAATTCTGACCGCCAATCCGAAGTCCGAAGACGGCGAGTACGTCGGCATGCCACTCAGAGACGAACTCTTCGACGGCAAAAACCTAAGAAAATCCCTACGCATAAAGGACGACGTTCCCGTACTCCTCGTCACCGGCGGTTCGAGCGGAGCGAAAGCACTCAACGATTTCGTTTTTTCTCACCTCGACGAACTCGCGAAAAAGTATTTCGTTCTGCATCTCACCGGGAAAGGCTACTCCTCGCCGAAACACGAGAACTATCTCCCTATCGACTACTCGGACGATATGCCGTCCCTCTACCGTACTGCGGACGTCGTCGTGTCGAGGGCGGGCGCAACCGCACTTTTTGAATTGTCCGCTCTGTCAAAAAAAGCAGTGTTCGTGCCCCTTCCGAAATCTGCGTCGAGAGGAGACCAATTGCTGAACGCCGACCTTGCACTCGAATACGGCGGATTCGTGGTTTTGCAAGAGGACATCGAAATATTGCCTGACGCAATCGCTACCGCCCTCATCTCCCCGCCTATGCAAAGTCTTGCGACCGACACCAACGGAAAAATTCTCCGCGAAATTCGTGATAGCATAAGACGAGGTGAATTATGCTCAAACAAAAAACGGTAGCAAAATGGTTGGCAATAGTCCTACTTATGACGATAGCGATCGGGAGTTATCTTCTCTACGACGCCGTGTTCAAAAACTCGGGCGGTACTGCGGACGCAGTCGACGACACGGACAACGTCGTCTCCGAGGGCGACGAGCCGAAAATTGAAACGCCGATTCACGTCCCCTTTTATACTACCTTGCCGAGAGCGTCCGAAAAGATAAACGGCGTGACCGTTGCGCACGTAGGCGGTGAGGGCGACGACGAAATCGTAGGCGCAATAAACTATGCGGGAAAAAAATACGTGTTTTTCGAGACGGACTCCGTCGAGTACGACGTCAAAGAAAACGGACTGCATCTTGCCTATTTCAACGACGACGAACTGATATTTGTAGACAAAATTTCGGACGGGAAATTTCTCGACGCAAAACTTTGCTCGAAAGGCGTTGCTCTATCCTACGCTACCGACGAAGAAACCGTCCTTGACATTATCGGAAACGATGGCAACGTAATCGCATCGACGAAAATAAGCGATGCGGACGATTTCAAGTTTTATCTTCACGGCGACACTCTTGTTTCTTTCAAAATAGAAAACGGGACTCTGCGCTTTTCGGAATACCTCGACGACGTGAAAGAACAACTTTCTCCGTACGTTACAAAGACTAAGGGCGCACATATCGACGAAGTGTTGTACACGGGCGGAAAATTTCTCGTCGTCACCTCGTCGGACGACGGCACGTACGGATATACATATTCGCAGAATTTAGGTTTTAACATAGCGTTTTCATATGATAAACTCTCATTTGAACAATTATTAAGCGTAGGGAACGAAAACGACTCAAATCTTGTTTTGCTGTTGAAATCGGTTTCCGACGGGCTTATTCTGTCCACTCTTTCAAGCAACTTTTCGATTGCAAGCGTAAAGACCGTAGGGGAGATAAATTCGGGAGTTTTGGTCGGAAACGGAGACGGTTTCGACCTTGTCGGAAGCGGAAAAACGCTGACCTATTGCAAGCACCTCGACCTTATTTCAACAACAGAAAACTCACTTGATTTCGACAAAGTCTTGCGGTTTACACCGTATAAAAACTCGGCGATTTTGATCACTCAAAAAGGTGATTTTTACGCCTTGTCCTCAACGGCTATCGGCGTTATATCCACCCTTCCATACAACGTTCTTTCACCGATAATCACGCCTACTTCCTACGGCATAGAAGTGATTTGTTCCTCGTCATCGTCGAGCGGGATTGCCCGCGCGTCTTTCGGTGGCAAAGACGTTTTTCTCTTCGGATATACAATTTGAAGAGTATTTCACTTTGCCGTTGACAATCTATTCAAACCATATTAAAATAATAATATGAGTAGCAACTTCGACGACGAACAACCGAATCTTAACAATGATCTCTCTCCGTTCTCGGAAAACGACGGAAAGGTTATCTCCGTCGAAGTTCAAAAACAGAGTGACGACGGCAAAAAATCTCGTCGCGAAAATAAGAAAATGAAAAACGCAAATCAAGGACAAATTTATTCTAATATTAAAGCACGCGAAATAGTGCTCTTCATCGGCTTCGCGCTGACGGCGGTAGCATTCGTGTTCGCCGCGCTCTCGGTGTTCATGCTCTTCTTCAATATGGAAAGTATGGTCCCCGAATCTCAGACGACGGCGTCCCTCACGAAGATTTTCTCTACGGTTGCGCTTGCGACTTCATTTGTAGGAGTCATCCTCTCGGTTGCGGGAGCGAACACCCACAAGGGCTTTGCAAAACTATCCTTCTTCTTTGCGATAATCGGATTTTTCGCAGGGCTTGTTATGTGGCTCTTCTCCTCTCTCGGCGTATTCCTCTTCGGCTAAAAAATCTCCGTAAAAACTAAAAACCGCAATCGATAAATTCGGTTGCGGTTTTCATTCAGGCAAAACTCACTTTAACAAGGTTGCTCAACAATTAAAATTTTACAAATTCAATACGGCTTTCGGTCGCAAATAATTAAAATTCGTCGTCATCGTAAATATCTTCTAATAATTCAATATCGTCGTCATCGAGATATTCGCCGTTATCCTCTCGCGGAGTGGTGTCGTTGACATTTTTTTCTTCGATTATCGTGTTATCGTCGATTTCGGATTTTGCTCCGATTTCCGCTTTATCTCCGTTTTTTTCAGTCTTTACAGAAAACGCGATTTTCGATTTCAATCCCTCGACTGCGAAGTGGCAAACGATACCGGTGACAAGTCCCGCTATACCGCCCGCAAGGAGCATATACGGAAGATAAAAGAACACCGACGTCCCGACCACTATCGTAGCGACCAAAATCTGCGTGAAGTTATGAAGCATACCGCCGGCTATCGACAGCCCCGTCGTCGAAAAGATTTTCGTTTTGGATAAAAGCACCATAGCAGTGTATGCAACGAGCGCGGACGGAAGGGACCATATAAGCATTGAGAAGTTCCCCGCGAACACGGCGGACAACAAGCATTTCAAAAGGAGCACCGCATAGCCCTCGAATACGCCTACGAGCAAAAAGCACGCAAGCAAAACGACGTTGCCGAGCCCGATTTTAGCATACGGCAACATAGGCACGATAGGCGGGATATAACTCTCGACGAGGGAGACTATGAGCGCAAGGGCAAGCATAATTCCCGAGAGTGCGATTTTTTTAGTAGAGGTTTTCACGTTATTGCGTCCACCTCCCTTTCAACGACCTTAACGACGACCTTGTTAGGCAAGCAAACAATCATACCGCCCGACGAGGTCAAAGGTGCGCTATCCACACATAGTTGCTCGGCGCAGTCGCTACTTTCAACCCAAACTTTACCGTCGCGGACGACTACGATTACTTCTCCGTCAAGGAGTTCGATTTCGGTATTTGCGTCGAGACCGACTTCGTATTTGAGCACGCCGTCCACGTAAATTTGCACGGTATCGTCCTCGTCTCCGACCGCAAAAACGATAGTCAAAACAACGGCGACGATAAGCATCGCAAGGAGAATCAAATCACCTTTTTTGAATACATTTTTTAAGTTGGATTTTCGCTCGTTCCGCATTTTAACCTAACGTTTTGTTATGATAAACTTACTTTTTTGAAAAATCAACGCTCCCGATGACTTCGTAACCAAGGTCGTCGGATATTATAACTGCACGCAAAGAAAGGGAGTCAAGGAGCTCTTTGCCCGCATCTTTCCCGAGCACCAGAACAGCCGTCGCTACGGCGTCGCCGAGCGCACCGTCCGAGGTTATCACGCTGACGGATATGACTCCGCTGTCGGACGGTCTGCCCATGTACGGGTTTATGATATGATGATACCTCACTCCCTCGTAGTCGTAGTAGCGTTCGTAGTCTCCGCTTGTCGAAATACATTCGCCTGCATATAGCGTTAGGCTCCCGAAATAGGAAGTGCCCGTCTCTCTCGGATTGCCAATGCCAATCGAATAAGAGTCGTTGCAAGCGACAATATTGCCTCCGAGATTGATAAGCGCTTTGCAATCTACGTTGTCTTCCGCGGTGTCGACGGCATACCCTTTTGCCACTCCGCCGAAGTCGAGCATAGCCTCGTCGTATCCCTCGTTTTTGGTGACGGTGCGATTTTCGTAGTCGATAGTGAACGCCTTATCCAGTCCGACAAGTGCTTTTGCTTTTTCGATTTCCTCGTCCGTCGGGGGCTTTTTCGCAATAACGGTCGAATATAAATCGCCGCTGAAATTCCATAAGCGCACGAGAGGATAAATCGAGGGATCGTACGCACCGTTCGAGGCATGGTAAACCTTTTCGGCAGTCCGCATAATTTCCATAACGACTAAGTTACACTCAATCGCCTCCCCCGCTTTCGCGTGATTTATGCGGTAGATATAACTTCCCTCTACGGTAGGCGAAAGCCAACTTTCGAGGTCGTCGAAATATTCCTCGATTTTGTCCGAAGGGTTCTTCAATCCTTTGTAGTCGATTTCGAGAAAAGTGCCGAAAACAAAAGATTGTGCCGTCCCGTTGCACGCGCAAAAAGAAACGACACAAACTATAACCGCCACGATGGCGAGAAGAATTTTTTTCATTATCTTGAAACCGCGGTATAAATGATACCGACGGTACCGGGACCGCAATGCGCACCGATGACGGGACCTATGGGTTGCACCCAAATTTCCGCATCGGGAGCGAACTCCGCCACGTCCTTTTTGATTTGCTCGACCATAGCGTCATTGTTTGCGCCGACTATGGTTATAGGCGCGCCGTCTATATCGCGGTATTTTTTCTTGAATTCGCTCATCATAAATCCTACCGCTTTTTTGAAGCCTTGTTGCTTGGCAAACACTTCGATTTCACCGCTGTCGCCCACGTTCAAAATGGGTTTGACTTGCATAAGATTGCCGAATTTTGCCTTATTGGGCGTGAGACGTCCCCCTCTTGCAAGGTATTTGAGGTCTTCGACGACGAAGTAAATTGCGACGTGACCGGTGATGGATTCGAGATAATCGTAAGTCGCGTCTATATCACCGCCGTTTTCGAGGAACTTTTTCGCACCGAGATAAACTTGGAGTCCCGTTCCCATACAAATGCTGAGGGTGTCGAATTTTCTGAAACGAACGCCCGGATATTTTGCCGAGAGTTTGTCAACCGCAGACTGCATAGGAGCAAACGTTCCCGACATTTTCGACGAAAACGCAACGTAAAGAATATCTTCGCCCGCCTTGAAGTAGGGCTCGAAAATATCGATATAATTATCTTCGTTCAGTCCCGAGGTGATAGCGGTCGCGCCGTCTTTCATTCTATTGAAAAAGCCTACGAAGTCGGTATCTTCACCGAGGTCGTACATTCTTTCGACGCCGTCTATCGTGTACGGCATACCGATGACCTTAATATCAAGGTCCCTTGCGGTCGTGAACCAAAGTTCGCTGTCGGTGTCGCAAAAGTAAACGGACATAGTTCTCCTCATAATCGTTTATTATATTAACTATTTTAATATATGTGTTATTTTTTGTCAATATTTATGGGAGTAACGGCGCAGGATTAAATCAAAATTACACGCAAAACCGCAATTTGTGAAAATTCCGCCGTTTTAATAGTACTTTAACTTATTAAGTTAATAATAGCGATATAAAAACTAAGAGGAATATCCAATGGACGAATTTGATAATTTCTTTGACGAGCCCTCGGGGGGCGGTCGCGGCAAAACGCCTATCTATCACACTCCCGACGGAAAGGACCCGAAAAGGTCGCAAAATAACCGCCTTACGATAATCAGCGTATGCGTGGCGGTGTTTATGTGCCTTGTCGTAATCGTGAACGTAATCGTGCTTTCCGCACTCAAAAACGAAATCGCAAGCGACTACTCCGCATCTATAGCGGATACGATGAAAGAACAATACTACAACGCAATCTCGGATTCTTTGAACGATAGCGAAATCGTGAAGGACGTGACCAATATCGCAAGCGAAAAAGCAAGCGACATTTTGTCTCAATCCGTCACCGAAATCGTCGGCGATAAGTATATGAAATACGTTGCTGTCGTCAACTGTTCAACGTCCTCGTCCTCTCAGCACGACGCTTCCTCGGGCACTGCCTCCGGGTTTGTCATCGGCACGAGCGAGAAACTCTATCTCGTCACCAACGCCCACGTCGTTATGACCGCTTGGACGAAAAACGGCGGTCAAAACCTTGCGGATAGAAGTATGCACGAGCACGAATCCATCACTTGCCTCTTTGAAGAAAGCGACGACGACACCGTCTACGACCTCAAAGTCGTTGCGGTCGGCACCTATCAAGAAACCTACACCGTGTACTCCGGCTACGGAATGTGGCAAACTTCCGAAAACGTTATCGTATCGACGGACGTAACCAACCAACCCGACCTCGCTATCTGCGAATTTGTCGGGGCTCAACCCGACTTCACTGCGGACGGTTCCGCACCGGGACTCTCCATCGCGACTTCCGATGCCGTCAATATCGGCGACGAAATCGCAATAGTCGGCAATCCTCAAGGCATCGGACTAAGTATGTCAAACGGTATCGTCTCCAAAAACGATTTCACGATTTCATCCTGGGGCGCGGGCAAGTTCATCATGACCGACGGCGCAATCAACGGCGGAAACTCCGGCGGTCCGATGATAAACCGCTACGGCAAAGTCGTGGGCGTGGTGGAATCCAAACTCGTCGCGGACAGCATCGAGAATATGGGATTCGGCGTGGCGTCCTCTTCCCTTATCGACTTCATCAAATGGGCTAACGAACAATACGAAATCAACGTCGCTTATTCGATAGTTTGATTTCTCATAATAATCCCCCCTAATTTTGAGAAAAGCGAACCGATTAGGTTCGCTTTTCTCATTGTGCTAATCGAGCACGTCTTCGATTTTGTTCAGCACGGCTTTTTTCGCCTTTCTGAAGCACTTTTTACCGTTCGGGGCTTGCAGAGCGACCGCGGTCATCATACCGACCACTGCTCCAATCAAAATTCTTTTCATAATTTCCTCCGAAAATAGCGTGTGCAACTTGCGATAATATATTCAAAAATTAAAAACTCTTGACAGCGCGGGGGCAAAATCGTATCATATAAGTATGAAAAAACGTGTGCTTACCACAATTTCAATCTTCGTGCTCGTAGCGGTACTCTTCTCCCTCGTCGGCTGTATGAAGTATGGGATGACCGAGCACAACCTTAGCGACCGCCTTTCCGAAAACGGATACCGCGTCGCAAGCGGTCAATCCCTTGTGGAGTTTTCGGATGCGTCCCTTAAAGGCGTAAACGTGTCGAGTTCCCTTCTCGGCGACAAAACCGAGGACGACGTCTATTATTTCGTCTACGTCTACTACCTCAAAGACAGCGACTCCGCGGACACGGTCGAGGAAGTTATGACCGACAAAATCGACGAGATAAAAGCGGAAAACCCCGACAGGAAATATTCCGTTTATCGCTACGAAAATATGGTGCTTGCGGGAGACTTCGACTCCGTCACGGTAGCGCGCAACTTCTAAAACCGCATCAACTTAGTTACTAAAAAACGACGCCGAAACTTCGGCGTCGTTTTTATTATGCTATCAAGCGGATTATTTGACCTCTCCTCTTGCTTGTCTTGCACGATAATCGTCGATTGCGAGTTTAATTGCTTCTTCGGCAAGCACCGAGCAGTGAATTTTTTGAGGAGGAAGACCTTCGAGGGCTTCGATAACGTCGGCGTTTTTGATTTGAAGAGCCTCGTCAATCGTTTTGCCGATGACCATACCCGTTGCCGTCGAACTGGACGCTACCGCCGCGGCGCAACCGAAGGTTTTGAATTTCGCGTCCTTGATTATATCGTTCTCGATGAGAAGAGTTATTTGCATAATATCTCCGCAAGTTTCGTTGCCGACGGTGCCGATTGCGTTATAATTCTCGACTTCACCGACGTTTTGCGGGTTTTTGAAAACTTCTATTACCTTTTCGTTGTACATTTATATATGCTCCTAAAATTTATTTTATGGTTTTCAGAGTTGCTTCCTTTTTAGGCTTATAAAGGGGGGACATTGCGCGAAGTCTCGTTACTATCGATATGAGTTGTTCAACCGCGTAATCCACGTCCTCTACGGTGTTATGTTTGCCGAAAGTGAAACGAATGGTGCCGTGTGCGATGCCTACGGGCACGCCGATTGCAAGCAAAGTTCTGCTGGGCTCAAGACTTCCCGACGAGCATGCGGAACCGGACGACGCGCATACGCCCGCAATATCGAGAGAGAACAAAATACTCTCGCCCTCAATATAGCGGAAACTGAAACTTGCGTTGTTCGGCAAACGCTTGTCGAATTTGTCTTGTTTCGGTCCGTTGAAGTAGATTTCGTCCACCGATGCAAGCACCTTTTCGACGAAACGATTACGCAAAGAAGAAACGTATTCGTTGTTCTTGTCGAGGTCTCTCAATGCGATTTCGAGAGCCTTCGCCATGCCGACGATAGCGGGGACGTTGGACGTACCCCCTCTATGCGCTCTTTCTTGTTCGCCGCCCGCCATATGTTTGTCGATTTTCACGCCGTTGCGGATATACAGACCGCCTACGCCCTTAGGTCCGTAGAACTTATGTCCCGAGAAGGAAAGCAAGTCCACACCGAGATCTTTGACGTCGTAACGCACCGCACCCGTTGCCTGAACGGCGTCGGTGTGGAAAAGCACTTTGTGCTTATGCGCGACTTCGGCAAGTTCCTTAATAGGTTCGATAGTGCCGACTTCGTTGTTGGCGAACATAATGCTGACGAGTATGGTTTTGTCCGTGATTGCTTGTTCGAGGGCTTCGGGAGATACAAATCCCTCTTCGTCTACGTCGAGATAAGTGACCTCGAAACCGTAACCTTCGAGTTGTTTGCAACTCGTATAAATCGCGGAGTGCTCGATTTTGGTGGTGATTATGTGATTTCCCTTTTCACGGTGTGCGAACGCAATTCCTTTGACAGCCCAGTTGTCTGCCTCGGTACCGCAAGAAGTGAAGTAGATTTCGTTAGGTTTTGCACCGAGACATTTCGCAACCGTTTCGCGGGCGGAAAGCAACGCCGCCGCACCGTCGCGCCCGTAGGCGTGTTGGCTGTTCGCATTGCCGAAAATCTCGGTAAAATATGGACGCATCGCTTCGAACGCCTCGTCCGAAAGCGGTGTAGTTGCCGCGTAATCGAAGTAAATTCTCTTTTCCATATTACTTTCTGACCTCGCCGTGTCCTTTGACGACGTACTTGACCGAAGTCAATTCTTTCAGTGCTATCGGACCTCTGACGTGGAGTTTCTGAGTGGAGATGCCCATTTCCGCACCGAGTCCGAATTCAAATCCGTCCGTAAAGCGGGTTGATGCGTTGAAATACACCGCCGCCGCGTCTACGTATTTTGCAAAATACTCTTGTTTGCTTTCGTCCGAAGAGAGTATCGCTTCGGAATGGGACGTGCCGTTTTCATTGATGATGGTTACCGCTTCTTCAACGCCGTCGACGACTTTGAAAGAAATCTTATAATCGAGAAATTCCGTCTTATAATCTTCGTCGGTCGCGACTCCCATATCATAGAATTTGCGAGAGGTTTCGTCCCCTATTATTTCCACGTCGAACGCTTTTAACGCATCGCATACGCGAGGGATAAATTCGCTCGCGATTTCCTCGTCGACGAGAATATGCTCGACTGCATTACAAGTGGACGGGCGTTGTACCTTTGCGTTGACGACGATATTCACCGCCTCGTCCAAATCCGCGGTTTTCTCGACATAGATATGACAATTTCCGCCGGCGGATGCGATAACGGGCATTTTTGCGTGTTCGAGAACGAACTTTTTCAGTCCTTCTCCTCCCCTCGGTATGACCACGTCCACGTAACCCTCTTGTTCGAGCATGGCAGCGGACGCGTCGCGGGATACGTCGTCTATGAACTGAACCGAATCTCCGTCAAGTCCGACGGACTCTATCGCGGATTTCATAATCGCATACAAAACGCGGTTGGAATTTATTGCGTCCTTACCCCCTCTCAACACCACGCCGTTGCCGGATTTGAGACAGAGTGCCGCGGCGTCTACGGTCACGTTGGGACGAGCCTCGTAGATGATGCCGATGACTCCGAGAGGTGCGCGCACTTTTGTGATTTCGATACCGCTCGGAACGGTGTAATCCTCAACGATTTCGCCGACGGGATCGGGAAGCGCGATTATTTGTTTCAAGCCCTCTATCATAGTCGCAATACGCTTATCGGTGAGGGTTAGACGGTCGATAAAGGTTTCGTTTCTGCCGTTTTTGCGCGATGCCTCGACGTCAATCGCATTTGCCTCTTTGAGTTTTGCGACGTTCTCGTCGTTTTCGAGTGCACGAGATATTGCGGCGAGCATTCTATTCTTATCCTCTCCGCTATACCCTGCGATTTTGTATGACGCCTTTTTGGCTGATTTGCAAATTCCGACTACGTCTACCATAATTCGATATGATTATAATCTCGTTCGTCCGATAAGTCAACAGAATGTGAAAAATATTTCACATTCTGCGACGTTTTTGATTTCGTTGTTTTTAGACCTGTTATTCGATGGTGATGACGGCGTTGTGATACACGTTCTGGACGTCGTCGAGTTCCTCGAGTTTGTCAATCATTTTGAGAAGAGTCGCTTGTTGCTCTTCGGTGGGAGTGACCTCGGTGTCGGGAATCATATCCACTTCGGCAGAGAGAATTTTCACGCCGTTTGCAGAGAGATTTTCTCTGACCGCTTGAAGGTCGGAAGGAACGGTGAGGACTTCAAAGACTTCGTCGTCTTCGGAATTGATGTCCTCCGCACCCGCGTCGAGGGCAAGCATCATGAGGTCGTCTTCTTCTATGTCGCTCTTTGCAATCGTGATGACGCCTTTGCGCTTGAACATGAAGGAAACGCTACCGTTGACGCCGAGCGCACCGCCGAATTTGTCGAAGAGGTGACGGACGTCGCCCGCGGTACGGTTTTTGTTGTCGGTGAGGGTTTCGACGATGAACGCCGCTCCGCCTACGCCGTAGCCTTCGTAGTTGTTTTCTTCGTAGTTGATGGAGCCGAGTTCTCCGCTTGCTTTCTTAATACTTCTTGCGATGTTATCGTTAGGCATATTGTTATCTTTTGCCTTTGCGATTGCGTCGCGGAGTTTGCTGTTGCTGTTGGGATCGGGACCGCCCGCTTTGACTGCGACCGCGATTTCACGACCTATTTTGGTGAAGACGTTAGCGCGCGCCGCGTCGCTTTTGCCTTTCTTTTGCTGTATGTTGTGCCATTTGCTGTGACCGCTCATATTATTCTCCTTTGGTTTGATACATCGCGACGGCGGTTGCCACCGCCACGTTAAGTGATTCTACGTTGTTTTTCATCGGAAGGGAAAGCACGCGCTTCGCCTTATCCGAAAATTTTTGTCTGACGCCGTGCGGCTCGCTCCCCGCAACGAAAAGTACGGGAGCGGATATATCCGCCGTCGTCAAGTCTTCTCCGTCCATATCGAGGACCGCGCTACGAGTATTTTCGATGAGATACTCCGCTTGCTCCTCGTTTATTTCGTACAGGTTGACTTTGAAAAGTCCGCCGAGGGTCGCCCTCACGACTTTTGGCGAATACACGTCCGCCGTTTCGAAAAGATACACGTCCGCAAACCCTCTTGCCGCCGCGGTACGGATTATCGTGCCGATATTGCCGGGGTCGGATACGCCGTCGAGAAGAAGTGCGTTGCCCGCAGGCAAACGAAATTCTCTTTGCGGTTTTTTCAACACGGCGATAATCCCGTAAGGCGTCACCGTGTCCGAAAGAGATTTCATAATGCTATCGGATACATAATACACCCGCGCACGCGTATAGACAAGCAGATTTTCAACCTCTGCTTCTCTTTCCTCGGTCGCAAGGATATATTCCGCCTCGACGTACGGGGGCAAATCCTTGAAAATATTTCCTCCTTCAACGACGAAAAGTCCCGACTTATCGCGGAACTTCTTCGACGCCAGAGAGCGTACTTCCTTCACGTATTGATTTTGCGACGAGGTTATGATTTCGTGCATTCTACGTTAAAGAAAACGTGCGGCACCTTCAAGATACCGCACGAAACTTTCATTATTTGCCGAGCGCCGTCTTTGCTTGATTGCAGAGTGCGGTGAACGCTTGAGGATCGCTGATTGCGATTTCGGAGAGAACTTTGCGGTTGAGGTCGATGCCTGCGACTTTAAGACCGTGCATAAGGACGGAATAACTCATACCGTTAAGACGCGCGCCTGCGTTGATACGGGCAATCCAGAGTTGTCTGAATTCGCGTTTTTTGTTCTTTCTGCCAACGTATGCATAGTAACCGCTACGCATAACTTGTTGTTTGGCTATACGGTAAAGACGATGTTTTCCGCCGTAGTAGCCTTTGGCTTGTTTCATTATTTTTCTGCGTTTTTTTACTGCATTTACTGCTCTTTTAATTCTCATAGTTCAATCTCCTTAGTCGTAGGGCAAAAGTCTCTTGAGTTCTGCTTCTTTGGTGTGATCCATATATTGGGCTTTACGGAGACCTCTCTTTCTCTTGGTGGTCTTCTTGGTCAAGATATGATCATGACCGCTGTGGTCCGCTTTGTAATGACCGTTCGCGCTCTTTCTGAAGCGTTTTTTTGCTCCGCTATGTGTTTTTTGTTTGGGCATAGTAGTTCTCCTTTTATTTCTTGACTTTTGCAGGGGCAAGAATCGTATAGATATTTCTGCCTTCCTGAGTGGGTTTCTTTTCTACGATGCAATCGCCTACGAGTTCGATATATTCGTTGATGATGCCGATTGCAAGTTCGGGTCTTGCTTGTTGACGACCCTTGAGGCGTATGGACGCTTTGACTTTGTTTCCGCTTGCAAGGAATTTCGCGCTTTGTGCGGCAAGACGGGTCGTGTCGCCGATATCGATTGTCGCCGAAAGTCTGATTTCTTTGATTTCGATGACTTTTTGATTCTTCTTGGCTTCTTTCTCGTCCTTCATCTTGTCGTAGCGATACTTGCCGTAATCCATGAGTTTGCAAGTCGCGGGAGTGACGCCCTCTCCGGACATCTTGCAAAGGTCGAGCCCTTTGTCTTCCGCTATGCGACGTGCTTCAGCCAAACTGACGACGCCGAGTTGAGTGCCGTCGAAGTCGATAAGACGAATTTCCTTGTCACGAATTTTTTCGTTGATGATAAGTTCTTTCATATACCCCCTTCCGAGTTTTCTCGGAAACATTTAATGAACCGTATCCTTTGTTTCTCCGATAAAATAAAAGTGTCGGAGAGCATTACGACATTCTCCAACACCTACAAGCAAACCCTGCCAACGCAGGAATTTTGTCAATTTCGGGAACCGTTTCGCTCTGCTCACGGTGAAAGGAGAACCTTTTCTTCGACGATATAATAGCAAACCGCCCCGACATTGTCAAACGTTTTTGCATAATTGCATAAAAAATTTTTATTTTTTCTTTAATTTCTTAACTATTATATACGATTTTGCGGATTTTCGTCTCGATTTTATGCAAAATTCTTATCCTATAACAGCAAAACAGTTGTCATAATTTCTTGCAATTTTGAATTTTCATAAGTTAACCTTTTCCGCGGAGGTAAACTTTATGAATTTAGCAGATGCAAACTCTATGACAAAAATATTTTTATCCGCAGAATGGGTAAAAGTTATTCACCCGGGCACAGAACCCGCAACGACCATGAAAATGAGACAGTATTATGCAAGTCTCAATAACCCCGCACATTGTTCGACGTGTTTAAATCTAAACGGATGCTGTTTTATCCGCGGAATTTGTCCGGAAATTCCACATCACCCAAACTGTCATTGCTATTTAAATGTAATCGAAACCCCAAACCTAATTGTTTTTTGTAATCTTGATAAATTTACAAAATACGTATTTAAAAAAGACGAGAGCAAAAAAAACTTGTTTACGGCTTGGGGTTATAGTATAATGGACTCGGAAGAACTTAAAGCCGAGTACGAAAAACAAGCGCAAATTGCGTATTTAACCGGGAATTACGAACTTGGATTGCTCAACGAACACGGACAAAGAATCACTATTGAAATCAAATTGCAGAGAAAAGACAAGGACGGATACGTAATTATACAAACCGGATGGATGGTATATCCTTTCGGCGAAATACAAAACACTACACCCTACACTGGTTGATAATCAATAGATAGATTCGTTTTTTTTGGAGGATATATGCAAGAATATGATAAAGTAGAATTGATTGTTGACAAAGATTGCTATTCGAAGCGCAACGTTCACAAAGGTATGCGCGGTACGATAATGGACCCGAGAAAAATAGAAGGGCGTTGGCTTGTGATTTTTGACGAAACAGAATGTTATCAGCGAGAAGACGGCGTTTGGACGTGCAACGATGTAGAAATGTCGGTGCTCGAAGAAGATTTGAAACTGGTCGAAGCAGGCGGTGTACCTCTTTCGGAAGACAGTTATAGATGCTTTGCTTTCAATCCGCAAATCATAGACAACGTACCGGCAGACCTTAACGAGGTGCTCGAAAAACGAGGAGAACTCGATGAATTTCCTCATCTTATTCCGAACAAAAAAGAAAATTGACTTCCCAAACAACCGTTTGCACGGAACAAAATGCGCGACTTTGTACGAGTCGCGCATTTTCGTTTCATGAAACGGTCAAATAAAATCATCGATACCATCTCATAGAGTGATAGTCTACGAACGGATTATTTTTTTCTTTCTGTTTTTGATATTTCTCTCGATGCGTGCGCCGACGTGGGCGGGCATAGCGTCAAGCGTGGAATATTCGTGAAGGGTTTCGCCGATTTCCTCGAACATTTCGGTAGTTTCGTCCTCTACGCTGTAATTGACCGCACGGTCCCGTCTTATGCCTATGCTTTGGGCGGTTTCGACGGCGTCGATATTGGCGGCTACGAACAAAAATTCCCAGCCCTTTTCTTCCTGCTCTTTAATCATCTTTTTGACCGTGTCGCTACGATACGTTCTGCTTGCGTTTTCGAGGCCGTCGGTCGTGATGACGAAAACGGTATGCTCGGGCACGTCCTCGGGACGGATATATCTGTGGATATTTTTGATATGCTCGATAGTCCCGCCGATAGCGTCGAGGAGTGCGGTGCAACCTCCTACCCTATAATCCTTTTCGGTCAACGGCTCTATTTCGTCGAGAGGTTTTCTATCGTGCAATACGTGGGTGAAATTCGAGAAAAGCACTGTGTTCACGTAGGTTTTTCCATTCCCTTCTTTTTGCTTTTCAATCATAGCGTTGAAACCGCCGACGGTATCCTTTTCCATACCTGCCATCGAACCGCTTTTGTCCAAGATGAATACGAGTTCCGTAGATTTGTTTTCCATAGTTATTCTCCTTATAAAAGTAGTCGCAAGTTTTAACTTACGACCACATTATAACGGGTTAGAATCAACTTTTGGTCAATCGACGGTTTACCTATACGCCGAGGCAAGGCTGGTCGAATTTGAACAGCGTTTCGTTCACGGTGTATATATCGTATTCTTCGTTTTCGAGGAAGTACTCGATGATGACGTCGAACTTGCTACTCTTCGAGAGAGTGAACCCGACCGTGGCGAGCAGTTCCTTTGTTTCTTCGAGGGAAAGGCGAAGTGCGATTGCGAACGCTATAACCGTGTTTTTGCTCGGCTTATAGTTTTTGTCGTTCATAATCTTATACCAAGTTTGCTTGCTGACGTTAGCCTTTTTGTAACATTCGACGTCGGACATACCCGTTTTGTCGATGAGTTTGAGGAGAGTCACCGCAAAGTTGTCGTCGAGTTCCGAGAGCATATCTTCGAGTTCGCGATTGCGTGCCTTTTCGTCGCGATTAAATGCGGAAAGCATTCGTGCGCCGTACTGTTTTGGGCTTTCTTCCTCGTAGTTTTCTTCGATATACTCCTTGACTCCGGCAAGCAAATTCGCATCGATTTTCAATTTGCCTTTATATAGGAACGCCATATAAACGGTCATCTCGTTATCCAGCAAAAACTCCTTTATCGCGTCCACCGCAACGGCAAGCGCTTTGTCGTCCGGATATTCGTAAATACCCGAGGATATGAGAGGGAACGCTACGCTTTCGCATCCGTACTCTTTGGCAAGCGCAAGAGATTTAGAGTAGCAAGACGTGAGCAATTCTTTCTCTCTGCCGAAACCGCCATACCATCTCGGTCCTACGGTATGAATAACGTACTTAGCGGGCAAATTATATCCCTTCGTAATCTTCGCATCTCCGACGCGACAACCGCCGAGAGTCATGCATTCTTCGAGGAGTTCAACCCCCGCAACGGCGTGAATTGCGCCGTCTACGCCACCACCTCCGAGCAAAGAACTGTTTGCGGCATTGACGATTGCGTCGCATTCGATTGTGGTTATATCTTTTTCTACAATATATAAAGGCATAATAAGCACCATATAAATCGTCGCTCTTCGGAGGAAGAGCGACGATAGATGTTTTATCTGTCCAAAAGTTTTTGAGCGGTTTCGAGAAGAACTCTTTGCTCGAACTCTTCGACGGTCATACTTCCGAGGTCACCGAGGGAGCGATGACGCACCGAAATCGTGCCTTGTTCCGCTTCCTTATCGCCGATGATGACGATATAGTTGACTTTGTCGAGTTGCGCTTCGCGGATTTTCTTGCCGAGTTTTTCGCTTCTGACGTCTGCCTCTGCGCGGATTCCGAGTGCGAACAGTTTTTCGCGGACTTCTTTTGCCTGCTCGATCGTTCTATCCGTGAGAGAAAGCACGCGGACTTGTTCGGGGGACATCCAAAGCGGGAATGCGCCGTTGTATTTTTCGATGAGCATGCCGAGAGTGCGCTCGTAGCAACCGATAGAAGAACGGTGTATGATGAGCGGATTTTGTTTTTCGCCGTTTTCGTCGATATAAATCATATCGAAACGCTTTGCAAGCGAGAAGTCGATTTGAACGGTGAAGAGAGTGTCTTCTTTGCCGTGAACGTTCTTGCCTTGCACGTCGAGTTTAGGTCCGTAGAACGCCGCTTCACCCCACGCCTCTTCGTATTTGATTCCGAGGTCGTCGAGGATTTGTTTCATCGTGCCTTCCACTCTTTCCCAGTCCTCTTTGGAGCCGACGTACTTATCCGCATCGTTCGGGTCCCAACGAGAGAAACGGAACCAGATATCTTCGTTAATTCCGAGAACGCTCGCCATATATTTGATGAGGTCTACGCAGCCTTCGAATTCCTTTTCGAGTTGGTCGGGAGTGCAGACGATATGTCCGTCGGCAAGGGTGAATTGACGGATACGAGTGAGTCCGTGCATTTCGCCGCTCGCCTCTTTTCTGAATTCGATTGCGGTTTCGGAGTATCTGACGGGAAGGTCGCGATAGGACTTCAAACCGTTTTTATAAATCGTGAATTGCAGCGGGCAAGTCATAGGACGGAGAGCAAGGATTTCATCGTCCACGTCTTCGTCGCCCATCCAGAACATTTTGTCTTTATAGTGATCCCAGTGTCCCGAAATGATGAACAAATTGTTTTTGGTCATAATCGGGGTCTTGGTGAGGAGATAACCTCTTCTCTGCTCTTCGTCTTCCACGAAACGTTGGAGAATTTGGAGTATTCTCGCTCCCTTGGGCATCATGAGAGGAAGTCCTTGTCCGACGTTTTCGTCGGTCATGAACAATTCGAGGTCGCGTCCCAAACGGTTGTGGTCGCGGAGTTTCGCTTCTTCGAGGCGTTTGAGATATTCGTCGAGTTCCGCTTTCTTTTCAAACGCGGTGCCGTAAATACGGGTGAGCATCTTGTTCTTTTCGCTACCGCGCCAATATGCGCCGGTGAGTGCGGTAAGTTTGAATTCTTTCACTTTGCCCGTGCTTGCGAGGTGAGGACCTGCGCAAAGGTCGGTGAAGTCGCCTTGAGTGTAGAAACTTATATCTTCGCCTTCGGGGATATCCGCAAGGAGTTCGAGTTTATAAATTTGTTTGGATTTTTTGATTTCGTTTTCCGCTTCCTTTCTCGAAACGATTTTCTTTTCGATGGGGAAATTCGCCTTGATTATGGAGCGCATTTCCGCTTCGATTTTTTCAAAGTCCGCTTGAGTTATGGGAGTCTTGAAGTCGAAGTCGTAATAAAAACCGTCGTCGATTGCGGGCCCGATTGCGAGTTGCACGGTCGGATAGATATTCTTGACCGCTTGCGCAAGAATATGGGACGCGGTGTGACGATACGCCTTTTTGCCTTCTTCGTCGTTCCAAGTGAGAATTTCGAAGTTGCAATCGTGGTCGACGATTTCGTTCATAGAGGTCAAAACACCGTCAATTTTGCATACGAGTGCAGCCTTTGCCAGTCTTTCGCCGATTTGCTTTGCGATTTCGTAAGCGGTCGCTTTGCCGTCTATCGCAATTTTGTTGCCGTCTTTCAATGTGATTATCATATATTCTCCTTTGCAGTCGACCATACGAACGGTCGTACTATATTGATGTGTCTTATTTGATTACGAACGAGAAGTCGTAAAGTTTGCCGGGCAAAATCTTATATCTTCTCTTCGTACAAGCGAATGCGGGTACGTCTCCGCCGACTCCCCTTTGCATACCGTCGACGTATACCCAAACGCCGTCTCCGTCCGTCTTGACTTCGTGGAGATGTTTTGCGTTTTCGAGGCTTTCCATCGTGTAATCGTGACAACTGAACTCGAAGGGTTTCTCGACGGCGTCGAAAGTGATACCGTTTTCACCGCCGACGGTGAGAGTTCTCACGTCGCAGTGATTGCCGTTTTCTTGGGGATAGAGATAGCCGTGCTCGAAGTCCGCGACTTTGCCCTCGTACACGCCGAGTTTGGCGGAAGTTTTTCTGTCGCAATAGTTTTCGTGCGCGCCTCTTCCGAAGAAGGACACGTCGTCCGACGTTGCGCACTTCATCTCGAAACCGAAACGAGGCAAATCGAAAATCATACCCTTGCACTTCATCGTGACTTTGAGCCCGTTCTCTCCAGCCTCGTAAGTGGTCTTGAGGAGGGGCATATGAGGCATATACCAGTCGATGTCGACTTTCTTGTCGTTTGCGGTCATATTGACCTTGACGAGTTTCGCCTGTGCATCCTTGTAGTAGTAGACGCCGATGAACTTTTTGAGGAACATATCGATATGCGGAACAAAGTCGTTATCCGTCACCGCACGCCAGAAATTGGGTTTTATCGGTGCCAAAAGCATCTCTGAACCGTTCTTTTTGACGCTATCGATATATCCGGTCTCCTTGTTGACGAGGGCGGTTACGCCGCCGCAATCGATGACGATATACTCTCCGTCCGAGGACACTGACTTGCCTATCGCCTCGTCGAAAGCATAGCCTTTGAACCCGCTGACTACGATTTGTTCTTCCGCGACTACGCTACCCTTTGCGATACCTCTTTCGTCCTCTTTCTGGATGGCGTACACGTTGAGATAGACTTCTCCGTCAACGTCCGTATCGAAGGGAATTTGCACTTTGCTCTTTCCGCCGACGGGGACTCTCGGCATAGGCATAATTTCGGATTTCACGACGACGCCGTTCTTCAAAAGTTCGACTTTGAGTTCAAACTTATCGTCGAGTTCGGTCGCTATGTATTCGTTGCCTACGACTATATCCTTGCCGTCGAGGAAGAAGGAAACTTGTTGATATACTTTCTTCACTTCGTAAAGCGCGGGATTAGGCGAACGGTCTGCGCGGACGATGCCGTTGAACGCAAAGTTGCCGTCGTTGGGAACGTCTCCCCAGTCACCGCCGTAAGTCCATTCCACCGTTCCGTCGGGAAGGGTGCGCTTTATGGATTGGTCGGCAAAGTCCCAAATGTAACCGCCACAAAGACGGTCGTACTTCTTGAAGTGCTCCCAATAGTCCGCAAAGTTGCCGAGAGAGTTGCCCATACAGTGCGCGTATTCACATTGAATAAAGGGCTTGTTTCGGTAAGTTTTCGGGGTGAGATAGTGTCCGAGCAACGACCACATGGCACGGCTGTGCATATGGAGTTTATTCTTGCCTATCTCTTCCATTTGAGTTTCGGGAGTATACATTTCGCTCATAATATCGCTGACTTTGAGATAGCCGTCCGCCTCGTAGTGAATAGGACGAGTATCGTCGAGCGCAAGAGCGGTTTTTTTCATTTCCGCGAACGCCTTGCCGTTATCCCCCGCTTCGTTTCCGAGAGACCAGAACAAAATGCAAGGATGATTGCGGTAGGTGCGCACCATATTTTCCATACGCCAGCAAACCTGCTCCGTCCACTTGGGATTAGACGCGGGAATAGCGCGCGCAAGTCCGTGGGTTTCGAGGTTGTTTTCGCTCATAACCATAATGCCGTAGCGGTCGCAAAGTTCGTAGAAACCGCGGGAGTTCGGATAGTGCGAAGTGCGTATGCTGTTGATATTGTTGTTCCTGCAAAGGATAATATCCTTTTCGGTGAGTTCGGTGGGAACGGCGTGACCGTGTTCGGGATGGAATTCGTGACGGTTTACACCTCTGATTTTGAGTACTTTGCCGTTGAGTAGAATGGTGGTATCGCGTTCGCTCGTTTGCGGTACGACCTCGATTTTTCTGAAACCGAAGTTTATCTCTCTTCTGTCCGCGAAGTATTCTCTGTCCTTAACCTGTGAAGACAAAGTAACTCTGACGGTATAAAGGTGAGGATATTCAGAACTCCAAAGTTTGGGCGCGACGATTTTTTCTTTTGCCGAAAGTTTGATTTCGTCTCCGTCGTCCACGTCGATGAGTTTGAAAGAGGAATTTGCGACGGCGTTTCCGTCCTCGTCGATAAGGTCTACGACGAGATTTGCAACGTCGAATTCGTCCCCTTTACACTCAACCGCTACGTCGCAGAGGAAGGTTGCCTCGGTCATATCCGCATTGAATTCCGCTCTTGCGTAAACGTCGGCGATATGGCGATAAGGCACGAAAATCAAGGTGACGTCGCGGAAAAGCCCCGAAATGCGCCACATATCCTGATCTTCGAGATAACTGCCCGTCGTGAATTGGTAGACGACTATTCTGACGACGTTCTCCCCTTTCTTGACGAACTCGGTAATGTCGTATTCCTGATAGTCGAAACTGGACTCGCTGTAACCGACGAATTTGCCGTTTACGTAGAGTTCCGCACCGCTGTTTGCGGAGAAGTTTATATGCACGAGGCTATTGATTTCTTCAAGGTCGAAAGTGCGCTCATAGATACCGCAAGGGTTCTCGGCGTCGTTTATATGCGGACGCTTGCCGGGGGCGGTAAGTATGGGTTTAGGATAGCGGGTGTTCGAGTAGTTGGGCTTGCCGTAGCCTTTGAGTTGCCAGTTGGACGGCACTTCGATAACGTCCCACGAAGTAGGCTCGGTCATAAGGTCTACGGACGGGAAAAATTTGAATTTCCACTCGCCGTTTAACAGTCTCGTCCTCTTCTCTCCGCTTTCCGAAACGGGGAACCCCGCGCCGTGCTTGGGGCATACGTTCACGGAATAAATGTTTACGTCGTTATGGCAGTTCATGGTTTACCTCTAAAGAATGTAAAGTATTCTGCGACAGTTGGGACACTCTGCCCAATCACCGCTTGCGCGAAGTTTTTCTTTGGTATCGTTGGGAACGTCCATACGGCAACGTCCGCAACTTGCGTTCTCCTTGTCGTATTCGACGAACGGGGGCGTCTTTTTCATATTGCGAAGAGTGACATACATCTTCAAAAACTCTTCGGGAATTTCCTTTTTGAGCGTCGCAAGTTCGGCTTGAATTTTTTGGACTTCGGGTTGAAGTTTCGCCATATAATCGTTATATTCTTTCGTCGCTTGTTTGAAGACCTCGCTGGCGTGCATCCCGGCGTTCCAAGTTTTTGCGAAATCCTGATATACCGCCTCGGAGCGGGAAGCGTTTTTGTTTATTTCCTTTTCGAGAGTGGACATTTCGGAGAGGATGCCGTCGATTTGTCTGAGATAATATTCCGCCTCAGCAACGTCCTCTATGCCGTCAACGATGCCGTCGAATTCGGCAAGTTTCGCTTTGAGGGCGCCGAGTTTATCGGTATATTCTGCGTATTGAGTGAAAATTTCGTTTGCCTCGCCCGAAAGTTTGGTGATTTGAGAAGTTGCCTCGTCGAGTTTCGCTTTTGCCGCGACGAGGTTTTGTCTCTCTTTACTCTTGCCGACTTCGGTTTCGAGAGCGATGAGGTCTTGGTCTATTCTTTGATAGTCAAGTATGCGTGCGTCAAATTTCATATTTCCTCCAGCGTCCTAAACGGACGGTGTTGATTTGCTTTTACGGTTTTAATCCCCGTTTCTTTCACAAGGGATGCGAAGATATCCTCCGCGATGATTTCGCTTGAAAAGTGCGAATATTCCACAAGCGGGAAATCGTGTGAATCCGCATAGAGATATAGGTGGTGGCTCACGTCGCCTACGACGTAAGCGTCAGCGTTCTCCATTGCGTAATCGAGGTTGGCGTAAGACGCTCCCCCGCCCGAACATACGCAGATTTTTTTGATTTTTTTGTTGGGACTTCCGACAAGTTTTACGCTATTGTCCGAGATTGCTTTTGCGACGGTTTTCGCAAATTCGCCCGCCGTGGTCTTTTCGATTTCGGCGACGAAAAGGCAACCGTTCGTTTTCACGACTTTACCGCCGAAAAGTCTCACGAGAGTGGCGTTCGTACCGACTTCGCAAGCGTCAAAGTTGGTGTGCGCCGAATAGACGGTTATATCGTTCTTTATCGCAAGCGCGATAGCCTCTCCCTCGGGTTCGTCGGTAGGTATGCACCCTACGGGATAGTATATCATCGGATGATGGGACAAAATCAAATTGCACTTGTTGCGGATAGCCTTTTTGACGGCGTCCGCAGTTGCGTCGAGACAAGTCAAAACGCCGGAACATTCTCCTTTGAGGGTGCCGACTTGAAGCCCGATTCTTTCTCTGTCGTGCTCGTCCGCAAGGGCGATAGGCGCGACGGATTCGATAAGTTCAACGATTTGTTTCTTCGTCATATTCTTTCCTCAGATTTTCATTCTGCCGAGAGCCTCGGACAAAAACGCAATTTTCTTTTCGAGTTCGTCCGAGCGATGGAATGCCAATATGTTTTTCATCGCGGCGAGTTCCTCCCGTCCTCTCTTCTTGAACGTCTCGTCCTCGTCGTAAAACTTGCCGTAAACTCTTTGATAGCAATCGAGTTCCTCGTGCACGGGCGTACCGAGAGCGCGCGTATTATCCGACGAAATAACAGTATAATACTTATTTGCACATTCGGTCAAGCCGTCGGATGTAATTAAATGCCCCGAACGCGATAATTCGTCCCGTACCTTTTCGGGATGAGTGTTCGGAGACAGCACGAAGTGCGCGAATTCCTTGCCGTCCTCGCGCGCGTGTGAAAGAATATCGGCTATGACATCCCCGCCGAGCCCCGCGATAACGACGGTATCGACTTCACCGCTATTTATAGGATTAAGACCGTCCCCCGCCCTCGTTTCGATGAGGTGAGAAACGCCGTTTTCCTTTGCAAGTTCTTTTGCCTTATTCAGGCTCGGAACGCTAATATCGGTTGCGATAACACGGGTTGCGCGGTCCGTCGACACGAGATAGTAGCCGAGTTTTCCGTGGTCACAGCCGACGTCCGCAACGCTACCGTAAGGTATTTGTCGGACGACGGCGGTCAATCTTTCGTCAAGTCGTATCGGCATCAGTCGAAATCCTTGAGTTTTTTCAGTCTGTTGGGGTGGCGGAGTTTGCGGAGTGCTTTCGCCTCTATCTGACGAATACGCTCTCTCGTAACGTTAAACTCTCTGCCGACCTCTTCGAGAGTTCTGGGATGGCTGTCGTCGAGACCGTAACGAAGTCTGAGCACCTTTTCTTCACGCGGAGTGAGGGTGTTGAGCACTTGTATGAGTTGCTCGCGGAGCATATTGCTTTCTGCGACTTCCATAGGAGACAACGCCTTGTCGTCCTCTATGAAATCTCCGAGGTGGCTGTCCTCTTCCTCACCGATAGGGGTTTCGAGGGACACGGGATCTTGTGCGATTTTTTGTATCTCGCGCACCTTTTCGACGGGGCAACCGAGATATTCCGCAATTTCTTCGGGGGAAGGCTCTCTTCCTAAGCGTTGAAGAAGAGTACGAGTCGCGCGGACTTGTTTGTTGATGGTTTCCACCATATGTACGGGAATTCTGATTGTACGCGCCTGGTCCGCTATCGCGCGGGTTATGGATTGTCGAATCCACCAGGTTGCGTAAGTCGAGAATTTGAAGCCTTTCGTGTAGTCGAACTTATCCACCGCTTTCATAAGACCGAGATTGCCCTCTTGGATAAGGTCGAGGAAGTGCATATTTCTGCCGACATATCTCTTTGCGATAGACACGACGAGACGAAGGTTTGCCTCCGAGAGTTTTTTCTTAGCCTCTTCGTCCCCTTCTTCCATACGTTTTGCAAGTTCGACTTCCTCGTCGGGAGAAAGGAGGGGAACTCTGCCTATATCCTTGAGGTACATTTTGACGGCGTCGTCCGAACTTCCCTCGATCATATTGTCGAGTTCGTCGGGAGTATTTTCTTCGGTGGTTTCGATACCCGCCTCTTTGAGTGCGCTGAAAACGTATTCCATTTCCTCCGCAGTCGCATTATGGCGTTCGAGTTTTGCCATTACGTCTTCTTCGGTAATGGTCTTTTTGGTTTTTGCAAGCGCGATTAGTTTTTCGACTTCCGCTTTGATGATTTGCTCTCTATCCATGGTTGCCTCCCTTAGGATTTATCGGCTGAGCCGTTCAGGTTTTATCTTCTACGTTTTTTGATTTAAGTTTCTTTTGAAGGTTTGCTATTTCTTCTATATTGCGCTTTTTATCTTCGGGGGAAGAAAGCGTCGCATATTCGTTTTTGAGTTTTTCGAGTCTTGCGGAGAGATAATCGTTTGCAAGCGAAACGAGGCAATCCGAAAAATACGTTTTATCGTCCGTACCTTCCATAGCGGCGACCTTGTCTCCTACGATTTTTCCGAGTTCCCCGTTGTCGTTTTCCTCGTCGAACAAGGAGGATATTTTCAGTGTTCCGCCACTCTCTATAAACCTATCGAAAATCTCTTGATGAAGAGGGTGCGGTAGCCATTCCTTTTTGACGAGTTCGGCGTTTGCGTACGATGCTTTCGTCAGTATCTTATTGAGCACGAACCGAGACGCCTTCATGTTTTTAGGTTCTTTGTCGGCGGGTGCAATTTCTTTGCGTTTTTGTTGTTTTGCAGAACCGTCCTTTGCAAGTTCCTTGCTCAAAGTTTCGACCGAAACGCGACTTAATCCCGACACAACCGAGAGATAAACCTCTCTTTCAGACGGACTTTCAATTTCTTTCAGCACTTTGAGGCACGCCGTCACATACTTTCCTCTGCCCTCTACGGAGTCGAGATTGTAAGCGTCGGCGCAAAGTTTAAGTTTATATTCGATGACGGAGAGCGCATCGCGGACTCTTGCCATAAAGCCCTCATAGCCCTCTTTCTTTATCGTGTCGTCGGGGTCCAATCCTTCCGCAAGCGAAACCACTTTCACGTCGAGTCCGACCGCACGCAAAACGTCGATATTCCTTATCGTCGCTTTCTTCCCGGCGCCGTCTCCGTCGTAGCATACGTACACGGTGGGCACAAGTCTTTTTATCTCGTTTGCCTGCCCCGGAGTGAGTGCAGTACCCATGCCTGCGACAGCGTTCTTGATGCCCGCCGCACCGAGGGAAATGACGTCCATATAGCCCTCGACGAGGATGAGTTCTTTGAAACTCCCGCCCGCGCGTTTTTCTTTCTTTATGTAGTTCACGCCGTAGAGGGTTCTACCCTTGTCGAAGATGAACGTGTTTGTGGAATTTTTATATTTTGCGACGTCCTGTTCTCCGTGATATATGCGTCCGCCGAACGCTACAACGTTGCCCATAGCGTCTATTATCGGCACGATTATACGCCCCGCAAACGCGTCCACGTTGTTCTCGCCGACGATAAGCCCGCAATCTCTGAGGTTCTCGGTCGAGTAGCCTTTTCTTCGCATATAGCCGTAGAGTTGGTCGTAGCCGAGCGACAGCCCCATACCGTAGTTTCTTGCGACCTCTTCGGTTATTCCCCTCGACTGAAGATATTCTCTTGCCTCTTTGCCCTCGTTTTCGCGGGTGAGGTTATTGCGATAATAAAGCGCGGCGTCCCGCATAAGTCCGAGGAGAATTTCTCTTTTTTCCTTTTTCTCTGCGTGTTTCGGATCCGACTTGAATTCGGGCATTTCCATATTCGCCCTGTCCGCAAGGAATTTCACCGCATCGATGAAACTGAGAGACTCGATTTCCATAATGAAAGAGATGACGTTTCCGCTCGAACCGCAACCGAAACAGTGATAATATTGCCCGTCGGTATTCACACAGAACGAACCCGTTTTCTCGTTGTGAAAAGGACAGCATCCGAAATACTTCCCGCCCTTTTTCGTGAGGGGAACGTACTGCGAAATCGTGCTGACTATGTCGTTTCTGCTTTTGAGTTCTTCGAGAAAATTCTGATTGATTCCGTCTTTTGAATCGAACGCCATAACTCCGTCCTTATTATCTTTTCACTTATTATACTCTCCGAAAATCCTAAAATCCTAAATTTTTTTGAAAAAAATCCTAAATTTTTATTTTATGCGGATATATTGATTATATTCTTGCGTAATACATTTATAAGAATAAATAAGCGCATACGAAAAATCGCACCGCGGGGGTGCGACTTCCTGTAAAATTAAACGAGGACTAACCGCGCGGACCGTTCTTGCCCGTGAGGTTGTCGAGAAAACGTGCGCACACGTCATCGTCCGTCACGACAACCGTTCCGTTTTCGGGCGGGAAATCACCGAAAAGTATCTTGAATTGTTTCTCGTCAATCACGACTTTGTCGTCGACAACAAATTCCATTTCTTTAAGCCAATCCAAGATCTGTATCCCCTTATGCCAGCCGACACCTACCGCTCGTTGAATATAAGATGAGGAGACTTTGCCCGTCTCTATCATCTTTTTGAGGGCGCAGATTGCATCGTATTCAAATTCGTTTCTCGGTCTATAAATATCCATATACACTCCTTTAGCGTTTGCGCATTGCGCTTCCCTGCTCTTTTAGTACAATCAGTTTACACCCTATCCGCGAATTTTTCAACAGCAAATTTCACAAAACGGAATTTTTGGTAGAACAAAATGAAATCCGCCCGAATAGGCGGATTTTCGTAGGTTACTTGCAGTCTTTGCAGTCGCAGTCCTTGTTCGTGCAGTTCTTAGAAGAAGAACTTTGTTTGGATTTGGTTTTGGAAGAACCGCTTCCGCATTCTTTACCGCAATTTTGAGGGGATTTGCTACCGGATTTTTTGTTATCCATAATTTACTCCTTTTTTTCGGCTATGCCGTGGTGAGGTTAGTATTGGCAGAGAAAGGCGTTTTTATACGAAATTATCCAAAGTCTTTCTCGCGACGAAAATAAAAATTAAATATGCATGCGAAAAATGCTGAAAATCATTTGACAAAGTTTGCCGTCAATGCTATTATCTTAAAGCATTCACTTGGGGGTGTAGCTCAGTTGGTAGAGCGCTTGATTTGCATTCAAGAGGTCCTCGGTTCGAATCCGTGCATCTCCACCAATAGAATACGGGGTTGTAGCTCAGTTGGTTAGAGCACGCGCCTGATAAGCGCGAGGTCGATAGTTCGAGTCTATTCAACCCCACCAGAAAAAAGCACTTGCAATTGCAAGTGCTTTTTTCAACGAAATCCACCTTTGCAGGCGGGTGAAGTGTTGCTATGCAACGTGAAGTACACCTTTGGTGTGTAAAATGTGCGCCAACGCACGTTGTGGCAAATTTTATTTCATACTTGCTTTGCAAGTATTTCATACGGCAAAGCCGTATTTCATATCACGTCGCTGTGATATTTCATTAAAACCATTCCACTTTATGCTTTTTAATAAAATCATCAGCATAGAGGGCTGTATGTATATCTCCGTGCGACTCGGAAAATTTTCCGTTAGCAAACCTCATTATTTTAATAAACATGCACGAATAAATGCCACGCTTTCGGGGATAATATTTCTCGGAGGTGCTAAATGAAATTTCAAGACAGCAAAACTTATCACAATCTCGCTCGCGCGTATGCGGGCGAATGCCAAGCGCGTACTCGTTACGAATTTATCGAGTACGGCGCAAGAAATCAAGGCTACACGTGCCTTGCAGAAGTCGTGGACAAGGTCGTCTACAACGAGTTCAACCACGCAAGAACGTTCTATACCTATCTGCAACAAGGTTCAAAAAAGCAAATCGACAATATTGACATATCCGCCGGCTACCCTTTCAAGGAAAAATGGGATTTGACCGAAAACTTCAAACTCGCCGCCGAAGACGAGACAAACGAAGCTGAAAAGATTTATCCCGAATTTGCCAAAGTCGCGCGTGAAGAGGGTTTCGAGGATATAGCGAAACTCTTCGATATGGTTATCGAGGTCGAAAAAAGCCACCAAGCGCTCTTTGAGGAACTCTACAAGCAGATGAAAAACGGCACTTTATACAAGAAAAAAGTCAAAGTCGTTTGGAAGTGCTCCGGGTGCGGATACACCGAAAACGGCAAGGAAGCCTGGGACGAGTGTCCTCTCTGCAAAGCAAAACAAGGTGCGGTCATACTTCACCTCGAAAACGCATAAGCGCAAACACGTTCAAATTTCGATTATACAATTATAAACAAACAAAAACGAGCGCCCGTTCGGACGCTCGTTTTGTTTTTTCGATTCGATTAAACGATGGTTTCTCTGATTCTTTCTTCCTCTGCAAGACGTTGTGCCTTTGCAACGGGGAGTTCGACGATTGCGATAGGTGCGAATTTGCCCTGTTCGTTTTTGCCGAAGAGTTGGAGCATTTTGCCTTTGGTGACGCAGATACCCGCAATCAACGGTTCGAGCAAGAACACGACGCCGACGACCGCCATAAGTGCAAGCACTATCCAAAGTCCTGCGCCTTCACCGAACAAGTCGGCAAAGCCGAGATAGATATTGTTCACGCCCATAATTTTGTCGATTGCATTGATGCCGAGCGCGTCCGCGGAAGCGGAGACCACTTCGGGAGTGAAATCCGAAAGAGAAGTCGCACCGACGGATGCGAACACTTCGTCCATGGAATAGTTCGACGCAAACGGGAGCAACGAGAAAAATACGTAGGTGAGAGGTATCGTCAAGATGAACGCAAACGCCGTAATGAAAATCGTGAGACCGTTGCGGAGTTTCTTGTCGGGGAAACGCATTGCGACGTTCGAGAAGAGCATAATACCGCAAGCCATAGTGGCTATAACGACGATATATTTACCGAGAACATTCGGGATTGCGCTATAGTGCGGATAGAAATCGCACATGCCCATTGCGTTGAGAAGGAACAAGAAGCCAAATATCATAATGACGATAGAAAGCCCCAAAAGTCCCCAAAGGGTTTTTTCGGTTTTGGTTAGATTTTTCATAATTTCCGCCTTAATTTTGTTAATAATTAAATTATACACGACAAGTCCGTTTATGGCAATAATTATTTTCAAAACCCCCGAAAAAAGAGAAAACCGCCGTAAATTTTTCATTTTTACGGCGGTTTTTTCGATTATAAGTTTATTTTTTCTTAATCAGCACGATGCAAACGACGAAAAACGCGACCGCAATTCCCGAAAGTGCGCCGATAAGCGCGTACGGCCAGACGAAACTCTTGCTCTCGTCGGGGGCTATGCTTTTATCCATTTTAAGACTTGCCGTTTCCCCTTCCGCGACAGTAGCGGATTGTTCTTCACCGACTTCGTTCAACACGTTCAGATACTTCACCGTATACGTGCCGTCGTCAAGTCCCGCCTCTATACGATTGACGGGATAGTCCGAATTTCTCGAATAGACGAGTTCGCCGTCCGCATCGTAAATCGCAATGCCGTATACGTCGTTCGAGGTTACGTTGACGACGAGATTGACTGCGTTTTGATTTCTATCCACCCTCGTGAACACGCTGTCCGAAGAGAGATAGGATTGCGCTCCCTCTTTATCCGAAAGCGTCTGAGAATACGCGCGACCGCGCAACGCATAAATTTCCTCGGCGGTAGAAAGTGCGCTCGGAACGTCGTCGCCAAAGTTGTCCGTCGATTTTTCTTGGTAGAGAGAAAGGAAATAATAGTCGGGAACCACGCAATGCGTTTTCGTCATTCCGTAGACCTTATCGAGTCCGTTGAGATGCACCCATACGCAGTTATCCGAAAATCTTTCGGTGAGAAGGTCGATGACTTCTTCTCTATCCTTATACGCCGCTTGCCCCATAAGACTCGAATATTGGGTGTAGATAAACGCCCCCGCACCGTAGCCGTCGATACCTATACCGCGACCTGCGAGCATAACTACCGCCTCCGAGCAAAGTTCCGCTATGGTTTTGCCCTCCGCATCGACACCGCCTCTATGGTCGATATGTCCCTCAACCGCCGTTACGCTGAGATAGGGATCGAGGAGCGTGATTCTGTCAGGAACGAGATTTTCGCCGATTTTGCCGTCATCGTTCATCAAAGCAAGGTTTTCGGCGACCGCCAAGGAAAGGTCCCCGCCCATCGAGTGTCCGATGAGTTGCAAAGAACCCGAAAAGTTTTCGCCGAGTGCGGATATGATATTCTCCGCATAAAGAACGGAAACGGATTTGGTAGGATTGAGGCTTTCGTCCCCTTGAACCCTATTGCCGTTCTCGTCCGAAACGTAATACCTCATGCCGAGTTCGGTATCCGACGACCAAATTTTCATATCACCGTTTATGCCTTCTTCGGAGAGTTGATTCCAATAGAAATGCCCGACGTTGTAGCCGTTGTCGAGGTAGTAGTTGTAATATTCGGTGTCGTAGGTCACGCCTGCGGAACTCATATAACTGCGAGTGTTTTCGTATGCGGAAAGAATATCTCTGCAATAGTAGCCCTCGTTCTGTTTCATGCCGTGGGTGAAGATTACGGTCGGACGAGAGGGGTCGAAATCGACGTCCGCGCTATCCCATTTGACGGGAATTTCACTACCCTTTTGATACCAATAAATGCCGTAGTCGAGGTGATTGAATACCCCCTCTTCCCAGCCCTCGGTGCTTTCGTTATATGCGTAAGCGACAGTAGTTTCTTCCGTCGTCGCAAGCGTGACTGCGCACACAAAAGCAAGAGTCAGCGCACAAATCAAAGCAAACGTTTTCGTTTTTGCGTTCTTCATAATTTCTCCCTATAATTTCAAAATCAAAGTTTTTTCTGTTCGTTTTGACGAGATAAAGCCTTTATTTTTCGATTTCGTCGTAATTTATTTTTCTATCTTTGAAATAGTATTCGCGGTCGCGTTCTCCTATTTTTCTAAGCACTCGGCAAGGGTTGCCGACGGCAACGACTCCGCTATCTATATCCTTCGTAACCACACTACCCGCGCCGATGACCGTGTTGTCGCCGATGGTTACTCCCGGCAAAATCACAGCCCCCGCGCCTATCCAACAATTCCTGCCGATACGGACGGGCATATTGTATTGATAGCCTTTTGTTCTCAGTTCGGGAAGCACCGGATGCCCCGCCGTCGCGACGGTTACGTTCGGTCCGAACATAGTGTAGTCCCCGACATAAACGTGAGTGTCGTCAACTATCGTCAATCCGAAATTTGCGTAGACGTACTTTCCGAAATGGCAATGTTTCCCGCCCCAGTTTGCGTGGAAAGGCGGTTCGATATAACAATTTTCGCCGATTTCCGCAAACATCTCTTTCATCAACACAACGCGTTTTTCGAGTTCGTTAGGACGAGTAGCGTTGAAGTCGTAGAGTTTTTCGAGACAAGCGAGTTGCTCGGTCATAATTTCTTCGTCGCCGGGGAGATAGAGTTCTCCGACGTGCATTTTGTCTTTTTGGCTCATATTCCACCTCGGGTACATTATATATCGCGCTCACGAGAAAATCAACAACGAATATCGTTATATTCCGCTCTACCCTTGACAAAAATAGAAATCGGATATATCCTATATATATACCCCCATAGGGTATATGGAGAAATGTAATTATGACAGAAATCGACAACAATTGCAAATGCTGTGAACGCCACAAACACACTCCGCGCGACGATAAACAACTCAAAGCGCTCAACGACAGACTGAATAGAATTATCGGTCAACTCGGCGGTATAAAGGGAATGATTGCGGACAACCGCTATTGCGGAGATATTCTCGTGCAAATTTCGGCTGTGGAAAGCGCACTTCAAAGTTTCGGCTACCTCATACTCGAAGAGCACCTCAAAACCTGCGTAGTCGAAAACGTTCTCGACGGCAATACCGCCATTATGGACGAGACCGTAAACCTCGTAAAAAAACTGAAATAGTATGGAAAAACTCAAATTCAACGTACAAGGCATGACTTGCTCCGCTTGTAGCGCGCGCGTAGAAAAAGCGGTAAGCGGAGTGGACGGCGTGAATGAAGTCGCGGTCAACCTTTTGACGAACTCGATGACCGTGGATTTCGACTCCCCCGCGACTGCGGACGTTATTATGCGCTCGGTGGCGGACGCCGGATATAAGGCTTCATTAGTCGGCGAAAAATCCGAAAAGAGTGAAATCAACCCTCTCTACAAGATGATATTGCGTCTTGCGGTTTCCGCCGTTCTGCTTATACCCCTCATGTACGTATCGATGGGCTATGTCATGTTCGACTTCCCCCTCCCCGAATTTATGACCGCTCCGATGTCGATAGCGATATACGAACTAGTTTTCGCACTTGCGATAATGGCGATAAACAACCGCTTTTTCGTGAGCGGGACGAAGAGCCTTATCCACCGCGCGCCGAACATGGACACCCTCGTGTCGATGGGGAGCGGAATATCCTTCATATACAGCGTTGCGCTGACCATAAAAATGGGGGTGCACCCCGAACTGGCGCACGAGATACTCCACGGCTTATATTACGAATCGGCGGCGATGATACTCGTACTCATCACCCTCGGAAAAACTCTCGAAACGTACAGCAAGGGTAAGACGACTTCGGCAATCAAAGGACTGATGAGTCTTGCGCCCGACACCGTCAGAGTGCTCGTGGACGGAGAGGAAAAAGAAATCCCCGCAAGCGAACTTCGACGAGACGACGTGTTCGTAGTACGCCCCGGCGAGAACTTCCCCGCCGACGGAATAATTATATCGGGCGCGTCCGACGTGAACGAAGCGTCTGTCACGGGAGAAAGCCTACCCGTCTATAAAGCGGTCGGGGACACCGTGCTTTCGGGCACCTCCAACGTGAACGGTTTCATCACGGTAAAGGCGGTCGAAGTCGGTGAAAACGCAACCCTCGGAAAGATTATCAAACTCGTCGAGGACGCATCCTCGTCAAAGGCTCCGATTGCAAAAACGGCAGATAAAGTGTCGGGAGTGTTCGTACCAACCGTCATTTCTGTCGCAATCATCGTTTTCATCGTATGGATTGCGGTGACGAAAGATATTGCGACTTCCCTCACCCACGCGATAAGCGTACTCGTCATAAGTTGTCCTTGCGCATTGGGACTTGCCACCCCCGTTGCGATTATGGTAGGCAACGGCAAGGGTGCGAAAAACGGTGTGCTTTTCAAGAACGCAACCGCCCTCGAAGAAACCGGAAAAAGCAATATAGTCGTCCTCGACAAAACGGGAACGATAACGAAAGGCACTCCGGAAGTCACGGATGTCATAGCCTTGTCGGGAATTAGCAAAGAAAAAATTCTGCTCGTGTCCGCAAGTCTCGAAGAAGGAAGCGAACACCCAATTGCCTACGCAGTAACGAGCAAGGCAAAGGAACTCGGACTAAACTACTCTACCGCAGAAAATTTCCTATCTCTTGTCGGGCACGGAATTGTAGGACATGTGGACGGAAAAGAATACGCCCTCACGAACGCATCCTATCTTCACGACTCGAACGAAGTCGGAAACAACCTTGCAAAGCAAGGCAAAACGCCGTTATTCCTCTCCTCTGACGGAGAAATCCTCGGCATAATCGCCGTACGCGACGAGATAAAGGAAAGCAGTAAAGAAGCGATGGCTACCCTGCGCCGACAAGGTTTGAAAGTGGTTATGCTGACGGGGGACAACGCAGTCAGCGCAAAGGCACTAGCAAATGAATGCGGTATCGACGACGTCGTTTCGGACGTACTTCCCGCAGACAAAGCAAGCGTCGTGGCAAACCTCAAAAAGTACGGCAAAACCATTATGGTCGGAGACGGAATAAACGACGCTCCCGCCCTCACCACCGCGGACGTAGGAATTGCGATAGGAGCGGGAACGGACTGTGCGATAGACAGCGCGGACGTAGTGCTGATGCGCTCCGACCTCGGCGACGTGGCAAAGGCGATAACGCTATCCCGCAGAACACTCACGAACGTCAAGGAAAACCTGTTCTGGGCATTCGTCTACAACTGCATATGCATACCCATAGCGGCGGGGGTATTCTCCCCTCTCGGCGTCACGCTGAATCCTATGATAGGCGCGGGCGCGATGAGTTTGTCGAGCGTATGCGTAGTGCTGAACGCGCTGAGGCTGAACCTTGCGAATATCGACAAACACGCCCACCGCAAAGAAGTGAATTTCGACCTGAACGAAATCGTCGAGGGACTCAAGTTCTCCGATATAGATGAAATAACAATAAAAGGAGATACAACCATGACCAAAACCATGAAAATCGAAGGAATGATGTGCATGCACTGCGTAGCACACGTGAAAAAGGCTCTCGAGAGCGTAAGCGGAGTGAAATCCGTAGAGGTTTCCTTGGAGAATAAGACGGCTACCGTTACTCTTTCAAAAGACGTTGCGAGCGACGTTTTGAAGAATGCGGTGACCGAGGCGGGCTACGAAGTGGTGAGCATAGCGTAAGACGAAGTTCTACAATCTTCGACATAAACTCGGAATATTGCAAATTCCGTAGTTTCGTGTTATAATGAGAAAAAACTAAGGAGAGCAACCTATGGCAAACAAATACGAAGGCACTCAGACCGAAAAGAACCTTATGGAGGCTTTTGCGGGAGAGTCGCAAGCAAGAAACAAATATACATACTTTGCGTCCAAAGCAAAAAAGGACGGTTTCGAGCAAATCTCCGCCCTATTTCTTAAAACTGCGGACAACGAAAAAGAGCACGCCAAAATGTGGTTCAAGGAATTGAACGGCATAGGTAGCACGGCGGAAAATCTCTCCGCGGCGGCTGACGGCGAAAACTACGAATGGACGGATATGTACGAAGGCTTTGCCGTTACGGCAGAAAAAGAAGGCTTCCCCGAACTTGCGAAAAAGTTCCGTATGGTCGGCGCAATCGAAAAGGCGCACGAGGAACGCTATCGCGCACTTCTCAGAAACGTAGAAAACGCGGAAGTCTTTGAAAAGAGCGAAGTCAAGGTATGGGAATGCAGAAACTGCGGACATATCGTAGTCGGCACTTCCGCCCCCGAAATTTGCCCCGTATGCGCACACCCGCAAGCATACTTTGAAGTGAAAGAAGAAAACTATTGATTTTGTTCCGAAACCACGAAAAGCGAGGTTTAACCTCGCTTTTCTTTTGCCTAAAACCTATTTTCACGGCAAACGTTCTTATCTGCGCCACAAAAAAACGAGGCTCGAAAGCCTCGTTTTCTTGGTCTAAAATTCATCAACCGAGTTTCTTGAAGATGAACATAATGCCCATCATCGCACCGATGACCGCAGTTGCAATCGCAATGCCGATGCCTGCCCAGGCACCGCCCGAAAGTCCTTCTTCGGGAACGGCTTCGACGGTGAACCCGGTCGTTGCTTCTCCGCCCGCGGAGACGATTGAAAGCGTATGGTTGCCGTTCGAGAGAGTTTCGAGATATTCGGTTTTCAGTCCGATAATCAAACCGCCGTCAAGACGTTCGTAATTCTCTTCGCCTATGACGATGCCGTCAACGGATACGCCGATGAAGTCTTTGCCGTCGGCGTTGGATTTGAAGACGAGTCCGCTACCGCTCTCACGCACGTATTCTCCGTCCGCACCCTCGACGATAGAAGGAGGAAGCATGGAAGTGAAAGTGTCTTCGTATTCTATTTCGTGCGCGCCGAGCACGTCGGTGAAACATCTACCGCAATCTTCGCAAAGGTAGAATGTAATGCGTCCTCTTTCGGTAGTCGTGGCTGCGACTGCCTGTTGCAAAACGAGGTGGTGCTCGTCGAGGTTAAAGTCACCGTAGGGATAACCGCAAACGTCGCAGACAGCAAAGTCGTTGCAGGTGGCGTGACCGCCTTCGTGCGAACAAACTTTGCCACACATATCGCATATGCCGGCAGTCCAAGCGTGTACGCAATGATAATCGCATTCGGTGCAGACGCCGTTTTCCCAATCGTGCGCCTCTATCGAAACTATCGTCTTGTGACAGCAATTCCACTCTTTTGCATGGTCGGTAGCAGTCTTGACGTTCCAGGTCTCTTCGCCCGTATGATTGTTCTCGTCAAGGTCGCCGTAGAGTTCACCGCAGATAGCGCAAGTTGCTTGCGTACTGCAAGTTGCTTCGATTGAATTGCCACCGTCGTGGGCGCAAACTTTTCCGCAGACTTCGCAAGTGCCGTTTTCCCAATCGTGCGCCTCTATCGAAACTATCGTCTTGTGACAGCAATTCCACTCTTTTGCATGGTCGGTAGCAGTCTTGACGTTCCAGGTCTCTTCGCCCGTATGATTGTTCTCGTCAAGGTCGCCGTAGAGTTCACCGCAGATAGCGCAGGTTGCTTGCGTGATACAAGTCGCCGTACCGCCTTCGTGTGTGCAGACCTTGCTACACGCATCGCAAACACCGTTCGTCCAATGTTCGTGGACACAATCTTCGCCACAGACGGCGCATTTATACTCGTCGTTCCAAGAGGGATGTGCGCAAACCTTAGAGCAATAAACGCATACGCCGTCCGACCAACCGTGTTCTTTATCCGAGTGCGCGTTTACATATACTTCGGTAGTGCTTGTGATGCTTGCGAGAGGGATAAAACCGCTTTCATTGGTAAATGCGTATCCTTCCGCGAGCAAATCGGCATACGAGAGGGAGGACGCCGATAAATCGATTGAGCCGTAACCGCCTCCGTTTAACTTGACGGAATATGCGGTCGCTTTCAGTATCATAGTAGTTACGACTGCGTTGACGGTCACGCTAATTTGTCTTGACTCGCCACCGACAACGAGTGTATTGATGACATCGCTCTCAATAGTGGCCGCAGAATTTTGAAGATTTATCGTTGCAAATATACCGGAACTTATCGTACAGGTTTTATCCGATTGCACGTGAATGTTACCACTAAAACTACCGCTTTCAATGGTCAACTCGCAGTCCGCGTAAATATCTTTGCCGTAATTACCGTTTTGTATCGTCAACTTAACGGTCCAGCTTTCAATTATAACGTCGAATTTCCCGCCGGTTACGGCATTGCTGTTTTTGAGAATAACTTCACCGTTGCCGTTGTCAAGGAAATACAACGAGCCGTCGCCGCTCAAAGTATGCCCGTTGAGGTCGATAGTGACCGACTTGGTTATACGTTTTTCAACGCTTATGCTTGCATCCGCAAGAAGAGTCAGCGTATCGCCGTCTTGAAGCGCTGCAAGAGCATCGTCTACGGTGCAATAATACGTCGTATTGTCCTCATCGTCTACGATTTTGACGCATAAAGTGCTTTCGCAAACGTTGCAATAGTTCTCGGACAAGTCGGAGTGCTTGCAGTGATAACCACAGTTAGAACAAACGCCGTTTTCCCAAAGACCTTCGTGATAACACTCGTATCCGCATTTACATTTTCCCTCGTCAAAAGAGTGCGTATGGCTTGCGACGTATACGTCGTACAGACCGGCGCCGACGTAAGCGTCCTCATACAAACTATTATCCGAAATATTGTAAAACGCATATCCGTTCGCCAAATACTTTCCGAGAACCAAATTATTTTCCGTGCCGGCCGTGGGCAAAGAAGAAATGCCACCTGTAGAAGGCAAAGTCGGGGTGCTTGAAGAACTGCTGAAGAGCTCTATATGGGGAGTCAAAGGATCACCGTTATAGCCTGTGAATGTACCGCCACAGACATAGCAATCTGCGCTGTCTTGATCAGAATCGATTTTCAATTTTACAAACGTACCGCCTGTGACAATAGCCGAATTCTGAACGATGCCGTTGAATGTTCCGCCCGAAATCGTGCCGTTGTTGGTTACGGCTACCGAGAAAGTGCCGTCCGTCACCACGCCGTTGTTGGCCACTTCACCGCTGAACGTACCGCCGGAAATCGTTCCGCTTGCGCTGTTGGCTGCGGAAGTGAATGTACCGCTCAAAATCGTTGCGTTATTCTCTATTCCTACTTTGAACGAGGGATTAGCGGTGCCGTCCGACGAACCTATCGTGCCGTTGTTGGTCACTTGTCCGGTGAACGTACCTCCCGAAATCGTACCGTCCGTCATATTGGTTACGGAAGTGTACGAACCGCCGGAGATTTTGCCGTTGTTGGTCACGGCTATCGAGAAAGTGCCGTTCGTTATAGTGCCGTTGTTCGTCACTTGATTATTATACGTTCCGCCCGCTATAGTGCCGTAGTTCACGGCGTTCATGATATTTCCTTCATAGATAACACCTTTGTTGTCAACAGTATCGATATCCATGTTGGAAGTGCCGTCAAGTGCGCCTATCGTTCCGTAGTTGTCGACTACGACACTAAAAGTGCCGTCCTCTATCGTACCGTAGTTTGTGACCATCGCATTCTCTTCGTCTTGATAATGGAACATTCCGCCTTTTATGGTTCCGTAGTTGTCCAAACACTCAAAGAACTCACTGTTAGCACTCACGGTAAAATTGCCATTATTTTTGATTTTGGCACGATTCTTGGTCAGATCCAAACTTTGTCCGCTTTGGTCGTTGAACACAAACGAAACGCCCTCGTCCACGATAAGCGTATAAAAACCGTTTCCGGTGTTCAAATAACAACCTTCCTTATATTCAAGAGTGCAGTTTGTCGTCACGTGTACGGCTGTGCAGTCTTCTATAGACTCATGCGCAGTCGAGTTGAGATTTGCATAATTTATTTTTCTTTCAAGCGTTACGGTTTCACCCGATTTCACCGCTTTGAACGCGTCTTCGAGGGATATGAAATAAAGCGTCGCTTCATCTCTTACGATAGACGCCGCAATTTCCGTATTGCAACCGTCGCAAACCAAATCGGTTACGCTTGCGTGCGCGCATTTTCCGCAATACTTGCAAAGGTTGCTACCTTCGGCAGCCTCGTGAGAACTACATTCCACGACTTTGACTTTGGTCATAGTATTCACTTTCTCCGCATCCGCCAACGCAATATAGTCGCCGGTGGTTACGTTTTGATAGGCGCAACCTTCTTTGAGGAAATCTGCGCAATCAAAATCAGTGCCGGTGGAAAGTTTTTCAAACGTACCGCCCGATATTTGTATTTGAATCTCGCTTGCATCAAAATAAGGCGGTATATCGATAAATAAATTAAATTCTCCACCGGTGACGTATATGTTCGTTTTATCGACACCCAATGAACACTTGCCATTGAATTTACCGCCCGATATAGTAATAATGTTTTTGGACCAGATAGTTAAACAGTTGTCACTGTCTTCAGGATGATTAAAAGTACCACCGGCGATTTCGATATTTTCCCCGTCGTTGGCTAAAATTCCGCCGTTAAAGGTTCCTCCCTTCACCAAAGTATTACTGCCAACAACGACGTGCCCGTTGAAATATCCGCTTTGTATAAAATTGTTAAACTCTCCTTCTGCACATTCATCTTTATTGCCAAGCCAAAACGTTATATATTCGGTCGTGCCGGTTCCTTCCGCCGAAGAGTCGTTTATCGTAGTCTTACCATCAAAATTCAAATATATTCCTAAAGAAGGTGCCGAAACTGTATTACCGTTGAGGTCAAACGTTATGTCTGCTGATATATCTACATCTTCAGAAATCGAAAAATCGCGAAGAACCGTCAAAGTGTCGCCGTCTTGGAGTTCTGCTATCGCCTCCGAGAAAGTGTCGTAAAAGGCAACTTCGTTTTTATTATTTACAATTTTTACCACCTCGGTCCCCTCGACGATAGGCGCTTCGATTCCACTGCTTTCGTCGCTTTCGGACGTGCCGTCAGCATTCGCTATCGCACTCTCCGTGAATGAAAAACCGACAACCGCCACCAGCAAGATGAACAACGCCGTAATGAGCGCAATCATAGGTGCATTGAATTTTGTTCTTTCCATATCTATACCCTCCGTATAGAGAAAAATTGATTTCATCGCGTTCTCTTTCCGACCGAGATTTTATTCACCGATCCCGCTTACTATGAAATTATACCACCGCTTTTTTCATATTACAAACAATTTTATTTATATTTATTATATTAAGTCTAATTTCCATTGCCACCGAAATGTCTGTCATTTTCTTGATGAAAAATTTCACCAACTTCCGCCTGCTTATTTTCTCGGTGGGGATACCACTCTAATATGGTTCCTTTCCATGGGATTTCCACGTCACTTAGTCGACTTCGGGCTTGCCGAGGGCAACCACCTCGTTCGCTCCCACTACGCACAATTCACAGGATTGTGCGTTTAACGCGTCGCGCCTCGCAATGACAATCGGGTGCGGGTGTCCCGCCCTAATTTAACCACAGTCGGTTTGCTCCCTCACTATGTCATTCCGAGGAGTGCATTAGCACGACGTGGGAATCTCGCGGAAGCGCACCGCAACTGCCCGTAGGGCAATAAAACTCCGACTTGTCGGAATATCACTGCGGAGCAATATCACTGCGGAGCAAAATATAATTTTTTTCTACTTGGGGACGGGGCAAGTTTTGACGGCAAGCATCAAAACCATGCATGAGTTGCCCCCAAGGGGTACTTTGTACCCGCGTCCCCTTTTAAGGGCGGGACACCCGCACCCGCTAAACTTGCCGTCAGGCACTATAACTTCTCAAAAAAGTGAGAAATATAACTTTGTGCAAGCAAAATATCACTGCCGTAAGGCAATATATCTTTTGACACAGTCAAAATATTACTTTTCCCAAGAGGAAAACAGCGAGGTGCGATAGCACCAAATCCCACCACATAAAAACAAGCCCGAAGAAATTCGGGCGTGTTGGCGGATGAGGTGGGATTCGAACCCACGAACGAGTTACCCCGTTACCGCATTTCGAGTGCGGGCCGTTATGACCACTTCGATACTCATCCACAAATTATATATTCAGTTTTTCTTACAAGACACTATCGTTTCGGCCCGTGCGTGCCGTTATGTCCGACTTCGCGGTTTCCGAGGGAAGCCCGCTTGTCCGCTTGGGCTACGGACAATTCACAGGATTGTCCGTTTAACGCGTCGCGCCACTTCGATACTCATCCACAAATTATACATTCAGTTTTCTTCTTACAAGACACTATCGTTTCGGCCCGTGCGTGCCGTTATGTCCGACTTCGCGGTTTCCGAGGGAAGCCCGCTTGTCCGCTTGGGCTACGGACAATTCACAGGATTGTCCGTTTAACGCGTCGCGCCACTTCGATACTCATCCACAAATTATACATTCAGTTTTCTTCTTACAAGACACTATCGTTTCGGCCCGTGCGTGCCGTTATGTCCGACTTCGCGAATGAAGTTTCCGCTGACGATTTGTTATTTTACAACATATTTACCGATTTGGCAAGAATATTTGTGTTATTTCCCGACTTCGGTTGCAGAGTAGCGATAAAAAGCAAAACTTGCAAACCACTTTTTGCACCATAATGATTGACAAAATCTTGCCGTAGTCCTATAATATCAACGCTGAAAAGCAGAATAGTCCGTAATGTAGCATTAGCCCAGCTGGATAGAGCGTCTGGCTACGGACCAGAAGGTCAGGGGTTCGAATCCCTTATGCTACGCCAAGAAAAGCACTCATATGAGTGCTTTTTCTATGTCTTGCAAGGTATTCCGTGCGCATATCCAATGCGCACACGGCTACGCCGTCGAACCCCTGCCTACGTCAGGCTGCACGCTTCACTCTCGAGTGCAAGCACTCCGCTCCGCTGAAATGCGAATCCCTTATGCTACGCCAATAACTTCGGCATAGCCGAAATATAACTTTGCACAAGCAAAATATCACTGCGTCAGCAATATAACTTCTCACAGAGTGAGAAATATCACTAAAAAAGCACCCGACTTCGGGTGCTTTTTTATTTTCTCTACTTTTCAAAAAACTTTGTCAATGCTTGCTCCATGAGCGGAATATCGTCTAAGCCGACGGTTTCGATTGCGGAGTGCATTGCAAGTTGCGCAAGACCTATATCGCATGCGTTCATCCCGAATTGTACGCTTGTCTCGAGTCCGAGCGTACTTCCGCAACGTATATCCGAGTTGTTGTAGTAGTCCTGCCACGCTATGCCGTTTTCTTCCAACAACTTCTTAACGTACGCCGAAGAATATCCGTCCGTCGAATAATTCGTGTGGTGTTTTATCACGATACCGCCGTTGAGATAGACGGTTTCGGTAATATCGCTGAGTTCGGGATGCGCGGGATGCACGGCGTGTCCGTTGTCCACGGACAGCACGAATCCGTTCTCGGTACACTCTACGAAATCGTCCTCGTCCCGACCGAGCGCGCGATTGATTTTTTCAAGCACGGTTTTGAGCCACACGGATTTCGCTCCTTGTTTGGTGCCGTTGCCTATCTCCTCGCTATCGAAACAACATGCAAGCGCAATTCCTTTCGGTTTGCACCCGATTACGGCTTTTATCGCACTATAAACGCTGGTTAAATTGTCGATTCTGGGAGAAACGAGCAAATCGTTTTTGCTTCCGCTATAATACGGTTTGACTGCGGGCACTACGTACAAGTCCCCGTCTACGACCTCTTTTCCGCTTGCCAATATTTCGTAAAGATTGTCGATTTCGCCACCGATAAGAGGAAGCATATCCTTCTGCACGCTGAGCGCGACTCCGTCGTTCACTTTCGGATTGTGGTGGATACAAACCCCGGGGATATTGACGGTGAAATCACTCGTGACGAGTTCGGTTTTGAGTTCATCTCCGTCTTTCACTATCAACCGCCCTGCAATTGCAAGAGGAATATCGAGCATGCTGTGTAGGACGAGTCCGCCGTATTTTTCCACGTTTATGCGAAGTCCTTCCGCACTGCCGACAAGAGTACTGCCCTTGACTTTCAACGAGGGAGAATCCGTATGACATCCGACGATTTGGAACGCCTTCTCCTCTCCGACCGAGAACGCTATAATCGCGCTATCGTTTTTCGTCACGTAGTACTTTCCGCCTACGGCGATTTCCCACCGGTCTTTGAGGTCGAGAGGTTTGAAACCGTTTTCGTCAAGCATCGCCTTTGCGTTCGCCGCGGCGTGAAAAGAGGTCTGAGATTCAAGAAGATATTCGATTATGTTCATAATTCACCTTAGCGCATGCGCGCGTTTTGTTGTTACCATTATATCACGAGCAACATAAATAACAAGAGTATTTTAATAAACTTTTGCAGTCATACTGTCATTCTGAGCGTAGCGTGGGAATCTCGCGGAAGCGTACCACACTGCCCGTAGGGCAATAAACTCCGACGAAGTCGGAATATAACTGCATAGCAATATCACTTCTCAAAGAGTAATATAACTGCCGTAGGCAATATAACTTTCTATATCATTCCCACACTACGCTCGGAATGACATACTGAACTGCTTTCACCAGCCTGTCATTCAGAGGAGTACGTTAGTACGACGAAGGAATCTCCCGGAAGGGCACCACGCAACTTGCCGTAGGCAATATAACTTTATTCGCAAATCCCTTGATAGAATTTGAAAAATATGGTATGCTCCTCGTATGGAAAGATACGACGTTATTATCATCGGCGGGGGCGCAAGCGGACTTTTTCTTGCGTCCGAACTCCCGGCAGGCAAACGCGTTGCTATCGTCGAGGCAAACGACAGAGTCGGCAAAAAACTCCTCGCAACCGGCAACGGCAAATGCAACCTCACTAACCTCGATATGACGATTGTCCATTACAACCGTCCGTCCTACGTCGAGGGCTTTCTCGACCGCTTCGACGCACACGACGCCATCGCAACATTCGAGAGAATGGGACTTCTCACAAAAGTCGTCGACAAGCGCGTCTACCCCTACTCCGAATGTGCTTCGAGCGTTCTCGACGTGCTCAGAAACGCCGTTATGCGAGCGGGCGTCGAACTCCTCACCGGACATATCGTGAACAGCGTTGAAAACTACGCCGACACTTTCACCGTGCAAGGCGTCGTCAAAGACGGAGATGCCAAACGCTCCTTCTCCTTGCAAGCGGATGCCGTCGTTCTCGCCACCGGTTCAACCGCCACTTTCGGGCGCAACAGCCTTGCGCTATACGAGGCACTTGGTCACCAAATCAAGCCTTTATCCCCCTCTTTGGTGCCGATAAAGACCGAAAAAGAACCGATAAAAGGACTTTCGGGCGTTCGCGTCAAGGCGGGCGTCAGACTCGGTTATCGCTACGAAGTCGGAGAAATTCTGTTCAAGGATTTCGGGCTCAGCGGGATTGCCGTATTCAATATGTCCAGTGAAATCGCAAGAGGTAGCGCAAAAGCGGGAGATATTATCTATATCGACTTTATGCCCGAATACAGCCAAGCAGAGGTTGAAAATCTCCTCCGCAAACGCGGTAACGTCAGAGTCGGCGAACTCCTCGTCGGCACCTTCCATTCAAAAGTCGTAGATCGCATTTTGTGGCAAGCGAAAGCGTCTCCCGACGAACTTGCGCAACCCAAAATCACCGCCATTTCTAAAGCCATCAAACGCTACCCCGTCGCCGTAGAGGGACTCGGCGATATAAGTCTTAGCCAAGTTGTCTCGGGCGGTTTGAACGTCAAAGAGTTCGACGACAACCTTATGTCGCTAAAATGCAAAAACGCATATGCCGTAGGAGAGGCTCTGGACGTGGACGGAGACTCGGGCGGATACAATCTTCAATGGGCGTGGACAAGTGCGAAAATCGTCGCTGACGCCCTCAAACAAACCTTCTAAAAACACAAACGTTCAGCCGAACTTCAACCTACCCTACAATTCAATCCGTATTTTTATGGTTATAAATTGCTTGTGAAATAATCCCCGTTTTATTTAAGTGTTGCACTTGAACGCATAATTCAGCAGCGTATAGAAAAACGCCGTCATCGGACGGCGTTTCTTTTTCGTTGAGTACGTTTCCGCTACCGCTCTTCTCTGAAATACGACAATCCGAGTGCCGCCGGCGGTTGCGTTTCGCGCTTGTTTCTCAAACTCGTTGCGATAAGCACGATGAGCGTAACTATATACGGGAGCAATTTGATGAAGTTCTTCATTTCAACCGTTACGGATACCGAACTCGGAAGCATATAGAAGATACTGAACAAAATCGAACCCAAGATGCCCCAACTCGGTTTCCACACCGAGAATATGACGAGCGCGACGGCGAGCCAGCCGTATTCTTCAACTGCGACGCCGATGTTACCGGTGCTTCCACCGATATAGTCCATGACGTAGAAGAGTCCGCCAAGCCCCGAAATTGCGCAACCGATAGTAGTCGAAACGTATCTGTACTTCGTGACGTTTATACCCGCCGCATCTGCGGTTGCGGGGCTTTCGCCGACCGCACGGAGATTGAGACCTACTCTCGTCTTTTTGAAGACTATGGTCACTATAATCGCCACGATAATTGCAATATAGACGAGGGCGCCGTACGAGAAAAACAAATTTGTGAACCAGTTGTCTTCCGCACAAGGGAACGTTTTGATAAAGCAACTGCTTATTTCGGAAAAGCCCGTTGTTTCCAACTGTCCGAGAACGTACTTGTTCAAGCCGACGCCGAACGTCGTAATGGTAAGACCGATGAGGTTTTGATTGCATCTCAGAGTAACCGCAAAGAAACTATAAAGAAGTCCCGCAAGCGCGCCGAACAAAAGTGCGGTCAGAATGGGGATGAGCACGGCAAGAAAACCGTTCATCTGGCTCAAATCCGCAAGGGATTTGACGTACCAAGACGCTCCGAGACATCCGCCTACCGCGCCGATACACATAACACCCGGAGTTCCGAGGTTGAGGTGTCCGCTCTTTTGCGTTATTGTTTCTCCGGTCGAGCCGAAAAGGAATATCGTGCTAAATCTTATGGATTTTTGTAATAAATTCAAAAACATTATTCTTTATCCTCCTCTGCTATTTCTTCCGGACTATCTTCTGAACTACGTTCATCGGTTTCTTCTGCAATGCTATCGGAGCATTCGCATGCGACTTCAATTGCGGGAGATTTCTTTGTGCGTTTGAATTTTGCAAGAAACGCCGAGTCAAATTTCACGCTGTAATTGACAAAGAACTCACTTGCGATGACGACAAAGAAGAATACTGCGGTGATTATGTCGGGGAAGTCGGTACCGAAACCGAAAGCCGAGCCCGCATATTCCGCGCCCTTATCGAAAAATTGAACGATTAACGAGGTGAACACCGCCGTACCGGGATTAAGTCCTGCAAGCCAAGCAACGAGGATTGCGGTAAATCCCATACCGCCCGCCGTCGAGGTGTTGAGCGTATACGACGTGCCCGAATAAAGGAGCCAACCTGCGATACCGCATAGAGCACCCGAAAGGAGCATTGTTCTGATGATGACTTTCGGCACACTGATACCGATATATTTTGCGGTGTTTTGGCTCTCCCCTACGACGGAGAGTTCGTAGCCGTGTTTGCTATATTTGAGGTATATCGTAACGATGACCGTAATAATCGCTACGATGATGATATTGAGGATATATTTGCTTGCACCGCCGATAGCCGAGCTCGCTCCGATTGCGGGGAGATGACCGTAATTAAGTATGCCGAGTACTTGCGAACCGCTCTTGTCCCAAACGACTATACATATCGAAATAAGTCCCATTGCAATATAGTTCATCATGAGGGTGAACAACGTTTCGTTGGTGTTCCACTTTGCTTTGAAGATAGCGGGGATAACCGCCCAGCATGCGCCGCCGACGATTGCGACGAGGAGCATAATGGGAATAAGCAGTGCGTCGTCCACTTTTCCGCCGAGATATTCGACCATTACGACGGACATAAGCGCACCCATAAGGACTTGACCTTCGGCTCCGATATTCCAAAATCTCATTCTGAATGCGGGTATAACGGCAAGGGTGATGAGAAGCAAAATCGCGGTATTTTGCAAGAGCAATATTATACGGCGAGGAGTCGAAAAGTTGCCGACGAATACGTTTTGAATGAACGCGCCGAAAGTGCCCGGTTTCAAAATACTGCTGACAACCGCGCTGACGAGGAGTGCAACCACGACCGCACAAAGTCTTACTACCCAAGCAAGCCATTTGGGCGCGTCCGTGCGTTTTGTAATTTGTACGATGGAGTTATGAGTGAGTTTATTCAGCATCTTTATCCTCCGTTTCATCCGAAGAATGCTTTACCATAAGCAAACCGATTTCTTCTTTTGTAATGTTTCTTGCGTCCACGATACCGCTGATTTTGCCCCCGCAGATGACCATAATTCTGTCGCAGAGGTCGATGAGCACGTCAAGGTCTTCGCCGACGAATATGACTGCAACGCCCTTTTCTTTTTGGTCGTTCAAGAGGTTGTAGATAGTATAAGACGAGTTGATATCGAGACCTCTGACGGGATACGCAGCCATAAGCACGGTAGGTGCCGCGGCGATTTCTCTGCCGACGAGAACTTTTTGTACGTTACCGCCCGAAAGACGTCTGACGGGAGTTTTGACGGAGGGCGTTACGACTTCGAGGTCGTGGACTATGGTTTCGGCAAGGTGTTTCGGGGATTTTCTGTCGAGGAAGAAGGAATGTCCTTTGCTGTACGAACGGAGCATCATATTGTCCGTCAAGTCCATATTGCCGACAAGTCCCATACCGAGTCTGTCTTCGGGAACGAATGAGAGTCTGACGCCGAGTTCGCGAATTTGAACGGGAGTCTTGGAACGGAGATCAACCGCTTCGTTCTCCATGGCGGGATTGTAGTAGATAATATCGCCCGAATTGACTTTTTGAAGTCCTGCGATTGCTTCGAGGAGTTCCTTTTGACCACTGCCCGCGATACCCGCAATGCCGAGAATTTCGCCGGAGTGAGCGACGAACGAAACATCGTCAAGCACTTTGACGCCGTCGTGATTGATAGCCGAAAGGTTTTCAACGACGAGTCTGTCTTCGACATCGTGAGGAATGCCTCTGTCGATATTTAGGTCGATTTTTGCACCGACCATCATTTCGGTGAGAGCCTTTTCGTTGGTTTCGTAGGTGTTGACGGTTGCGATATGTTCGCCCTTGCGAAGAACGGCGACTCTGTCACTTATCTCCATAACCTCGTTGAGTTTGTGGGTTATGATGATGATAGACTTACCGTCCTCGCGCATACGGCGGAGAACCGCGAAGAGTTTTTGAATTTCCTGAGGGGTTAGAACGGCGGTAGGTTCGTCGAGAATGAGAATATCCGCTCCCCTATACAAAACTTTTATGATTTCGACAGTCTGCTTTTCGCTGACAGACATATCGTATATTTTCTTTTTGAGGTCGACTTCAAAGCCGTATTTGTCGGCAATCGTTTGGATTTTGTCCGCGCGGTTGCGAGACAGATGATTGAATTTGATTTCACGCCACGCCTTAACGAAAGGCAATGACGCGAGTTTGAGCGCGGTCAAGAATTTCCCTTTGGGAGTTTCGCCCGGACAAACCATCTTGACGGGCTCGTGGAAATCGTCGTTATCGACGACGACTTTCTTTTGTTTTGCCTCTTCCTTTATCTCGTTTGCGTTGTCAAGCACGGAAAATTCGGGCGCTTCTTCGCCGAGCAGAATATTATCCGCCGCGGTGAATACGTCGACGAGTTTGAAGTGCTGGTGCACCATGCCGATTTTGTAGTTGTACGCATCTCTCGGAGAAAGAATGTTCGCCTCTTCCCCTTTTATGAAAATCTTGCCTTCGTCCTGACGATAGATGCCGATAATCATATTCATGAGAGTGGTTTTACCGCTTCCGTTTTCGCCGAGAATAGATAAAATCTCGCCCTCTCTGAGGTCGAGGTCTACGTTATTGTTGGCTATGACCTTTGCGCCGAAACGCTTGGTTATGCCTCTAAGTTGCAAAACAACGGGTTTGTCCATAAGGTCCTCGTTTTAGTTTAATGAAAAAAATTTGATTTGGCGGAGCGATATGCTCCGCCAAACCGTTGATATAAGATTAATAATTATTCGACAACGGTGATGCCGTCGATGTTTATGTCGAAGTAAGGTGCGGAACGATAGTAGGATTCCATGAATACACCGTTTTCAACGACTTGGGTGTCGGGCGTGAAGTTCGCATCGGTATTAACGTCTGCATTGTAAGAAGTAAGGGGGCTTCCACCGACGGTGAAGTTGTTGACGTCGTACACTTTGATTTCGCCGCTGATGAGTTTTGCCTTGACTTCTGCGAGTTTTTCTGCAGTGCCGGATGCCGCCGCTGCGCCGATTTCGAGAGTTTCAACGGAACCGGTAGAAAGGGAACCGGTGTAGTCGGTCTTGATTTCGGTGTTGTTGATTGCGCAGTTTACTACGTATTCATAGTAAGGTGCCCAGTTGATTCTGGAACCCGCAACGTAGGTGCCGGAGCATTGGCTTTCGGTGCTGATATTGTAAGTGACGTTGGGAATATTTTTTTCTTTACATGCGGTAGGTGCGCCCATGGAGTCAGCGTGTTGGCTGATGAGTTTCGCGCCGTTTGCGATAAGTGCTTCTGCGGTTGCTTTTTCTGCCGCTTCGTCATACCAGCTGTTGGTGAATTGGACTTCCATGGTTGCGTTTGCTACGATAGAGCGGACGCCGAGGAAGAAAGAGGTGTAACCGGATTTGACTTCTGCATAGGGGAATGCGCCGACGTAACCGATTTTTGCGTTTTCATTGGAAACTGCACCGTTTTCGTCACCGTAAAGTTCGACGAGTTTCATGCCTGCGGCAACGCCTGCAAGATATCTACCTTCGTAAATGGATGCGAATGCATTGTAGAAGTTTGCAACGTTTTCAGTGTGCGCTTTGGTACCGGTTGCATGGCAGAAACGGACGGAGGGATATTCCTTTGCCGCTTGGATGATATAGTCTTCATGACCGAAGGAGTCTGCGAAGATAACGTTGCAGCCTTGTTCAACGAGTTCTACTGCCGCGTTATAGCAAGCGTCGGATTCGTCGATACCGGTTTTGATAACGAGTTGGGTGTCTTTGTTGAGACCGAGATTTTCGACTGCTTCATACATTGCGTTGATGAAGTTTGCGTCGTAAGTGGAGTTCTTGTCGTGCAAGCAGATAAGACCGATTTTGATGTCTTCTTTCGCGATTGCTTCAAGACCGCTATCGCTACTGCTGTCATTACAAGCGACAAGACCGACTACGAGGGATGCCACGAGTGCTACTGCGAGCAAAAGTGCCAAAAGTTTCTTTTTCATGTTGTTCCTCCATTTTGTTGCCTGAGGCATTTATTTTTTTGTTTGATTATCAGTTTTGTTCGCGGAAAGCGAGTGCGTTTTCGGACATACTTTCTACGATTGCGAGGCTCTCTACTCTAACGCCCTCCGCGCGAAGTGCATCCCCACCGCCTTGGAAGCCTTTCTCTATCGCTATCGCGCAACCGACGACCGTCGCACCCGCTTGATTCACAAGGCTGATAAGACCGCGAAGCGCCTCGCCGTGAGCAAGAAAATCGTCGATAATTAAAACGCGGTCGTCACTGCCGAGATATTCTTTCTCTACGACGATCGTGTTCACGTTGTGGTGGGTGTAGCTGACGACTTCTGCGGAATATACGCTATTGCCGTCAATGTTGGAAGTTTTACTTTTTTTAGCAAAAAGCACCGGCGCATGCAAATGTCTTGCGGCGTAGCAAGCAATTGCAATACCCGATGCTTCGATAGTCAGAATTTTGTTGACGTTTTCGTTTTGGTAAAGCGCGCAAATCTCCTTGCCGATTTCCTCCAGCAAAGAATCGTCAATCATATGATTGAGGAATCCGCCTACTTTGAGGACTTCTCCCGGGAAGACTTTCCCGTCTTTCAAGATGCGTTGCTCCAATAGCTTCATAGCGCTCCTAGCCACTACAACTTGTGGCAAGCGGGGAACATAATCCCCATCGGTTGTGCTGGTCTACTTGATACATCAACTTAATTGATGGCTTTATTATAACGAAAACGAATAGGCGTGTCAAACGAATTGACGGGGTTTCGACAAAATTCTCAAATTAATTTTTTTGCCATGTCTCCAAGCACTGTCATTGCGAGGGCAAAGCCCGTGGCAATCTCCCGGAAGGGCACCGCAACTTGCCGTTAGGCAAATATAACTGCCGTAGGCAATATCACTTTGCGCAAGCAAAATATCACTTCTCGAAGAGAAATATCACTGCGCAAGCAATATCACTACAAAAAAAGCACCGCGTCGGCGGTGCTTGTTTTTGTTAGTTCAAGAGATAGTCTTTGCAAGCGTCTTCGAGCGCTCTGCAGATATTGAACGCGTCGTCGAGGTCCTTTCCTCTGACGATGACGCCGTGGTTGCCGAGGAAGCACGCCTTGCCGTCGCCCATTGCCGCAGTGGAGTTCTTGACGATTGCTTTCGTGCCGGGAAGCGCCGCTTTTGCGCAAGGCACTACGCTTCCGAGAACGTCGCGGTATTTCTCGGGTACGGGAAGGTCTTTGCCCATTGCCGCAAGAATACAGCCGTAGAACGGATGTGTATGCACGGTGGCGCCGGAGTCCGTATGCGCACTGAGGATTGCGGAGTGCATCTTCCTTTCGCTGGTCGGCTTATCCGAGCCTTGCCATTCTCCTGTTTCCATATTGACGATGGACATTTGAGAGGGTTCGAGCATTACGTAGTCGATACCCGACGGAGTCGCAAGGATTTCCTTGTCGTTAAGACGAACGGCGATATTGCCCCACGTGCCTTGAACGAGGTTTTCTTCAAGAAGTCTGACGCCTGCGTCCTTGACTGCTTGAGCAAGACGTTTTTGCTCGTCGGTGACGATAGCGGTAGGCTTCTTCTCTTCGGACGCGGACTTACCGCTTTCGGCGGCTTGTTGGTCTTTTTGGTTCTTCTTGGAGTATTTGAGTTTGTAGACTACGTGTTCGAGAACGGCGTTGATGAAGGAGTGAGGCTTGACACCGCCCTTCTTCTCCGCGAGGAGATAGCAGTTGGACGCTTTGTCGAGGACGAGAGCCGCGGTATAGACCTCGTCGAGAGTACGACCGGTAACAACCGCGCCCGCTTCGGGGATAAAGCACGCGTTTCTGAGTCCCGCGATTGCAAGGGAAACTTCCGCCGCTGAGCACTTCTTCGCGCACTTCACGGAGATACCGTCGATTTGCGCCATATCGTCGAGCACGGGAGGAAGGGTGATGCCTTTCTTCGAAAATTCGACGATACTCTTGCTGTCCACGATTGCCGCCGCTTCAACGTCTTTTTGGTTGCGGATTGCGGAAAGGAGAATTGCCGCCGCCGCTTTGAAGTTGCCTTCGAGTTCGTTTACGGTTTTGTCGGTGACGTAGGTGATATCTTCCGCGGTGATGTTTTCAAACACGGAGTATGCGTTGGTGATATAAATGCCGTCTTCGGCTTTAACCGCGATATAACCGCATTCGGTGAAACCTTCGCGGGAAAGCATTCCGGCGTATTTTGAGATATTTGCAACGATTTGTTCGTTCATTTTGATTCTCCTAAAAAAAGGTCGCGATGAGATTATTCCCACCGCGACTTAATTTTATTTATTACTTGGATTTTTTGTCGAGGGGACGAGTGCAGACGGTAACGTCTTTGAAGACTTCTTCAAATTTGGCGAGTGCGCCGTCGATGACTTCGTCGGTATCCGCCATAGAGGTGTAAAGTCTGCTGCCTGCGAGGGTAACGATGCCGTGTGCCATGTAAGCCGCGCCCATTTGTTCCATAGCGACCTTTCTGTCCATCATTTCGGGTTTCTTCTTGAGCATAGGAATGACGGATTTGAGGAGGCACATATCACTGAAGTCGAAGCTCATTGCACCCGAGCATTCGAGGTGGACGATACTGCCTTGGTTGTAGACGACGAACGGGAGGTTGTACTTCTTGACGAGTTCTTTGAGGCCTGCCGCGAGACGGTCGCCTGCTCTACCCGCTTTCGCGCATGCGTCGTTCTTTTCGATTTCGCAGATTGCGCAATATCCTGCATAAGAGCTGAGGGGGTTCGCCGCGAGGGTTCCGCCGACGTACGCTTTCTTGCCCATACCCGCAAGACCTGCCGCCATAAGTCCGACGTATTCTTTCTTTCCGCCTACGCCGCCTGCGGAGGGATAACCGCCTGCCACGATTTTGCCGAAGATGGTGAGGTCGGGATACATATCTCTTGCGACTGCGGGGCGTTTGAATTTGACGACTTTGCCGTTTTCGACTTTCTTATCGTCGATGATCCATTCCTTGCCGTTAATCTTGATAGGATTGGGATCGTCGTAGTCGTATTTGCCGAAGAAGTAGCCTTGTGCGCCGTGGATGCCCACTCTGAAACCGGTGACGACTTCGTCGAAGATGAAGAGCGCGCCGTATTTCTTTGCGAGGATTCTTGCTTTTTCGTTGTAATCTTGGTCGATGGGACGGGTGCCGCTTTCAGGACCGACGGGTTCGACGATGACTGCCGCGGTGCCGCCTTTCATTGCGTTGCGTTTGAGCATCTTTTCGAGCATCTTGAGGTCGTTGGGACGGACTTCGTCGGTGGTGCCGTAGGTGCCGCCGGGAATACCGTGAGATTCAAGGAACTGACGGCTTCCGGGGATCTTCAAGCCGTAAACCATTTGATCGGACCAACCATGATATGCGCCGCCGACTTTGATGATGCGTTTTTTCTTGGTTGCGCAACGCGCCACGCGGATTGCCGCCATGACGGATTCGGTGCCGCTACCGAGCATACGGAACATTTCGCATGCAGGCATCAATTCGCTAATCTTTTTTGCGAGGAGATATTCGCCTTCGTGGAAAAGACCGGTGACAGGGCCGCAAGTGTTGAGGAGTTCGAACACTTTTTCACGAACGGGTTCGTAGTTGGAACCGAGGATGGTCGGGCCGCCCGCTTGAAGGAAATCGTAATATTTGTTTCCGTCGATGTCGTAAAGGAACGCGCCTTCCGCTCTGGTCATGCAGATAGGGAACGGGAAGTTGAACGCAAGGTTGTGTTGAACGCCGCCCGGGATGACTTTTTTCGCTTTGCCGGTGATTTCCTTGGATTTCGCACATTTGGTGTCGAAATGCTTAAGGGTTTCTGCAAGTGCTTCGTCGGAGATGCAGTAAATAGGTTGAGAAGTGAGAGTCGCGAGTTCGCTGTAAATGGTCTTCGCGTCTTCCCACTTGGAGATTCCGTATCCTTTAGAAAGGTCTTTTGCCATAAGTTTTCCTCCATAGAAACTTGTTATTAACTACTAAAATTATACCAAATGACTCGCGCGTTGTAAACACCGAATTTGCGGGATTTATCAATACACATTGCCCGATTTGACTAATGACCGACAAAATTTGCCCATTTGTATAGTGCGCAAAAAATATTTTTTTCGGTGAAAATGCGGTTTATATTTATATAAAAATTCTCGGAAAACCCGAAAACTCCACTGTTTTCAAGGTTTTTTGAAAATTGGGTATTGATTTTTGCATACGTTTTGGTTATAATACGGTTGTAAGCGCGATACGACGCTTAATCACAGGAGGTAAAATTCATGAACAAAGCCGATTTTATTAAAGCAGTAGCGGCAAAAGCCGAAATTTCCAACAAAGACGCACAAGCGGCACTCGACGCGTTCACCGCAGTCATCGCAGACACCCTCAAAGCGGGCGACAAAGTCGCAATCGCCGGTCTTGGAACCTTCGAACTCAAACACAAAGCGGCAAGAACCGGTTTCAACCCCATCAAGGGCGAACAAATCACCATCCCCGCATGCGACGCTCCCGTCCTCAAGTTCGGAAAACAATTCAAAGATCTGTTCAACTGATTATCGACTTAAAAATAACGAGCCACTCTTGTGAGTGGCTTTTTATTTTACTTTTTGGTGACGACCGAGCCGTCGTCGAGGTTTATAAGAAGCGCCCAGTAGTCCACCCCTTCCCCGATGAAAGACACGTAGTAATAGTAGTTTTCTCTGTCCCCGGTGATGAGTTTGACGTAGATTTCTCGATGGTAATCCCCGTCCGCGGTTTCCTCGTCGATACGCTCTTTGAACGCGTCGTTCGCGATATTAACAACGTCCGCCGACGTGAGTTTACCCGACAGTCTGTCGCTAAGTTCTACGACCTCGGCGCTCTCTCCTTCCCCTATCGATACGCTGAGAGGCGCGAAATTCAAATCGACCGACGACGAAAATTCTCCGAACTCGTTACTCCCGACGCTCCCGGAAAGAGAAGCGTTCTCTCCCGTCAAAGAATAATTGATTTCGGTAAGATCGTTCGTTTTCAGCGGAAGCACCGTGATTTCCGCGAAATCTACGACGTCCGTCGCATATCCGTCCGCAATGAAATTTCGTTCCCGCCTACCTACTTCGACGGTTACGGCGAAATTATCGCTTTCGCCCGTATAGAATGCGGATACCGAGCGAGACACGTTGTCGTACTCTTCCTCTTCCTTTCTGTTGCACGCGGTGAAGATAATCGTCGCCGACAAAACCATAACGAGAAACAAAATCAAATATTTCTTTTTCATACGAAAATGATATGACCTCGTCTACTCGGATATTCCGAAAACCTACAAATACGCACTTGCCCGCGCGAAACATATATGCTATAATGCTAAAATAAAAAGAGGTAGTATGGATAATATCGCACAAGAAGGAATTTTGAATAACGAAGAAACGGAAACTTTCGAGTTGCCCGAGAAAGAATATCTCGACGGCGGGCTTTCCTCCGCCGAAGTTGACGAGAGAATCGCGGACGGCAAAGTCAACGGAGAGCAAACTATCCGCACCAAATCCGTCGCGCGTATTTTGCGCGAAAACATTTGCACGTTCTTCAACTTCGTATTCGTGATTTTGGCGGTTATACTCCTCTTCTTCGTCCCTCTCGACGCAAGCGGAATAGGCAATTTCGGCTTTATGATTTTGATAGTATTCAACACCTTAGCCGGCATAGTGCAAGGGCTTAGGTCGAAATTCACGATGGACAAACTATCCCTACTCTCCGCGCCGAAAGCAATCGTCATCAGAGACGGCGAGGAAGCCGAAATCCCCATCGAGCAACTCGTCCTCGACGATTTGACGATACTATCGTCCGGCAGACAGATTTGTGCGGACGGCGTCGTGGTAGACGGCTCCTGCGAAGTCAACGAAAGCCTTATCACCGGCGAACCCGACGCTATCGTGAAAAACGTGGGCGACAAAGTGTTGTCGGGAAGTTTCGTCGTGTCGGGCAAGGCTAAATGCAAAATCGAACACGTAGGTCAAGACAACTTCGTGATGAAGATTTCCGCGGGCGCGAAGTATTTCAAACGCCCGTCCTCCGAAATTTGGCGTTCCCTTATGTTCGTGGTCAAGGTTATGTCCTTCGTGATAGTCCCCGTCGGCGTAGCCCTCTTCCTCATCAAGTACTTTATGGGCACGACTTCCCTGAACGACACCGTCATCACCGTCATCGGCACGATTATCGGAATGATACCCAGCGGACTCGTCGCGCTTGCAACGACGGTTTTCTGCGTGAGCGTCATCAGACTCTCCCAAAACAAAACCCTTGCGCAAGACTTATATTGCATAGAAACTTTGGCAAGAGTGGACGTACTCTGCCTCGACAAAACGGGCACTATCACCGAGGGAAGTATGGAAGTCAACGGCGTAGAGGGAGTGAACGTAGAGGAATCCGAGGTGAAACGCCTGCTCAGAGGATTCAACGACGCACTCGACGCAGAGGATGCGACTTCCCTTGCGATACGAGATTTCGTGAAAGAGGAAACTTCTTCATTCGCGGTCGGTGCACTCGTCCCCTTCTCCTCCGCAAGAAAATGGAGCGGAGCGACTATGGACGGCAAAGCGTACGTGCTCGGCGCACCCGAATTCGTGTTCAAGCCCACTCCCGACGACGTAAAAGCAAAAACTGCGGAACTTGCCGAAAAAGGCTACCGCGTGCTTGTGTTTGCGGTATCCGACGACGGTTTCGACGGCACGAACCTCCCCGAAAACCTCAAACTCATCTCCTACGTATTCATTACGGACAAAATCCGCAAAGAGGCTCCCGACACCCTCGCTTTCTTCAAAAAAGAGGGTGTCACAGTCAAGATTATATCCGGAGATAATCCCGTAACCGTGCGCGCCGTTGCGCTCCGCGCGGGGCTCGAAGATTGCGACAATATCATAGATATGTCCACGGTTTCTGACGACGAAATCCCCGAAATCGCGGAGAAATATACCATATTCGGCAGAGTTCTCCCCGACCAGAAACTTGCTCTCGTCAAGGCACTCAAAGCGCACGGACACACCGTCGCTATGACCGGAGACGGCGTGAACGACGTTCTCGCGCTCAAAGAAGCGGACTGTTCCGTCGCTATGGCGTCGGGTTCGGACGCCGCCAAAAACGTGAGTTCCCTCGTTCTCCTCGACTCCAACTTCGCGTCTATGCCTAAAGTCGTAGCGGAAGGCAGAAGAAGCATAAACAACTTGGAGCGAAGCGCGTCTCTATATCTCATGAAGACAATCTACAACACTCTTATCGCAATACTCTTCATGTGCGTGCCCTACGGACTCCCCTTCGAGCCGAAGAGTCTGACCATTATCGGAATGGTGACCATAGGCATTCCGTCCGTCATACTCGCTCTCGAACCGAATACGGATATAGTTTCTGGACATTTCCTGCCGAAAGTGCTGTCCAATTCACTTGCGGGCGGTATCACGGTGCTTTTGGGTGCGATAGGCATAATCATAGCCACGCAAGTCTTCCTCACCGACCTCACGGATATGCAAATCAAGAACATGTACATCATCGTCACGACCTTCGTCGGACTTATGTATCTGCTCCGCGTCTCCTTCCCTATCACTTGGATACACGCGCTGAATTTCCTCGGAATGTGCGGGCTTTTCGTGGCGTGCTACTTTATCCCTCTCGACTTCCTCGGGCTTCCGAAAAACCTACTTCAAGATTTCTTCGGACTTAGCACCGCCATCACCATGGATATGGCGTATGCGATGATTTCGATATGCGCCTGCCTCGTCGTGTTGTTCGTTGCGATAACCTTTGCAACCAAAGGCATAAACAAAAAAGGCGACGACAGCAACATGATGAAAATCCTCAAAAAGTTCAAGGTTTTATAATCATAGAGAACTCCGAACGAGTAAACGTTTTTAAAATTGCGTATTGCATTAGCGCAGTCAATATGGTATTATAATTTATATATAAATACTAAGGGGTATTATTATGACCGACGTTGCTCAAATGCAGCAAAAAGAGAAGAAAAAAGGCGCACTGTCCGCTAATATGTGGATTTACGCCCTCGGTCTTATGGGAATCAACCTCGGTATCGGTCTCATAAACAGTTACCAAGCGGAATTTTTCAATAAGATTCTTCACGCAGACCTCATGGTCGTGGCGGGTATTATCCTCGTCGCGAAGTTCATAAGCATAGTTGCGGACTTTGTCATCGGCAACCTTATCGACCGCGCCAGTTTCAAAGCGGGCAAAATGCGTCCTTGGATTTTGTTCTCGGCGTTCCCTCTTGCGGTGCTGACGATGATTTCCTTCATTTTCATCGACTTCCATTCTAACGCGGGCAGATATATTTACGTCGTATTCGTGGTCGTTTTGTGGAATATCAGCATGACTATGGCGGATATACCCGCACAAGGAATGCTCTCCCTCATCTCCAAAAACTCCGACGAAGTCAACAATGCGGCGGGACTCGGAAATACCCTTAAATCCATAGCCCTCGCCTGCCCCGGCGTGTTCATCAGCCTTGTGTGCGCCATAACGCAATCGGGCGGTGAAGTCGGGGAAACGGAATACCTCATCACCGCAGGCATTATGTCCGGGCTCGGTCTCGTATTCCAACTCCTTATGTACTTCAAGTGTAAGGAAGTCGTCAAGTCCACCACCTCGGCGGGTATGAGTTTCAAGGAAATGTTCGTCGAACTCAAAAACAACAAGATGATACTCTTGCTCCTTGCGACTTATCTCCTCGGTTTCGGCAGAAATATCGCTCTCGGCATCGCCGTTCAAGCGTCTTGTATTCTCGTCCGCGACGGCATCGATTTCTCGAATATCCCCTTACTCGGACTCCTCTTCCCCGAACCGCTCCGCGGTGACGCGTGCAGTTGGGCAATCGGTTTAACCTCTGCGGTTTCGAGTATGGTAACCATCGTCCTCAACCCCGTCATCAACAAGAAACTCGGCGAAAAGAAATACTTCATCATCGCAGGCTTCTACGGCTTCATCACCGCCCTCATTGCGACTATCATCTACGTCTGCACTCCCGACGGCGGTTTCGGAAGAAGTATCTACGCAATCTGGATTTATCAATTCATCTTCGGTTTCTCTTTCGGTCCAAACGGCTATCTGCCTATGGTTATGACCGCGGATATAGTCGATTATCAAGAGTGGAAAACGGGCAAACGCACCGAAGGCACGCAATTCGCAATTCTCTCCATGTCCAACAAATTGTCTAACGCACTATCCGTTTCCCTCGGCATATTGTTCATAGGTGCAATCGGATACAGCGCGGACACCTACTTCGAGGTCGCAAACGGCACTTCCGCCACCTACTCCACGATGAGTTCGTATATCACCACCTCTATGCAAAACAAAGCGTGGATAATATACTTTATGCTCCCCGGAATCTGCATGCTTGCAAGTTCGCTGATTATGTTCTTCTACAAGATTGACGAAAAAACGAAAAAAGTTATGCGTGCGGAACTCGCCGAACGCAGAGCACTTGCACTTGCCACCGAAAACGGCAGTATTGATATGACCGAAACAGTCAACTCCGAAGAAACCGACGAAAACGAAGAAGTATTCGAGCCCGAAAACACGGAAATTTTCGAGGACGTCGTCCCCGAAACCGACGAAGAAATCGCAAGCGATAATCAAGAACAATAAACTAACAAACAAAAAAAAGGCACGCTGAATTGCGTGCTTTTTTTTTGTATGGTTCCTTTCCAGGAGATTGCCACGTCACTACGTTCCTCGCAATGACAATTTGAGTTTACACTTGCTTTTATCTGTCATTCCACGCTACACTCGGAATGACAGTATCGCAAGTATTTCATTGAAAAAGCACTGCGACATGCAGTACTTTTTCCTTATTCTTCCGTCTTCGCGCCTTTGCCGAAGGCAAGTTTCATACGTTGTTCGCCCGACAAAATCACTTTGCGGATTCGGATGTTTTGCGGAGTGACTTCAAGCATTTCATCGTCGTTCAAAAACTCAATCGACTCTTCGAGACTGAATTTTCTCGGAGTATTCAAACGGAGTGCCTCGTCGCTACCCGCGGCACGCATATTCGTGACGTGTTTTTTCTTGCAAACGTTGACGCGAATATCCTCCGCTTTCGGGGACATACCGACGACCATCCCCTCGTACACCATAGTTTGCGGAGTGATGAATAGCACTCCCCTGTCCTGTGCGTTGAAGAGGCCGTACGTTGCCGCTTCGCCCGTTTCAAACGCGACCAGACTTCCCGTGAATCGACGAGGAATTGCGCCCTTATACGGACCGTAGCCGTCGAAAAGTTGGTTCATTACACCCTCGCCCTTGGTGTCCGTCAAAAACTCGTTCTTGAAGCCGAACAAGCCTCTTGCGGGGATTTTAAATTCCATTCTGATACGACTACCCTGCGGAGTCATCGTGACGAGTTCTCCTTTTCTCACGCCCATACGCTCCATAACCGAGCCGACGCAATCGGTAGGCACGTCGATAAAGAGTTTCTCCATAGGCTCGCACTTGACGCCGTCTATGGTCTTGAAAATGACTTTGGGGGTGCCGACTCCGAATTCGTAACCCTCTCTACGCATAGTTTCGATGAGGATGCTGAGGTGCATTTCGCCCCTACCGCAGACTTTGAAGGTATCCGCGTTTTCGGTTTGATACACGCGAAGGGATACGTCTTTGAGCATTTCCTTAAAGAGTCTGTCTCTGAGGTGACGAGAGGTGACAAATTTGCCCTCTTTACCTGCGAACGGACTGTCGTTGACAGAGAAGTTCATCTCGATTGTAGGTTCGCCGATTTGCACGAAAGGTACGGGCTCGATTTTGGAAGTTTCGCAGACGGTGTTGCCAATCGTGATATTCTCGATACCGCTGAAACAAACTATATCGCCGACTTTCGCCTCTTCGACGGGAGTGCGTTTCAAGCCCTCGATTTGGAAAAGGGTGACGACTTTGCTCTTGTAGGGGGAAAGTCCGTGGTAGTCGCATACCATAACTTCCTGATTGACTTTGACCTTGCCTCTCTCGATTTTGCCGATGCCTATTCTGCCGACGTACTCGTTGTAGTCGATAGCGGAAACGAGGAGTTGAAGTTCGCCGTCGGGATTGCCCTCGGGAGGGTCGATATAATCGACGATAGTGTTGAACAAAGGTTTGAGGTCGGTGCCCGGATTGTGATAATCGAAAGTCGCGGTGCCCGCCTTGCCCGAACAATAGATGATAGGGCTCATAAGTTGCTCGTCCCCTGCGTCGAGGTCGAGAAGAAGTTCGAGGACTTCGTCCGCAACTTCGTCGAGACGCGCGTCGGGACGGTCCATTTTGTTGACGACGATGATGATTTTCAGTCCGAGTTCGAGAGCCTTTTCGACGACGAATCTCGTTTGAGGCATAGGACCTTCGGCGGCGTCCACGAGAAGAAGTACGCCACTGACCATTTTGAGCACTCTTTCCACTTCCCCCGAAAAGTCCGCGTGTCCCGGAGTGTCGATGACGTTGATTTTGACTCCGCCCCAATGGATAGAGGTATTCTTCGCGAGAATGGTGATACCTCTTTCGCGTTCGAGGTCTCCCGAGTCCATAACGCAAGTGGCAACCTGTTGGTTGTCGCGGAAAGTACCCGATTGACGGAGCATAGCGTCGACGAGGGTAGTCTTGCCGTGGTCGACGTGAGCGATGATAGCAACGTTTCTTAAATCTTCTCTAATCATATATCGCCTGCATAATTATTATCTAACGGTTTTGTATGATAGCACACAACGAAGCGTTTTGCAAACGCTTGAGGGGTGGATTTGCATATTTTTTGTCGAAATCGCTTATCTCTCGACAAAAATTGCAAAAGTATAACAAAGGGTGTACATTTTCGCAATTTATGTTATAATGCTATTAAGGTGAAATATGAAGAGTCTCAAAGAACTTTACAAAATTGGCAGAGGCCCGTCGAGTTCCCACACTATGGGGCCCGAAAAAGCGGCTAAACTCTTTCAAGAACGCTTCGCGGACGCGGATAACTACGTCGTCATCCTCTATCGTTCTCTTGCGTTGACCGGCAAAGGTCACGGCACGGATACCGTCCTTGAAAAAACGTTTACTCGTCCCGTCAAAGTCGTTCTCGACAAGGAAACGACGGACGTCCCCCACCCCAATACCATGGACCTCTTCGCGATGAAAGGCGACGAGGAAATCGGCAAGTGGAGAGTGTATAGCGTAGGCGGAGGAGCAATCGAAATCGAGGGCATCCCCTCTCTCGATCCCCCCGACGTGTACCCACACAACTCCTACGAGGAAATCAGAGCCTATTGCGAAGAAAACGATATCGCCCTTCCCCAATACGTCGAGCGTTTCGAGGGCAAGGAAATTTGGGACTTCCTCTCCTCTGTCTGGAACGAAATGGTCCATGCGATAAAACGCGGACTCAAAGCGGAAGGAATACTCCCCGGCGGTCTCGGCACGGAGAGAAAAGCGAAACTTCTGTATCGTCAAAAGCATATCGACGAAAGCCCCGAAACAAGAGAAAACCGTCTCGTCTGCTCCTACGCGTTTGCGGTATCAGAAGAAAACGCCGCGGGCGAACAAATCGTCACTGCTCCCACTTGCGGTTCATGCGGCATCGTCCCCTCCGTCCTTCGCTATCTCCAAGAACGTCACGGATTTTCGGACGAAAAAATTCTCCACGCCCTTGCAACGGGTGGCATAATAGGCAATCTAATCAAACAAAACGCCTCTATCTCGGGTGCGGAATGCGGTTGTCAGGCAGAAGTCGGTTCCGCTTGTTCCATGGCATCCGCGGCGGCCGCCGAACTCTACGGAATGGACTTCGATCAAATCGAATACTCCGCAGAAGTCGCTATGGAACATCACCTCGGACTCACATGCGATCCCGTCGGCGGTCTCGTGCAAATCCCCTGTATCGAACGTAACGCCGTTGCTGCAATGCGCGCTTTGAACGCGGTATCGCTTGCAAACTTTCTGACCTCTACGAGAAAAGTATCCTTCGACACCGTCGTAGACACAATGTACCAAACGGGCAAAGATCTTCGTCACGAGTATCGCGAAACTTCCGAAGGCGGTCTCGCAGTCACCTTCTCCAAACGCAAAAACTAAACCCCCTACCCTATAAAAAGCGCGGACTTCTCCGCGCTTTTATTTTAAGCAAAATAAAAACGGCACGCGAGATTGCGTGCCGTTCTTGATTTTGTTCGGGATTACTTCGCTTGGTTCTCTTTGATTGCCGCTTGTGCCGCCGCAAGACGTGCGATAGGTACGCGGAAGGGAGAGCAAGATACGTAGTCGAGACCGACTTTGTGGCAGAATTCGACGGACGTAGGATCGCCACCGTGTTCACCGCAGATACCGAGGTGAATGTCGGGACGGGTTTGTCTGCCGAGCTCGGCTGCCATCTTGACGAGTTTGCCGACGCCGATTTGGTCGAGACGTGCAAACGGATCGTTTTCGTAAATCTTCTTCTCGTAGTATGCGCCGAGGAACTTGCCCGCATCGTCACGGCTGAAGCCGAAGGTCATTTGGGTGAGGTCGTTGGTGCCGAAGGAGAAGAATTCCGCTTCTTTTGCGATTTCGTCTGCAGTGAGTGCCGCGCGAGGAATTTCGATCATGGTGCCGACTTTATACTTCATGTTGACGCCTGCTTCTGCGATGCACTTATCTGCGGTTGCGACGACGACGCTCTTGACGTATGCAAGTTCTTTGATTTCGCCCACGAGCGGGATCATGATTTCGGGAACGATATTCCAATCCGCATGGTTCTTGTTGACGTTGATAGCCGCTTGGATGACTGCCTTGGTTTGCATGACTGCGATTTCGGGATAGGTGACCGCAAGACGGCATCCTCTGTGTCCCATCATGGGGTTGAATTCGTGCAAGGACGCGATGACTGCGTGGAGTTTTTCGACGCTCATGTTCATATCCTTGGCAAGTGCTGCGATTTCCGCTTCGTCGGTGGGAACGAATTCATGGAGAGGAGGATCCAAGAAACGGATGGTAACGGGGCAACCTTCGAGTGCTTCATAGAGACCTTCAAAGTCTTTTTGTTGCATCGGGAGGAGTTTTGCGAGTGCGTTTTCTCTTTGTTCGACGGTGTCGGAGACGATCATTTCACGCATTGCGTGGATTCTGTCGGGCTCAAAGAACATATGTTCGGTACGGCAGAGGCCGATGCCTTCCGCGCCGAGTTCGCGTG
>CAZLVK010000003.1:152444-155920 GCA_964563025.1 uncultured Bacteroidaceae bacterium | reverse complement strand
TTTTTCTTTCTTTTTTGGGTTTTGGTTCTACGGCTTCACCGTAGAATATGGAAACGAGCGTACAGAGAACGTACGCTTGAATCAATGCGTGAAGCAAGGTGAACATTACGCCCACGAATACGGGGAGAACGAAACTCAAACCGACGTAATAGTAGACGAGTTCGGTGACGAGAAGTCCGCTGAGCAACGCGCCGAACAGACGGAAACTCATCGAGATGGGGAGGGAGAAGTCTTTCAATACGCCGAGGGCACCGCGCATCCCGTTTGTTTTGATTCCCGCGCCGAGGATGACGAAAAAGGACAAAAATCCGAGAGAAATCGCGCAATTTATATCGGATATGGGGGCGGGGAGAGATATAGACGTTCCCGCCGTGGTTATCCATTGTATGCCGAGAAGTTCAAACAAGGTGCTGAAGAAGATATAGACGCCCGCACTGAATATGTATGCGCCCACGAAACCCGTGCCGTGAGGGCTGTTGGTTTCCGCCATTCCCGTGAAAAATTCCACGAGTTTTTCGATAATGCTTTGGAATTTGCCGGGTACGTTTTTGAACCTCGGAATTGCAAATATGCGGATGAGTAAAGCGACAAAAAGGAGTATCGCGGTGACGAGATACGCAGAAATGACTCCGGGGTTCACCTCGAGTCCGAAGAAATTGACCGAATTGCTTTCGTGAAGCACTCCGTCTTTCATGACCTCTTTTATGCTTTCACCCTTTCCCGAAGGGGGCCACAAGAGGAAAATCCCGACGAGTAGCAACGCAATGACGGATAGCCATATCGCAAGAAATATGATTTTGTTCTTGCTTTTTTCCTTCATCTAACCGCTCCTTTCAAGTTCTCGCATATTGCGTGGCAGGTCGTAAAGGCGCGTCGCGCTCATGTGCGTTCCATTGTTGCGACTACGTTTGTCCGCAACAAATTATATAAATTATAATACCATAATCCCAAAAAGTAAACAGTTAAATTATTTTGAGCGGTTTCGCGTGCCGATACGTCTGCCTCGATCATCGATATATATTTATATATAAAACTTTAATTTTTTGGATAATATTGACAACTCGACAAGGTTTGGTATAAAATGTAACCGCTACAAATCTGAATATTATCGTGTAAGTGCTTATTACCTTGGTAACAAGTGTATGTTTTCGCATTACATAGCTTTCACGATGATAGCAATGGATTTGTAGCAAAATCAAGCGGGGAATGCACTTGTTATATTTTTGTAGCGTAATCGGGTGCACCTCTGCACCCGAATACTATTTTATGGAGGAGCAAAGATGAAAAACAAAAAGTGGTTGCTCGGCATTATTGTGCTGATAGTGGCGATTTGCATGTTCACATTCGTAGCTTGTAGCAACGGCTCGGATAGCCAACAACCGGATGTAAGTGATCAAGGCGGAAACGAACAAACAAAACCCGATGACTCTACTCCTGACAATGATAACAGTTCGGATGATGAAGAATTGTCGCCGATAGGAGCCCTTCAATATGCGTTGAATGACGACGGAACTGAGTATATGGTAGCAGGAATTGAGCAATTTGAAGGGACAGAACTGATTATTCCTGCCTCGTATAACGGTCTTCCGGTTACGAGCATTGGTAGTTATGCCTTCTCTTATTGCACGGGGCTCACCAGCATAACAATCCCCGACAGTGTGACGAGCATCGGTGATGATGCCTTCTATAATTGCACGGGGCTCACAAGCGTAACGATACCGGACAGCGTGACGAGCATTGGCAGAAATGCCTTCTATGGTTGCAAGGGGCTCACGAGCGTAACGATAGGCAGTGGCGTGACGAGCATAGGAGATTCTGCCTTCTCTTATTGCACGGGGCTCACGAGCATAACAATCCCGGACAGCGTGACGAGCATAGGAGATTTTGCCTTCTATGGATGCAAGGGGCTCACGAGCGTAACGATAGGCAGTGGCGTGACGAGCATAGGCGATTATGCCTTCTCTTATTGCACGGGGCTCACGAGTATTACAGTAGGATCTGGCAATACCGCATATCACAGCGAAGGGAACTGTTTGATAGAAACAGAAAGCAAAACTTTGATTTTGGGCTGTAAAAACAGTGTCATTCCTAACGACGGCAGTGTGACGAGCATAGGTAGTTATGCCTTCTGGGATTGCACGGGGCTCACAAGTATAACGATACCCGACAGCGTGACGAGCATAGGTAGTTATGCCTTCTGGGATTGCACGGGGCTCACAAGTATAACGATACCCGACAGCGTGACGAGCATAGGTAGTTATGCCTTCTGGGATTGCACGGGGCTCACAAGTATAGTGTTTGAAGACACGACGACTTGGTATAGAACGAATAGTTATTCCAATTGGTACAACAAGACCGGCGGAACACAAACCGGTGTCACAAATTCATCCACAAACGCAACGTATTTCACGGATACTTATTACTATTACTATTGGTACAAACTGTAAAGTGAAAATTTATCGAACAGGCTGAAACAAGGACAAAAGGCACTCTCAGGAGTGCCTTTTGAGTTATATTTTTTGCCAACGGCAAAAAGTGATATTGCCTAACGGCAGTTATATTGCCCTATGGGCAGTTATATTTTGCTACGCAAAGTTATATTTCTCGCTATGCGAGAAGCTATATTCCGACTCCGTCGGAGTGATATTGCCTAACGGCAAGTTTAGCGGTGCCTTTCCAGGAGATTTCGTCACAAGGCACTTTACGCCGTGCCCTCTGATGAGGGCTTTGATGCGACGAGCCTTGCTCCTCTTTCCCCTTCCGTGAAAATTGCGCCTACCCTCAACAAAGTGCAAACTCATATTGTCGCCTACTTATTTTCACGGCGGGGATACCCCTATTTGTTGCTCGGAATGACATAATAAGCAAGTGTAAACTCAAACTGTCATTGCGAGGAACGTAGTGACGTGGCAATCTCGCGGAAGCGCACCATTTGAGTTATATTTCTCCCGTTGGCAAAAGTGATATTGCCACGCATTGTATATCATCGACACAAAGTGTCGTATATCATCAAGGCGCAGTAATATACACGCTATCGCGAGGTGATATATGTTAATCGTTGTTGTTCTTTGCGGTGTTTACCGATGAGATAAGCATAACCCGAATATTGGTGCAAGCAGATAAGAGTGATTTATAATGAGGTTCGCTTACGTAGCACGTTTTGAAAAGTAAATCCAACCAATAAATTGTTTCGTTTGCTTCTTTCAAAGCGATTTGAAGTTTTGCTATGAAATCAGCCTTTCCGTGAGCGTATTGTGCTTCTCGTATATTAGCGCCGATAGACGTTCCGCTCCTGCCTATTTGATTGGAGATAATTGACTCGTGTTGTGCTTTCAAGTCTTTTACGAGGTTGATGATTTCGACAGCGAAATCTAAGGATTGAGTCATTAGTTTGCTTTCTGACATAGAGCACCTTGCTTTGGATTAAATGAGTGAAGAAACGACTTCGTCGTAGTGAAGCATGTGTTTCACACAAG
>CAZLVK010000003.1:0-152344 GCA_964563025.1 uncultured Bacteroidaceae bacterium | reverse complement strand
TTCACAGCGTAGCGACTTCACGATGATAGTCATCGCTTCACGTGCCGTTAGGCACCTTGCTTAAGATTAAATGAGTGAAGAAACGACTTCGTCGTAGTGAAGCATGTGTTTCACACAAGTGAAGAAAAGTGTGCCACAAACTTTCGAAGAAAACTTCACAGCGTAGCGACTTCACGATGATAGTCATCGCTTCACGTGCCGTTAGGCACACTTAGTTCAAATAATCCCTTATGCCCAACATAAGGGATTATTTGTGGTGGAGGTGCGGGGAGTCGGACCCCGGTCCGGAAAGCCTTCACCGCGACTTTCTACACGTTTATCCCGCGTTTGAATTTTTCGCGCCTCGGTACACGAGCGAACCTCGGGTTGATGAGTCCGTTGTGACAATCGCACTACCGGACGATTATGCGACGTTGTCCGTTTTTCTGACGCCGCTTGCCGAGGGAACGGAAAACCTCGGGGCGACGCGCCGACTTAAATTATGCAGCGAGGGCGAAATCCATGGTGGATTTCTGAGTATTGTTTTTCGCGTTTAATTATTTGCGTTTCCGTTTTTGACGCAGACGAGCCTGCGACGTGCTTATCCCGACTCCGACCAGCCGTCGAATCCAGTACACCCCCGACGGACGCATACGCGGTTTTGCGCCCGAGAGTAGATTATTTATATCATATCGGGGCGGAGATTGCAAGCGTTTATTTTGATTATACGCTCCGCCGATTGACTATTTTGTCCGCTACGGTTAAAATTATACGCGGACGTATTCGATACGTCAAAACCTCAGAGGTGCATATGAGCATATACGTTTGTCCTAAATGCGGAGGGAGTCTGACTCTTGCGGGCGGTTCGTACCGTTGCGAGAGAGGACATTGCTACGACGTAAGCAGAGAAGGCTACGTCAATTTGCTGACCGCTGACAAAAAGCATTCGTCGGACCCCGGCGACAATAAGTATATGGTACGCGCGCGTTACGATTTTCTCGAAAAAGGTTATTATAAACCGCTTGCGGACACCCTCGTTTCCGTGTTGAGAGAGTCGGGGGCTTCGACTATTCTCGACGCCGGTTGCGGGAGCGGATATTATTCGAGAGTGATAGCGACCGAAATCCCGCATATGCGCATAGGCGCAATCGACGTGTCCAAAGAGGCGGTGCGCATAGGTGCGAAAAAGGGCGGTGCGGATTACGCCGTGGCGGGCGTGTATTCAATCCCCGTAGCAGACGGTGTTTTCGATGCGGTGCTCAACGTGTTTTCACCGCACGCCTTCCGCGAGTATGCGAGAGTGCTGAAAAGGGACGGCAGTCTTATCGTCGTCTATCCCGGTCCCGAACACCTCATCGAACTCAAAAGAGTACTCTACGACGAGGGCACCTTTGAAAACGATAAATCCCTCGATGCCGACCTCTTCGATAAAGCGGATAAGAGGGAAGTCAAATATCAAATCGAGGTTGCGGGGGATGATATAGGAAATCTCCTTGCGATGACGCCGTATTATTACCGCACCTCTCCCGACAAAATCGCAAAAGCGAGTGCGCTTCCGAACATTACGACCACCGTGTCATTTGTCGTCGAAACGCTGAAAAAGAGGTTTATATGATGGAAAAGGAACTTAACGATATGCTTTTTGCAGACGTAGAGACTTGTCGGTGCGGTTGTCGCAACGGCGCGTACGTCAGAAAAGACGACGAGGGTTATTGGTTCGTTTGCAACGATTGCGACTTGCCGATATACGGTTCCTACCACCTCAACGAAAGGGTTGATTACCGCCACCGCGACGAAGATTATGAGGATTGAATAGTTACTGAGTATCCGCTCATACTAACTCCGAAAAGGAGGTGCGTATGAATAACGACAAATCTTTGCTCAAAAAAGTTGCCGAACTTAGCAACATCAATATGATGCTTCTCGGCTTGCTTATTGCGGTTATAACGTTATCCGTCGGCTTGGCGTTCTTCTTCCTCGTCCCGGGCGGAGTGGGCTTCGGCGTCGGAATAGCGATGTTCATAGTCGCGGGCTTGACTTTCGTGATAGGGGAAGTGACCTACTTCGCGAAACTCGCCAAAATCCGCCGACAAGCGGAATAAAAACTATCGACAATAAAGAAAACGCCACCGATTGCGGTGGCGTTTTGCTATATGCGGGTTGATTAGTCTGATGCGTAGTTGGTGAAGTAGTTTTGAATGTAGATGAAGGGTGTGCCCTTGTCACCGCTACCGCTCGTGAGGTCGCAGAGAGAGCCGAGAAGGTCGGTAAGGCGACGAGGAGTGGTGCCTTGGGACGCTTGGGATGCAAACAAGTCGGAAGGCTTTGCCTTAATCATGTCTTGGATTGCGTGTTTTGCTTCTTCACCGCTCAAATTGCCGATTGCGTTATCCGCAAGGTATTTGAGTTTGAGTTCGTTGGGGGTGCCGACGAGACCGCTCGTATATGCAGGGGAGACGACGGGATCCGCAAGTTCCCAAATTTTGCCGACGGGATCTTTGAATGCGCCGTCGCCGTAGACCATGACTTCGACGGTCTTGCCGGTTTTTTCGAGGAGCATTGCTTGAATTTTGTCGACGATGGGTTGGCAATCGCGAGGGAAGAGTTTGACGCTGTTGTCCGTCGCAAGGTTGGAACCGAGGATGCCGTAGTCGGGGTTATATCCGCTTCCGTTCACGGGTGCGTTCATAATATCGTGCATGGAGAGGATGATTTTTGCGCCCGCTTGTTCGAGAATGCGTTTGGTTCTGAAACGGGTGTGAATGTCCGCATTGATGACGACATCGGTGTATTTGAGGATTTCTTGAGGGCGGTTTGCAAGGATGATTTCGGTGTTTTCGCCCGCCATTTCCTTGTAAAGTTGCACGTAGTCGATGCCGGTGAAGGGGTGTTTGATTTCGCCGAACGTCTCGTAAATTTCCTTCTCGGTGAACACGTCGGTGTAAGGATTGACGCCCTTTTCGTCGAGGAGGTCGATGCTCATGAGATGATTGCCGACTTCGTCGCTGGGGTAGGACAGCATGATGATGAGTTTGTCCACGCCTTTCGCGATGCCTTTGAGGAGAAGGGAGAAACGGTTGCGGGAGAGGATGGGGAAGATAAGACCTACCGTACCGCCGCCCGTCTTGGCGCGCACGTCCGTCGCGATGTCGTCCACCGTTGCGTAGTTGCCTTGGCTTCTGCCTACGACCGCTTCGGTGATTGCGAGAACGTCTTTGTTTTGGATTTTGAACCCGGTGTCGGGATCGTTCGCCGCATTAAGAAGGCTGTCTACGACGATTTGAGGGAGATTGTCTCCTTGTTTGATGATGGGTGCTTTGATACCTCTTGATATGGTACCGAGAGTTTGTGACATATATGCCTCCAAAAAATTTGATTTCGGAATTAAGGCGGTTGAAACCGCGGAGTGTTCTAAGAACACCCGTATAGTCTACCACACGCGCGCTTGATTGTAAACAAAAAATTTTTTCTTTTTCCTCTCCTTTTTTTCGGCGCATTATCCGTATTGACAACAGCCGTGCGAAAAGTTATAATCTATATATAGATTAAGTTAGGGAGAAAATTATGAGCAAAATTGCCGTCATAGGTCTCGGTCAAGGAGGAGCGGTCGCCACTTTGAAACTTGCCGAGCAAGGACACGACGTCGACGTGTTTGAAAAGGACGAAAAAGGGTTCGTCGGTTACGACTGGTACGACGATATCCGCTTTGACGTCTTCGATATTTGTTCGATTCCCGCCCCGCCCGAGAGCGCGTATACTCAAAAAAGCAAGTGGCTGTTCGTGTCTCCCGACGAAAAAAACGGCCTCAAAGTCCCTCCCGCAAAACCGATGGAGGAAGTTTCGATTTCGAGAAGAGGTCTGAGCGCGCACTTCGACGGACTGTTGAACGATGCGGGCGTCAGAATTTATTACGGCGCATGCGTGCAAGCCCTCGTCATCAGAGAAGAAAAAGTCGTCGGCGTGACCGTCTGCGGTGAAGAATACGTCTACGATCTCGTTATAGACGCAAGCGGGCTCAATTCTCCTTTCAGAGGGCAAGTCCCGTCCAAATTCGGAGTGCAGGCAAAGCCCGATAAAAACGATATTATGAAAGGCTATCGTGCCTTCTATAAGCGCAAAGAGGGGAGTGTTACGCCTAACCCGGAAAGCACCCTTTACATTAAGCATTTGAACGGCGTCGGCATCAGTTGGTGCAACCTCAACGATAGGAACGAAGTGGACGTGCTGATAGGCAGAATAGGCACCCTCACGAATAAGGAAATCGAGGACTCTCTCGGTGCGTTGTACCGCAATCACGATATACTCACCGAAGAAGAAATCCGCTCTCCGCGCAAGGTGGATATAGGCGTTCGTCGTCCGTTGTCGGTTATGGTTGCGGACGGCTACGTGGCGGTCGGCGACAGTGCGTTTATGACCATGCCAATTATGGGTAGCGGTATAGAAGCGTCCATGAAAGCGGGGGTATGGCTTGCGGAAACTCTCAACGGCAAAACGGACTTTTCGGCAAAGGAACTTTGGGGATACGAACTTAAGTTCATCGAGGAACTCGGTGCGGATTATATGTTCATCGACATTATCAAAAGATGGGCTTTAAATATCAATCCCGCTATGATAAACTGGCTTTTCGGTTGCGGAGTGGTGACGAATGACGATATGGCGTTGTTGTCTACGGACAGCGAAAATCCCGCAAAAATTTCCGCTCTCGACGTGCTGAAAAAGGCGTTGATTATTCTCAGAAAGCCCTCTCTCGTTTGCCAAGCGGTTAAGTGGCTCGTTAAAGCCCTCGGTGGAAAGAGGATAGCGAAACGCATACCCAAAAAGTATAATCGAGGCAAAGTCGTCAAGTGGGCGAAAAAGTACGACGGCATTATTGCCAAAATCGAGAGGTAGCCTATGTCGGGGAAAGACGGAACTTTCAAGATTGCAAGGGTAGGACTTCATCGTTTCGAGGAACCGTGCATTTCGGGTACGGGAGGTAGCGGAACCATCTTCTTTTCGGGGTGCAACCTCAGGTGCAAGTTTTGCCAGAATTACGAGATTTCGCACGAGGGGAAGGGGCTTGACGTAACCCCCGAACAACTTATCGGTGCAATGCTCTATCTTCAAGACCTTGGCGCGGAAAATATAAACCTCGTGACACCGCCGCCCAATGTCAATTTGCTTGCGGACACTTTGCGGATAGTCAAGCCGACTTTGCATATACCTATCGTTTGGAATTCCAACGGTTACGAAACGGTGGCTAATCTCCAAAAACTCGAAGGGCTCGTGGACGTATGGCTCCCCGATTTCAAGTACAGCGACGACAAACTCGCGGTCGAATACTCGAATGCGCCGGGATATTTTGAAGTCGCGAAAAAGGCGATAGCCGAAATGCGTCGTCAGCAACCGAGAAATATCTTCGACGACGACGGAATGATGGTGAAGGGAGTCATTGTGCGCCATCTCGTGCTCCCGCGCGGACTTCGCAACACGAGGGGAGTCATGAGTGCGATAGCGGAAATCGACAAGGGTATGTTCGTCAGCGTGATGGGGCAGTATTTCCCCGTTCCCGCGGTAGAGGGACATCCCGCCCTCGGCAGACGGCTGAACGAACTCGAATACAACACCGCCGTAAACGCTTTTTTCGACGCGGGACTTACGAACGGCTTTTCTCAAGAACTCGACAGTGCGAAAGAGGAATACGTTCCCGACTTCGATTTGGAAGAGTTGAAGAAGATAATCTCAGGACAGTAATCGAGCGTAACGCGCTCGTGCGCGTGAATATAAGGTGATATATGGAACTCAAAAAAGTTTTGCTTGACGAAACCGCGCTCAGTCGCGCGCTTTTGCGCATCTCTCACGAAATAGTCGAAAAGAACGACGGCATCGACGACGTCGTGCTCGTCGGCATACACACGAGGGGAGTGCCTATGGCAAAGCGTATTCAAAGAAACGTCGAAAATATAGAGGGTAAAAAGGTGGATTTAGGCATCATAGATATAACCCTTTACCGCGACGACTTGTCCGAAATAGGAGAAGTGGCGGACGTCAAGAGCACGGATATACCTTTCGACATATCCGACAAGAACGTCATACTCTGCGACGACGTGCTTTATACGGGCAGAACGGCAAGGGTGGCAATAGACGCGATTTTGCACTTCGGACGCCCGAAAACCATACAACTTGCGGTGATTATCGACCGCGGGCATAGGGAACTTCCCATACGTGCCGACTATGTCGGCAAGAATATTCCGACTTCCGCAAAGGAGACGATTGCGGTGCGTTTCGAGGAGACGGACGGCGTCGGCGCAAACTGCGTGGAGTTGTATTCGTAAAACGCAAAAACACTTTGTAGCAATTAAGTCAAAACGGTTGACACCCGCAAAGGCAATGTGCTATCATCACTATGATAAATCTTTAAGGGCTATACGGGATATAGACAAGATTGACAAAACCATATTGAAATTATTCGTTTTGCCTTGTCCGTATTCTGCGCCGACAAGGTTTTTTTATAGGTATCAACAAAAAGCATAAAACACAAGAAAATTAAAAATGGAGAGTAACACTATGAACAAAAACGGTCTTATCTATGACGTTGAAGACAAACCTAAGTTCGGGAAACTCTTGATTTTCGCGCTCCAACAAGTTCTCGCCATCATGGCGGCAACCATCGCGGTGCCTACGATTATCGGTTTGCCCACTCAAATCCCCGCGGCAATTCTCGGCGCAGGTCTCGGCACTATCACTTATCTTCTTTTCACGAAGTTTAAGAGCCCGGTCATCGTATCGTCGTCATTTGCATTCCTCAGTTCCCTTTCTACCGCGCTTATGTTCGGTTATTGCGGAATCATCATCGGCGGTATCCTCGCAGGTCTCGTGTACGTTATCATCGCACTCGTGATTCACTTCGTCGGCACCAAATGGGTATCCAAACTCATGCCTCCCGTCGTCATCGGACCGACCGTCGCGCTTATCGGACTCTCTCTTGCAGGCTCTGCAATGGGTGACATCGTCAAAGCAAGCGGCGCAACCGTCAATGCAAGTTACAACCTCGTCGCACTCTTCTGCGGCCTCGTGACTCTCGTCACCATCTGCATTTGCTCCACCCAAAAGAAATTCAAAATGGGTAGACTTATTCCGTTCATTATCGGTATCGGCGCAGGCTACGTAGTCGCATCCTTCTTCTCGATTTTCGGCTACTGCTTCGACGTTGAATATCTCAAGATAGTCAACTGGACTCCTCTCGTTCAAAACTTCGTGGTCGACGGTCAATTCACCGGCGTCACCGCATTCCTCAATTATCCTGACTTCGCACTCATCGAAGCAATCAAAGAACTCGTCCACGGCAACGTCAACGAAGCGGTTCAAGCAGCGACCAACGGCGCGGCAACCGTTATCACCGGCGCAGGCGTAGCGGAAATCGCACTCGCGTTCATCCCCGTTGCATTCGTCGTCTTTGCGGAACATATCGCAGACCACAAGAACCTCGGCTCCATTATCGGTCGTGACCTCGTCGAAGGCGAACCCGGACTTGAAAGAACCCTCCTCGGCGACGGCGTCGGCTCCATGGTCGGTACCGTGTTCGGTATTTGCCCCAACACCACTTACGGCGAATCCGTTGGTTGTGTAGCAATCACCAAGAACGCATCCATAACCACCATTTTCGCAGCGGCGGTCATGTGCATAGTCCTGAGTTTTGTCACTCCGATTATGTCCTTGCTTCAAACCATTCCTTCTTGCGTAATGGGCGGCGTCTGCCTCACGCTTTACGGATTCATCGCAGTCAGCGGTCTCAAGATGTTCAAAGACATCGACCTCGGCGACAACAAGAACCTCTTCACCGTCAGCACTATCCTCATCGCGGGTATCGGCGGACTCTCTATCCAAATCCCCTATGCGCTTGAAAACGACGGCACCGTCTCCAAGACCATCACCATCACTTCCATCGCAACCGCACTCATCCTCGGAATTTTGGTCTACACCATCATCACCAAGATTGAAAAAGGTCAAGAAGACAAGGGTATCGAACTCGAAGAAGGTGAAACCGATAGCCTTATCACCGGTGCGGTAGCGACCGAAGCGCACTTTGAAGTCGGCGTCTCCGTCGTCAAAGAAGAAAACGCAGAAGAAGCACAAGAAGAAGTCGCATCCGACAACGCAAGCGACGCAGAATAATCAGTAATACGAAACCGCTCTATGAATAATAGGGCGGTTTCTAACGAAATGAGGTAAAAAATGAAAGACTATAAAAACGTAACGATTTTCAATCACCCCCTTATTCAACACAAAGTCGCAATCCTTCGCGATGAAAAAACCGGTATGAAAGAGTTCCGCGAACTCGTCGAAGAAATCACCACTCTCATGGTCTACGAAGCGTTCAAAGACGTTCCCACCAAGAAAGTTATGGTCAAAACTCCTCTCGAAGAAACCGAACAAACCATGGTCGCGGACAATGCGGTCTCTATCGTTCCTATCCTTCGCGCAGGTCTCGGCATGGTGAACGGCGTTCATACTCTGTTCCCCACCGCACACGTCGGACATATCGGTCTCTACCGCGACGAAGAAACCCTCATTCCTCACGAATATTATTGCAAACTTCCCCAAGGCATCGAAGACAGCATAGCAATTCTTCTCGATCCGATGCTCGCAACGGGCGGTAGCGCAGTTGCGGCAATCAAATTCCTCAAAGATCGTGGTTGCAAGGATATTCGTCTCATGAACATAATCGGCGTACCCGAAGGTGTCGAAGCGGTTGCGGAAGCACACCCCGACGTGAAAATCTACGTCTCCACGCTCGATCGTCAACTCAACGACGTCGGTTACATCCTTCCCGGACTCGGCGATGCGGGCGACCGTCTCTTCGGAACCAAATAATCATAGTAAACAGAAAACAAAACACAAAAAGCGCACTTACAGTGCGCTTTTCTTTTTAAGGGAATGGTTTTGATTGTTAGAAATACGGTTAGCGTAAAATCATTCTGAAACGCCTAAAATCGAGTCTGCGGAAACATCGAGAGCGCGACACAGTTTTGCAAACGTGTCGAGGGCGGGAAATATATTTCTACGCATATATTTTGAAATTGTTTGAGGGGACACACCAACCGTTTTGGCTAATTCTTTTTGTTCGATACCGCTTTCTTTGATTGCCTTTCTCAGTCTTTCTTGAATATCTTTAAGTTCCATAAACTCACCTCTTTGCGAATAAATAATCGCATATCGGGTGATTTTAGTCTTGACAATCGCACATTAGGTGATTATAATTTAGTTGTAAAAAGATTTAGGAGGATAAATCATGAACAAAAAAATCAAAATCGTGGCAACTTTGATTGCGCTTTGTATGCTTTTTTGTATATTCGTAGCGTGCGATGAAAAAGAAGAAAATTCGGGTACGGCGAACAACTCGTCCGCTATAGAATTATCGGACGGCATGAGTTTGGACGAAATCAAAACCATATTTGCAGAAGTGACGAATTATAAAATGATTTACGAGAGTATTCATAATGATTCGATTCAATATAAGATTATAATTAATATGTGTGAAACAGGATATACCGCAATAGATTACGACGAAGAAAGCGAGTCGTCAAGGAGTGCATGCTTTTACGAGGGGAATAAATATTTTGCATTAAATATGTCCGACGAAAGTTATATTCAGGTTGAGGTACTTGAACTTGAAAGATCAATAAAAGAATTCTGCGAAAACTATGGGCGTGAAACGCTTGAAGAATTCATAACGGACGTTGACAATGACAACGCAACTATGCGCATTGAGGACGGAAAGATAATATTTACTCGAAATTTCAGCGATGGAGAAATTGGCGTTTATACTCTTTACGATTTTAATGAAACGACTTTATCCTTGGAAAATTTCCCCGATTACGAGGATTTCGAAATCGGAACATCATTCGGCTACGATATACATTGACGATAGATTGGAAGAAAAACCGCGGAAAATCATTCCGCGGTTTTTTCGTTTAATTATTTACATTTGCTCTTGATAATTGGTGCGTAGTTTGCTATACTGTTATCTATGATAACAAAACTCACGATAGTAAAATCCGAAAGCACGAACGTGTTCGTCAATCAAGGTATCGAACTCGCCCTCTTTGACAAGGTCGAAGAAGGGGAGGCTATTTTGTATCTTTGGACGAACGAGAACACCGTCGTAATCGGACGCAATCAAGACGCTTACCAAGAGGTCAACGTCGATTTGCTCGAATCCGAGGGCGGGCTTCTTGCTCGTCGTTTGTCGGGTGGCGGTGCGGTCTATCACGACCTCGGCAATATCAACTTCACGTTTTTCGGACGTACGGGGGACTTCGATCTCGACCGAAATCGCAAAATACTTTTGTCCGCTCTGTCTTCCTTCGGACTCAATCCGACGCTCACGGGCAGAAACGACGTCGAAATCGACGGTTTCAAGGTCAGCGGAAACGCATATTATCGCAAGGACGGACACGAATATCATCACGGCACTATGCTCGTGACTTCGCCGTCGGATAAGGTCGCACGCTATCTCACTCCGCCCGAAACAAAATTCGTCGGAAAGAAGGTCAGGAGTGTGAAGAGTCGGGTATCCTCTCTCACCGCTTTCGACGAAAATATCACGAAAGAGAGGTTTGCCGACGCACTCATAGACGCTTTCAAAGAGGAATACGACGGCATACCGTGCGAAGAAATGCAACCTTTCGCACTCGGCGGGAACGCAATTATGGGCGGTACTATGATTTTCGCATCAGACGATTGGCGTTACGGCAAAAAAGAAGAGTACGATATGCGCATACCTATGACCGCAAACGGAATAAAGGTCGAAGTCGCGGTGACGGTCAAAGACGACGTCGTCACGGCGGTTAGGGCGTATACGGACAGCCTCGACGTCGAAACGTCCGAATTCCTCGAAAATCAAATTCTCGGCAAAAACCTCAAAACCGATAGCGGTGAATATCTCGACGAAATCAAGAAGGTGTGGTATGAAGTATGATTTGGTGATTTTAGGCGGTGGTCCCGCGGGCTATCCCGCCGCGCTCAAGGCGGCGGAACTCGGCAAATCCGTCGCTCTCATAGAAAAGTCTTTCGTAGGCGGAACTTGCCTTAATCGCGGTTGTATCCCGACTAAGGCGCTTTTGCATTCCGCCGACCTTTATTCCTCTCGCACGGAGTGGGCGGAACTCGGCGTAAACGCTGACGCAACGTTTGACGAGGGCGCGATTTACGCACACAAGGACAAAATCGTAGAAACTCTGCGTTCGGGCATCCGCTCTATGCTGAAAGCGGGCAAGGTCGCGTATATCGAGGGCGAGGGCAAATTCGTATCTCCTCACAGTATAGCGATCGGAGAGGAAATCGTCGAAGGGGATAATATCCTCGTTGCCGTCGGTTCTTCTCCCGCAAAACTCCCGATAAAAGGCATCGAATACGCCCTCAATTCGGACGACGTGCTGTCCGCACCCGTCGAGGGTAACAATATCGTCGTCATCGGCGGTGGAGTTATCGGAATGGAATTTACGTCCTACTTCGCGGGACTCGGTAAGACCGTAACCGTCGTTGAGGCGACGGATAGAATTTTGCCTATGTTCGGCAAGGAAATCAGCGTGCAACTCTCCTCTGTCATGAAGAAGAAAGGGGTGAGTTTCGTCACGTCCGCAAAGGTCGTCGAAATTTCCGAGACTTCCGTGACCTACGAGAAGAACGGCAGTGCAGAAACAATCCCTTGCGACGCGGTTATAGTGGCAATAGGCAGAAAAGCGAATATAAAAGATATAGGACTTGAAAACGCAGGCGTAGAAACAGACGGCCGTTTCATATGCACGGATGAGAAAATGCGCACGTCCGCGGCGGGCGTATACGCCGTCGGAGATTGCAACGGCAAAGTGCAACTTGCGCACTTCGCGACCGCATCCGCATACGTGGCGCTTGCGGATATGTACGGATATAATTGCGATATAGACCTCTCGGTCGTGCCGTCGTGCGTCTATACTTCCCCCGAAGTCGCAATGGTCGGAGAGACGGATTTCGAGGGCGCAAAGGTCGGCAAGTTCTTGCTCGGCGGGAACGGTAAATCCCTCATCAACGGCTCAAACAGAGGGTTTATCAAACTGATTTGCGACGATAAAGGCATTGTTCGAGGCGGTGAACTCTTCGGATACGGCGTGACCGAACTCGTTGCCGAAATCGCGCTTGCCGTCAAAAATCATCTCACCGCAGAGGATATTGCAACCACTATACACGCACACCCGACTATGTACGAAAGCATTTTCGAGGCGGCACAAAAAATCAAGTTTTAAGCGGGTACTTCCGCAAAGGAGAACATATGGGCAAGAAAACACCTCTTTATAACAAGCACGTCGCTCTCGGCGGAAAAATCGTCGAGTTTGCGGGCTACGACCTTCCCGTGCAATATTCGGGAGTTATCGCGGAGCATAACGCAGTACGCCAAGCGGTCGGTCTGTTCGACGTTTCGCATATGGGCGAATTGCTCGTGACGGGCGCAAAAGCGGAGGATGCCGTCAACGCTATCCTCACCAACGATATTCGCGGTATGTACGACGGACAGGTTCGCTACTCCCTTCTTCCCAACGAAAACGGCGGTGCGGTGGACGATATTCTCGTGTATCGCGAAAACGGAGAAAAGTTCTGGATCGTCGTCAACGGCGCAAACGTAGAAAAGGATGCGGATTGGGTGGAAAAACACTTGCCCGATTACGTTACTTTTGAAAATAAATCCTACGAAATCGCACAGATTGCCGTTCAAGGCCCCAAGGCGATTTCCCTCATATCGAAACTCGTTGCAGAAGAGAATATTCCTATGAAGAATTATTCCTTCAAGGCAAACGTCGTCATCGACGGAATTTGCACCTATCTTTCCCGCACGGGCTATACCGGAGAAGACGGTTTCGAGGTGTATTGCAAAAACGAGGATGCCGAAAAACTTTACGATATTCTCCTCGAAGCGGGGGAAGAGTTCGGCTGTATTCCTTGCGGACTCGGCGCGCGCGATACATTGCGTCTCGAAGCGTCTATGCCTCTATACGGACACGAACTCGGCGACGATATTCCCGTCAACGAAGTCGGTCTCGGATTCGCAATCAAGATGGGCAAAGAGAATTTCATCGGCAAAACCGCTCTTGAAAACCATACTCCCGAATACGTCAGAGTGGGCGCGAAAGTCGTCGGCAAAGGCATCGTTCGCGAGCATTGCGACGTGTACAGCGGGGACGAAAAAGTCGGTATATCCACGAGCGGTACTCATTGTCCCACCCTCGGCTATCCCGTCTGTATGTTGAGAATAAAGAAAGAATATGCGGACAAGCAATTGACCGCGGACGTGAGAGGTAGACGTATCGAACTCGAAATCGTGCCTATGCCTTTCTATAAGAGAGCAAAATAAGAAAAATCAAAACGAAAAATATATTCTATGCAAAGCATAGAGCAGGAGATAATTATGACTAAGTATTCCAAAACCCACGAGTGGGCAGACATCAACGGAAACGACGTAACCGTCGGTATCAGCAAGTTCGCAGCCGAAGAACTCGGCGACATCGTTTACATTTCCTTGCCCGAAGTCGGCGCAACCGTTACGGCGGGTGAGAGTATGTGCGAAGTCGAATCCGTCAAGGCGGTCAGCGAAATCAACGCACCCGTTTCGGGCACCGTAGTGGAAGTCAATTCCGCCCTCGAAGACGAGCCCGAACTCATCAACGACGACGCTATGAATGCGTGGATTTGCAAAATCGAAGCCACCGAAATTCCTTCCGACCTCATGAGCGAAGAAGAATACGAGGCACTCGAAAAATAATAGGTGAATTATGGCAGACTATCTTTCCCTGACCGACGCGGAAAGGCGGGAAATGCTCAAAGTCATCGGCGTTGAAAACGTCGACGATCTTTTTGAGGATATTCCTCGTTCTCTTCGCGCCCGAAAACTGAATTTGCCCGAGGGTAAATCTCAGCAGGAAACCTTCGATTTCATGAAGGCTCTTGCCAAGAAAAACAGGGTATACGACAGCATCTTCCTCGGCGCCGGCTCTTACGACCACTATATCCCGTCGGTCGTGAAGTCCATATGTTCGCGCTCCGAGTTCGTGACCGCGTATACTCCCTATCAGGCGGAACTCTCCCAAGGCATACTCCAAGCGATATTCGAGTATCAAACCATGATTTGCAACCTCACCGGTATGGACGTCAGCAACGCCTCTCACTATTCGGGCGCGACGGCGGCTGCCGAGGGATGTATTATGTGCGCGGATAAAGTGAAAAGAGTGGTCACGTTCGACAATATCAATCCCGACGTTATGGACGTGCTCACGACCTATCTCACCGCAAGAGGAATAACTCTCGACGTCATCGACAGCGTAGACGGCAAAGCGATTTTGCCGGACGATATAGGCGCGGTCGGCGCGGTGTACGTCGAAAATCCTAACTTCTACGGACTCATCGAAGATACGACGGCGATTTCTGAAATTTGCCACGCAAACGGCGGAAAATTCGTTCTCGGCGCAAATCCCGTTTCTCTCGGTATACTTCGCACTCCTCGCGAACAAGGCGCGGACGTGGCGGTAGGAGAGGCGCAACCCCTCGGACTTCCTATGAGTTTCGGCGGTCCGTATATCGGTTATATGGCGACCACCGCAAAGGAAATGCGCAGAATGCCGGGTCGTATCGTCGGCGAAACCGTCGACCACGACGGCAATCGTGCGTACGTGCTCACTTTGCAAGCAAGGGAACAACATATCCGTCGCGAAAAGGCGACGAGTAACATTTGCTCCAACGAGGCTCTTTGCGCACTCACGGTGTCCGTATATCTTGCCGCGGTAGGCGCGACGGGACTCAAAGAAGTCGCGACCGCTTGTGCATCGAACGCTCATTACCTTGCAAGCGGTCTTGTTTGTAAGGGCGCGAAACTTGCGTTCGGCGGCGAGTTCTTCCACGAGTTTGCAACCATAACCGAGGGCAAAGCATACGAGATAATTTCCGCTCTCGAAAAGGAAAATATTCTCGGCGGTCTTGTGCTCGACAACGACACTATCCTTTGGTGCTGTACCGAAAAGGCGACCAAAGAGAGTATGGATAAAGTCATCGAAATAGTAGGAGGCGTGCTGTGAAAACTTTGTTTGAAATTTCCAAAGACGGCAAAAGAGCGGTAACGTTCGCACCTCTCGGCGTGCCCGAATACAAGTTCGATGCAAGCCTTAAAAGAGAGTCCGCACCCGTCCTTCCGTCGGTCGCGGAAGTCGATCTCGTTCGTCATTATACCGCGCTTTCAAAGCGTGCATTCGGCGTTGACGACGGGTTCTATCCTCTCGGTTCTTGCACGATGAAATACAACCCTAAAATCAACGAAGAAGTGGCAAGCCTCGAAGGCTTCACCGCCGTTCATCCTCGTCAGAAAATCGCAGATATACAGGGTTCACTTGAACTTATCGAGGTTTTAAGTGCCGATTTGTGCGAAATCACGGGTATGGATGCTGTTACTCTCCAACCTTGTGCGGGTGCACACGGCGAGTACACGGGACTTCAACTCATCAAGAAATACCACGAGCAAAGAGGGGATAACAAGCGCACCAAAATCATTGTTCCCGACAGCGCACACGGCACCAATCCCGCCTCCGCCGCTATGGCGGGCTTCGAGATTGTCGCAGTGAAGTCCAACGACGAAAAAGGCGTTGATCTCGACGAACTCAGAAAGGTCGTCGGTGAAGATACCGCCGCGCTCATGCTCACCAATCCTACTACTCTCGGTCTTTTTGAAAAGAATATCGAAGCCATCGACAAAATCGTCCACGAGGCGGGCGGATTGCTCTACTACGACGGCGCAAACCTCAACGCCGTTATGGGTATCGTTCGTCCCGGCGATATGGGCTTCGACGTCGTGCACCTCAATCTTCACAAGACGTTCTCCACTCCTCACGGCGGTGGCGGTCCCGGTAGCGGTCCCGTCGGTTGCAAGAAAGCCCTCGTGCCGTATCTTCCCAACCCGAGCGTCGTCAAGACCGAGAACGGTTACGACTTCGATTATAGCGAGGAAAGCATCGGCAAGGTCACTGCTTTCTACGGCAACTTCGGCGTATACGCAAAGGCACTTGCCTATATCGTTACTCTCGGCGGAGAAGGCTTAAAAGAAGCGTCCGAAACGGCGGTCCTCAACGCAAACTACCTCAAAGCGAAAATCGAGGATGCGTATCCCACCGAAAAGGGTAGACGTTGTATGCACGAATTCGTCGTGTCCCTCGAAAAACTCAAAGAGGAAACAGGCGTCAGCGCAATGGATATTGCAAAAGCGATGATAGACGGCGGAATACACCCGCCTACGATGTATTTCCCTCTCATCGTCCATGAAGCGCTTATGTTTGAACCCACCGAAACCGAAAGCAAAGACACCCTCGACGAAGTCGCGGAGTTGCTCCTCGGACTGCATAAACAAGCATTCGATAATCCGGAAGCGTTGCATACCGCACCGCACAATGCGGTCATCTCTCGTCCCGACGAGGTCCGCGCCGCAAGACAGCCGATACTGAGAGGCTAAAAGAATTAACGCACGAAAAAAGCACCGTATCCGCGGTGCTTTTTTTTGAGTTATATTTCTCTTCGAGAAGTGATATTCCGACAAGTCGGAGTGATATTGCCCTAACGAGCAGTTATATTTGCCTACGGCAAGATTAGCGGTTCCTTTCAAGGAGATTGCCACGCAACTCCGTTGCTCGCAATGACAATCGGGTGCGGGTGTGTCCCGCCCTTATTTAATCAAAACGAAAATTTTGCGGAACTATAAATTGAGTTACGCAGTGAGTCTGAGTTGTAGCAAAAAATTTTCGTTGCGGAGAAGTTGCGTTGCAAGTGCCGTCAGAACGATTTTCGCAGAAAATCATTGACGGTTTCGCCGCATAAGCAACGTTAAACGTTCGTATAGGACGCATAAACCGTCGATTGCGGTAAGTCGGGACGAAATTTCAAAAAAATAAAAAATTAATGTTTACTTTGTAAACGATTGATGATATAATAATTTTAGAAAGTTTCGGAGGTATAATTATGGCAGCAAAAAAAGATTATTTTGGTCTTAGTTACATCGTCAGCCTTATCCTTGCAATCATTCCTTTCACCGCATGGATTCTCGGCGTCATCACTCGTTTTTCCGAAGGCAAAATCGTTGCGGGTATCATCCGTATCTTCGGCGGCTGGTTGATTTGGGTTCTCGACCTCATCTTTATGATCACCAAACACAGTATCTGGCGTCTCCTCTAAATCCTAATGATAATAGAAATAGAAAACAAACGATTTGAAGATAAAAAGCAAGCCTTGACTTGGCTTGCTTTTTGTCATTATCCCGTGGTGGTTAAGGCGGGGGAAGAAGAGGGAGTATTTTCCTCTTTTCTCGATGCACGCAACTTTATAGACAGCCGTTGCAAATAGAAAAACGCAATAGTATAGAACGGCGCGAAATTGCGCCGTTTTTTCGTGCTTTCGAGAGGGTTTGATTATATCCGAAAACTTACGATAAAAATACATGAAAAAAATCGTTCGGCAACGAACTTTTTTCGCGTCAAACGATTGACATTATATTGTTATTTGAATAATATATAGTTCGTGTACTAACTAAACGCGCTTGCGGGCGCGTGAAAGGACGGTGTCCATGGACAAAATAGTAGGCATGGAAGTCAAATGCCTGAACAATCTTATCAAGCGTTATCATTGCTCTTCGCAACTGATGCGCGAGTGCGAAAATCTCACCGGTATGCACGGATTCATTCTCGGATTCCTTTGCGAAGCAGACGGAGAAAGAGACGTTTTCCAAAAGGATATTGAGAAGAGATTCGACATTCGCAAAAGCACCGCAAGCGAAATTCTCAACCTTATGGAGAAAAACGGGCTTATCGTGCGCGAGAACGTCGACTACGACGGCAGACTCAGAAAAATCGTGTTGACGGACAAGGCAAGAGAACTTTGTCAAATGATAGACGCTCAGTTTGAAGAGACGGAAAAAACGCTGACGGACGGCATCCCCGAAAAAGACCTCAATGTCTTTTTTAAGGTCATAGACAAGATGAAGTCCAATATATCGCAAAGAATAGAGTAATATTAATTTCGCGCGTCGCGCAGAAAAAGGAATAATTATGGAAAAGACTCAACAAGCAAAAAAACCTCAGGGTGCGATAAGAAAACTGGCGTCCTGTATAGGGGAGTACAAAACTCCGTCTATACTGTGCTCCGTTCTCGTCGTATTTGAAGTTATTCTCGAAGTGCTGATACCTCTCGTTATGGCGCAAGTTATCAACGTAGGTCTCGTCGAGAATGCGACTGAATTCACTTTCGTGTTTGAATTCGGAAGCCTTAACGCTCCGATTTTCACGGTGTACGACAGAGTGGAATTCATCTGCTTATGCGGAGCGATAATCATCGTTATGGCAGTGATTTCCCTTGCTTGCGGTATTCTTGCCGGCAAGTTTGCGGCGGTAGCGTCCGCGGGATTTGCCTACAACGTCCGCGTGAAGATGATAAACAAAATCGAAAGATTCAGTTTCGCCAACCTCGACCACTTCAACACCGCAAGTATCGTCACGAGACTGACCACCGACGTCGGCTTCGTGCTTATGGCGTACATGACGATAATCCGCACGTTGGTGCGTTCGCCTATAATGCTCGTGCTTGCGCTCACTTCGGCAATCACCATCAATCCGCGTATGTCCATAGTATTTGCGGTGACGTTGCCCGTCATTTTGATAGTGCTTCCCTTCGGCGTGAAGTTGATTTTCCCGAAGTTCATGAAAATGCTCGACGAATACGACGGGATGAACGAGTCCACTCAAGAGAACCTCACGGGTATTCGCGCGGTTAAGGCGTTCGTCAGAGAGGACCACGAAACCGAGAAATTCCGCAAGGTCAGCGCAAGAGTGCAGAAACTCCAATTCGACGCGGAGAAGTGGCTCGTCATCGCGATGCCCTTCCTTCAAGTCGTCATTTATGCAAGCATTATTATCCTCGTATGGGTGGGCGGTAACGAAATCATCGACGGCAATATGAAGATAGGTTATCTCAGTTCCTTCCTCACCTACGTTATGCAAGTGTTTATGTCTCTTGCGATGGTAGCGGTGGTGTTCGTGACCATAGTTATGTCGCGTGCAAGCGTACAGCGTATCGTCGAAGTGTTCGACGAGGAAATAGACATAGTTGACGCCGACGACGCCACCGACGACGAAGTAGCGGACGGCTCCATCGACTTTGAAAACGTCAACTTCTCGTACAGCAAAAACGCGGACAATCTCAACGTCGAGAATATCGATCTCCACATAAAATCGGGAGAGAGAATAGGTATCATCGGCGCGACGGGTTCGGGTAAAACCACCCTCGTGCAACTCATACCTCGTCTTTACGACGTGCTTGACGGAGAGGTCAAAGTAGGCGGTAGAAACGTCAAAGAATACAAAATCGAAAAACTCAGAGACGCCGTCGCAATGGTGCTCCAGAAGAACGTCTTGTTCAGCGGTACGATAAAAGAAAACCTCTTGTGGGGCAATCCTAACGCTACGCAGGAACAAATCGAACACGCCACCAAAGTCGCACAAGCACACGACTTCATCACGTCCTTCCCGAACGGCTACGAAACCGAACTCGGACAAGGCGGTGTAAACGTGTCCGGCGGACAAAAACAAAGGTTAAGCATAGCAAGAGCGTTGCTTAAACACCCGAAAGTGATGATTATGGACGATTCCACGTCCGCCGTCGATACCGCTACCGACGCATCTATTCGCGCGGGACTCAAGAACGAATTCGGGGATACTACGGTCATCATAATTGCGCAACGTATTGCTTCCGTCGAGGATGCGGATAGAATTATCGTTATGGAAAACGGCAAAATCAAGGCGATAGGTTCACACGAGGAACTCCTTGCAACGAGCGAAACTTATAGCGATATATACAACTCCCAACAAAAGGGTGGCGGCGACTTCGACGTCGAAGCGGACTCCGCGGTGAAAGGAGGTGCCGACAATGAGTAAGAAGAAAAGTTTGCTCAGCAGAACTCAGGTCGAAAATCCTATGGAGATATTCGTAAGAATACTCAAACTGTATAAGCCTTATAAGGCGAAAGTTTCGATTGCACTCGTGTGCCTTATACTCAGCACTATCGCAACGGTTGCGGGGACGCTCATGCTCACCTTGATTATCGACACCTATATCGAACCGTTGATGAACGGCTCCACCGAAGTCACCATGGGCGGATTTGCCACGATGCTCGGCGTTATGGCTGTCATTTACGCATGCGCCGCGGGACTTCATTACGTGTTCAACTTCATCGGCGTGAAGGTTACGACTCAAATTATGCAAGGTGTGCGTGACGATATGTTTGCGAAGATGGAGAATCTTCCCGTCAAATTCTTCGACACCCACACCCACGGCGATTTGATGAGTTGCTACACCAACGACACGGACACCTTGCGCGAACTTTTGTCAAACGCGGTGCCCAACCTCATTTCAAACGCACTCACGATGCTTGCGGTATTCTGCGTGATGATGTATTATTCTTGGCTCCTCACGCTGATACTTCTCGTATCCATAAGCCTTATGTCAATACTCGTCAAGTACATTTCGGGCAAGTCGGGCAAGCACTTTATGAACCAACACCGCGATTACGGCGCACTCGTCGGCTTCGTCGAGGAGCACGTGGACGGTTTGAAAGTCGTCAAGGTATTCTGTCACGAAGATGCCGAAATCGAGGATTTCGACAAATTCAACAGCCAACTCACCTATTCAAACCGCAAAGGTCACACGTATGCGAACGTACTTATGCCTACGATGAACAACCTCGGCTACGCGAACTACGCAATCGTAGCGATTGTCGGCACGATATTCTGTTCTCCCATCGGAATACCGTCTTTCCTTGCGATGACGGTCGGCAAACTCATCGGCTACGTGCAACTGACCAAGCAATTCAGCAATCCTCTCGGACAAATGGCGCAACAAGCGAATACCATTCTCCAGGCGATAGCGGGCGGAAAGCGTATATTCGAACTCATCGACCAAACTCCCGAAGAGGACGACGGCTACGTAACCCTCGTCAACGCCAGAGAGGACGAGGACGGCAATATTATCGAATGCGAAGAGTACACGGGCAAATGGGCGTGGAAACACTTCCACAAGGCGACGGATACGACCACCTACGTCAAATGGCAAGGCGAAGTCGAATTCGAGGATGTGACTTTCGGCTACGTGCCCGAAAAGACGGTTTTGAAGAATATCAACCTCGTCGCGAAACCCGGTCAGAAGATAGCACTCGTCGGCTCTACCGGCGCGGGCAAGACAACGATAACCAACCTCATCAACCGCTTCTACGATATCAACGACGGCAAAATCCGCTACGACAATATCAATATAACCAAGATAAACAAGGACGATTTGCGCCACTCTATGGCAATGGTGTTGCAGGATACCCACCTCTTTACGGGTACGGTCAAGGATAATATCCGTTTCGGGAAACTCGACGCCACCGACGAGGAAATCTATGCCGCGGCAAAACTTGCAAATGCGGACTACTTTATCTCCCACTTGCCCAACGGCTACGACACCGTCCTCACGGGCGACGGCGCAAACCTCTCTCAAGGACAACGCCAACTCCTTGCAATCGCAAGGGCGGCGGTCGCAAATCCTCCCGTGCTTATCCTTGACGAGGCAACGTCCTCTATCGACACGCACACCGAGAAACTCATCGAGCAGGGTATGGACCAACTCATGCAAGGCAGAACGGTATTCGTCATTGCGCACAGACTGTCCACCGTTCGCAACGCGGATATGATACTCGTCATCGAACACGGCGAAATCATCGAGCGCGGAAACCACGACGAACTCATCGCGCAAAAAGGCAGATATTATCGCCTTTACACCGGTTCCTTTGAACTCGAATAAACCGAAAATCAATCAAATGTAAAACCGCTCTCAAATGGGGAGCGGTTTATCTTTTTTTTGCTATTTTAGCCCATGTAGTATATAAATCCTATATTGTAATCACAAAAAACAACTAAATATTGACATTTCGGCTCTTCAAGTTGTATACTGTAGGTGCGACAAACTTCATATCCATTTACGAAAGTCTGTTTACTTTTCGGTAACAGGTGTATTTTTCGCGTAACATAGCTTTCGTAATGGAATTAGCATGTGGTTTGTCGCAGAATCAGCGGAAATGCACTTGTTATATTTTTTATTGGGTGTTGTTTCTGCACCTAATATTTTTTTTGGAGGAACAAATATGAAAAGAAAAAGCATTTTGTCCATTGTATCAATCGTCCTTGTTTTGACACTTGTTTTCACGTTCGTCGCTTGCAACGACGACGATGATGAAAGCAAATACAGTTATGGAGAGGAGGGATTATATTATGGACTAAACGATGAAAAGAACGCTTATGAGATTACTTACATCGGAAATTATAGCGGAACCGATTTGATTATTCCCGCCATGAATAATAATCTTCCCGTGACGAGCATAGGTATCTCCGCTTTTTATGATTGTATCGGACTCACAAGCGTGACAATACCCGACAGCGTGAATAGTATAGGTCATCACGTCTTCTATAAATGTAGCACTATAGAGAGTGTAACGTTTGAAGATACGACGACTTGGTACATAACGGAAAACGCTTCCGATTGGGAAAACAAAACTGGCGGAACACAGATTGACGTAACAGATTCATCTGTAAACGCAAAGTATTTTACTGGCAGTTATGAAAAGTACTATTGGTACAAGTTGTAAAAGGTGAGATTAGATAATCGTACGGGCTGAAACAAAGATAAAAAGGGCACTCTTCGGAGTGCTCTTTTTGAGTGATATTTTTTGACATTGCCACAAACTGATATTGCTACGCAGTTATATTTCTCTTTGAGAAGTTATATGCGAAAAAACATATAAAAAATCCCGACCGACGTCGGGATTTTGTGTTTATTCAGAGGTTGGTTTTTATTCCCATTCGATGGTCGCGGGGGGTTTGGTGGTGCAGTCGTATACGACGCGGTTGACGCCGTCGATTTGGCTGATACGATTGCTTGCCGCGCGAATGACGGGGTAGGGAATTTCCGCCCAGTCCGCCGTGACTGCGTCGTGGGTGTTGATTGCGCGAAGTGCTATCATATGTCCGTACAGTCTTTCGCCGTCCTTGACGCCGGTGGTGAGGGAGTCGTTGATGATTGCGAAGTATTGCCAGATCTTATCGCCGAGTCCCGCATTTTCGATTTCTTCGCGGAAGATTGCGTCCGCTTCTCTCAATATTTCGAGTTTTTCGCGAGTGATTTCGCCTACGCAACGCACGCCGAGACCGGGACCGGGGAAGGGTTGACGGTCAACGATGAAATCGGGGAGACCGAGCGCTCTGCCGACTTCGCGGACTTCGTATTTGTAGAGGTCGCGTACGGGTTCGATAAGTCCCTCGAAACCGATGTTTTCGGGGAGTCCGCCGACGTTGTGGTGGGATTTGACGAGTTTGTTCTTGCCGTCCGTACCGCTCTCGATGATGTCGGGGAGAATGGTGCCTTGCGCGAGGAATTCGATTTGACCGAGTTTCTTGGCTTCGTCTTGGAAGACGCGGATAAATTCGTCGCCGATTATCTTACGTTTTTGTTCGGGATCGGTGACGCCCTTGAGTCTGTCAAGGAATCTATCCACCGCGTCGACCGCGATGAGGTTCATACCGAACTGACCTTTGAAAACTTCTTGTACTTGTTCAAATTCGCCTTTGCGGAGGAGTCCGTGATTGACGAATACGCAAACGAGGGATTCGGGCGCCGCCTTGTGAATGAGTGCCGCGCAAACCGAACTGTCTACACCGCCAGAAAGAGCGAGGAGGACGCGTTTGCCTTTGAGTTTCGCAGAAAGTTCTTCAAGTTGCTTCTCGATGAAGTTTTTGTCCATAAGAAAATTCTCCTGTAAAAATTTTGATTTCAGGAGAATTATACAACAAATATTCGAGATGCACAACAATATGAGTGCTAAAAATCGTTCGGACGGGACAAAAAATTTCTTGTTTTTTCGCTCTGCGGATTTTCAAAGATTTGATAGGGCGTACCGGTTTCCTCGATAACGCCGTCCGCCATGAAGATGACTTTGTCCGCGACGTTGCGTGCAAAATCCATTTCGTGCGTGACGATAATCATCGTATTGTCCGCACCTTTCAGCCCTCTGATGACTTTGAGGACCTCTCCGGTGAGTTCGGGATCGAGGGCGGAAGTCGGTTCGTCGAAACATAGAATATCGGGAGACAAAGCAAGTGCACGGGCTATTGCGATACGCTGTTGTTGCCCTCCGCTGAGTTCGCAAGGATAGGCGTTCGCGCGGTCGCGAAGCCCGACTTTTTCAAGGAGCGCATACGCCTTTTCGTCGAGTTCGGAATTTGACTTTTTGCGCAAATCGGACTTTAATGCTCTAAGTTCCGCACCTTTAACTCCGTTTTTGCGCGCTTCCTTGACGACGGCGTCTATGTTTTCTTTGGCGAGAAGTCCGGATGCGAGCCTTACGTTCTTGAACGCCGTCATATGCGGGAATAGATTGAAAGACTGGAATACGAGTCCGAAGCGGAGTCGTTTTTCGCGGGCGGTTTTTGCGTTTTCTTTTTTCGCTTTTTGTGCGCCGTCGAACAGCACTTCGCCGTTCACTAGGATTTGTCCTTCGTCCGCCGTTTCGAGGAAATTAAGGCAACGGAGTAGGGTGGTTTTACCGCTTCCCGACGAGCCGATTATCACGACGACTTCCCCCTTTTCGACGGTGAAGTCTATACCTTTCAAAACCTCTGCGTCTCCGAAATTTTTCTTTAAGTTTTTGACTTCGAGTATAGACATATCACACCTTATAATAACTGAGTTTTTTCTCAATCCAATTGAAGAGGACGGTGAGGAGCCCTACGAAGATGAGGTAAAACGCGCCCGAGTAAAATAACGGCCATATGAGTGCGGACGCCATGAGTTGTTCCGCTTTCATGATGAGTTCGCCGACGAGTATAACTCTTGACAGCGCCGTATCTTTGACGAGGGTAATCACTTCGTTGGACATAGGGGGCATTATGCGCTTGAAAACTTGCGGGAAGATGACGTAGAAGAAGGTTTGCGTTTTGGTCATACCCAGCACCCAAGCCGCCTCGTGTTGACCGACGGAGATGCTTTGTATGCCACCTCTGAATATCTCGGAGAAGTAGCAAGCGTAGTTGAACGAGAACGCTATGACTACCGCAATGAATCGCCCCATATCCTGCAATCCGTAATTAAGAATGAAGTAGGTGTCGACCGATGCGAAGATATTATAGTCGAGGAATCCGGGCACGTAGTAGATGATGAAAATTTGGAGCATGAGGGGGATTCCGCGGACAATCCAAACCACAATTTTCGTGATGAACGAGAGCGGTTTGAACTTGCTCATCGAACAAAACGAAATGATGAGTCCGAGGGGAAGGGAGAAAATCAACGTGAGTGCAAAAAGCAAACACGTGATTTTGAACCCGTCCAATAAATATAATGTTACTTCGCCGAAAGTCATAGTTTATCTCGCTGATTTGAATGTATTAACCGTTGATTTGGTCGCTGAAGTCGGTGATGACGGAAGTCTCGACGCCGTAACGTTCCGCAATTTCCCGAATGGTTCCGTCGGCGGCAAGTTCTATGAGGGCTTGATTGACTTTTGCCGTGAGGTCACTGCCTTTCTTGAAGCCGATAGCGTAATATTCGGATTCGGATTTGAGGGAGTCGATCATTTTGAGGTTGGCAAAGTCACCCTTGCCTACGATGCTCTTTGCGAGTTGATAATCGACTACGGCGTATTCTGCCGCGCCCGTTTTGACTTGAAGGATTGCGTCCGTTTGTTTGGTTGCGGTGCTGACCGAACCGTTATCTGCGAGAAGTTCGTTTGCGTACGCCTCACCTGCGGAGCCGTTCTCGGCGTAGCCGGTCTTGCCGACGAGGTCGGATGCGGATGCAATCGTGGAATCCGTCTTGACTACGACCGCTTGTGCGTTGAGCATATAGTTAAAAGAGAAGTCGACTTTTTCGCTGCGTTGTATGCCGTCGTCGTCCGCGGAGTTGGCGGTGAAGCCGTTCCAGAGGCAATCCACGCTACCGGTATTGAGGTCGATATACTTATTGTTCCAGTCGATGATTTTGAAAACGACGGTGTAGCCGAGTTTTTCAAATACGGCTTTTGCAAGGTCGGTATCGAAGCCGATGAGGTTGCCGTTTTCGTCCTCGTAGTTCATAGGCTCGTAGAGGGTGTAACCTATGGTGACGATTTTTTCATCGGAACCGCCGTTGCAAGCGACGAGAGTGAACGCGCCGACGGCGAGTAGCGATACGATTAGGATAGCGCAGATTATTTTTTTCATAGTGAATCTCCTTGCGAGGTGATTTTGATTTAGCAGTTTAGCGCATTAAAGCGTTAAACTACTTGCATTATATACGGCGTATGGGCAAATGTAAAGCGATTTGACGAAAGTTTTCAAAAATATTTTAAGGATTCGGGTTTCGGACAAAATCAATATGAGGCGTCAGTTTTCAAATCGGGATATAATCCGATGGAATGCGGGCGTTGTCGCGGTCGAGTGAAAAATAGAGTTTGTATTTTTCTAAGGCTGAAAATAACGGTTGACATTATGACTTTAGCGTGATAAAGTGAAATAAACCGATGAAGGGAAGAGACGAGACAAACGCGCTAAAGAGAGTCTGCGGCGGTGGAATGCGGATAGCAAACGAGTCGAAGTTATGGGCCCCCGAGGGGCGCGGCGAAAGGAAACGAGTAGTCGGGCACGCACGTCTGCGTAAAAGGACGGACTGTGATTGCAGTTTTGAGAGGTCGTGACGGTGACGTTACGTCAAGCGCGGTGGCACCGCAAGACGATGAGTTTTGTCCGCGTGAAGCAGGAATCTGTTTCACGCGGATTTTTTATTGAGTAAAGATGACGAATAATAAAATAAGAAAAGACTAATATAGCACACGGAGGACGATATGAAAGAAATACCGTACAAAATTTATCTCAGCGAAAACGAAATGCCTAAGGAGTGGTATAACGTGCGGGCGGATATGAAGGACAAGTGTGAACCGCTGATAAATCCCGCGACAGGCAAAGCGGTGACGCTCTCGGACCTTGAAAGGATATTTTGCACCGAACTTGCGAAACAGGAACTTAACGACGAGGACGCCTATATCGAAATTCCGAAAGGGATACGCGACTTTTACAAAATGTATCGTCCGTCCCCGCTTGTGCGTGCGTACTGCCTTGAAAAGGCACTCGCTACGCCTGCGGAGATATATTACAAATTCGAGGGCAACAACACGAGCGGAAGCCACAAACTGAACAGCGCGATAGCGCAAGCGTACTACGCAAAGGAACAAGGTCTCAAAGGCGTGACGACGGAAACGGGCGCGGGACAATGGGGAACGGCGCTAAGTATGGCGTGCGGATATTTCGGGCTCGACCTCACGGTGTTTATGGTGCGGTGCAGTTATGAACTCAAACCGCAACGCAAAAGCCTTATGCGCGTATACGGCGCAAACGTGATACCGTCTCCGAGCGATACGACGGCGGTCGGACGCAAAATGCTTGCCGAAAATCCGAACAACAGCGGTTCTCTGGGCACCGCGATTTCGGAAGCGGTCGAACTTGCGACAACGACGAAAAGTACACGATACGTGCTTGGAAGTGTGCTAAATCAAGTCGCTTTGCACCAATCAGTGATAGGTTTGGAGTGCAAAATCGCAATGGAGAAACACGATACGTATCCCGACGTCGTCATAGGTTGCGCCGGCGGAGGGAGTAATTTGGCGGGACTTATCGCGCCGTTCGTGCGGGACAAGTTGAAAGGAACGGCAAATCCGCATTTCATCGCCGTGGAGCCCGAGAGTTGTCCGAGTATGAGCAAAGGGGAATATAGATACGACTATTGCGATACGGGGAAGATTACGCCGATGGCGAAAATGTATACCCTCGGTTGCGAATTTATTCCGCCGTCAAGCCATGCGGGCGGGCTTAGGTATCACGGAATGAGTCCGGTCGTCAGCAAGTTGTATCACGACGGCTATCTCGACGAAGTGAGAAGGGTGGGACAGAACGAAGTGTTCGACACTGCGATTAAGTTTGCAAGAGTAGAGGGGATATTGCCTGCGCCCGAAAGCGCACACGCCATAAAGATTGCGGTGGACGAAGCCGTCAAATGTCGAGAAACGGGCGTTAAGAAGGTTATCCTATTCGGACTCACGGGAACGGGCTACTTCGACCTTGCAGGCTACGAGAGGGCGTTAAGCGGCGCAATGTCACGGTGCGCCGGCACCGTGACATTGCCGTCGCGGTGATATTTCTCTTCGAGAAGTGATATTTTGCTTGCGCAAAGTTATATTCCGACTTTGTCGGAGTGATAGTGCCTATGGAGGTTCAGCGGTGCCGTTCCCGGAGATTGCCACGCAACTTCGTTGCTCGTAATGACAGTTAGATTTTGCGTAAGCGACTATGACAGAACAAACGACCCTTTGAATTGATAGTTTACGTTTCCTACCGTGGTGTAGGTTCCGCTGAAAGTCAAGTTGTTTTCGATGAGGAACGTTGCGCCGTAGTAGCCGCTGTTTGCGGTCGCGATAGGATTGGAGTAACTTGCAAGTGAGGAACCGACGATTGAACCGACCACGTTGCTCCCCGACGTAGGGCAATTATTATTGATGATAGTTGCGAGGTTGTTCCAATGCGTCGTCGTGCGGATGATATAGGGATTATTTGCGGAGCCCCATTTCCCCGTGCCCTTAGCCGACTTGCCGAACTCAAACGTTTCGGTAGTCCATTGTGCGGTGAGTGAGAGTGTAACGCTCGACGTATCAATGCTTGACTGCGCGGCGGTCAAATATCCCGCAAAGGTGCTTGCCGCAATAGTTGCTTTATCCGCAAGCGTTGCGGAACTTGTGGAAAGATACCAATTTTTGAAGAAAGAGTCCTGTTTTGTGAAAGCGTTTGCAGTGAGAGTTACCGCACCCGAATAGGTGCCGATCATATTTGACATACTGCCCGATGCGCTACTGTCGTTCTTGTTGAATGTGATAGTGTACGAGATGGGCAACCAAATGGCGTAGATATGACGTTGCGTGCCGTTCGCGCCCGCCGTAATCGAAGAACCTATATTCGTCTTTGACGAGGCTGAGCCCGCCCACCCTGCGAAATAGTGCCCCGCTTTCGTGAAGTTTGACGGCAAGCCTGACGCCGTAAGTAGTGTAATTGAAGTGCCCTGCTCGACGGTGACAGAGGTGGTATCGTCATTGTCGCCGTTCTCGTGGTATATCAAGCCGAACAACGGTTGCCACACCGCATACAAAGTCACGGTCGCGCCGTTCGTCGTGGTGAGGTTGGTAACAGACTGTTGGTCGGTGTAACCACCGCTCGGAAGAGAACTCTGTGCCGTAGTATATTGAGTCTTCGTCCAACCCAAGAATTTATAACCGACCAAAGAGTAACCGTTTTTGGTGAGATTTTTTGCTGTAAAAATTGTATGCGTCGAATTACTCGTCGTACCCGTTGCGGAAAGTGAAACGCCGGCCGGTACGTTTGCATTATAAGCTACGGTGTATTGAGCGTAATTAAAGGTTAAGACTACGTTTTGAAATACAAATGTTGGATCGTTTTTGTCGGCACCTGCAAATTCAATCTCAATTCCTGTTGTAGAAGTAGAAAGCGTTGCTGTTTTTGCCGTATTGATTCCAGCAGCGCTCACATCAATATGACCTTGTGTTGATTGAACGGAATTATAAGTTCCGCTCGTAGTCGTAATAGCTTTTATGCCGTAATCTTGTCCTTCGCCACCACTTGTAGATGCCGAAATACTAACTGAAACAAAATATCCCTGTTGGACGTATGAGAGAACTGTGCTTGAAAAATTATAACGTTTGCTATAAGTCAAATTTGAATAGTTATTGCTACCGTCACAAGTAAGTTCAATGGACACCTTGCCGTCTTTTGAGTCATTTCCTGTTAAGCCGGCGCCCCACCCAAAACTAGTATAAGTGTACCAACTGTAAGCAAAATCATTACCAATGTCATTGAGGGTAATTTGATTGTTTGAATTGACGGATGAAATCGAGCCGTAAGTTGAAGAACTGACATTATCATTTTTTGAGGCATAGGCGACGTCGGAACCGCCGAGGTCTACGTCAAAAGCGGTTACTAAGCATATGCCGAGGACGAGGACAAAAAGTAGCGCAAAGACGGTGGCGCGTGCCACTTTGGAAGTGAGATTGAGTTTTGCATTGCGTTTTGTCATAGTCTGTCCTTATGCTGTTCGGCGGTGCCTCTGGTACTCAACTCATATGCACATACACGCACACACGATTTTCTTCTATCATTCTACTATTGAAAACTTAATGTGTAAAGCGATTTTTTTGATTTTTGTCGGAAAAAATTCAAAAAAGTGCAAAAAACCGTATTTTTTCGGGGGTAATTCAAAAAAATAATTTTTTCGGAGTGCGAAAAAAGTTATGTTTTTCGAGGGGTAAAGTTCAGCGTTGAACGATTGGCTGGCGCACCGTTTTTCTTCTCGAACGAGAGAAATTTTGCTTTCCTCGTCGAAAATTTTTTCTTGCGCGTGCTTATGCGCCCTCGACGCGCAAAAAAGGATTTACCCCCAGAAAAAGCGGGCTTTTTGAGGTTTTTACATTCTTAAACACCCTACGAGGAACAGAGTTTACCCTTGGAAAAATATAGTTTTTTGCGCTTTTTTCAAAGAAAACACTTGCCAAACATATATTCTCGTTATAAAATGATAGTGTGATAATCGCGTGTATGCGTAGCGTATGCGCATAAGTGCACTAATCGACTGCCGTTTCCCTTCCGGGAGATTCCTTCGTCGTACTAACGTACTCCTCTGAATGACAAACTCATATTGTCATTGCGAGCAACGGAGTTGCGTGGCAATCTCCTGGAAAGGATAACCGATAAAGGACAAATCATGAAATCAGCAAGCGCAAAAACTTCATTCATCACCAAAGCGACTCGTCTCGCTGTTTTTGCTTTGCTCTTCACCCTCGTCCTCGGAGTCACTCTCTCCGCAATTCTCTACACTGACGTAATCAATGAGAGCGGTTCCCAAACCGCCGACGCTACCGCTGGCAAATACTACTCCATCGACAGTAGCAACAAAATCATTATTTCTGCCTCCGCCATCGACGGCACGACTTTTTCTCTCGACGAAACTTGGGACAACACAGATGACAGCACAAAAGAGGCTGCAATAGGCTATTGGACTTACGTATGCACTGATCAATCCAGCCCTACTATTAAATATACAACGATTTTGGACGGCGACGGCGCGGGTATAGAAGCAAACAGCGCTGATAAAGCCGAATATTCGTATAGTGGATATTCATATTTGACGCTCGTTCCCGAAGAGGGTTTGACCATTACGAAAATTAACGTCAGTACCGGTTATATTTATGCAAAGACGGCAGGTAGTAATAGTTCTAACAATAAGACACACACATCAACGGCAACTCTTTCGGTAATAGCCGGTTCATCGTCTGTGAATGTCGCTTCGGTTAAGGCAAGTGAGTACGGAAACAGAGACAAGAAAGAAACAAGTTCGGGTTCAAATTCTCTTACAGCTACGGTTGACAGCAGTGGAAGTATTCAGATTAGACTTACCGGTAGTTTTACAAGGAAATCGGGCTCATACCAGAACAAGGTAAGACACCTTGCACAAGTCAGAGATATTTCAATCTCTATAGAGGGCACGTATTCTTTGCCGGGAAGCGGAACGGAAGCAGATCCGTATAAACTCCGCAATCGTTCGGACTTCGATTTATTCTCGGACAAGGTAAATCGCGGAGATTCAGACTTTGTTTCGGCGTATTATATCGTAGAACCTAATTCGGCTAACGGACAAACCGCATATTCAGCCGGCGGGCGCACAATCGATATGCTAAGCGATGATTCGGATAGAATCTATAGCATGAAAGAAGCAGAGGTTTTATCTGTCGCAACCGAAGGTAATTCGGGTGAAGAAATTGCTAAGTTATTTGACGGAGACATAAGCACAAAGTATTGCCAGAGTACGAATGGCAAACTGGACGTCAAGATAGACTACGGCTACGCAATATCGGTCCGAAAGTACCGACTATACAACGGTGCCGATACAGAATCAAAATACAATGACCGTAGATTCAAAAGCATCACGATAAAAGGCTCAAACGACAATATAAATTGGGTTACGCTTACGACCTCACTGCCCGACGAATACGATAAGTCAAGCAGTCAATATTTCACCGGCACGCTATCGAATTTAGGTTGCTATCGATATTTTAATATTACCGCAGAGTGTAATAGCGGAAGTACAATCCAAATGGCTGAGTTGGATTTCATTGGTCCGTCGTTCACACCCATAGGCACAGAATTAAGTCAATTCAAAGGGTCGATAAATGGCAACGGCTGTACAATCAGCGGGTTGGTCATTCCCGATCAGAAATATTCGGGGTTGTTCGGAAACCTCGGCAGCGGGGCTAATATATACGACCTCACAGTCAACGGCACTTGCTCGGGGACTTCGACAAACTCCCACGCAGTGCTCGCTGGGCACGTCTCGGGTACGGTCACGATTACGAATTGCACCACCAAAGGTTCAGTCACCGCGGGCATTCAGGTCGGCGGTCTCGTAGGTTTTGCGGATGGCGCAACACTCACCATTTCGGGTTGCAGAAACGAAGCAACCGTCACGGGCACAAGCATTACTACGGATAGCTCTGGCAATACTCGTTCGTGCGTAGGTGGTCTTGTCGGATACGCAAATGCGACAAGTACGGTCACGATAAACGGCAGTAGCAACAGCGGTGCTATAACGGGACAGAGGGGCATAGGCGGTCTTGTCGGGTTCAGTTACTCAACTCTTACGATAGGGAACACGTCGGCTTGCGAAAACAGCGGGACGATCAACGGCGGTATAAACGTCGGCGGTATCGTCGGTTATATGGCGAAAGGCTCGGTTATAAACGCAAGAAACACCGGCTCCGTTATCGGCTCTGCGACTTATGGTGGGGACAAGGATTATTCTATTGTTCAATACGACGCCTACGGGTACTCGGATCAGACTATCGATAAAATCAACGACGGAAGCACAGGGACGAAGTATTACTCCGAAGAAAAAGGCTCGATGAGTTTCGTAATGCAAGTCGCGTCGGGTACGCTAATCAGCGGTTTCAGCATAACGAACGCTAACGATACGGCTTCCCAAACCAACCGTATGCCTAAACGCATATACATTTGGGGCGCTTATACAAACAATTTCAAAACTACGTATCCAACGGGTGGCGGTAACTACGAATACCCCGACAAAGAAGATTATAATACTGACGGGTACAAGTGGACGAAGATTTATTCAAGCGAAGATATAGGGCTTGGTTCAACCAATTATTATAGGAAAAATTATAACCTCGATAAAACTTACGATTATATATATTATTATGTCTATATAGACAACGGCACTCATGGTAGCGGTAAACTCCAATTTTCAGAGTTTGACTTCCTCTATAGTGAAAACGTAGGCGGTGTCGTCGGCAACTGGACACTCGATGCGGATACCACAGCCGGCACTCTCGAACATTACGGAACGGTCGCGGGTGTCAGTTACGTCGGCGGAATAGTCGGCAACCTCAACACCAACGGCAAAAACCTCACCGGCACTTTCAAGGTCGGCACGACGTACGGCGGAACGAATTACACGGCTCTCGACAGTTCTGGGAATAATAGTCAAGAAATAGTTGCGCACACGGGCTCGTTTGCCGGCGGTATTTTCGGCTATACGACGGGTGGTGCGAAGATTACGTTCGAGAACGGCACCATCGTTACGGGACAAATAGACGCATGTGAAAGTATAGGAAAAGATACGGGTAACTTTGTCGGCGGTGCGGTCGGCGCAAATATAGGCGTTACGCTCGATTTCTCGAATTGCTCGACCACGCCTCTCAATATAAGCATAATTAGTAGAATTTCCAGAACGCAAACAATCGGTGACACCACATTTTCAAACGTCGCAATGCTTGGTGGTGTCGTCGGATACAACGCCGGTACTATCACAGGCAAAAGTGGCGTCGATTTGGTAACGATATATGACGTCAAACCGGAATTTTTCTCGGTTATACTCAAATTCAAAGGCACGCGCGGAGACTACGTCGGCGGTATCGTCGGCTACAACGCGAGCGCCGGAACAATAAAAAATTGCGAAACCAGCATTCAGGTCGGCACCTCAAATTATTGGGAGAATTATACGGGCGGTATTGCGGGATATAACGTAGGCACCGTTACGGGAGCATACGTCCATTCCGCGGTTTACGGCGTGAGTTACGTCGGCGGATATTTCGGATATACGACGAAGTCGTTCAGCACGAGCAACAACCACTCCGCTGCCGTTAAGGCTACGGGTGATTACGCAGGCGGTTACGTCGGCTACTTCAAGAGCGCGACTGCGGACGACACACTTTCGTTCTCGAATTGCACGAACAGCGGTTCCGTCGAGGGCGTGAACTACGTCGGCGGTTTCGTCGGCTACGCAACCGGATATTCCGACGACACAAACTCTTCTTGGGCTACTACAATTTCGTTCAATACCGTCACAAACAAAGGCACTATCTCCGCAACAGGTCATTCGGTCGGCGGTGTGGCGGGCTACCTTTGCTTTGCAAACTTCACCGGCACCGTAGAAAACCAAAGTGCAGTCACCGGCAGTTATCAAGTCGGCGGTATCATCGGCTATTCGGCGGTCTATAAATATACTACTACAGTTGATGGCAAGACAACAACCACTATCAAAGGTCAAGTCATCTTTGACACAAGCACCACTTCCGTCAAGAATACGGGGAAAATCACCGCAAACGGCTCGGGCAATTACGCGGGCGGTATTTTTGGCTTCTCGCAAGATACCAAAATCAACGGCGGAACCGTATCGAACGAAGGAGAAATCTCTGCCGAAAATGTATCTTACGTCGGTGGCATTGCAGGTTTTTTGTACGGCAGCACTCTCCCGAGCACTACTTCAAACACGGGCGCCGTCACGGGCTATAATTATACGGGCGGTATAGCAGGAAGAATCGAATACGGAACCATAAACGGCAACAACTCGGGCAGAATAATCGGTCACGACTACGTTGGCGGTATTGTCGGTGAAATCAGCAATGTACAAAACGCTATCGCAAGCGGGGCAAATCTGCGCAATACCGCAATCGTCAGCGGTAACGACTATATCGGCGGTATCGTCGGCAAGTGGACGCTCAATGCGGACACAACCAACGTCACTCTCGAACATTACGGCACGGTCGCGGGTAGCAGTTACGTAGGCGGTATCGCCGGGCAACTCGACACCAACGGCAAAAACCTCACCGGTATTTTCAAGGTTGGCTATATGTACGATGATACATATTACACGCAAGACTATCAAGATGATAAAGAGGTTTGGCATTACGACAATAAAGAAGTCGTTTCGCATATCGGTGCATTCGGCGGTGGTATTTTCGGCTATACGACGGGTGGCGCGACGATTACGTTCAGTGACGGCACTCTCGTCGCCGGCGAACTCGACGCTAACGAAGGCAATATAGCGGGCAGTACTCGCGATACCGGCGTTGTTCTCGGCGGTGCGGTCGGCGCAAATATAGACGTTACGCTCGATTTCTCGAATTGCTCGACCACTCCTATCACCTCAAATATCATCGGCAGAACCGCACAAGACGTCACCATAAACGGCACGGAATATAAGAGTATCGGTATGCTCGGCGGTGTCGTCGGATATAATAGCGGTACGCTTATAGGAAAAGCAGATATAAATATTATTAGCACAGGTAGCATATTCAACGTCGTAAACGGCGGTTACGTCGGCGGTGTCGTCGGCTACAATACCGGCACGATTAAGAATTGTCGTTCGGGCGTTACCACTATCGGCGGGAACTTATATCGTGCAAATTACACCGGTGGCGTCATCGGCTACAATTCGAGCGCGGACGTGTCGGGTATTTATGCAGATTCCAACATTTACGGTTACAGCCAAATCGGCGGTTATATCGGTCACAGTGCGGTAGAGTTCACTTTCAGCGGACTGACCTATACAAAGTCAATCAGTGCATGGGGTAGTTATGTCGGCGGTTTCGTCGGGTATGCAACCCAAAAGACCACGTTCAATAATTGCACTAACTCCGGCACGATAGTCGGCACGGGCAATCGCGTAGGCGGTTTCATAGGCGAAGGCACGGAAGTTGTGTTTACCGGTTCAAACGTCAACACCGGTGTCATTACGGGCGGAAGTTACAACACAAACACCGGTGAGCGTAGCAACGGTGACTACACGGGCGGTTTTGTGGGCAATGCTACGACCAGAGGGACTTTCGCACACCTTGTGAATACGGGGAAGGTCACCGCCTATGGAAACTACACGGGCGGTATAATCGGTTCCGCAAATAACGTTGCGTTCACGTATTGCTACAATAAGAGTGTAATTTCCGGCTACCAATACGTCGGCGGTATAGTCGGCGGGGGCAGTGGAAACACTATCACGAATTGCTACGTCGAGATAGACAGTTCGAGCAAAATTGAAGCAACCAGTGGCTCTAACGTCGGCGGTATTGTCGGCACGACGGCGGGCACGACGACGGACAGTTGGGCGTTCTACTACGGCTCGGTCTACACCGATCACAATACCGGTACAACAGCCTCGACGGGCAAATACGTGCTTATATACTCGAATATTAGTCAAAAGGTCTATCCCTGCACGGTGAGCGGAAGTACGTTTACGGATTGTTCTTCGTGGGATAATATCAAAACTAAGGATATAAACGGTTTCTATATAGCGAGCGGTGTAAAGACGGAAAACGGCAACTACTTGTCTTTACGTAAGGCAAGCAACGTGATTTCGGGTACTCTGTCGCTCGGTGCTTATGCGACTCCGAATTCTTTGGAGAATACTACCGCCAACTCTGACGGCTCGGTGACGTTCGGCAAAATCAAATATAAATCCGATTTTGCGGGCAATATCGACGTGCGTTTCGCTGCGATAGAAAATATCACATACAATAACGGCACCGACAATGTGAACCTTATATATGAACACGAAAGCAAAATCAAGTATTATAATTGGAATGGGAATATAACCGGGTACTCTGCTGTTTTCACGACAACAAGCGGTGACGACGTAAACGTCAGCACCGGCGGATTTAAGTATAAGGTCGAAATCAAAGCAAGCAGTCAAATTTTCGGTCAAAAACTCAACAATCAAGGCGTGACGATACAGCCTTACGACATATCTTCGTCGGATGCGGTCTACGGATACAGCGGATCTGCATACGGAATGTCAAAGTATAGTTTCCTTTACAATATCACATCGTTTAAGGATAATACCGAAATCGGCGTTATAGAATACGATAGCAACACTTGGAGCGGATATAAGACGAAATTCTATATCGTCAGCGATAGAAAGGCGAGAGATGCAAACGGCTATTTGACAAACGTCAGCAATGCTTATATGTACGGTTCCGGCTACACTTATGCTACGATTACCGTCACGCACTCCACGCCCGCCACTTCGGACGGCGTCCTTGTGGACAGATTGCAGAAAAAACAATGGACGAAATTCGAGGGTAGCGGAAACTTCACCGGTGAAGTCACTCTCTACTACACGCTCATCGACTCGGATTTCGGCGTCCTCGACGGAAAGACGAGGGATAAGACCTGGGGTAGCGAAAGCAATCCGTTCGTCATCAGCAACTGGATTTATCTCCAAAGACTCAGCGACATAGTCAACGGCACTATGCAACCGATTGACTCGGTCAAGAACTACTCGAAACTCACGAGCGCAGATACCAACGCAAAGACGATTTTCTACGACGGCTGTTACTTCGTGGTGACGGCGGATATAGCGATACCCGACGGCATAATCTTCAACCCGATCGGCGGGTATGCGATAGGCAGTGCGACGTCGTATAACCAAGGCGTGACTTCCGCAACCTCTCCGAAGAGCACCTCAGTCAGTTACTTCGGCGGTAATATCGAAAGCGACATTTCGACGACTACCAGAAGTATCACGATAGGCGACCACCTCAATTATGCAGACGGAACAAACCGCCATTTCTTGGGCTTGTTCGGTTACGTCTACGGCAATAGTAGCAAGGCGGGCGTCAAGAATATCGCGGTGCTCGGCAACGTCAATTCGGGTGGCGGAGACTACGTCGGCGGTGTCGTCGGATACGCAAATAACGCAGTCATCGACTCTTGCTACGTGAACGCATCGGGCACAACAGCATACACCGTTGGCGGAAATGATTACGTCGGCTCGATAGTCGGCTATCTCGGCAAGGGCAGTGAACTATACGGCAATATCAGCAGTTCTTCATACCTCACCGTTGCGGGTGCGAACTACGTCGGCGGGTTCATCGGCGCAATCGAGCAAGGCGCGGGCTACGACGCGGGCGGTAGCACGTACGTCGTCGGCAACAACGGCGACAAGGTGCTGAAACTCGTCAACTACGCCACGATTTCGACAAACACGGATAGCGAATACGTCGGCGGTATCGTGGGCGCAATCGGCAAGGATACCGATACGTCTTCGACGAACATAACCAAATTCGCTCCCGAAATAGCGCGAAATTTGTCGAATATCAGCGGACAAAACTATATCGGCGGTATCGTGGGCGCAGTCTGGGGCTCGAACGTTATCGCACTCGAAAACGCGGAAAACTCCGATGCGGATACTTGGTCGTATAACGGCACGTATTCGGGTGACGACGTCTATACAGTTGCCGGTACGGACAATATCGGCGGAATTGCCGGCTACCTCGGCGCGGGCAACAACCTCTTCACGAGAGTGTTTTCAACTGCAACAGTCAGTGGCGGAAGTTTCGTCGGCGGTCTTGTCGGACAAGTGAAAGGCGGTAGTTTCGTCTCTTGCTTCGTCTCCGAACCGGGGACTAAGACAGTCGAGGCGGGGACGGATAAAGTCAATGCAAATACCCAATACGCGGGCGGTCTTGCAGGCTCTGCGGACGGCGCGAACGTCTCCTTCACCGATTGCTACGTTCAAGGCTTCAATTGGAGCAGAGTGTCGGCAAGTTCGGGCGGTGTCGCGGGCTACGCGTCCTCGACGGTTAAATTTGAAAATTCGTGGGCGTTGTACCTTGCGGACGGCGCCGACTATACCACCGTTTCCCCGAACGCAAACGGCAAATATATCATTGCGGACAGCAACTTTGCGACCTCTACCGCAAATATCTACGAAATGGCGATTTTTGCGGGACTTCTGACGTCCACCGCTCAATACAGCGCCGGTAAGACGAACACCTCTTATCTCGGCAAGGGTATCATCCCTCTCGGAGTGACTTTGCCGACCCCCGGAACTCTCTCCGACGCTACCACGAAGGCGCAAATCGTGTTCTACGACGCGAGCGGTACCGAAACCGCCACCGACAACAAGTTCGATGCGGAGAACGACTCCGCGAGCGCGTCGATGATTTATATCTACCTCGGCGTGGACGCAGAGTCCATGTCCGTGTGCGCAAGACAAGTGGTCTTCAACAACGTCTCGGACTACACCAGCGAAACCGCTTGGGAGAACGCTTATCTGTCCCTCACCAAGCCTATCCAAAACAGAGAAAAACAGTACACCGCGGACGTGACTCTCACGAACACTGCGGGACCGTACGCAGGCACCTTCAAAATCAGTTTCATCGCGAACTACACCGTGTCGGGCTCGACGGTTACGGGCACGGCGGTTTTCGTCAGCAGAAACGTCTCGTTCAGTTACAAAAATAACACCGAAGTCGCTCCTCTCATCATCAACGATATGGACGATTGGACTTCCTTTGCGAATGCGGTGAGAGGTACTGACGGCACTTACACCGGCTACGTCAAACTCACCGCAAATATCGGCACGACGAGCAACCCGGTCACGTTGCCCGCCGGCTATAACTCCACTTCCGACGTGAACAAATTCCGTTTCGGCGGTACTTTCGACGGCAACGGCTATACGATTACCGTAAGATTGTGGGCTTCCGCCTTGGGTTCTAACAACGAAATCGGCTTGTTCCCGCAAGCGGCGGGTGCAACCTTCAAGAACCTCACCATTGCAGGTTCCGTCGGCGTGGTGAAGTTGGATGAAAACAACAATCCCACGGCGGACGCATCCGCATCCGGCAACGACATCGGCGCGTTCGTCGGTATAGCACGCGGCGACCTCACCTTCCTCAACTGCAAAAACCAAGCGTACGTCAGCGGTGGTCTCGGTCACAACACCGGCGGTCTTGTCGGCACGGCGCACGATGACAACGATGATGATGGTACTGCTGGACCACTCACCTACAACGTCACATTCGTCGACTGCGTCAACGAAGGTACTGTTATCAGTGCGGGCAACTACGGCTCCAAAGGCGAGGTGTCTTTCGGAGTGGGTGGTATCATGGGTACTACCGGTAGCGATATTGGAAGCGAAGTAACTTTTGAAAGTTGCCGTAACGCGGCGGCAGTTGCTTCGGATGCAAACGTTGGCGGTATCCTTGGCGTGTCGGCAAACGAATGCATAATCAGGAATTGTGGTAACACGGGCAATATAATCGGTACCGACGACACCGACGATACTTGCGTAGGCGGTATCGCGGGAATAGGTACAGAAGCAGGCTCGCTTAACATTTACGCAAGTTACAACAGCGGACAAGTTGTTGCACAGGGTAACAAAGCGGGCGGTATACTCGGCGGTGATAGTGAATATACGTCCGCCAGCGGTACCACATGTATATACTATTGCTACAATACCGGTTCCGTCTATACCGGTGGTCTTACCGCAAGAACAAAGGGCGGTGTTGGCGTCCAAGCGGGCGGTATCATCGGCACGATGACTGACGTCGACATCCAATATTGCTACAACGTAGGCACGATTACCGCAAACGGCATTGTTTATCTTGGAGCAAACACTCAACCGGAAGCGCGTGTCGGCGGTATTGCGGGTTATTCTTCGTCTGGAGCAAAAATCAAAATGGACTACTGCTACAACGTCGGACTTATAGTTATCGGTGCAAACTTAGATACTACTTGGTTTAACGAAGAGAAGAACGAAGCGGACTACGGCGCGGGCATCATCGGATTGATTACCGGTAATTTCTACAACAGCAACGTGACGATAGGTGACCATAATTTCTCGCTTAAGTGGCAAGTATATAGACCTAATAAAAGTTCGGGTACGGGCAATAAGCCTGACGGCGGCAAATCAGGAACCAACTATAAGAACTATAAATGGCAGACTTATTGCGAATATGAAACGAATTACTCGTACAGTGGTACTATTCTTCCGTCGATTGCGGACTTGACGGCGGCGTATTTTAGCGGTAGTAGCGAGCGTATAGTTCCGCTTACGGCAAATCGCAATTATAATAGTTGCACCGCAAACGACGAGTCCAATTCCACCGTTACGTTCGGAGCTACCGGCAGTGCGGCGGTTATGAATACGAAAGGCACAAAGACTTATGGCGGTGCCACCACAGTTACGGCAACCGGCGTCAACACAGGTATCGAAAATGGCTCCCTCGGCGGATATATCTATGTCTATGGCTGTCTCCCGCAACTCGCGTGCTTTGCACTCGACACCAAGAACGGTCTTGCAATGACTTCCATGGGCTACGGCTACGACGAGGTCAACGAGCAATACGTCTTGCAACCTGCAGGCGGTGAGCACAATCCGTATATCATCAAAGACGGCATAGACCTCATGAGTCTGACCGCTATCACGCAACCGAATCCCTCCCATTACGACTTTGACGGAGAATACATAGAGTTTGCGGACAGCACCAACAACCTCGCAGGGGATATATGCACCTATATCAACTTGCCTACCGACGAAAACGGCCTTGCAAACGCATACAAGTTCGCAAACAACGGCGGAACGCTCACCGAGGGCAAGAGTTATCATATATACAAGTACGGCGCGGTAATTCAACGGAAGAAGAACTACTACGAAACGGGCACGAACTCCTATACGCAATGGAAAAATAGAAATACCTATTACGACGAAAGCAGTTCCGCTTTCACGGCATCCACTGCGACAGCACCTATTTCCGCTGTCAACTATTATCCCGTCGGTATGTTCGGCAACTCGGCAGACCGCACCTTCAAAGGCACGATAAACGGCAGCCTTAAAACCATAAACGCAAACAACATCCACCAAACCGATTGGGACGGCACCTCGAAAGCGGAGGTCAGAGGACTCAAACTCGACAGAACGATAGGGCACTCCGCGGATATTTACGCGGGACTCTTCGCGTTCATAGAGGACGCAACCGTCGCGAATATCAAGGTTTCGGGCACCATCACCGGCAGAGCGATTTCGTCGGGTAAAAACGTCCACGCAGGCTTGGTCGGCTACGCAATGGGTGAATCCGTTCTCGACGGCCTTGAAACCGCATCTCTCACCATTCAAGCGATAAATAAGACAGGCAATACACGCACCAATGCGGTCGGCGGTATTCTCGGCGTTGCCGAACCCGCCAAAGAAGAAACCATAACAATCAAGAACTGTATCGTCGGAAGTGCAAACGTCGTAGGGGACACCAAAATCATCGGCTTCGGTCCCAATATCGGCGGTATCATCGGCGTGTCGTCCTCTCGTACGAAAGACGAAGTCGCAGCGGACGCAAGCGCGCAGGTAATTGTCGAGAACTGCAACGTCAGAAGCGCGGAGGTCAACTCGGATAAAGCCGTCGGCACTCTCGTCGGCGGTATCGTCGGCAAGTGCGACGATGTAGGCTCCCTCACCGTCACCGGCTCCTCGGTCGGCTCGATAGGCACTACGACGACTTCGACAGACAACCAAAAAGTCAAGATTTACGGCAGTTACTCAATCGGCGGAATTGCCGGCAACGCTGTCGCAAACGCCAATTCCAATATGGCGTTCATCGACTGCACCGTCTACGGCGACGTTCTCATTCAACGTATCGGCACGACCAACGACGGCACGTTCGGCACCGCAATCGGCGGTATCGTCGGCTATATCTCCAACGATGCTACGGCGTTCTCCCTCTTCCGCGGTACCCTCGGCTTCCACGGCACGATTGACGCAACCCTCGCAAGCACCGAGAAAGTTTACAATATCGGCGGTGCGGTCGGCTATATGGGCACGTCGGCGGTATTCGACTCCATCGACGTCCATATCTACGGCAAAATCAACACGCCCACTTCGGGCACGGTTGAGAATGTCGGCGGATTTGCGGGCTACGGCGCGGGCGGTACCCTCGACGGCACCTTCTTCGTCGCACCTACGCTTTCTTGCGCAAACGCGAACTACGTCGGCGGTTTCATCGGCCTCAACGGGGGCAACACCGCTATCACCAGAACGTCCGAAATCTACACCGCAAAAGAAGACGGCACTTCGGGTAAAGCCTCTACGAAGGGCGGTGCAATCACCGGTAAATACTACGTCGGTGGGTTCATCGGCGGAAACACCGCATCCGGCGACAACGGCCTCTATATCGGCGCAAAGGAATTCCTCGGCGCAAGTTACGGCTCCGACGGTGACTTTGCTATCATCGAACTCTATTCGTCCGTTGACGGCAAGGCGTATATAGGCGGATTCCTCGGCAGAAACGAGGGTAATCTCTACGGCGAATACTGTCAGGTCAACAACTACGGTCAGGTCGGTGCGTCCAGCACGGGAACTTCGTCGAATTATGTCGAAATCATCGGCGGTATCGTCGGCTCCAACGGTGGCAGTGCGAAAATCAGTTTCGGCACCGACGCCACCTTCCAGAACGACGGTCAAGTCGGCAACTCTACGTACAAAACCGCATATCAGAAGTTCGTCGGCGGTATCCTCGGCGCAAACGCGGGTGCGTTCGCAAACAGCGGTACCCTCGTCAATACGGGTAGCGTTTACGGCTACGAGTACGTCGGCGGTGCAATCGGTCTCCTCATCAGCGGTAATATCAGCGGTAAACTCGCAAACGGCGTTAAGGCGGACGGAACCGCGTTCGCTATGGACTCCGACGCTCTCGCTTGCACCGATTCCACCACAGGCAACGCAAGCGTCACGGCGGTCAGCAACGTCGGCGGTGTCATAGGCGCAATGCTCGGAGGAGCGTCAATCACCGCAACCACCGCCACGACCGAACTTTACAACTACGGCAAAGTCACCGCCACCGCGGATATATCCAACGCAGGCGGTATCATCGGCCTTATGTACGGCAAAATCGAGGGCACTTCAGCCAATAAAGTCACGTTTGCAAACTACGGCGAAGTCAACGCAAACAGTTTCGCGGGCGGTATCATCGGCGTCGTGGACGGACTTGTCAACTACGCGTCCTTCACCAACTACTCGGCTAGCATGACCTTCGGCGGCAACACCGCTATGGGCGGTGCTATCGGCCTCATCACCACCGGTTACGGCAACGATTACTATCCGACCACAACTCTCGGCGAGAGCGTCAGCAGTACCGTTCCTAAATATGCGGACAACAATCAATCCACTCATATAACCGACTCCTACTTCGCATACGAACCCGCCACCGAAGGCAATACGGTCTCCGTCACCGCAACCGGTACGACTCCCGATACGCCTTACACAATAAACAACAAAAATTACGCGGGCGGTCTCGGCGGAGTCATCGGCGTCATCGACGCAAGCGATATAGACGACAAGGCGGATTGGAGCGGTAACTCCTACTACGTCAACGGTAGCGTATACGGCACGGGTGTCGACGGCGTCGGCGGTTTCGTGGGCGCGATAAACGGCGCAAAAGTCATCATCGACAATATGCTCGTCTATCTCTCCACCGTCAGCGGTCGCTATAACGTCGGCGGTATCGTCGGCTACAACGGCTCATCGGTCACCGACGAGGCGTCAATCGTCAACTGTTTCAACGTCAAAGGCGAAGTCATCGGCTCTCTGAAAAACGGCAAATCCACTTACGGCGGTATCGTCGGATACGCGGCTACCTACGCCGACGACTCTTACACCTACACCGACGGCTCCTATTGGATTAAAGAGTCCGACAACAACACCCTCAACAAGGTGGATCCCGACAATATCAGCGGTACTCTCGACGCGGCTTTCAACGTTGCGGGTGAAGAAGATAAGTCGGGCTATGGCACGTATTTGGACGCTGAAACTACGTTTGAAACGGTCACAAATACCGATACCGAAATTAAGACTATATCCACCACCAAATACGGTCAATTATATAGCGACGACAACGGCACCGCTATAAACGCAAATAACAAAGCGGGTATGAGCACCACGCTCTACTACAAGACTACCACCGTCACTACGACGTCCACCTACGATAGCAATGAATCAGAGTGGACTACTACGTCCTCGACTTCGTATAAATATACCGCTATTATCGGCACTCCCGCGAACACACTCAACTTCTCGTTGGCGTATATGTCCGCGCACCCCGACGAGCCTTCCGCTCTCGGATATACAAGTTGGGCTGAACTCGCCACGACATATAACAGCGAACTTGTCTACAACTCCGCTCTCGGCTACGGCTCATACGGCGCTGCCGGTAATATCGTCTACACGACAGGGGATATACAACACGGCTTCTTCTACGTCTATGCCACCGACGTAGGCAGTATCAAAGTGGATATTCAGGGTAGCGAACTCGCACAGTGGAATATCATCGCGAACACTCCCGTCAAAGGCGAGATAAATGACTCTCAGATGACCTATAACAGTGGCGCAATCGAGACCGGTCATATCTACACGACCGCCACCGTCCCCGACGGCACCGGCTACTACGTCTACTTCTACGGCACAACGCCTAACCCCGGCGACAGCGACGCCGAATCCGACTACTCCGCACTCTCCGTCCACGGCAAGACGAGTAGCGGTGCGACCGGTACTATCTACTTCGATTGGGACACCACTCAATACGAAAAGGACGCAAACGGCAACAATACCAAGTACGGCGCGGTCGGCAACGTCCTCATCTACTACAAGAAGACCACTATGGAATCCGGTCTTGTGTATAACGGACAGCAACGCTACGCGCCTATCACCGGTATGACCTATAATACGACGTCGGAAACCGTGGACTCTTCCGCGAAGATGAACCAATCCTACTACTACTTCGACGGCACGGCGGACGGCTCCGTCAACACCGCCACCGACGCGGGCACTTACGACGTCAAGGCGAATATCTGGTTCGTAGACTCCGCAGGCAACAAGATAACAATCGGTTCCGTCGATTCCACCAAAAACAACGAATACAAGTGGACGATAAACAAGCGCGACCTCGTGCTCACCGACAACACAAACACTACTGTCGGCACATATGACGGCACATATAAGCACTACGTCGAGTTCATCGTCGAAAACTCCGTCTACGAATGCATAAACAACGACGATTTGAAGAATATACTCGGCTTGACCGCGGAAAACGTGACCGTAACAGCCGTTGAAAAGAGCAGTAGTATGCCCACCGTCGGCACAAACAGCACTACGGCATACTATTCTTATAAAGACGGCGAGAGTTCAAAAGACGTTAACGATTGCGGTTATACCGTCCTTAGTGACGGCGCATACGGCAAGGCGGAGTCCGTCCAAACGTACACCTACACCGTCAGAGTCTACTTCTGTGGCGCGGGCTCTCACAGCGTCGGCGTCACGACCAACGATAGCAATATAGGCAAAAACTACTCCCTTGCAGAAACCACTCTCACCGTCCAAGTCAATAGACGTAAACTCACCGTAACGGCTACTTGGTCGGAAAAGAATAATGATGGTGAGTACGAATTCAACGGCGGTGCTTCTTATCAAGGCGTCACGAAGATAACCATAGGCGGAAACGGAACCAACGAGGGCTTTGTCGGAAACGATGCACAATCCGTCACATTTACTATCACTGCAACCGCTAAAGTGGGCAGTAGTACAAATGACAAACTCATCACCGTCGGCGAGATGACGTCGCAGGGAACGAGTTCGGTTTACTATGACATACAAGCAACCGACGCCGCGACTTATACCGTCACGGTAGAAGCACCGTCCTCGGCTACGGGCGCCGCTAAGAACTACGTCGTTTCGGGCGCAGGCACGTTTACTTGGACTATCGACAAGTATATAATTTCCAAGTCGGGCGTGACGCTCAAAACAACCACCGTCACCTACGACGGCAAGGCGCACTATATCGATACCTCGGCAGGGGAAGGTACGAGCAGTACCAACACCGAAGACGTCGGCAAAGAAACAGTCACGTTCAGAGTCAACGTCACTTATTCTGGTGACGGAGTGTCGAACAACGTCGCAGTCAACGCAGGCAATTATACCGCGACTCTCGCAACGGATGGCGGCGGTAGCGGTACGGGTACCGTCGACCGTTTAACGGACTGTCTGTCCAAGGCGGAAAATCGGCTTGACAACTACGATATCGTGTTCACCGGGCTGACTTCGGGCACCGCAACCCTCACGATAGAACCTGCAAAAATCAACCTCACGAGTTGGGACGTCGGCAGTTACGTATACTTGAACAAGGAACAAGGTCCGTCCGTCACAGGCGCAACCGTCGGCGGAGAGACCATTTCGTCGGGCAATATTTCTTACTCGAACGGTGTGCTCACCATATCGAATATCTTCGACAACAATGAAACCGTAGAACTAACCGCAACCAATTTCAGAAAAAAGGATGCCGGTGATTACACCGCAAAGGTCACCGTAATTTCGAGCGTGTCCGGCACCAATGCCACCGGAAGCGATACCGTCGTCGGCAACTACGAACTCGGCACCGGTCTAACTCAAGCCTACAGCATTGCAAAATCCAAGATTGAGTTCACCTATACGGGAACGGTCGGGGATAAAGTATACGACGGCACTTCGACGTATAGCAATTTCGGCACGACCAGTTATAGAGTTTCCACGACGAACGAAGGCGACACCTCGAAGAGCGCAATTTCTCTTTCGAGTGCGGTTTATATGAACGGTTCAACCGCCGTTTCGGACACCAACGCAAAGACGGGCGTAAACGCATACACCGTTCGCTTTACCGCAAGTCTTAAAGACACGAAGAATTACGAGTGGGCATCGGGCAATACCTATACGACGTCCGCGACTGCGCATATCACGCCCAAGGGACTCACCGTCACTCTCAACGATTCGAACGGTAGGGCGTATAAGTCCTTCGACAACAACTACGAATATGCATCCGTCGAATCGAGCGGGGCGACTTCCGCCAAGAGCAAGTCTCAACGCACCGGCAAGGGTATCACCGTGAGCGGTTTCGTTGCAAATCAAGCGAGCATCACAGTCACCGTCAACTTCAGAGAAGAGGACAGAACCAATCGTGCGGGCTTCGACGAATACGTCAACGGAATCTTCAAGGACGGCGAAACCTATAAGTCGGGCGGTGCGTACAACAAGATGCTCGAAGTCGCACTTTCGTCTTCGGATAACAGTAGTTATCTCAACTACTATATTGCGTACGTCAATCGCAAGAGCGGTTCTGCGAACGTCACTATCGGCGACACGTACAAGAACACCCAAATTTACGTGTTGTGCAACGGTTCCGAAGTCACCAACGGTAGCACGATAAACTCCGTCCGTGCATACACGTCTAACCTCACTATCGAAATCACCAAGTACACCGCAAAAGCGAATTACTCCAACACTTCGCAGAGTTACGCAAATGCGGACAACACCTACAACACCGATTGGGTTGAGGTTTCGGGCACTCTCCGCGTGCCTTCGAGCTGGAACCTTGACGTCGAGGTGAAAGTCGCCAACGGCTGGATGAAGAACAGCGACGGCACCGCAAAAGAATACACCAAGTATACTCGTATCGTCGGTAGCACGACCAAATCCGACCTCGGCGCGACTCTCTCGTCCGCAACAGGCAAGGACCTCTGTATCACTCTCCGCAACCAGCCCACTCTCATCATCGGCTACTTCGTGGTGAAAGACGGCAGTTACCAAGTCGGCTCTGCGGCGGGCTTGCTCATCGCAACGGAGTACTACAAGGGCAACTTCAAGAACGAAACGGACGAAACGAGCGGTGATGACGAGAAAGCATACAACTTTGTCGTCGTGCCTATGGCGGTGCCTACGGACGTAGAACTCGACGTAACGACTTATCCGACCACGTGGGAAGACTTCCTCGAAGCGTACTATACGAAGTATAACGAGTCTTATGACATAACCAAGCACTCCGCGTATCCGACTTATCAATCTATAGCCGAGCAATATAAGAAAGACACCGGTCTCGACCTCGAAGAACCCGCTTACGGCGACTACTTCATCGAAGACGAAAAAGGAAATGTCATAGAGAAACACGGTTACTACTACTGGCAACCTATCGAGGTCGAAGTGCCTACTTATACCGACTTCGTGCAAGTCAACGATTTCGATATGATTGTCACCGACTTAGACGCTCAAATCATCAAAGAGGCGTTCGGCGAAAATTGGGAAAGCAGTGGTTATCTCACAAACGTAATCTTGTTCAAGGTCGGCAGTGTGGTCATACTCAGCGACTCCGTCTTCACGGGCGACTTCAACGGCTCCTACGACGGCGCAGGGTACACAATAAACCATCTCACCATTCTTGCAACCGTAACGAGCGGGGATACGGCGAATATCGGCATGTTCGCGCACCTCGGCACTTCGGACGGCGTAGAGAACGTCAGCACCGTGAAATCCGTCAACCTCCGCAATGCGAATATCCAAGTATACGACACTCGCACGAGCGGTACCCTCAACGTCGGCGGTATCGTCGGTTACAACCAATCGGTTAACGTCCTCAGCGATTGCACCTTCCACGGCACGATAACCGTCACGTCCGGCGCAACCGTGAACGCGGGCGGTCTCGTCGGCAAAGACGAGGCGTCCGTTGCTGATTTCACCATAGGTGAAACCACCGTATCGAACACTCCCGTCTACGGCGGAACCGTCATTGCGACGATTACGGTCATCGCTTCTACTGCTAACGTCGGCGGTATAGTCGGTCTTGCGTATACGGGCAATACCTATAGCGGAGTGGTTTCCGTCAGCGAAATCTACGTCACCGCTTCTACTGCAAACGCGGGCGGTATTCTCGGAGCGGTAAATACGGGCAGTGCGACGGTCACCGACGGCTACTACCTCCAAAAAGCGATTTACGGCGTGAACAACGGCACTTACGTCTCGAAGTCCAACGCTTACGGCACCGCAAAATCCTACGACGAACTTTACAACGGAAGCAATACGAATTATAATAACGGTGTTATGGGCGAAACCGCTAACCAGAATGGCACTTACGACTTCGTCTCGGACGTTCAACCTCAGGCAAGCGCAAGCGAAACCGCAGACGTAGCACCCAGAGAGAGTATGCGTCTCGCGGATATAATCGACACTCACGTGCTCGGTTACAAACTCTCTACGACCAATATCACCGTAGATACCAACAAGACAGCCACCGCCTACCAAAAGGCGACCGTCAGCGAACTTGTCGGCAACGCAAACGGCACGACGGATAGCCGTATAGGAATCGCGCATCAGCAACATTTGAGCCTGATATACGCGTTCAACTATATGAACTTCGAGTTGAAGAAACATATCGTTATGTACACGGGTTACGAACTCAAGTCCTCTCCCGAGGCGTTCATCGGCTCTATGACCTCGAACGGCTACTTTGTCAACGTGCGCACGGCTACGGCAAGCGAAACCACTCCGACGCCGTTCAAATATAGCGATGAAAGCATCAACTGGATTACGACGTTGGACAGCGTAACGCAAGGATAGAACTATGGAAAAGAAGAAATCCTACAAAAAATACTTTTACGGCATTTTCGTGCCGATAATGGTTATGGTAGTCGCCCTCTCGGCGGCGGGGATTTCTTATGCTTGGTTCTCGGATTCCGTGACGTCCGAAATTTCGACAATCCACTTGTCAACCGCCGAAATCTTCACTCTCGAATTCGTAATAAACGAAGAAGCGAATAAGTACGAAGGACAAAAAGCGGTTTTGGGCTCCGAAACGGTCAACAACCAATTCCCGATAGGGGATGACGGCGGACATCTCGTCACCTCGAAATACGCTACCGACGTTTTGAAATTGGAAAAGGACGCATCCCTTTACAACATCTATATGCAGGACGAGGCTTTCGGACCGTATGTAGACGAGACCAATAAGGGCGCACGCCTTCCGCTCCGTCTCGATACCGACGGCAAAACGGTAGAACTCAGAATTTCCCTTTCCTCCGTCACCGTAACGAAAACGGATGCCCCCTCTCTCACCATACAAATTCCGAATAGCAACGGTTACGAAGTGTCGGATATTGCCTACGGCTTCACCTGGTATCTCAGTTACGGCGGAACGACCTATACTCCTTACGGCGAAATTCCCTCGTTATCCTCGAAAACTCTTTCAAGCGGTTTTGACACTACGAGCACTATAAACTTGTCCGCAACCTCGGCAAACCTTGAAACAAACGAAACGAATGCAACGTTTACAATCGTTTTTGCTCCCGAAAAACTTTATTGGTTGCAGTATAGCGATACCGATTGGGAAAAGACGGTTTCGCAAGTTTATGATGATTATTCGGCAGAGGACGGCACTTTCAAAGCAAAGTGGACGGATATAAACAAATATTCGGCAATCGCGTACGCCGGCGCAACCTTCACCTTCGAGATACAAATCGAAGTCGTGTCGATTAGCGAGAGTTAGGGGAGGTAACCTATGAAAAAGTCAAGTTTGATTTTGATTTCGGCGGTTATGCTCCTTGCGGTCATCGTGGGCATAGTCGGTATGACGGCGGCGTGGTTCGGCGATATAAAGAGCGCGAACAATACCGTCACGATTTCATCCGAACAACCTTCGGGCAACGCAACGATAGTTGCGGGCAGTGAGTCGAGTTCGACGGACGACACCAGTTCTAAATTGCATCCCGCCATCATCAATCCGGGCGTACTTCTCGCCGACCACACGGGAAGCCTTGCAAAGATCCCCGTCATCGGACCCGACGCGGAAGCAATCGTAGGTGAGAACGGCACTCTCAAATCCGTTGCAAATCAAGTGGATATCTCCTTCGATTTCCAATATTCGGGCGCACCTCAGGACGGTCTCACTTCGGAGGTGGCAATCACCCTCGAGTCCGTTACCCTTGAAAATCCTCGTTCTACGGACGAGAACGGCAACGTAACGGTGAACGATTCACTCACCGATTACAAGGAACAATTCGTCGTTGCGATGACTTCGTATACCCGCGATCAGGACGCTTTCAACCTCACGCAAAACAGCGGGGATAACGCGTACACGAGCAAAGAGAAAACGATAAAAGTCAAAAATGACGACGGCACTTTCGAGACGATAGAGAAAGCGACGGTTTATGTGCCGAATGAAAATAATAAAGACGTTTCGACGACGCTTAAGGCAAATATTTTCTCGGGCTCGGAACATACGATCGTCATCACAGTATACTTCAAAAACGTGGACGAGGAAACTCCGCCCGAACTTATGGACGTAAACCTCTTCTTCAACTTTGAAATCAGCCTCGTGCAACAAACAGAAGCGGAGTAAGGAACGCGTATGAAAAACAAGAAGAAAATCTTAATAATACTCGTCTCCGTTATGCTCCTTGCATGTTTAGGCTCGGTGCTCGGCGTGACTCTTTCTCGTTGGTCGTCGGGAGAGGGGGACAGTACGGTCGCTCCGCAGGTGGGAGTGACGGATTGGAACGTCTACGCAAAGTATATGACCGCCGACTCTTATAGTGACGGTGCTCGTCTTACGGGCTTCAAACAAGCCGCCGCTATCGAGGACGTCGTTCTGCCCAAATCAATAGACGTCGAACAAGACGGCACTACCAAATCGCTAACGGTGAGAGCCGTGTCAAATTCTCTTTATGCGGACACGACGAACAAGAGTATTCCCGCAACACTCACTGTTCCAAACACTATAACGTCCATCGAGGCGGGTGCGTTTTCGGGTATGACGAGACTGACTACCGTCACGTTCGAGAGCGGTTCGCAGTGCGTTTTAGGCGCGGGTGCGTTTATGGGTAGCAACGCCGTGACCGAGTTCATCGTCGGCGCGGACTCCAATATAACTTTCGGCACGAATCAGCAGTTGTCCAAGAACACCAAAGACGAGAATATCGTAGAAACGTTCAAGGCCTACGTAGGGCTTCCGTCCTCGACCAAGATAACGTTTGAGTAATACTTGCACTTATCTACATATCGCCACGCAAAGCGTGGTTTCTTATTGCCTAATTTATGCACATATGTTACAATATTGCGGTAAACGGGAGATATTATGAAGAAAGACAAATCCAAGAAAAACGGCATCAAAGTTTTCATCGGCATTCTCGTGCCGGTCGTGATTTTCACCATGTTCCTTGCGGTCGTGTGCAACGACACCACGATAAACGTAGGGGAGGGCAACCTCAACGGGAAATACGCCACCGTCCTTGCCAATATCGACGGCATAGTCGAGGCAAATCCCCGCTACGTGGATATAGCCATGCTCGGCTCTCACGACGCGGTCACGTCCACTCTCACCGACGAGACTCCGCTCGATTATCACGACGCAAACAGCATTCTCGGCAAGGTGGATCCCATTTCGTCGGGCATTCAATATCGTTTCGGCAAGACGCAGGCGGTAGGTCTCGGAGCGCAACTTTTGCAAGGCGCGCGCTTTTTCCATATCAAATGCACCGACTATGACGGAGAATGGTACGGCACTCACGCGCATCTCACCGGCAAACTAACAGATCATATTCTCGAAGTCCTCGAATACCTCGCAAGCGACGCGGCGAAAGGGGAAATCGTCGGACTTTTGTTCCAACCTATGTATATGGGTGACGGCGTCACTCTCGACTCACTCCACGACGCTCTGAACAGCGTCCGCTACAACGGCAAATCCATTTTCGACTACGTCTATATCGACAAAGCCGACACCTTCGACAACGGCAACGGCGGTGTGAGAATAGGGGAACTCACCTACAACGACCTCACCAAGAACGGTACCGCTCCCGGCGTCGTCATCTTCGATAGAAGAGAAGAAGGACTGTTCGAGGCGGACTGGGAAGGCACAAGCGCGCTCACCTCTCGTTGCTACGATATGGACTCCTGCGCGGACCACGAATGGCATAGCAGTATCGGGGAAGAAAAACTCATCGGCAAAATCAACGAAACTTGCGACAGAATAGCAAGCGACGAAAAGTATCAAAGCAAACTCCGTATGAACCAAACGCAAGCGTCTTTTGCGGTAGGCTCCGCGAAAGAGTTTTTCGAGATTATCGGTTCTTGGTCATTGCTTCGCTTTGCAAAGGACTACAACGTGTCCCTCATCGAGAACGAAAACTTCGAGAGATGGCTCACCTATATGCCCGTATTCCAAGTGGACTTCTGCAACAGCGACAACGGTGATTTCAACAACCGCGTGAACGCTCTTATCATCGCACATAACCAAGCGACCGTGAACGAAATTCTCGGGAAGTAATCGGCAAATTTTCCCGAAACGACGGATAAAGTCATCGAAAACCGCCCATAAACGGGCGGTTTCGTCGTATAAGCGGTTGTTTTCCCAAAAACAAGATTTTTGACATACGACAAAAATCGACACAAAACGACGGCGTTATTTAGGGATTTTTGCCTCGTGTTAAGATAGGAGGACGACGGCCCCGCTATGCGAAAAATCACGCATTTTTATTCATTCAGAGACGTCGGTTTTCGGCTCTCGAAACGGCGGTTGTTTTAAGATGAAGAATACCCCCAAATATTATTTGACATACTATTCTCGGTGTGGTAAAATTTTTACTACGAATACCGTATTTTTATGCGTTTATGCATTTGAGAACGGTATAATTCAAACGAAATTGCATATTTTCAAAATCGTGCAGTACGGAACGCTATGACCGAAACCTTCCTCAAACTGAAAAAGAAATATTTGACGATTGCGATATCGAAGAGCCTTATCGCAGGCGTCTTTTTCGCGTTGTTTGCGGTCGGTACGGTTATGCTCGGCTTCAAACTCGGCGAGGCGTATCTTTCGTGGTATTACTATCTCGTCATAGCCCTCGGCACGTTCGCGGTCTCTTTCGTCGTAACCTTCTTGCTTACTCGTCACTCTGACAAGTCCCTTGCAAAACTCCTCGACGGTGAATACGGTCTCAACGAAAAAGTTCAGACTATGGTCGAGTTTGCGGGGCAGGACGGGGATATTCTCAATCTTCAAAGAGCGGATACCGAAGAAACCCTCAAAAATCTTCCCAAACAAAAAATCAAGTTCTCAAAGATTTGGCAATATATCGTGATAACCGTTCTCGGCTTGTCCTTTTTCCTTGTCGGCGTCATCGTGCCGTCGAGATACGTCGCACCCGTCGTCCCCGACGAGTACGTCGTCAACGAATGGGATTTGAAGTCCCTCGACCAACTTATTGCGGACGTCCAAGCCTCCGACCTCGAAGAGCGCGTTATGCTTCCCGTAGTCTCCGCTCTCGAACTTCTCAAAGAGGACCTCGGCAATACTAAAACCAACTCGGGTATGCGTACCGCTGTCAAGAATTGCGCGACGGCGATAGATACGGCGGTCAACGAGGCAAACTCTTATCGCGAAGTCGCCAAAGTTATGAGCACTTCCGCAGACCTCAAGAGTTTCACGACGGCGTTGATTAATGCGGCGGACTCCTACAAGAGCGATACCGTCATCAACTCTTTGAGCGTGGTCAGAACGGAGCAGAAGACTTCGGAAGGCAAAATCCGCGATGCCATCGGCGTTTTCACGAATACGCTCGTCGCAAAAGTCAAAAGTCTCACCGAAATGGTCGAAATAAAAGATGCGGTAGAAGGTTTCGTAGAACCTTTGAACGATTGCTTGGGAACGGATGAAGTTCAGGAACAACTCGGCGGGGACGAATTGTATTCCGCGCTTTCCGATTTTTCGACGTCTTTCGGCATCGTGTTGGACGAATATATGTTCAGAGACGACTTGAAGAGTATCGTGTCTAATGCATGCACCGATTTCGTGACTTCTGCGTCCAAGGTTTTGGTCAAACAAGTCTACAATCGTATGATGAACGATATGATTTTCAATTCCCTCGAAGAAATTTTCGGCGTGACTCTCACTCAATCCACTCTCGATTTGCCGGGTATTTCGAGTAGCGGTAACAACTCCGACGACGACAACGGTATGCACGGCGGCGGTACCGGCGACGGCAACGTCATCTACGGCGGTGACGATGCGGTCTACGATCCCGAAAGCAAGGAACACGTGGCTTACGGCGAAGTATGGTCGGATTACGTAGCCAGACTCAACGAACTCCTCAACGATAAAGAATCGGGTTTGAGCGAGGAAATGAAAGTGTATATACAAAACTATATCGATATTCTCGACGGCAGTGCCTCCAATACGGAAGGGGAGAACTGAACGTCTCGATTATAAAAATAAAAGCATGGAGATATAAACATGGAAAACGAAGTGAAAGTAAAGGAATTCAGTAGCGTCATCAACCGCATCAGAGACGAACTCCACAAAGACGTCGTCGGTCAAGACGATATTATCGACAACGTTATCATTGCAATCATCGCGGGCGGTAACGTGCTACTCGAAGGCGTTCCCGGAGTAGGCAAGACTCGTCTCGTTCGCTCTCTCGGCAAAACGCTCGGACTTCCTTTTTCGAGAATCCAGTTCACTCCCGACCTTATGCCTTCGGACGTAACGGGTACAAACGTCATCGAAAAGGACGAAAACGGCAAACTCAATTCCGTGTTCCAAAGAGGTCCTATATTTGCAAATCTGGTGCTTGCGGACGAAATCAACCGTGCAACGCCTAAGACGCAATCCGCAATGCTCGAGGTTATGCAAGAGCACAAAATCACCGTTGCGAAAAAGACTTACGAACTCAGTGAACCTTTCTTCGTGCTTGCAACCGAGAACCCCATCGAACAAGACGGCACCTATCCGCTTCCCGAAGCGCAAATGGACCGCTTTATGCTCAAACTCATCATGAGTTTCCCGTCAACCGACGAACTTAAAGACATCGTCAACATGACGCAAATAACCATGGACGAAAACGCAGACGCAGTCGTAGACGGCGCAACCGTCCTCGAAATGAGAGAAATCGCAAAACAAATGCCCGTCATCGACGACGTATTGCATTATGCGGTCAGCCTCGTCGCGAACTCTCACCCCGAACTCGATTCCACGTCCGCTGTTGCGAAGAAATATCTCAAATACGGCGCGTCTCCGAGAGCGGCACAAGCACTTATAACTTGCGCAAAGGTCAGAGCCTTGATGAGAGGAAATTACAACGTGTCCTACGAGGATATAGATGCCCTCGCGCACCCCGTCCTCAGACACAGAGTCAAAATCAACTATACAGCAATCAACGAGAAACTCACCGTGGACGACGTCATCGACCGTCTCGTGGAAGAAAACAAAAAACTCTGCAAATAAAAATTTTATCGGAAGCGTTTTATGAGCAAATTAGCGATAACGGACGAGTTCCTCAAAGAGGTAGAACTTCTCGAGATACTCGTAAAAAATAACGTTGCCGGCATGTTCGGCGGAAATCACAAGAGCAAGACCTTCGGCTCCTCTTGTGAATTTGCCGATTTCAGAGAATATATGCCCGGCGACGACGTTACCAAGATAGATTGGAACGCTTTCGCGCGCTTTGACAAACTTTACACCAAGCAATACCTCGACGAACGCAGACTTCACACCGTCATCTATATCGACGCAAGCAGATCTATGGATTTCGGCAAGGCGCATAAGGCGGAACAAGCCCTCAAAATTGCAGCCGTTCTTGCCTATCTCTCGATTATCGCAATGGACAAGGTCTCCATATACGCGGTGCACGGTACGAGCGTGGAAGAAGTCGTGGTCAATATGGCGGGGAAGGAGTCCTATCTCAATTCGATAGGCAAACTCAACGATATAGAATTTGACCGCGACAGCAGTTTCAGCGAAGCGATTTTGCCTACGAAAGTCGGTTTCGGCAACGGTATGTCCGTCGTCATTTCCGACTTCCTCACCGACAACGATTACGAGGCGGGACTTGACTATATCATCTCGAAAAAGAGGGACGTCCTTTGCGTGCAAGTTTTGTCTACAGAAGAACTCAACCCGAAAGTCAGAGGCAAAATGCACCTCTTCGACTCCGAAAATTTGAACAAATATTATCGCAAAAATATCAATAGAGACGTTATCAACGCGTACAAAGCGGCTCTCGATTACGTGCAGACGAGAATTAAGGACTTCTGCAACGCAAGGGGAGCGGACTATTTGCTCGTGTCCGACGAGGACTCCGTGGGCAAGGTATTCTTTGAAACGCTTACGGACATGGGGGTGCTGAAATGAACTTGTTATATCCTCTCGGATTGTTGGGACTCATCGGCGTACCCGTCTTGATAATCATCTATATCATCAAAAACAAATATACCGAACAGACGGTTACGTCTACTTATATATGGACGCTCAGCGAAAAATTCCTGAAGCGTAAAAACCCCATAAACAAATTGCAAAATTGGATAAGTCTCGTTTTGCAAATTTTGGCGGTCGTTTGCATATCCGTTGCGATAGCGCACCCGACGATTGCTTTGCCGGGCAAAGCGAACGACTATTGTTTCGTTCTCGACGCGTCCGGAAGTATGTCCGCCGTCACGAACGGAGAATCCCGTTTCGACAGAGCGAAAAAGAATATCGAAAATATCATTCTCGACTCCGAAAACGGTAGCACCTATACGCTTATTTGCGCAGGGGAGCCGTCTTCCGTCGTTTATCGCGACGTCAAGGACAAAGAACAAGCGGTCAAACTACTTGCCGATGCGGAGATTTCGGGAGCGCAGGCGGACTTTGAAACAGCACTTTCGAGCGCACAAGAGTATTTCGACGAAATCCCCTCTTCAAAAATCTACTTCATGACCGATTGCGACTACGACGTGCACGACAACGTGGAAATAGTCAACGTCGCGACGAGCGAAGTCAATTATGCGCTTTTGAGTGCGGATTGCAAAATTCAAGATTCCAAATTGATAGTCACGGGCAAGATCGCGGCATACGGCGCGGACGGCGACGTGAAGGTCTTAGTCTACGTGGACGATAGCGAAAATCCCGCGGGACGCAATACGGTTTCGGTCGCAAAGACGGCGGACAAAGTGAACGTTTCGTCGGATGCGCTTGCGGACGATACCCTCAAAAACGGCACCGATTACACGGTGGAATGCGATTCCGTCGGCGATTATCAATCGGTCAGAGTCGTCATCGAAAAAGAGGACGCTATAAGCGCGGACAACGAAATCATCGTTTACAACGTCAAGCACGACACTTCGTTCGATACCCTCATCGTCAGCGAAAAGCCGTTCTTCCTGAAATCCATGTTGACGGCACTCGGTCATAGACAGATAGAGGTTATGGCACCCGAGGATTACGACAAGGCCGCCGCCACGGGAATTAGTTACGGCTTGTACGTATTCGACGGCTTTGCACCCGAAGAAATGCCGTCGGGCGGTGCGGTGTGGTTCTTCGCTCCGGAAAAAACCGTTCCCAACTCGGGATTTGCATATCAGACGGACTCGGGAGACCATTCCGAGAAAACACTCGGTTACGGCACGTCTTCAAAAACCGAGGCGAAAAAACTCCTCGAAGGCTTGAATACCGACGAGGTTATGTATTTGACCAAATATACGAGATACAGCCAAAGCGCGGATTTCTATACCGTGCTCACTTGCGAAGGCAATCCCGTAGTGTTTGCGGGTAGCAACGGCTACAACAACAGAGAAGTGGTGTTTGCGTTCAGCCTCAACGACTCGGACGTACCTCTCACGTATAACTATATCAAACTGTTCGACAACCTTTTGAGATACACGTTCCCGCAAGTCATCGACGACTCGAACTATTTTTGCGGGGACATAGTCACGCTGAACGTGCTTTCAAACACGCAAAGCCTTATGCTCGTAACTCCGTCGGGAGAAGAGGAATACCTTTCCACGGAGTCTTCGGAATGTACGTATACCCTCGAAGAAGTCGGTTTGTATACGATAAAAATTCGCGTTGGTAGCGGAAACAACGTCGCGGAACGCACTTTGTATATGTATTCCGAAATGCCGTACTCGGAGAGTGCGACGATAGCACAAGCGGAAACGTTCTCGATAACGGGAACCGCAGTCGGCGGAGGTCGTGACGGCGTTTACGACAATCTACTCGCCTTGTTTATAGTTCTTGCCGTGATTTTCCTCGCGGATTGGATGGTGTATTGTTATGAGCAGTATCAACTTCGATAACGCCTATCTGTTGTTAATCGCGATTCCCATCGCGGTATTGCTCGCAGTACCGTTCTTTTTGGCTGTCAAAAAGGACAACGCCAACGCGCACAATATCGCGTCGGGAGTTTTGCACGTTCTCATGGGGCTGTGCCTTGCTTTCGCGCTTGCGGGGACGACGGTGGAAACCACGGTTACCGAAACCGACGTATATGTACTCGCGGACGTTTCCTATTCCTCCGAAAAGAACCTCGACACGATTGATAATTATATCGAAGAACTCGAAGCAAATCTTCCCAAAAACTCCAAACTCGGTATAGTTTGCTTTGCAAAGGACCAGCAACTTCTCGTTCCTCTCGGCAAGTCCGTCAAGAGCGTAAAGGCGGCGGATACCGATTTGCTCGATACCGGTGAAACGGACATAGAGGGTGCGCTCGACTACGCAAGCGGTTTGTTCAAAGACGGAGTCATAAAGAGGATTGTTCTTATGACGGACGGAAAGCAAACGCACGTCAAGGATTCCAACGCACTCAAGAGAGCGGTAGACGAATTGCGCTCGGAAAATATTTTCGTCGACGCCGTCTATATCGACAATAATATTTCCGCGGATGCAAAAGAAGTGCAGATGATGGCGGTTTCAGCCACAGGGAACACCTATTTCGGCAAATCCGAAGAGGCAATCGTCACCGTTCGCAGTAGTTTTGAAACGAAGGCTACCGTGTCCTTGTATAAAGGAAATTTGAAAATTGCGGATAAAGTTCTCAATCTTGAAAAAGGTAATAATACGGTATCTTTCGACCTCGCAACCGATGTGAAAGGCTCGTTTGAATACGAAGTCGTCGTCAACGCAGAGGGAGACGAAAACCAATTCAACAATAACGCAACCTTCTCTCAAACGGTTTCGGATTCCGTGAATGTACTTTTGATTTCCGAAAGCGAAGAGGATACGTACAACCTCGAAGAGAGATATTCGGGCAAAGCAACCGTAACGGCGTTCGCGCCTACGGACGACGTACCGTTGACGATAGAGGAGTTGTGCGGTTACGATGAAATCGTATTAAGCGACGTCGATCTCACAAAAGTGAGCAACTACACGCTATTGCTCGACAATCTCAATACCGTCGTTTCCAAATTCGGAAAGAGTCTCGTGACCTACGGCAACGTTTATACGCAGGACAACGAAGACCTCGACGCGCTTGCAAGTATGTTGCCTTTCAGATACGGCAATACGGACAAGGATTCCAAATTGTATACGATAGTCGTCGACGCGTCGCTGAGTATGCTCGACACTTCAAAATTCGATATTGCAAAGGCGGTAAGCAAGCAACTCGTTTCCAAACTCAGCGTAGGAGATAATTTGTGCATCGTTTCTTTCAACGGAGACTTCCGCATCGTATTCTCCGCCAAAGAAATATCCGACGAGAAGAAGGAGGGACAACAAAATTCCTCCCGTCAAGAAGCACTCAACGCCATAGACAATATCGGACTCGAACACGGTACGGTAATCAGTATGGGCTTGAAAGAGGCGTACAACAGAATTGTAAAAATGCCTCAAAACGAGAAACAAGTTATGCTGATAAGCGACGGTATGACTGTAGAAAACGTCGGAGGAGACGGAACGAGCGAAGAAACTAAGATTATCGAAATCTTGGAAAACATGAAGAAAAAGCGTATTTCCACGTCCGTTATCGACGTCGGCAGAGGAGCGGATACCTCGCAAACGGCATTGGACGCAGAGGCCCTGCTTAAAGAGATTGCGTCAAAGGGCGAGGGCAAATACACTTTCGTGAACACGCTCGCGGGACTTAACGACGCGGTATTCGGCGACGGCATCATCGACGACCTTACCGAAGTGGTAATAAACGACAACGCGAACGTAGTGGTTACGCGTTCCACCGACTCCGCTTTGACGGGAGTGGAATTCGTCTCCAGCGACTACGTCACCGGATTTATATACAACAAAGCAAAATCCGGCACGACGACGGTGCTTTCCCTTCTTTACGACAACGGCAACACCGAGACGACGCTTCCGCTTTACGGCTATTGGAATTACGGTAGCGGTAGGGTAGCGTCTCTTGCGACTTCGCTGTCGAATATTAAGGAATGGGATAATTCGCGACTGAGAGAACCTTTCCTCGAGAATCTTCTTTCGACGAATATTCCCGCCGAAAAAGCAAACTATCCGTTCACTCTCGAAACCGTCGACGAGGACGGCTATATCAACCTTGTCGTGACCCCCTCGAAAGTGTCGAGCGACGCAAGCGTCAGGATTAAGTTGACCTCTCCCGGCGAAACCGAAAATGCTGAGAGAGTGACCGTAGAAACCGATATGACCTTTGTGACGTCTTGCTACAAGTATAGTTTCGCGACCTATAACCTCGGCAAATACGAAGTCGTCATCGACTACGTCGCGCCGGGGAGAGAATCGTACTCCGCAAACTATACCTACTACGTGTCATATCTGCCCGAATACGACAGTTTCGCCGTTTACGACGAAGCGGTACTTCACAAGATGATAGGCTCCGAGGGCACGGTAATGAACGAGGACGATCTCATCAAGATTGAAAACGACGAGAGTATGATTTCGAGTTACGTGGTCAATCTTGCACTTGTTCTTCTCATCATCGCGGTGGTGCTGTTCGTCGCGGACGTCATCGTGCGCAAGATTAAGTGGGAAGACATACGAAGCCTCTTCGGCAAAGGAAGGAAGTAATATGAGAATTGCAGACGGAAAATTGAAAAAGATTTTGGTTGCGGTGATTATTTTCGTCCTTACCGTACTTATGGTTGCGTGCAATTATAATCCCGCCACCGACGACGTAACGGGGAGCGGTAATGCCGGGAATACCGGCGTAGACCAAGGTTCGAGCGGCAGCGGTTCGCCCGACGACGCATATACCGTCACTCTCAGCGTAACTCTGCCCAAGGCGTATCTCGTAGACGTGAAGGCGATTTGGACGGACGTCGAGAGCGGAAACGGCGCTTATTATTCGGCAAATTTCGACAAAAACGGTGTGGCAACGGTTACGGGACTCGACGGCGACTATAGGGTCACGTTGTCCAAAATTCCCGAGGGCTACACCTATAATCCCAATATTTACTACGTGAACTCCGAGTCGAAGGACAAGAACGTTGAAATCAAACTCTTCAAGTTGTGCGAGGTGAACAATCCCACCGCGACGGGTTTGACAGGAATCGACAGTTTCAAGATTTCGACCACGGGTGCGTACAGAGCGGTCCTCACCAAAGATAATTATGAAAACGGTTTGTGGTTCTCTTTCATACCTACGTATGCGGGCAACTATTCTCTCGAATCGATGATTGACGTCACCGCGAACAAACTCAATCCGTTGCTCGACCAGCACGCCGCGAATGCAGGCGGATACGTGAATTACGATGACCCCGACGAAGAAGTCAGAGGCGGCGGTGAGGAGAACACTTACACGAAGAACTTCCGTTGGGAAGCGCAAATCGCAGGCGAGAAAATAGGCAACCGATATTGTTTCCACATATATGCGACCACGCTCGATAAGAACGTGTTCCCGATATACGTCGACTTCCTCCTCGAACGAGACGGAGAGTTTTCGGGCGGAAGCAGTTCGGTTGAGACCGAAGAAGTCGAATCGACGCACGATTTCGACGCACTTGCGAGCATAGCGTTCAACGACCTAAACGCCGCTTACGCGAAATATGATCCGTCCGAGTCTGCATCGGAGAAGGACAAGCCTTACACGTACTATGGCTATTACGGCAGTTATAGCGGACTACTCGATGACAGCAATATCCTCTACGACGCCGACCTCGACTACTATTACGTGATGGAAAACGGCGTGAGAAAGATGCTTTACGCAACGATTTCAAGGGATAATCTCGTCATCGACACGAGTGAAAACGAATCTGCGTCTCCCGTCGGTTCGGGCGGATTTATGCACCCGCTGAACAAGCCGAGAACAATCAAAGGCACGGACGACGAAGGCAACGTAAAATATTATAACTATGTATCTTTCATAGAGAAATATGCAAGTTATGCAGAAGACGGCTACTATCCCGTGACAGCCGAATTGAAACTTTTCCTGCAACGGTATAGCACTTCGAGCATGCTTTTCAAAGACGGCCAAGGCATAGCGGAATACGACATGGACGGCAATTTAATATTTATGTCGTCCGAGAAAAACCAATGGCTGTTCGCATGCTTAGTGTTCAAATAAAGGAGGAGGAGAATGAAAAGAAACAGATTATTGATAATAAGCGTGGCAGTTCTCGTACTCCTTTTGGCGACGTTGCTGACGGCGTGTAACGAAGAGCACGAAATATTGAGATGGAAGACGGTGCAAGAGCCTACGTGCACCACGGAGGGCGTCGAGAGAGGCTCGTGCGTGGATTGCGGAGAGGTCGTCGAGAGACCTATCGCAACCGTTCAGGACAATCACGTATGGGGAGAATGGGAAGTCACCGTCGCTCCGTCCTTCTACCGCGACGGCAAAGGCGAACTTACGAGAGTATGCCGTGAAAACGCGGAGCATAAGCAGACGATAACTCTGCCCAAATTGACTCAAAACGGCGCGGGCTACGAGGAATACGAAATTTACAAAGAGCCGACCGTTGTCAGCGAAGGTCAGTTGTCGGCGGTCATTGCGAGCGAATACGGCAACGTATCTTTCACGGTAGCGATTCCCAAGAAGGAATTCGATCCCGAATCCGTCGAGGATGCGGTATTGCTCGGCTCGTCCAACAAGGACTTGATAAGAAAGGGTAGCGGAGTCTACGACATCGGCTGGAACAGTCCCGGAGAACACAACTATGCGTCCTTCAATTACGAATACGGCGTTGACTATATGCACTCCTACAATGCGGGAGAGATGCAAGACATATGGGTATCTCTGACCGACGACGGAGAGGTGTACGGCGTGTCGAGATATTCTTATTCGAGCGGGACGGAGATCATCAAGTATGCAGTAACGACGTATGACCTCAACGGTTTCCATTATAGGGTATCCCGCATAGACAAAGACTTCTACGGTGCGGAGGGTTTGCTCTACAACGCCTATATTTGGGGCAAGAAGAACACCAACTACGACTTCAAGGAAGGCAAATCCACCTCCGAAGTGGAAGATACGAGCGGAAAAATCATCAATCCGAACGGCGAAACGGTCTACTGGTTCAGTTTCGGCTATTACAGCGTACCTCAATATTATGCCAAGATAAATTGCAGGTTTATGCTGACGGACAGCGGCGCAATCAAATACATCATAATGACGACGGACTCCTACGACGAATTCGAGGTGTCTTTCAATCCCAACACGAACGAAACGACGGCTAATGCGACGGGGAATCCCACCTACAACGAAGTCGTCGAGTATAAGCAGGAACTTATTGCGGACTATCCCGACGAGCCCGAGCACGAATACACCGAGTCTGCGTTCAAGGTTTCGGACTTCACGGTATATTACTACAACACAAACGACAAAGAATATTATCCCGTCACCGACGAGAAGGACGAAAACACGGTTTCCTTCCCGACTGGAGGCGGAAATTACGGCATACAGTTGAGTCTCAAAGACGTAGATTCCGCCACGGGAGATTTCGTCTACGATCCGGTGAGCGTTTATCGTCTTATGGACGACGGTAGGAAGTATTTGCTGACGTCCTCGGGTACGACGAGCAACCCGGTGTGGACAGACAGTTCGTATTTCATAAGGTCAAAAGTCGCGGGCTATATTCGTTTGCTGTTCTTGACCGAGAGCGGATGCGAGAAGACGATTACGCTTTATGCAGAGTATTCCTCGCCCAGCGTGCTTTATCCCGAAGTGTACGAATATTCGGACGTCGGTTACTCGTGGAAGAAGTCGTCGAAAAAAACGATGACGGCGGAAGTGTACGAAGGGCAATCCTTGACGATGAGAGCGGGAGTCAGCGATGACAAAAAGGATTACGTCGACGCAACGTACATTGCCAAGATAACGAGTTCTCCCGAAGGTGCGACGGCTTCTGTTGCGCCCATTGCGGACAGCGACAGCGTGCGCTTTGTGGCGGATACGGCGGGCGTATACGTTGTCGAAATGCGCTCCGTGCTTATGAAAACGGTTGTTGCAACGGTCACGATAACCGTCAATTCGGCGCCGTCGGTGACCGAACTCATGACAGGGGAGTACACCGCAACGATGAAGAAGTTCACCGCAAGGGTGGAGTTCGAGGAAAAGGACGGAGAGATATTGGCGACCGTTTGGAAGAACGATTCCTACGAAGTGCTGAAAGTGACCTATAACGAGGAATATAAAGCGATAGTGTCCACCCACGTAGACGGCGCGAGCCTCGGTATGGCGATAGAAATGAACGAAGCGTACAAACTTGTGCTTGCAAGTCCTACGGGCTTCGGAAGCGGAAAAGAGCGTGCGATAATGTACGTCGCCGAATCCGAAGATGAATAACTCACAAAACGATGCGAAAACCTCGCATCGTTTTTTTTGAGAGTGATATTTTTTGCCGTTGGCAAAAAGTGATATTGCCTACGGCAGTGATATTTCGGCTTTGCCGAAGTTATATTTGCCTAACGGCAAGTTTAGTGGCGCCTAAAATGGCAGTTATCGTTACCGATTTTGCAAAAATGACAAAATCGGTAACGATAACTTGACATTTCGAGGTTGTTTTGCTATTTTATTATCAAAGGAGACTTTCGTATGAGTTTATATGTTAGAGAAAATTATTTGACGAAAATTCGTGGTTTCTACCATGCGGACGATATTATTAAGGTTATAACGGGAGTTCGGCGTTCCGGGAAATCGAGCCTGATGCAGATGATAGCCGATGAGTTGAAGGCATCGGGAGTGTCTGAAGAGAATATTATATATCTCGACCTTGACAAACGCGAATATAGGAACGTAAAAACGGCGTCTCAACTGGAAGAATTGATTATGTCGAAGTCTGCGACGCAAGAAAAGAAGTATTTATTCATTGACGAAGTCCAGAACGTCAGCGGTTTTGAAGAAGTCGTAAACGGATTTAGAACGGACGGAGATTGGTCGATATTCATTACGGGCTCGAACTCGTATCTTTTGAGTGGGGAATTGGTCACCAAACTGACGGGACGATACATTGAATTTGAAATTTTTCCGTTGAGTTTTGAAGAATATGAGGGAATGAAGCGTTTTTATGGAAAAGAAATCAATCCCAATACGGCGATTGAGTTGACGAACTATATCCTCGAGGGTGGGTTTCCTCGCGCAATACAGTTTGATGATATGGCGGACAAAAGGCGTTACGTACAAGGCGTCGTCTCCGAAATTTTTGAAAAGGACATACGCAAACGCCTGAAAATCAAGAACAAAGATACGTTTGAGGTCATTAGGAGATACGTGATAAACAACTTTGGCGCAACAACGAGCCTCAACAGCATATGCGACGCTTTGCATAAGAATGGAGTAGTGATTAGCAAAGCCACCGTTGCACGATACGTAAAGTCATTGATAGACGCAAAGATTTTGTACGAATGTCCTCGATTCGATATGAAATCGAAGCGGTCGCTGTCGGGGGAGAAGAAGTATTATCTTGCGGATTTGAGTTTCTACTTTGCCGAGAACACCGACAACAAAATCAACTATGGTCCTGTGCTTGAGAACATAGTATACACATATGCGAAATCATTGGATTATTACGTCAGTGTCGGGAGATTTGGAAAATTCGAGTGTGACTTTATCGTTCGCGGGGCGGATATGCAATATGCCTATATTCAAGTTGCGTATACGATAGCGCAAAGCAATGAAACCGAGGAACGCGAATATCGTCCGCTTGAATCCATCAGAGACAATTATCCGAAGTATTTGATAACAACGGACTATTTGTTGCAAAAGCGTAGCGGAGTCAAGCATATGAATTTGACTGAGTTCATCTGCAACAACGAGAAGTTTTAGATTGCTTGCAAAAAAACGATGCGGAAACCTCGCATCGTTTTTCTACTTGGGGACGGGGCAAGTTTTGACGGCAAGCATCAAAACCATGCATGAGTTGCCCCCAAGGGTCACTTCGTGACCGCGTCCCCTTTTAAGGGCGGGACACCCGCACCCATATTGTCATTCCGAGCGAAGCGTGGGAATCTCCTGGAAAGGTACCGCAACGACTTAAACTGTCGTTTCGCTTCCGCGAGATTCCTACGTCGTGCTAATGCACTCCTCTGAATGACAAAGTGAAGAGAAAAACCGACTGCGGTTATAAGGGCGGGACACCCGCACCCATTGTGTCATTCCGAGCGTAACATTAGGGGTATCCCCACCGTGAAAATAAGTAGGCGACAGTGTGTGTTTGCATTTTGTTGAGAGTAGGCGCAATTTTCACGGAAGGGGAAAGAGGAGCAAGGCTCGTCGCATAAACGCCCTCATCAGAGGGCATAGCGTAAAGTGCCTTGTGACGAAATCTCCTGGAAAGGTACCGCAACTGCCCATAGGGCAATATAACTCCGACAAAGTCGGAATATAACTGCGCAAGCAATATCACTTCTCGAAGAGAAATATCACTGCCGTAGGCAATATCGCTGACGTCAACTACGCATAATGAACTAATAAATATGCAAATATGCATAAAAATCGTGAATGAAATAACGGAAGAAAAAGGAGAGGAAGAGGGGGCGCGGGGGAGAGAGAGAGGCACGGGAATCGGAAAAACGTGGGGTTCAAAGGACGATTTTGGGGCGGTTAACGGAACAAAATCAAAAAAATGTATTAAAATTTCATTAAAATTTGATTAAAAACTTTACAAATGGGGAAGTAGGGTGTATTATTATACAAAATAACGCATTAATTTGCGGAAATTTAAGATTATACAAAAAAGGAGAATATGAAAATGAAAAAGTTCACCAAAAAACTTACGTTCGCAGTAGTTATGGTTTTGACGCTTGCTTTGTTCTTCTCCGTGTTCGTGGCGTGTAACAACAACACAGATCCCGATCCGGACAAAGACCCCGGCACGACCGTGACTCCCGGCGGAGATACCGACAGCGGTGACGACGGAAGCGACGACGGTCAAACTCCCGTGAATCCCGACGAAGGCGGAGACGACCAAGGTTCTGAAACTCCCGCTTTTGCATTCCCTGCAGAACTTCAAGGCACTTGGTACACCAGCGAAGGCTATGAAATCGTTATCTCGGAAAACACTCTTACTTATGACGAGGTAGAATGCAATTCTTATGCTATCGTTGAAAAAGACGGCGTAACCTACTATAACTTCAGCGACAATGCTTATAATTATGGTATTTACAAAGATGGCGATGCTTGGTATTTCGGCACCTATGCAGTTGGCGTTTTGAGAGGTGCGGAAGAACTTCTCGATACAATGCCCTCTGAGGGTGGCGACGAAGATCCGACTCCTGCCGCAAACACTTTGACTGTTGGTTCGGGCAACGTTGTCACGGCTTCAAATGAAGGTGAAGGCTGGTATTGTATGCCTGCAACCGAGTATACATTTACTGCTCCGACTGCCGGTACGTATACAATAAGTTCTGACGATAGCAAGTTTGTAGTTGTTTATGACGAAGAATGGATTTATTCTACATCTACATTATCGGTTACTCTTAACGAAGGACAAACTATAACTATCGTTTTTGGAAATAATACCGTGGATGAGCAATGGAACCTTGTTGCAGACGAAGAAGCATCTTATGAAGTGACCGTAGAAAAACTCGAAGAAATACCCGCAGTGTTTATCGGCACTTGGACCGGTGTGGATGGAGACAATAATACTGTAAGTTATACTATTACGAGTTCTTCCGTTATGGATAGCAATTGGGTTACGTGGCCTATGAACAAAATCGTCGTCAGCGATAACCAACTTACAATTTCCGCAGCAAATACGGTTATTACTTACAATGATGATGCTACGATAACCGTTGTTAAAGGCAGCAACACTTACACTTTGAGCAAAGGCACTGCAAGCGGTGGCGATGAAGGTGACGGAGATGATACTCCCAGTACTTCCGATCCCATAGCACTCGCACTTGGTGAAAATACCGTGAACGCAAATGCAACAGGCGTGTTGTATAAGTTTACGGCAACCGAAGAAGGTGTTTATATCGTTTCTTGTACCGACGACAACTGCTTTATATATGAAATTAATAACCTTATTGACTGGATTTACGGAGACGCTACAAGCCAAAGCATAGAACTTGCGGAAGGGGATAGCATAACCATAAAATGTGCAAGTGATGATGAAACTGATGATAGCTACGTTGTGACGATAACTCTTAGTACCGATAGTGGAGATGACCAAGGTTCCGAAACCCCCGGTGGTGGCGATGAAACTCCGAGCGAAGGTGGAGATGAAACCACCGAATTTGCATTCCCCGCAGACGCACAAAAAACTTGGTACACCAGCGACGGTGACGTCATCGTTGTTTCTGCAAACACCCTTACCTTCAATGGCAGTGATTACATTTCGAACTATTTTACTAGCAAAAATACTGATGGTTCCGTGACGTATTATCGTTTCAGCACAATGTCTAAGTCTTATGCTATTTACACCGACGGCACCGATTGGTATCTTGCGGAAACTAGTCGTAATGGAGTTGATACCGACAATGCAGTGAAACTCCTCACGGAAGCACCTGAAGGTATAACATCAATCCCCGATGCGTTTATTGGCACTTGGAAGTACGAAAATATAACGGTGGTGATTACTTCTACAACAATCGTTGATGAGACCAATAACATTAATGCAGAATTGAGCTATAAAGATTTTACTATTTCCCAAGAAGACGGCGTTTATACTATTTATGACGCTTATGAATACTATATGTTGACTGATAATGGAGACGGCACTTTGGAGTATACATATATTGATATTGACAATAATGAGAACGAGATCACTTTGACCAAAGTTACTGAAAGCGCTGAATAATCCATCACAAAAACAAAACTAAAACGCTGAAAGCGTGTCACGGAGACCGTTTGGTCTCCGTGATTTTTTGTTCCTCGCAATGACAATCGGGTGCGGGTGTCCCGCCCTCATAACCACCAAAACGAAAATTTTGCGGATGCGAAACGGCAGTTTAAGTCGATGCGGTGCCGTTCCCGGAGATTCCCACGCTTCGCTCGGAATGACACAGTTGCTTATGCAACGAAGCCGTCAGCATAACGTAAAGTGCCTTGTGACGAAATCCGCGGAAGCGCACCTTATACAAAAATCTCTTATTATCTACACAAAAATAAGAGATAAATCTTTTTGAGTGTTGACAAATCTCTTATTTTTGACTATAATATAAGAGATTTTAAGAAGGAGTGAGCGATTATGCGTGAGTTCAACTACAATAACCTTAAAAACAAACAATGGGACAAAGACATATTGGGGTATATCGGTCTAATCCACGAGTATAAAGGAAGGCAACAACTTTATCTACAGCAAAAGCCGATGGAGTTGGATAGACTTGTTGAACTTGCAAAAATTCAAAGTACAGAATCATCAAATGCTATCGAGGGCATTATTACCACAAATCAACGTTTCAAGCAGTTGATGGCTCAAAAGTCTTCTCCGCGTAATCGTGACGAGCAAGAAATCCTCGGATACAGAGCGGTTTTGGATATGGTTCACGAAAGTTTTGAATATATGCCTATATCCGCAAACGTTATTTTGCAACTTCATAAAAAGTTATCTTCTTATTTGCCTTCTTCTTTCGGCGGCGTTTTTAAGACTACGGCAAACGAAATAGATGAAATAAGAGCAGACGGTTCGGTTGTCGTTCGTTTCAAACCGCTTGAACCGTTTGAAACACCGGATGCCGTAGATAGACTTTGCAAGGAGTACAATAAAATAATTTCATCGGGCGAAGTCGATCCGTTGGTAGTTATTCCGACGTTTATTCACGATTTTTTGTGCATCCATCCTTTTAACGACGGTAACGGTCGCATGAGCAGAATATTAACAACGCTACTCTTATACAAAAGCGGATATGTTGTCGGCAAATATATTTCGCTTGAAAAGAAGATACACGATAACAAAAACGAATATTACGATGCTTTGCAATCCGCATCGGAAAATTGGCACAACGGCACGAATGACGATACGGCTTTTGTGAAGTATATTCTCGGCACTATACTTTCTGCATATAGAGATTTCGAGGATAGATTGGAAATCGTTTCTAAAAAAAAGACGGCAAAAGAAATGGTTCGTGAAGCATTCGGAAAGAAATTGGGAAAGATTAGCAAAAGCGATATTATGGAACTTTGTCCGAGTTTGAGTCGTTCTGCTGTTGAAAAAGCAATAAGAGAACTTTGTGCGGAAGGCTTCATAACAAAGTACGGCAACGGTCCTGCAACATTCTACGCCGTAAATTGATTCTGCTATTTCTCTAAAAATACTTTATAGCCTTGACTGTTTAGCACGACTTTGTTATACTTAAACCAACAAAAACGGACTTTATTGGTTATTTCTCGCCCTTAAAGTCCGTTTTTCTATTTAGTAATTTGACAGCCCGCAAAGTGATAGTGCTTGCGCAGTGATATTTCCCTTTGGGAAGTTATATTTGCCTCTCACCAATTTCCCCGCAAGAGAAAATCGGAGATATGGACAAGTTGGATGCCGTCCTCGTTTCCTTTCGCCAGCCTATCCATAGAGACGACGTATTTGGGGTAGTGGTCTTTGATTTCAGAGAGGTTCGCGATTTCTCTGTTCGATTCGGAGGGTAGGTCTCTGCACACTTGAACGTAGATTTTCTCACTTCGACGTATTGCGACGAAATCTATTTCCTTGTCCGCATTCTTGCCGACGTACACCTTATACCCTCTGCGACGGAGTTCGAGATATACGATATTTTCAAGTGCCGCCGCTATGCCTTTCGAGTTGTAGCCGAATTGGGAATATTTGAGAGCCACGTCCGCAAGATAAAACTTCTCTTGCGTTTTCAGCACGGATTTGCCTTGCAAATCGTAGCGGTTGCATCGATATATGACAAACGCCTCTTCAAGCCATTTCAGATAGTTGTATATCGTCTCAACGCTTATGCTCCGAAACTCGCCTTTCAGAAACTTTACTATAGAATTCGCGGAGAACGTCTTGCCCATATTCTCCATGATGAACCGCACGACTCTGTCGAAGAGGTCTCTGTTTTGTATCCTATGCCGTCTTGCTATATCGTTGTTTATGACCGTCGCGTATATTCCGTCTACGATTTGATACGCGTCGTCCGGCTCGCCGTCAAGCGTCGCCACAAGCGGAAATCCGCCGTATATCAAATACTTGCGAAACAGTTCGTCCATCCCGAGCGCGCGATTGTCCCCAAACTCTCTGAACTCCGCAAGAGATAACGTGTATACGTCGATTTGTATGAACCGCCCCGAAAGGTATGTCGAGATTTCGCTCGATAACAATTTCGAGTTGGAGCCCGTGACGTATATGTCTACGTCCTCGCTCTCAAACAAACTGTTGACGACCTTCTCCCAGCCGTCTATCTCTTGCACTTCGTCGAGAAGTAGGTAGCAATGACCTTTCCCCGAAATCGCCGTCTTAACGTCTTTGTACATATCCTCGGCAGTGTATTTGTCGGGTAGGTCAAGACTTGTATACGTCTTTTGGAATATGCAATCATCCGCCACGCTGTACTCTCCTTTCAGCACGTCTTTGTACATGTTGAGCACGGTGGATTTCCCGCTGCGTCGCACGCCGGCAAGTATTTTAATGACGTCTACGTCTTTGAATTTCAACAATTGATTGATATAATCAGGTCTATTTATCATATCAAGTGCCTCCTTATACCCTTGTAGTATACCGAAAAACTTCCGATTTTGCAATAGTTTTTACCGATTTTCCGTAAAAACTTCCAGTTTTCACAAAGTTTTTCGGTTCAAACCATAAAAACCCCCGAATTTCGACAACTTTTTCGGTTTTCAGTGCAAAAACTTTTCCGTGAAAACGGCGCCGACAAGACCACTACAAACCCTCGTTCCGAAAACGGCGCAGTTATAATTTTTGCATCCGAACTCGGCAATATTATCGGTTTGCCGAATTTATCATGCCGTCCGCCGTTGTCACCCTTGTTGTCCAACTCCCTAAAATCCGCTCATTCCGAAAAAAGGGGAAGTTTCCCCGTTTTTCGGCGTGAAAATCGTTCTTCATTTTTTGTCCCTTTGTGCGCGCGGACTATTGCGTACCGCTCGAAAAAAGTGTATAATCATCTTATCAAGTACGTGAGGAATATCTTACTATATGAGCGAAAACGATTACCCGAACCCCGAAAACGGCGAAAATATCGACGATAATAGCACCGAACAGACGGCAAATAAGAAAAAATCCTTCCGCGACAACTTCTCCAAAGAAAATTTGCGCGCAAACGGCAAGGCTCTCGTCAAAGAACTCCCGAAAGCCTCTCTCGTCCTTCTCAGCGCGCTACTGTACGTCACCGGCGTCGAACTCTTCGTCGCGGACAACGGCTTCGTCACGGGCGGTATCTGGGGCATCGCGCTTATGGTCGAGCACGTCACCGGCGTCACCGCAAGTTACATAATGTTTGCCATCAACGTCCCGCTCCTCGTGCTTGCCGTCATCTTTCTCGGTTGGAAGTTCACGACCTATACTTTCCTCTTTATCGGCGGGCAAACCCTCTTTTCCGCTCTCGTCGAACTCATCGAAATCCAAAAACCGCTCTTCACCGGGGACGCTCAACAACTATTGTCCGCTCTCGTCGCAGGCTTGATTATGGGCACCGGTCTCGCCATATGCCTTCGTTTCGGAGGGTGTACCGGCGGTACGGATATAATCAGCGTTATTCTCCAAAAAAAGAAACTCCCCGTCAGCGTGCCGTGGATTATCTTCACCATCAATTCCATAGTCATCGTATCATCGATTTTCGTCTATCACAAACTCGAGGCTATCGTCTACTCGATTATCCTCGAATTTGTCGCGTCTAAGGTCTCCGACTCCATCCTCAGCGGTATCACCGGCGCCGTCCGCTTTGAAATCGTCACCTCGAAAGGGGAGGAACTTAGAGACGCCATCATCAACCGTATGGACAAGGGCGCAACCCTCATCGGCGCAAAGGGCGGTTATACCCTCGAGGATAGATCCGTCATCGTCTGTATCGTCCACAAACGCCATACCGCCGACTTCAAAAAGTTTTTGAAATCCATAGACCCCGACGCTTTCATCAATATCGCCAAAGTCTCGTCCGTCATGGGCAAGGGATTCAAGAGCGATAACGATTAGTTGCTAGTGCAGTCCGTGTATAAGCACGCTCTGTACGAGTGAGTGCTTGCATCGCCCGCTCATACTGTCATTCCGAGCGTAGCGTGGGAATCTCCCGGAAGGGCACCGCTAAACTTGTCGTAGGCAAATATAATTGCCGAGGGCAATATCACTCCGACTTTGTCGGAATATCACTTTGCGATAGCAAAATATAATTCATAGTCTCTGTCGCGCCTCGAGTTCCGTCTCCGAAAAAGTGCAGTCCGTGCATAATCGCTTAATATTCCGAATAATTACTAAAATCGCTTGCATTATTATGAATTTTAATGCACAATTATAATATATAATTGAATTCTTCAATCAGGATTTAACCAAGGAGTTCTCCTATGAGAAAAAACAAGTTGACAATATTGCTCATTCTCGTCGTTATCGCGTGCCTTACCGCGACCTTCGTCGCTTGCAATAAGGACGGCGGAAGTGACGACGACAATTATACTCCGGGCACAACCACTATCGTTGCTCCCGACGACGGTATCGCAAAAATCGATTACAAGGTTACCGTGCTTTATCCCGATCTCACTCCCGTATTCGGCGTCGAGGTCCAACTCTTCCTCGTTGACGACGACGAGTTGCCGTACTGCGGTGCGACTACGGATTCCAACGGCGTCGCTACGCTCAATACCAGCAAAGGTCTTGAATATTTCGTCAGATTGAAAGGGCTCCCCGAAGGCTATATCTATGAGGACGACGCTCTCATCGCCGACGACGAAACCACTCAAAGAGTTATCATCGAACTCGAGGGTAGCGAAAATAAATACGATATAACCGTCTCGACCGAGGGCGGTATGCCTATGAAAGGTATCACCGTGTCCCTCAAAGACGGCGATTCCATCATTGCGTCTAAGGTCACCGGCGAAAACGGTTATGCGGGCGTAAAAGTCGGCTCCCTCGGCGAATATACCATCGAACTCAGCGGTCTTCCCGTCGGTTATTCCGTCAAAAACGAGGGACAAAAGACTTCCACGACAGCAGGAACAATCACGGTTACTACCGTCTCTTCCGTCATCAAAGAGGAAATCCCGACCAATAAACGCTACGCGATGGACGATATTATGTACGATTTCTCCGTGACCACTTCGGACGGTACCACCTTCACTCTCTCCGAAGTCCTCGAAGAAAAAGATTTCGTCATGATTAACTTCTGGGCGACTTGGTGCAGTCCGTGCAAAACCGAGTTCGAATATATCCAAAAAGCCTACGAGCGTTATCAGGACAATATGGCTATCATCGCAATCTCCATCGACGATACCAATCAAGAAGTCATCACGTTCAAGTCCGAATACACTCCCGCATTGACCTTCGATATGTCGACCGACCAAAACAGCCTTTACGGCCGTTTCGCGGCGTATTCGACGGGTGTTCCTCTCACTATCTTCGTCGACCGCTACGGCAAAATAAGCAACTACATTATGGGTGGCGGTACCGAGGCTCTCTTCAAACAAGAGTTCGCACGCTATACCGATCCCGACTACGTGCAAGTCGAGTACGATCCCTCTAACGACGAAATCCCTGTCGAAGAAGGAGATGCTCCCGACGTCGAATTGCCCGATTCCGACGAAATCGTCAATAAGATTAGCCCCTCCGTCGGCGGTACCTATACCGATGTAGGCGACGGCAAGATTTGGCCGTGGATTCTCGGCAAGGACGGCAACGACGATATTCTCTACGCCGCCAATATCACTCACAACAACACTCAAGCAATCGTGTACTATACCTTCAAGTTGAACGCAGGGGAGTTCCTCACCTTCGACTACAAGATGAACACCGAAGATATCGGCAACGCGGATATTATGAGCGTCTATATCGACGGCAGTTGGATGTGCGACCTCGAAAGAATTTCAGACGGTTGGCAGACTATGTATCTCTATTCGCCCGTTGACGATGAGGACGCACAAAGCGACCACCTCCTCACCCTCCACTACGTCAAGGACGCAAGCGACGGCGTATATCTCGACGGCGACGAATTTGTCGCAATCAAGAACGTTCGCAAGGTAAATCAAGCAGATTTGAAGGGCGACGTGAATATTCTCAGAGAGGCATCTTGGGATTATAGCGAAGAAACCGGCAGATATACCAAGTACGTCGATGTCGTGCTCAATACGGAAGACGGATATTATCACGTCGGTTCCGCCGACGGCCCGTACCTCCTTGCAAATCTCGGAGGCAGTACTCACTACAACAATTTGTCCATCACCGAGATGGTTGCGTCCGGTTACTTTGAACTTGCCGGTCTCCAAGCGCAACTCGGATTTATCTCCGACGGTCTCAAAAACGGTCCCGAAGACAGTTACGTCGAGTATCATAAAGGCTACACTTGGTTCGCAGGCAACTCCGATTTGTCCAACTACTGCTACGTAGACGGACAACTCAGACGAAGCCTCGACATCATCGCGAAGAAATTCTACGAAGCAAAGGTTGACGGTGAGAACCTCAGCAACTACTACGATGCGAATACATGGCTCGAATTCTGCTCCTATGTCGATAATTGCGCGGGCGAACCTTTGGGCAATATCATGAAGGGTATAAGTTATAAAGAAGCCATCGAGGCGGAAGGCAACAATCAACCCAACCGCGTCGTAATCGATAAGACTCTCGTGCCGAGAGGTATAAGTTACAAATACGTCCCGACCGAGTCCGGCGCATACAAGGTCTATTCCGTGATTGACAAATCCCTCCAACAAGGCGGTTTCGTCTATATCACAGACAGCAACGCCAACCAAATCAAGAGCGACGATGCATCCGAGGACTTTGAAGTTTACGTGACCTTCGAAGCGGGCGAAACTTACTATATCAACGTTGCGTTCGACCTTCCCAGTTCTTGGGGCGAATACGACTTCTACATTCAATACGTGGGCGCAAGTTACGACCACTTCACGTCCGTGACCGACGGCACTTATACCTACGTTGTCGACGAGAACGGAGACGCGGTGCTCGAAAACGGCGACTATATCTACGTCGTCAACAAGTACGATTCCGACCTCGAAGTCGGTATCGGCGAGGACGGTTATTATCATCAAAAGATTAACGGCGAACTCGACACCGGCGACAACTCCTATATTTGGATTGCCATCGCACAAGGCAACGTCCTCCTCAATGCAACCATCGAACAACTTGCAAGAGGTACCGTGAAAATCGAAGACTCCGAAGTGAACTTCTTCGATTTCACGAGCGAGGGTGGAGAAGACTGCTCTGATTATATCATCGCTCTTGCGGAAGAATCTCTCAATCAAGATCCCGAATCGGATACCTATGGTATGGTCAAAGCCGACGCGAAACTCGTGGATATAATCAAGAGAGCACTTGACAGAACGGATCACGACTCCGACGAATCCTGGCTCGGAATTGCATTCTACTACGAGCATCTCGGCGAGTATCCCGCGGAAGACGCAGAGTAATTTCAAACACAACAAAAAAAAAGGCTAACGCAAGTTAGCCTTTTTTATGCCGTCGGTGAATTATACTTTCAAGTGCAACTCTTAAACAAAATAAAACGGTTCATACGAATCTCCGGTATTATTGGTTTGACAAATCACCCCGTCATTCCGAGCGAAGCGTGGGAATTTCGAGAAGCGTACCGTCGTTTTTTGTTATATATAGTTCCCGATAAGTTGCATAAAAATTGCATAAAAGTCGTATAAAATCCTTTCTCGCATAAAACTTGTTGATTTTATCTCAATCGTGTGTTATTATGATTGGCGAAAAAGAATAACGGAGGTTCTTATGAACAAATATTTTAAGATTTTGACCACTATGATGGTTGTGATAGCGTTGGTCGCTTGCTTGGGCGTTTTCGTCGCTTGCAACGACGATACTCCCGCCACAGACGATAATCCCGGCACCACGCTCGAAGAAGAATACACCTACAAATTCACCGTTATCGATGAAGACGGAAACCCCGTTGAAGGCGCAAGAGTGCAACTTTGCAAGGGCGATGAGTTTTGCAAAACTCCTAAAAAGACCGACGCGAACGGCATCGTCAAATTCTACGCCGACGAAGAAGCGAACAACGTTCCCGCAGACGTTTACGACATTCACATTTTGAATTATGAATTTGACAATACCGCATATCAAACAAGCGTTGACGTTAAAGATTATACTTTAACGGTGTCCAAGTAAAAACGCAACGGATAAATAAAACGCGCTACCGAACGGTGGCGCGTTTTTTTATCGGTTTGAGAATTGATTTAAGGTTATCTTTTGCAATAAGAGAATAACGCAGTCGAAGAGGGAAGGGATTACAGCCACTTTTCGACTTCCGCCGAGAGTTTTTCCTCGGTCATGGAACCTTTGGTAGTCATACGGATTACGCCGTCTTTGTCGAGCACGACGGTCATAGGGAAGTTGCCGTCCCCGCCCAATTTTTTGTAGAGATAAAGTTCTTCTGTATCCAACACGAAAGTGAGAGAGAAATCGCCGTAACCGTTTTCGTCGAGGTATTTTTGTTTGTCTATGTCTTCGTCTTGAAGGTAGTCGTGAACGACGATGATTTTGACGTCGTCGCCGTATTTCTTTTGAACCGCGTCGAAGTAGGGGAGTTCCTTTTTGCAACCGCCGCAGTTGACGTACCAGAAGTTGATGACGAGGACTTGACCGCGGACGCTTTCCGAGGAGAACGAGTCGAGTTGATTTCCAGCCGTTTTATATGCCAAAAGTTCAAAATCGGGACATTTATCGCCTATTTCGTACCCTTCAACCTCGTTTTCGTGATAAATAACGTTGAAATAGACCACGGCAACGACGAGGACTACCACAAGCAACGAGGCAACGCCGATTTCTATGATTCTTTTGCGTTTTGCGTTGCTCATACGTTTTGCTCCTTATTTGCCGTATCCGCGTTTTCGACGGGTTTCGTCCCCTTGTTCGCCATGGCAACGAGGTCCACTTTCTCGGTGGGAACGGGGGAGTCTATATCGTTTTCTCTGAGTACGAGTTTAGAGCCTCTCCAACTGATTGCTTTTGCGGGACAGACGTCGACGCAAGCACCGCAGTGAATACATTCGTGGTCGCCTACGTGCTTAATATCCATTTTGCAAGCGGAGACGCAAAGACCGCAGTGCGTGCACTTGTTTTCGTCCAACTTGACGCCGAGGAGAGCGACTTTCGAGAAGAAACCGTATATTGCGCCGAGGGGACAGAGGAAACGGCAGAAGAAACGGTAGATGAACACGCTCCCGACGATGATGAGGACGAGAACGAGGAACTTCCAACTGAACAGTGCGCCGAGGTCCGCGAATTGGTCTGCGTTATCGGGATTTATGAGGAGCATAATCCCGCCGAGCAAGGTGCCGTTGGGGCATATATATTTGCAGAACGCGGGCACGCCCGTTTGGTACATTATAGGAATGATAAAGACGAATACGGCAAGCAAGAAATACTTGAAATAGGACAGCACTCTCGTGACCTTGCTTTTTTCGATTTTGGGAGTTTTGATTTTGTGGAGCCACTCCTGAATGAGCCCCATAGGGCAGAGAAACCCGCAAATCGTGCGTCCGAGCAAAAGTCCGAACATAATGAGTATGCCAAATATGTATGCCGGCAAACGAGTCCCCGAATTTGCGAGGGCGTTTTGGAGAGAACCGAGCGGACATGCGCCTACCGCACCGGGGCAGGAGTAGCAGTTGAGCCCGGGCACGCACATAGCCTTCGTGTTGCCGGTGAAGATTTTTCCGGTCTTGAAACCTTTGAAGTTGCAATTATACAAAAGCATTGCATAAACTTGTATAATTCTACGCTTGCTCGGTGCGTGATTTTTCAGCCACTGCCAAACCGGATTATTATTGAATTTTTCTTTTATCTCTGCGGATTTCATATCTTAACCCAGTCCTATACATTCTCTGCAAATGGCGGTAGCCTTTTCGAGTACGGCGTTGAGCCCGCCGTTGAATATGCCTACGATAAACAACGCGACAGCCAAGACGGCAAGGGATATTCTCGTGCCGAGTAGGGCGTAACGACGGAAGTTTTCCGTTTTGAATTTGTCGGGGATACGCGCGATAATTTGTTCTTTCAAGGAAACCGTGTTTTTCTTTTCGGCGTTTTCCGTCGGATTGTTTTTAGACTCTACGATGAGCCGTTTTATCTCCTCGACTTCGCGCTTTGCCGAGAACTCAACGTAGACGGTCGCACCTATCGCAACGACGAACGCAGCCGCTACCCACGGCAAAAAGCGGGGGAGCATATCGAGCATATCTCTCGTCGGATCGAATTCGCTTGCGCCGAGGCGGTAGTTGTCCTTATCGAGCACGACGACTCCGACCATAACTATCGCAAGCACGGTGAAGACGATAGCGACGCTCCACACGACTTTTTTGATTATCTCCGCTTTTTCGATTTTTTCGCTCGAAACGCCTGCAGGGAGACGTTTTTTCAGTCTATCGAGGGTGTCGGTATTGTAAATCGTTGCACGGAGTCTTTTCTGCTCCGGGGGAAAGACTTGCCACAAAATCGCACCGCCGACGACGAGGGCAATCCAAATATAAAGCACGGGGGAAATCGTGCCGAGATATTCACCTACGATTTCGCGGGAATAGCCCGCGGCGGAATGGTATATGCGCTCGGATTGCACGATGAGAAGAACGCCCGACGCTATCGTCAGTACGCTTAGAACGATACTATACGTTAAACGAAAGATTTTCCGTTGTTTATCGGTCATTTTCTTCTCCTAAAATACGGATTGTGCGCGCTCGCCTATGCATTGCGCTATGATAAATTATAAACTTATACCAATGAAATAGTCAAGTGTTTTGATTTGACGAAGGTCCTATCTATTGACAAACGCCCGCCGTAAATGCTAAAATACTTCCGCCCTCTTGCGACTTGCAAGAAACCAAAGAGGATATATCAATGAAAAAACACGATTATCTGAATTATCTCAAAATTCTCGAAGAAGAGTTGCTCCCGGCAATGGGATGCACCGAGCCTATAGCGGTCGCGTATGCGGCGGCGCTTGCAAGAGACGCTCTGAACGGCGTCCCGAAAAAGGCGCAAATTTCGGTCAGCGGAAATATCTTGAAAAACGTCAAAAGCGTGGTAGTGCCCAATACCGGCGGACTCAGAGGAGTAGCCTCGGCTGTGGCGGCGGGCGTAGTCGCGGGAAAAGCCGACAAAAAACTCGAAGTGCTGTCCGATATATCCGAAACGGATATTGCGAAAATCAAAGAATTTTTGTCCGAGTGCGAGTTTGAAATCGAGAAAGCGGATTCGGGAGAAATCTTCGACATAGCCGTCCGACTTTTCTCAGAAAACGACGTGGCGTTCGCAAGAATCGTGGACTATCACACCAACGTCGTGAGGGTGGAGCGCAACGGCGAAATTCTCTTCGACGGAGAGAGCGGTTTTGAGGACTTGACCGTGCACGGCGAAAAGGCGGAATTTGCGGATAGAACTACGCTTTCCGTGAAAAATATCGTCGAATTCGTCGAGACGGTCGACGTGAAAGACCTCGAAGAAACCGTCGGGAAACAGATTGAATATAACGTCGCTATCGGCAACGAGGGACTCAAAAACGACTACGGCGCGTCCGTCGGAAAAGTGTTGCTTTCATCATTCGGCAGCGACGTGCATACGAGAGCGAAAGCGTTTGCCGCGGCAGGTTCGGACGCAAGAATGAACGGGTGCAATCTCCCCGTCGTGATAGTGTCGGGTAGCGGTAATCAAGGTATGGTCGCATCCCTTCCCGTAGTGGTCTATGCGGAGCACCTCGGCGTAGACAGAGACAAAACTTTGCGCGCGGTCGCTCTATCCGACCTCATAACCATACACCTCAAAAGCGGTATAGGCAGATTGTCCGCCTACTGCGGCGCGGTGTCGGCGGGTTGCGGAGCGGGTGCCGCTATTTGCTACCTCTACGGGGGAGATTACGAAGAGATCTCTCAAACTATATCCAATGCGCTTGCGATAGATTCGGGCATCATTTGCGACGGCGCGAAGTCCAGTTGCGCGGCGAAAATAGCGTCCGCGGTAGAGGCGGGGCTCGTCGGTATGGAAATGAGTCGCAACGGCAAAAAATTCCAAAGCGGTGACGGCATACTCGAAGGCACCGTAGAGGGCACGATAGAAAACGTCGGCGATATTGCGAGAAACGGCATGCGCGAGACCGACGAGGAAATCATTCGGTTGATGATAAAAAACTGCAACTGACAAAAAACGAAAGAATTTTGGAAACCCGAACGCAAGGATAAAATTTTATGCGTCTCGGGTTTTTCTACTATATAGAGGGGTTTTCGATGGAAGAAAATTATTTTGAAATCGAAATTGCATAATTATGCGTTTATGCAGTAAAACCTCATTTTCTTAATATTAAAATATTAAATATACGACAATATGCGCATATGCATTTGACAAGCATAATCTTTCATGCTAAAATGCTAACCTAAATGATATAGTCGCGTATTGTGCACGCACGTGAGAGAAAATATACTTTTCGAGCCTATGCACAAACTAAGACGAAAGCGAAAACGTTCGTAGACGCAAGGGCGTCTTCGAAGGAGGTAAACTTTGAAATCCGGTATAAAGAAAGCCGTATGTTTCACACTCATATTCATGCTGTGCCTGTCGTCCATAGTGGCGGTACACGACAGTTCCGCATTGGCGTCGAAATCCGCAACCGTTGCGAATGCGTCAAATATTTCTTTCACCGACGTTACGGGGAAGGTCGATATGTCGTCCGTTTCCCTGCAAAATCTTTCTACGTCCGTTATGTCCAACACTTCGACGACCTACAAAGAGCATACGGTCATCGTAAGTCTCGACGGCAAAAACCTCGTAGAAGAGGCGAACGGCGCGGACGTGTCCGAATATGCGTCCTCCGAGCCCGGCAAGAGAAAGGCTCAAGCCCTCAGAGAGAAACAAGACGATTTCCTTGCGGAACTCGACAAACTCGGAATAGAGTACACCCTCAAAAATCGCTATACCGCGGTTGACAACGCAGTCGCAATCACCATCAACACTTCTTACGTTGCCGCGATAAAGGATATGGCGGGCGTCAAGAGCGTTTGTCTTTCCGAAACTTATCTCCAACCCGAAACCGTAGATATGGGCAGTTATGCGTCCGCTTCCACCGAAGAAATGGATCAAGCCCTCCAAACCGCCGTTACGAACGCAACCAGCGTGTATAAAACCGGCGTGTACGATTCTTCCTCGGTCATGGAAGAGTACGGCTACAACGGTAGCGGTTCGGTCGTCGCAATCATCGACACCGGGCTCGATTACACTCACAACGCATTCATCTGGGACGAAACGCACAGTTCCGCTTATGCGCTCGACACTACGAATTTCAACAAAAATACCGTTGCAAACGCACTCGCAACTTACAATATGAAAGCAGAGGAGAGGTCTGCACTCAACGGCAAACAAATCTCCGTCAACGACGTTTATATCAGCGAAAAAGTCCCGTTCGTATACGACTATGCGGACAACGACACCGACGTATATCCGTCGTCTTCCAACCACGGTACTCACGTTGCGGGTATAGTCGCGGGTTACGATCCCACCGGCTACACCGATAAAAACGGCAACCACGTGGACGAAGCCTTCGTAGGCGTTGCTCCAGCGGCGCAACTCGTCATCTGCAAAGTCTTCACCGACGACCTCGACGATCCCGAAGCGGGCGGTGCGGAAACCGAAGACATTCTTGCGGCACTCGAAGATTGTATCTATCTCGGAGTTGACGTCATCAATATGAGTTTGGGTACTTCCTGCGGATTCTCCACCACCGACGACGGCGACGACGAAGGCGAAATGCTCAACGAAGTCTACAACGCGGTCAAGGACGCTGGTATCAGCCTCGTTTGCGCGGCAAGCAACGATTACTCCGCGGCGTACGGCGGTACTTTCGGTACCAACCTCGCATCCAACCCCGACTCCGGCACCGTCGGTTCTCCTTCCGTTTTCGCGGCGGCACTCTCGGTTGCAAGTATCAGCGGTCAACAATCTCCGTTCATGTGGGCAAACGACACGACGGCGGTTTACTACGAGGAGTCGAGCGACCAATATAATAAATACTACGACTTTGCCGAGGAAATGTTGGGGGACGCAACGAGCGGTGAATACGAATACGTCGTTATTCCCGGAACGGGTAGGTCTACCGACTTCATGAGTTTCTTGGTCAAAGACAAAATCAAGGGCAGAATCGCTCTCGTCGAACGCGGTAGCATCAACTTCAAAGAAAAGGTTGAGAACGCAAAAGCCGCTGGCGCAATAGGTATCATCGTATACAACAACGTCTCCGGCACGGTCAGAATGGCACTCGGCGAAGTGGAAGATCCCATTCCGTCTTGCTGTATCTCCATGGAAACCGGTCAAGCCCTCGTTTCGGCGGCGATAAACCAAGTCGGCAAAATCGTAATTAACAAGACTTATCAAGCGGGTCCGTTCATGAGTGAATTTTCTTCTTGGGGCGCGACTCCCGACCTCAAACTCAAACCCGAAGTCACCGCACACGGCGGAGAAATCACTTCCGCAGTCCCCGGCGGTTACGGCGAACAAAGCGGTACGAGTATGGCGTCTCCGAATATGGCGGGCGTAGTTTCCATCATCAGAAGTTATCTCAAACAAACTCAACCCGATCTCAGCACTAACGAACTCACTCAACGCATAAATCAACTCATAATGAGCACCGCGACTATCGTTTACGATAGAGACGATCTTCCTTATTCTCCGAGAAAACAGGGCGCGGGCTTAGGTAGCCTTGCAAATGCGATTTCGACGGGAGCATATCTCTTCACGGCGGACGCAAGCATCGATTATCGTCCGACCGTCAACCTTCTCGACGATCCCGACCACAAAGGCTATTACGATATTACTTTCAAAATCAAAAACTTCAGCAACGGAAGTATGACTTTCGAGATTACTCCCATCTTCATGACCGAAAGAATCGCAAGCAACGGTCTTGCGGTAGCGGAGCAGGCGTATATTCTCGACGACGTGGCTCCCACTTGGAAGTTGGACGGTGTCGAACAAAGCGGATACGAACTCACCGTAACCGCCGGACAAGAAGCGGAAATCACGGTTAGATTGTCGCTTTCGGACGCAGAACGCAATTATATCGAGACGAATTTCGAGAGCGGTATGTACGTCGAGGGCTTCATAAACCTCGTCAGCAAAACCGCCGGACAATGCGACCTCAATTTGCCCTTCCTCGGCTTCTACGGCGACTGGGCGAAAATTTCCATGCTCGACTACGACGCTTACTTCATCGACGAGGAATTGCAAGATACCTCCATCGAGGACGAAGACAAGCACAAAGCGAGCATCTGGGCGACTCAACCTTACACGACTTACTACAACGACACTTACTCCATGCCTATGGGTTCGTTTGCGTATCTCCAAGACGAGGACGCGGACAGAGTCTACACCACCATGGAGCATAACGCCGTTTCTTGTTACGACAACTATTACGGCGAAGACGATCCCGAAAACTATCTCACCGCATACGAGTTCAGAGGACTTTATATAGGTCTTATGCGCGGTGCGAGAAAAATCAACTATTGCCTCGTGAACGACGCAACCGGCGAAGTCATCTATGAAAATACGGCGTACCGTATCAACAAGGCGTATTCGGGCGGTGGTAGCGCGGTTCCCGGCTTCTTGAAGTTTGAATTGAACCCTCTCGAATACGGACTCGTATCAAACGGCAAGTACCGTATGGATTTCGAGTTCTTCTGCGACTACGGCGACAAGGACAGAACGGAACCCGACGATACATTCTCCTTCACTTTCTACGCGGACTACGAAGCACCGTCCCTTAGAGAAGTGAGAGTGAGATACCAAGACGAAAAAGACGGCAATAAAGTTACGCAACGCGTGTATTTGGATATGGACGTGTACGACAACCATTACACTATGGCGGCACTCCTTTGCTACTACGACAGCGAGGCACAGGAACTCAACCAAGTCACCGAATACGTCGTGCCGTTCTACAACTGCGAGAAGAACACCACCAACACCGTATCCATCGAGATTACGGATATATACGAGCAATACGGCGACAAACTCTACGTGCAATTCGACGACTATGCGCTGAACCATGCGGTTTACTATATCAGCCTTAGCAGTGCAAACGGCAACGCTACGCCCGATACATTTGAACTTGCCCCGGGTGAAGAGGAAATCAACCTCGATATTTACGGAACTCACAAGGTAAGCCTTATATACGACGGAGACGCCAACACGTCCAACTTCATCTGGACGTCGGATAACTATAACGTCGCGTCCGTCAAGAACGGCGAAATCGTAGGTCTTTCGGAGGGCACCACGTATATCAACGTCAGAAACGGTATAGACGATTCGGGCAACAGCGTGCAGAAAAAAATCAAAGTTACCGTCAGCGGAAACGAGAAGAAACTCAGTCTGCCGTCCATCAGTTTCGGTCCGATAATCAACTACGAAGACAAATTGTCCTCGGGGGACAGTGTTTCTCTTTATCCCGACCAGGAAGTAACCCTCACGATAAATACCGATCCGTGGTATTATCCGCAGGAAAAACTCAAAATCAAATGGAAGTCCCTCGACGAGAGCGTTGCGACCGTCGACGAAAACGGCAAACTCACCCTCCTCAAGAAGGGTAGTACGAGTATAGAAGCGATAGTGCTCAAAGAAAACGGCTCGACGTCGAGTTTCGCCGCATCCCTCTACGTTACCGTTCTCGATCCGTTCGTGGTTTCGGGCTACGCGCTTTCCAAGTACAGAGGAACGGATAAGTTGGTCGAAATTCCCGACGACGAAATGATTATGTATATCAGCGAGGACGCCTTCAAGGACAACTCCACTATGGAGGAAGTCATCATTCCGAAGACGGTAATCAATATATATAAGAACGCGTTTTTGAATTGTAGCGCATTGAAAGCGGTATACCTCGTCAGCAAAGAAGAACAGAAAATTCCCGATGCGGACTTGAAACTCGTATACAATTCGGCGTTTGCGGGTTGTAGTTCTCTCGAACTCATCGATTTGACGAACGTCAAAGTCATCACCCTCGGCGTGAATGCGTTGAAGAATTGTTCGTCGCTGAAAGAAATCAAAAATATGAAAGCCATCGGCACCGCGTTCAGCAATTCCTTCGAGGGCTGTACCTCTCTTGAAAGCGTCGACCTCACCGGAATGCAAGTCGCGGGCAAAGAAGTGTTCTTGAATTGTACCTCTCTCAAAAACGTCGAGACGGGACAATTCACGGATATAGGCGAAAAAATGTTTGCGGGTTGTACCGCACTCAAGAGTATAACTCTCAACAACTCCGTCATCGGAGCAAACGCTTTCGAGGACTGTTCCAAACTCCAAACCGTAACGATTAACGGCGTGAGCGGAGAGAGTTTCGTCATCGGAGACGAAGCGTTCGCGAACAGCGGGCTCAAAACTATCTCGTTCGGCGAAAACTGCATCGTTCGCAAGATAGGGGACAAGGCGTTCTCGTACACCAAACTCTCCTCGATAACTTTGCCCGACGGTTTGACCGAAATAGGCGCGAATATCTTTGCGGGTACCACGAGCCTTAAAACGGTCGTTCTTCCCGCGTCCTTCAACTACGACGACATCGTGCTTGCAAGCGGATTGTTTACGGGCGTCAAAGTGACTCTCGACGACGATTCCGACTATGCGGAGGAGGGCGGTATCCTTTACAACAAGGATAAGACCACGTTATATGCGGTTATAGATAATACGGTGACCTCGGTGGATATTCCCTCCACGGTGACGAGAATTTACGACTACGCGTTCGCAAATTCCAAAATCACTTCGATTACTATACCCGAAACGGTGACGAGTCTCGGTGCCGGCGCATTCAAAGGCTCCAAACTGACCTCGATCACATTCGTCGGCGACAGTATCGACGAAATAAAGGCGGATACGTTCAATCAGACCAAACTCACCTCGATAACTCTTCCCGCATCGGTTAAGACTATCGGCGAGTATGCGTTTGCGAACACCTTGATCGGAAGTATCGATGCATCCGACGTCGAAGTCATCGGCGATTACGCATTCTCGAATTGCGCGCAACTGACCTCGATAACTTTGTCCGACGACTTGAAGTCTCTCGGCGAAGGTGCGTTTGCGTACACTTCCGCACTTGATACGGTGACCATTTCCGCAGTCGAAACAATCGGCAACTTCTTGTTCATGAATTCGGGCGTCAAGACGGTCATTTTCGGAGACGACGTCAAGACTCTCGGCGAATATACCTTCGTAGGCTTGGTCAATCCTCTCTTCGACGTCAAGAAAGAGGATGCGGACTTCACGGGTGCTTTCGTCGGCATAACCGAACTTAAAAAAGTCGTCATCGGCGCGGGCATCGAAGAGATAGGGCAGTATACGTTCTACGGTTGCTCCGCACTCGAAGAAGTCGATCTCGGCGGAGTCAAAGAAATCGGCGACGGTGCGTTTATGGGTTGCGTAAAACTCGAAACCATAGACCTCTCTAACGTCGAAATCATCGGCGATGCGACGTTCTATTGCTGTAATTCTCTTGACAGCGTGGATTTGGAATCCGCAAAGAGCATAGGCGATATGGCGTTCGCAATGGCAAACGGCAACGGTGGAATCAACGAACTCGTTCTTGCGGTGGCGGAAGAAGTCGGCGCACTTGCGTTCTACGGCACCGACCTCACTTCGATAGCCATCCCCGCAACCCTCAAAACTCTCGGTTACGGTGCGTTCGCGTACACCTCCGCGCTCTCCGAAATCAGCGTATCCGGTGACGTATTCTTCCTTGACGATGGAGTCCTTTACAAGAACTTGACGGACGGCGGTTACGAACTTGTCCTTTATCCGTCCACCAAGGTTATAGAGGATAAGGTTTATACTGTATTAGATAATACGATAAGAGTAGACGCGTATGCGTTCGCGGGCATAAAGAACGACAGCACGGGCAACGAGAAAACTGACCTCGGCGTAACACACGTCGTTCTCCCGTATACGTTGACCAACGTCGGCGACAGTGCGTTCTTTGAAAGCGGAATCACGGAATATACCTTCAAAGGTCTCAATGCACCCGTCCTCGAAACCGTGTATAAGTACGAGGTAGAATTGATAGCGACTCAGTACGGCAATCTTCTCGTCGAACCCGCAATCAACGCATATTACTACTCCAACTTCAACACTTTGTTCATCTACTACACCGACCTCGTGACGAGGACTACGGGAGAGAAGAGCAATTTGACGATTAATCGCCCCGAAAACGGCGTAGGATACGACAACTACGTATATTCGAGATATTTCGGCACGGTCGTCGAGACCGCTACCGTAGAGGACGCAAACACGCTGTTATTCCTCGAACAAATGGAAAAATTCGAGGATTACACCGATGCGGTTCTTAACGACTGGACAAACAAGGCGAACGCAGGAGATACGAGCACTTATTACGACGCAGTCAGTGAATTCTCCGCTATAGTCAAAGAGGCAAGACGTCTATACAACAATATCAAGGACGAAAAACAACTTGCGTTCATCGACGAAACCGTTGTCAACAAACTCACGTCATCTGAAATTAGTATGCGTAGTATAAAGAGCGCATACAACATTCCCGTTACCGTAACCGGACTTGCCGCACAAGACGGTAGTTACAAGAAGAACTACGTCGTCGGCGAAACCTTCGACACCACGGGAATCGTCATCGTTCGTACCTACGACGACGGCTCTACCGAAATCGTAGAATTGTCCGAACTCACCCTCTTGACGACCACGGAACTCAAAGCGTACACGAAATCGGTTATCTTCCGCGACAACAAGACCGGGAAACAATTTGAAGTTGCGGTATTCGTCCGCGAAAATTCCATCGCACCCGACACCGATACCGACGGTGAAGACGTCTCAAACGATAGCACCGAAGAGGACAAAGGCGGAAACGGCATGATAGCGGTCTACGTCGTCGTGCCTATCGCGGGCGTCGCACTCATCGCCGTTGCAGTGTTCTTCTTCTTGAAGAAGAAAAAAGGCGTGACAATCGCAAATCAACCTGAAACTTCCGACGCGGAAACCAAAGAATCCGAGAAAGAGGAAAGCGACGAATCCGCAGAGAAGTCCGAGGAGAACGAAAACATTGAAGACTCAAAAAGCGTTGAAAACTCCGAAGAAAACGCGGAAACCGTAGCCGATGAAATTTCCGAAAACGAAGAAAATAGTGCGGACGGCAATGAAACCAAAGAAGAGGACGGAGATATAGAATAATGAATTCCAAAGTGAAAAAATTAGGTCTTTTGATAATAATGCTCGTTCTCGTAGCCATGACTCTGACTGCGTGCCAACTTAGCAACACGCTCGAGGATAAGTTGGAAAAATACGGACTCAGCGCACAAATCAGTTATCACGGCAACGGCGGTCGCATCAACGACAACGAAGCGTTGCTCGTCGCGGATATTTATTATGAAGCGGGGGATGCGGCGTTGAACCTCGGCGTCGATAAGAAAATCGGAACTCTTTCGGTTGTCAGAGCGAACTACACCTTCGGAGGTTGGTATTATCCCGCAACGAACTCCGACGGCTCGATACGCTATATCGACGAAGAAAACGACGTGGCGGAACTCGGCGAAGAGTTTGATTTCAACACCTACCGTGCGGCGGAAGGGGACGTGATACATTTGTACGCAAAATGGTTGTCGAAACAAAGCGTAAAATATCTTCTTGCGCCCGAACCGACCATAAACAACCAACTCACCTACAAAAACGTGACTTATTATGCGGACGATACCGAATCCGTTCTCAGGACTGAAAACTTCGGTGATTCCACCTATATCAGCACGCCTCGTTACGATCCGCTCGGCGACAAGGATAAGACTTACGCTTTCGTGGGTTACTACTACGATAAGGAATGCACCAGTCCCGTGGTATGGCCGGTGAATATGGATACCGAAATCGAAGGCGATATATATATCTACGCAAGATATTTGTCCGAAGAATGGACGATTGTGGACACCGCAAGCGACTTCATAAAGATATTCAACGGAACGAACTACAACGGTAAATACTATATCAAGAACGATATTGACGGAAAGGACTCTTTCGGAAGAAACACCACCGTCACTCTCAGTGCAAACACGACTTTCTCGGGAGTCATTCAAGGCAACGGCTTCACGATAAGCAACTTCGATTTCGTGAATGCAATGGTTCGCGACGGCAATACCGTTTCTATTTTCGGCGCAATAACAAGCGGAGCGGAGATGACGGATATAACCTTCAAAAACTTCAGTGCGTCGTTTACGCCCAACACGGGTTGCACAATGTCAGCGTACTTCTTCGCAAGCGATATAGCGGACGACGCGGTGCTCTCGAACGTGACATTGAACGGCGGAGAATTGAAGATTATACTGACTCTCGACGACGTCACTTGGCTCAACAGTGCGGAAAGCGCACCTATATACAAAAACGACGCAGACGGGCGTGAAGGGCTGACGATAGAGTCCGCACCCGCTCTCCAAATCAACAAATATTAACCCTCAGGAGGTTTAGCATAATGAAGAAAACAATGAAAAACGTTATATGCGTGGTTCTCGTAGCGGCGGTAATTATGTCGTCCTGCGTTATGCTTTTCGCATGTAACAAGGACGACGGTACCGGCAGTGGTAACGGAACGCAAAAATACGATCCCGAAACTCGCCCCGTAACGTTCTCGATAAGCGCCCTCGACGGCACGTTCAATCCGTTCTTCACTACGAGTGCGACGGACTCCACCATCGCGAACTTTACGCAAGTCGGTATGTTCTCCACCAGCAACGAAGGCGAAATCGAATGCGGTGAAGACGTTCCTACCGTAGTTCTCGACTATAAAGTCACGTCGTACGACAGCAACGGCAACGTAGTTACGAGCGGTGACACCGACGTGCATACGGTTTACGAATTCGTCATCAAAAACGGCATCAAATTCAGTGACGGCGTTGACCTCACCATAGACGACGTTCTCTTCAACCTTTACGTTTATCTCGATCCGATGTATAGCGGTTCTTCTACCGTCTATTCCGTCGATATTCAAGGTCTGAAAGCATATCGTTATAACGATCCAACTCTTGACGATAGTGATTCCTTTTCCGAAGCGACTTACAGAAACAGAGCGCAAACGAGAATCGACAAACTCGTCAGATGGAGCAACGGCGAAAAAGGAGTCGTGCTTACCGAAGAGATGGAAGAGGATATCGAAAAGGTCAAAGAGCAACTACTCAAGGACCTCAAGAGTGATTGGACGGCGAACGAAGGCACTCTCGAATCCGATTATAAGGAATATACCTTCACCGAAGACTGGCAATCCTACTTCCTCATCGAAGGTCTTGCCGAAGTCAAATACGATCTCAACGCAAATCAACAATACGTTGCGCAAAAGATAGTCGTGGGCGAAGGTGAAAACGAAGAAGAAAAATACGCGGTCAAAGGCATCGATATTCAAGACGCAAACGGAAATTGGATGATTGACACCGAGCATAAATCCGCTTATGCACAAGCAATCTACAACGAATGTACGGACGAAACGAAAATCGCGCAATATATGAACGAAAACGGTTGCGACAGAGAAGCGGCAATCGAACTCATCAAGAAAGACACCGCAATTCAGATTGCGTATGACAGTTATGCGTCGGACACCGTAATCAGAAGTTCGCTTGCCAAGATTCTTCAAACTTTCAGCACCGGTACCAATATCGCGGAACAATGGACTCTCGAAGAGCAATCCAAAGACCTTGCAGACAGAGAAGAAAACGTGAAGTCCATCAGCGGTATCACCACCAAGAAAGTCAGCACCTTCGAAGGCGTGAACGGAGTTAAACTCACCGAACAACACGACTTGCTCCAAATCACCATCAACGGCATCGACCCTAAGGCAATCTGGAACTTCGCATTCGTCGTCGCTCCCATGCACTACTATTCGGACGCGGCAACTCTTGCGGACAAGGAGAACTATCCTTACGGCGTGAAAGCGCGTGACAAAAACTTCTTCGACGACGTGCTGAACTCTTCCGAAAAGAATGCGCTTCCCGTCGGAGCGGGCGCGTATAGAGCGAGCAACGCAAGCGGTAACGCAAGCGAAAATCCCTCCGAAGTAGTGGCGAAGGATTTTTGGTCCAACAAGAAAGTTTACTTCCAACGCAACGATTATTTCTACACCCTCGGCAGCGGACTTTCCAATGCTAAAATCAAATATCTCATTTACGAGGAAATCAGTGAAAACAATATCCTCAACAGTTTGATTACGGGCAGAATAGACTACGGCACTCCTTCCGCAACTCCTTACAACAAGAGTCAAATCGCACAAGAAAGTTCTCTCGGTTCGATAGAGTATAAGACGAGCGGTTACGGCTATATCGGCATCAACCCCAAATACGTCAAGAGCATCTACGTCAGACGCGCTATTATGATGGCGTTCAACACTCAATCCATCATCGAAACCTACTACGGCGGAACGATGGCTGAAAACATCTACAGACCTATGAGCAAACTCTCCTGGGCGTATCCGACGGACTGCGAACCTTATTACGATTATGATCCGACCGGTGAGCTGATTGAAGATATGGTTGAATTAGGCGGTTATATCAAGGACGGTGACGGCAAGTATTATCATCCTACCACCGGCGAACGTCTCAAATTCAAGTTCACGATAGCGGGCGACACCACCGACCACCCGGCGTACTCCGTGTTCGAGCAAGCGAGACAACTTCTCAATGACCACGGCTTCGAAATCACCGTCGGCACCGACGTACAAGCCCTCAAGAAACTTGCAACCGGCGGACTCGCGGTATGGGCGGCAGCGTGGACTTCTACGATAGACCCCGATATGTATCAAATCTATCACAAGGACAGCAAGACCACCAACGTCAAGAACTGGAACTACGACGGAATCCTCAACACCAACGATTATCCGACTGAGAAAGAAATCGTTCTCGAACTTTCCGACCTCATCGACGAGGGTAGAAAGACGAACAACAAGTCCGACAGAGCGGACATCTATTCCGATGCACTCGATCTCATCATGGAACTCGCGATTGAATTCCCGACTTACCAAAGAAAGGACCTCGCAGTCTACAACAAGGACGTCATCGACGCATCCACGCTCAACACGAGCGAAAACCTCAAATACTCCGGTCCTACCGACAGAATTTGGGAACTCAATTACAATTGATGAAATAATCGATTGTTATTTCCCGACCGCAAAACCGCGGTCGGGAAAACCACGAAAAAAATAATTCCTGTCGAAGGATTAAACAATGGCAAAATATATCATTAAAAGACTATTACTTGCGGTTTTCATACTCTTCTGCGTATCCATAATTTTGTATACGCTGGTTAGAGTTATGCCCGTAAACTACGTCGAGACCAAGTATATCTCCGCAAAGGGGCAAAACGGCACCTACGACGAGGACGAACTCAGACAGTTTATGATAGGGTATAATCTCGAAGATATAGAAAAGGCGCAAGAAAGAGGGTACAGCGAACTCTGGAACAAGGTTTTCAGAAACGGTGAAGTCGAACTCAACGACGACGGCTCCGTCAAAGAGTTCTCGAAAGGCGCAGTTGCGATGAGAAGCGTCGTCGCCGGTTACTGCAACTGGATTAGCGACTTCGTGAAAGGCGATATGGGCGAGTCTTTCAAATATCAAAGGCCCGTCGAGGACGTCATCGCGGACAATATCGGCGTATCTTTCCTCGTGTCCCTCATTTCACTCATTCTGCAACTTATCATCGCAATACCTCTCGGCATTCAGAGTGCGTATCGCCAATACGGCAAACTCGACTACATAACTACCATTCTCACGATGATAGGCATTTCCTTCCCGTCCTTCTTCTTCGGGAGTTTGCTCATCAAGTGGTTTGCGGTCGATTTGCGTTGGTTCCCCGTCGGCGGTCTCGAAAGCAACATTCCTACCGTTGCGCCGTTCCTGGACAAAGCATGGCACTTGGTGCTTCCTATTGCGGTGTTGACTATCCTCTCGATAGGCTCCCTTATGAGATATACGCGTACGAACACGTTGGAGGTCCTGAACGCCGACTACATTCGTACCGCAAGGGCAAAGGGCGCATCCGAGAGTTCGGTCATCTATAAACACGTTTTCCGCAACACCCTCATTCCTCTCGTCACCACTCTCGCGGGCATTCTCCCGGGACTCTTCGGCGGAGCAATGATTACGGAAACCATATTCGACTTGCCCGGCATCGGCAACGTTGCGTATCAAGCGTTGCAAGCGGGCGACGTACCCTTCATCATGGCGTACAACATGTTCATCGCGACTCTGACCGTCCTCGGCATCCTTCTGACCGACGTCATGTATGCGGTGGTAGACCCGCGAGTCAAACTCGGCGATTAGAGGAGGAGAGAAGTATGATATTCAGATTTATAAAAGACCTCCGCAACTTGCCTCAGGACGAATTCGTCTTGAAACCGAAAAACGCGGATAATAACGAAATAGAAAACGACGAAATCGTCGGCGCAATCGATACCGGTGCGGAACTTGCCGTTGCCGAGGCTTCCGACGAACTTCACGGCGAAAATCTCAACGACCGCGTCAAGGTCCTTTCTCCCGGAATGACCGTAATGAAGCGTTTCTTCCGCTCCAAACTCTCCGTCGTCGGACTCGTGATTCTCGTCGCACTCTTCCTTTTCTCGTTCATCGGACCGTTGTTCTCGCCGTACGGAGAGGACGATATCGACTATAGCGCGGGAAACCAAGTCGTCGTCGAAACTCCTTTGGAATATGAAAAAGACGGTGAGAAGTACACTTGCTACTACATCACCGTGTCCGTAAACGAAGATTTGAACGCAAAAGGCGATATGACTTCCGACCACTGGCTCGGCACCGACGAAAACGGCAAGGACATCTTCACCCGTCTCATGTACGGCGGAAGAGTCTCCCTCACCATCGGTCTCGTCGTCGTTTTGCTCGAAACCATTTTGGGCGTCATATTGGGCGGTCTTGCGGGTTACTTCGGCGGTTGGGTTGACAACGTAATCATGCGTATAGTCGACGTCATCTACTGCATACCGCAACTGCCTATAATGCTCATTTTGTCAGCAATGTTCGTATCTCTCGGCGTTGAGGGCATAGAGAAACTCTACTATATGATGGGTATCTTGACTCTCATGGGCTGGGCGGGCACCGCTCGTCTCGTCAGAGGTCAGATATTGTCTCTGAGAGAGCAGGAATTTATGCTTGCGGCAAAATGTACCGGTCTCTCTACGAGAAGAAAAATCTTCAATCACCTTATCCCCAACGTTCTTCCGCAACTCATCGTTTCGATGACTCTCGGACTCGGTAGCGTCATTTTGACCGAAGCAACCCTCGGATTCCTCGGACTCGGCGCACCCCTTGAGAGTGCAACTTGGGGCGGTATGATTCAATTTGCAACAAAATCGGAATATCTCCGCACGTACCCGAACTTCTGGGTGCCTGCCGGCGTTTGCATAACCCTCGCAATCTTGGCGTTCAACTTCGTCGGCGACGGTTTGCGCGACGCGTTCGATCCTAAAGCGAAGAGGTAATTTATGGCTAAGAATAACAACTCCCATTACATTTCCGCAAAGGATTCCCGTCGCATTGCGAAAGAAAACCGAGCGAAAATCAATTACTACGAGAAACAAAAGAAACGTAAAATCCGCGAAAGCGAGTACGTCACCGAAATGAAGGACCCCGCCAACCTCGTGGAATTCGACGGCTTGAAAACCTATTTCTTCACGGACGCAGGCACCGTCAAATCGGTCAACGGCGTGACTTTCTCCGTCCCCGAGGGTAGCACCGTCGGCGTCGTCGGAGAGTCCGGTTGCGGGAAAAGCGTAACTTCGCTCTCTCTTATGCAACTCGTTCAAGGTCCGTCCGGTCAAATCGTCGAGGGCTCCATTCGTTTCCGCACCAACGCGTTCAAACGCGACGCTAAGGGCAAGAAAATCCCCGCCTACGAACTGAACGACGACGGCTCTCAAAAACTCAACGAGAAAGGAAAACCCATAAAGGCTAAAAACGAAATCGGCGGTACCCTCTTCGAGATGGAAGAGAAGGTGTACGACGTCGCAAAAATGCCCGCCGACGCCATGCGTACCATCAGAGGCAGAGAAATCGCAATGATTTTCCAAGAGCCGATGACCTCGCTAAACCCCGTCTTCACCGTCGGTAACCAACTCGACGAGGTCTCCAAACTCCATATAGCGGACCTTCCTAAAAATAAAATCAAAGAGAGAAGTATCGAAATGCTCAATCGCGTCGGTATCGCGGACGCGGAGGGCGTGTACAAGAAGTATCCTCACGAACTCTCGGGCGGTATGCGCCAAAGAGTTATGATTGCTATGGCTCTCATCTGCGATCCGAGACTCATCGTTGCCGACGAGCCTACGACCGCACTCGACGTCACCATTCAAGCGCAAATACTCGACCTTCTCCGCGACATTAAAGAACGCAATAAGAGTAGTATCTTGCTCATCACCCACGACCTCGGCGTCGTCGCAGAAATGGCGGACTTCGTAGTCGTTATGTACGCGGGCAAAATCATCGAAATGGGCACCACCGAGGATATATTCGACCGCCCCCTTCACCCGTATACCAAGGGACTTCAAAAGAGCAAACCTACCGTCAACGACGACGATAGCAAGGAACTGTACTGTATTCCCGGTTTCGTTCCTAACCCCGTCGATATGCCCGACTACTGCTACTTCCGCGACCGTTGCGAGAAGTGTATGAAAAAGTGCGCGGGCACTTATCCCGAACTGATCAGCGTAAGCGATACTCACAAGGTGGCGTGCTACCTTTACGAAGGGGAGGAAACGGATAATGACTGATAATACGGAAATGAAAAACACCGAAATGAATCCCGAAATCGCCGTCGAAAACGAAACCGTCGCATCCGAAACGATTGAAGAAAGCGTCGAAACTCCCGAAAGCGGAGAAGTCACCGATGAAAACGTGCCTCTTCTCGTCGTCAAAGACCTCAAGAAGTATTTCGTTGTCGACAAGAATCTTTTCGGCAAACCCACCAAGTTTTTGCGTGCGGTAGACGGCGTATCCTTCACCCTCGAAAAGGGCAAAACCCTCGGCATAGTCGGTGAGTCCGGTTGCGGAAAAACCACTATGGGCAGAACTCTTCTGCGTCTTTACGACATAACCGACGGCGAAATCTACTTCAACGGCAAAGAAGTCTCGAAAATCAGCAACAGAGAGTTTGAAAAACTCCGTCCCAAAATGCAGATGATTTTCCAAGATCCCTACGCAAGCCTTTCTCCGAGAATGAGAGTGGGCGAAATCATCGGCGAGGCGGCTCTCGAACACGGTATCGTGGACAAGGCGCATTACCGCGAATACGTGCTTTCCGTGATGAAAATGTGCGGACTTCAACCTCACTACTACGAGCGTTATCCTCACGAATTTTCGGGCGGTCAAAGACAAAGAATATGTATAGCGCGTGCGCTTGCGCTGAAACCCGACTTCGTCGTTTGCGACGAGCCCGTCTCTGCACTCGACGTGTCCATTCAGGCGCAGGTTATCAATATGTTGCAGGATTTGCAAAACGAACTCGGACTGTCTTACGTGTTCATCACCCACGACATATCCGTCGTCAAACACATCTCCGACGACATAGGCGTTATGTATCTCGGCAAAATGGTTGAATACGCCTCCAAAGAGCAGATATTTAACAACACGCTACATCCGTATACGAAGGCACTCTTCTCGGCGGTCCCCGTACCCGATCCTCACGTGAAGATGAACAGAATCATTCTGGACGGTGACATTCCGTCTCCCGTCAATCCTCCGTCGGGATGCAGATTCCATACTCGTTGCGGAGAGTGTATGGAAACATGCAAGTATATTCATCCCGAATATAGGGAAGTCGAACCCGGTCACTTCTGCGCGTGCCACCTCTACAACACCGATGAAATGAACGCGAAGTACGCCGAGGAAGTCGAAACCATCAAACAGGCGGAAATCGCCGAACAAGAAAACAATAATGGCAAAGCGAAAAAGAGAAAAGGCTGAACTCGACACCGAAACGACGATTGCCGATATGAACGTCGAGGGATTCAAGTGGTATAATCCCGCGAAGAAAAAAGGGCAGTCCTCTTCGGAGCCGATTAAACTGACGAAAAAGGAACGTAGAGCGATGATTTTGGGCGCAATAAGAGCGCTATTCCCGTTCATTGCGATAGTAATCCTCGTATTCGTCCTCGTTTTCGCGATAGCATACATTTGGTTAATATGAAAAACAAATTGGAGAACGTTATGAAAAAAAGTAAGTTTTTCGTAATAGCAAGCCTTATTTTGGTACTGGCGTTGACGCTGGTATTCTGCGCTTGCAATCCCGACAATACCGATAACCCCGACAATCCGACTACGGACGGCGGTTCGGGCGATTCCTCAGTCGAGCCGACTCCCGATACCGGCGAAGGCGTTGACTGCACGATAACCTATACGCCGTCGGAGGGCATAATTTATTCCTCTTCCAATCCGACTACGGTCAAGAAAGGGGAGTCTTTGACCGTTAAATTCACCGTCGACGTATTCTACACCGGCGTTCCCACCGTGCAAATCAACAACGGCACCAAAGACGCACAATACGACGAAGATACCGACACGTACTCTTGCAAGGCGACCATCGCAAAAGAACAAACGGTCGTATCCGTCAGCGGAGTGACGAAAGCAGAATCTTCTTTGCTCAGCACGGGCACGGGTGAGTCGGATAGTCCGTTCCTCGTCAAAGAGCCTATCGACCTCATTAAAATGGCTGAGGTTATCAACTCGGGCGCAGACGATTCCGTTATGAGCGTTCTCGGCTATTACGTGCTCGAAAACGACATCGACCTCAAAGGGCAGGAACTCCAAATCATCGGTGACGGCAACAACGATTACGCGTTCTTCGGCGGATATTTCAACGGGAACGGACACACCATTTCCAACTTCAAAATCAATTCCAACGGACACGATTACGTCGGTTTGTTCGGCGTCGTTCAACAGTATTATTACGACGAACTCGGCTTCACCGGCGGTATGATTTACAACTTGAAATTGTCCGATTACACTATAACCGCCGTCAATACGGGTAGCACTTTGACTTGCGGTTCTTTCGTCGGACAAGGTTTCGGCGCGAATTTGGTGCTTTGCGAAGCAAAGAACGGCAATATCGACGTCATGGGCGACACCAACTACTTCTCCTATGCGGGCGGTATCATCGGTTTCCAACGCGCCTATATGTATCCTTATTACGCAAAAATAGTCTATTGCTCCACCGACAACGTGACTATCGGTTGCAGTAGCGGAACTACTTACGCCGCCGGCGGCGTAGCGGGTTACGTATACGCGGACGACGACACCGCCGTTTCGACGATAACCAACTGCTATACTGCGGGTAGCATTTCGAGTGCTTTCCACGCGGGCGGTATCGTCGGCTGGCTCAGCAACTATAACTCCGTCGTTGCGTGCTATTCGACTTGCTCAATTCACGCACAAGCGCACATTTCGGACACCGCGACCATGGAAGAATATTGCCACGCATACGCGGGCGGTCTCGTCGGTATGGCGCAACTCGACACAATCGTCGCGGACAGTTTCGCAGTCGGTGAAGTCACCGCCTACGCAGCCGCCGGCTCCGCTTACGCTCATACGGGCGACATAGTGGGCAGAGTAGAGAATCTCGAAGACGGTATGTACAGCGCAAAGGACGTGTGTGTAGTCAATTGCTACTACGTCAAGGGCGGTAAAAGCGACTCTATCGACCTCACCAAAGCGGATACGATAAAGAATAAACTCGGTTGGCACGAACTCGACTGGGTTATCGCAGACGGCTCTTATCCCGTCGTCAACCTCGAAAACAGTTCGACGGACGACGATACGACGATCACGCACTATTCTTATACCGTAACCCTCAACTTCGGTGGCAGAACGGATAAAAACGGCAAAACCGAATTTTCCGCCGAGTTCACCGACCAATACGAGTCTATGAGTTACTGGTATCAGGTGTACGAATATTCCGACGAGGACGACCTCCAAGGCATTCCCGAAATCATTTACAGCACGAACGGCTATGTTTCTTACGGCTTCTTCTTCGATGCCGAACTGACCAAGCCCGTACCGTGCGGTTTCGTGCCTATGAGAGATATTACCCTTTACGTCGGATTTGCGAACAACGAAGACGTTGCGGGCACTTATTACGTCATACCTAACGCCGACTACGAAGAGAGCAACAACGCGATAGTCGAACTCGTTTTGAATGCGGACGGCACTTTCGTTTGCACCGACGCGTACGGCTCCGTCGAGGGTACCTACGTCTACAACGGTGAGTACGTGGTCTTCAACGACGCAAAATTTGCTCGATACTACGGCGAAAGCAGTCTCGAAAAATATCAAAGTTACGAATTTAAGGGCGTAATTACCGCAACCGGATTCGACGTTTACGGCGCGCTCTATTCGGACGAGGACGCAGGCGAAGTCGTTGAACTCGTGCCGAGAGAAAATCCGCTCAAAGTCGTGAAAAAGACGGTTGCAATCGTCGGCAGTTACTATTACGTCGACGGCGAAGACACGACGATTTTTGAATTCTTCGCAAACGGCAACGGTAACGTCTACGAAAACGGCGTCGCAACCGAATTTACTTACGTGGTCGACGGTCAGAACGTAACCGTAGATTTGGACGGAGAAGAGTTGCGCGGTATCCTTGCAAACGGCGCGGTGACCTCTATAGACTCTATCTCCCTTACCGCAACCGACGCGTTCAGAGGCAAATGGGAACTTTCCTCCTTGCCTAACAAGTATCTCGAATTCGACGGCGCAGGCAACTGGGAATACACCTATTACGGCTACGAGAAATTGGGAGACGAACTCTATCCTCAACTTCTTGATTCTACGAGCGGAACTTATACCGTTACCGACGGCAAACTCGTTCTTTCCAACGACCAAATAGCATTCTTTGACGGTGCGGAAGTTTCCTTTGAAAACGGTTTCGTGAAAGTGACGAATGCGGACGCATCCTACGTGTACGCCGGCGAAAACGGCTATTACGGCTTATGGACGACCGCGGACGGCAAGACTCTCATCCAACTCAAAGGTCTTACTTCTAACGGCTACGGCGTTGCGCAAATCCGTTTCATCACCGAGTATAAGGGCAGAGAACGCAACGAAATTTACGAACTCACCTACGCTCCCGATATGCTCACCGAGGGCAATATCAACTTCTTCTACGAGGGCGAATACTACGGCTATGCGACCTACTCGGAAAACAGCGGTGTCATGTTCTGCTCCGTATATTCTTTGGCGGAATCCGACTTCGTGCTCCTCAACCTTATGCGTGTCGACGAATATAAGGGCGAATGGGTGAGCGGAAACGATACGTTCGGCACGGTCGTCTTCAACGGCTACGGCATCTATACCGCGTTCAAGGATGTTGCTCTCAACGGAACTATTTCCTTCAACGGCACCACCGTCAATTATCAACTCGACGAATTCTCCCTCACCGGAATATTCTCGTACGACGGCAAAGCGTACGAAATCTCCTTGGACGAGGGTAGAAACCTCGTCACCGTTAAGGCGGTCGGAACGGATATTGAACTCTCGAGAAAAGACGAATTCGGCGGGAAGACCTTCATCGACGAAGACGGCAACGTTTACGTGTTCGACGGCAAAGGCTATCTCTCGACCTTAGGCACGATGACCGTCAACGGCACTACGTCTTACGATTACGAAATCGAAAGCGAAGGCAAAGCAATTCTCTACGTTGACGGAACTTATGCGGGTATCGTCTCGGTAGACGGCGCAGAAGGCTTCAGAAACTACGTTTTGCAATACGACGGGAAACAAATCGTACTCGGCGAGAAAACCGCGTTTACGGGCATTTGGGCGCTCGAAGCATCGTTCGGCGATCTCGTCGAAATCGGCACGATGAACTACGACAAGGTTCTCCTCGGCAAAGTGCCTCTTACCCTTAACGGAAAGACCGCTATATACGACGCGACCTTCACCCTCGTCGACGACGAATATCTCGTTTGGAACGTGCAAGAGGATTTGAATCTCTACGTGATTAAACTTGCGGACGGCGTGTTCGTGATGTCTCAACACCTCAACTGGTTCAACTACACGAACGACGTGGACAACGGCGAATGGTATTATAGTTATCTGATGACCGCAGACCTCTTGACCGGCACTTGGACGAACGGCTACGAATCCGCAGAACTCGTCTTTGACGGAATGGGCAACAACGTCGAAAAACTCGGTATGTACACCATTGCCAATATGTATGCGACCAGCGACGACGGCGATCCCGAAGTGCGTTATTACGGCTACTTCGAGAGAAAAGACGGAACGGGTAGCGACTTCCTCGTGTTCACGCAATACAGTACCGCGGCAAAGAGCGCGCAAAGAGTAGTGTTCAAGGAAACCGTTTCCGCCGACAAATATGCGGACGAATACAAAAATGCGGACGGCGACAAAGCGTTCGTTCTCGAAACGGTTGATCTCGAAGATTACGAACTCGTAAGAGGCTAAAACAGAACGGAATAAACGCAAAAAACGGTATCGATTCCCGATACCGTTTTTTGTTTGTGGATTACATTTATGCCGTTTTCAGTCGAGACTTTCCGAAAGCTCGTTCAACTTCTTTTTCACCGACGCACGCAGTAGGAAGTAGGAAATTACGGCGGTGACCGCTTCCGCTATCGGGAACGTCCACCATATGAGTTTCTCGGGGTCCTGCGACAGCGTGAACAGATAAGCGACGGGCAATACCAATACGATTAGGCGAAGAGCGGAGATGACGAGAGGGGAGTATACTTCCCGAAAACCTTGCAAAATCCCTTGAATTGCCACGCTGAATCCCATAAAGATATAGCCTGTCGTAGCAATATGCAAGGCGGTTTGGCAGGTCGCGATGACGTCGCTTTTCGATACGATAGAGGACTCCTCGATGGTAAGTGCGAAAAGAGCGGAGATAGGGCTTGCAAGCGCTTGATAAAGTACGGTGATGACCGCCGTTACGATGACGGAGTCGATTATTCCGTATTTGATTATTTCTTTCAGACGCTCGTAGTTTTTGCTCCCGTAATTGAACGAAGTTATCGAAATGAGGGTGTTAGATAGCCCGAAAGACGCAAACAAAGCGGTTTGCATCAACTTGTAATAAATACCGTAACTACCCGACAAAAGGTTGACGATATAGTAGTCGTCTATCGTGCCGATGATGAGGAGCACTCCGAACATCATAAGCGCGAGCATCCCTTGCATCAAAAAAGCGGGGAAGCCGATTTTATATATGTTTTTGAGGATTTTGCCGTCGGGTTTGATATGTTTCGGATTAGCGTCGATTTCTTTGTTGAGGACGTAGTGCGCTACCAGCGCAATAATCATCGAAATCACTTGACCGATAACGGTAGCGTAGGCTGCGCCCGCTATGCCCATACCGAGAGGGAAGATGAATACGTAGTCGAGTAGAATATTGGTGAGCGCGCCGGCGACTTGCGCTATCATCGAATAGGCGGTTTTGCCCGTCGCAATCAAAAAGCGTTCCGCAATTGCGAACCCGATTGAACCGATTGAGATACAACAGCAAATCGAAAGATACTCCGCGCCCATTTCGATAACGTCCTCGTTCGTTGACATAAGGCGCATATACGGCTTCGAGCAAAACAAGCCGAAGAGAAGAAAGACGACGTAGAATACGACTATCAGAAACAGTCCGTTGCCTACGACCTTGCTTGCCGTTTGTCTGTCGCCCTCGCCGAGACACTTCGAGAGGAGTGCGTTTATGCCGACGCCCGAGCCTACGCCGATTGCAATCATCAAAATTTGCACGGGGAAAACCGCGGATAAGGCAAGATTGCCGAGTGCGCCTTCTTCGCCCATATTGATGACGAATACGGTGTCTACGACGTTGTATAACGCCTGCAAAACCATAGAAAGTATCATCGGAAGTCCCATGGACCATATCAATTTGCCGACTTTTTGTGTGCCCATTTTGTTGTCGTTCATTTTTACCTCTACTAAAAAAGGCGCAAGCCCAACCAATAGTTGGACTTACGCCTTTCGACTACTCACTTTCGGATATTTTGCCACAAAACCAAATTTTTTGCAAACGGATTATCCGAAAAAAATAACTATTTTTTATTAACTTTTCAACACCGAACGGAGAGATGCGGAGAACTCAAACGAGGGAGAGGAAAATTTTGTTCAGTTCATCCCAGTCGGGGGAGATCCCTTCCGGGAGTTTTTCGACCGCGTCTTCTATTTCCGTCCTCGTGCGTTCAATATACTTATCGATACGCTCGAATCGTTTGACGGTTTTGATTTCGGGGTTATTCATTTTGATATAGAGCAGTTTATCTACGTCCGGCAACATCTCCTTGTCGAGGCACTTGTCGGCAAGCGTTTGAAAAAGCATGGGCGGCGGGGTGCCTTCGGAGAGTATCCATTTGCATGCGAGTAGCGGACGAAGGACGTAAAAATACTTTTTGAGTTTTGCTTCCTTTCCCTTGAAAAATTCGCGATAGTTGTTTTTTGCCATGCTTAAGTAATGATAAAGTCCCGATTTTGCGACAAAGTAGCGATTTATGATTTCTGAAATTCTTTGCCATTCGTCGGTCGTTTCGTATACGATGGGGGAACTATTCCATTCAAAAACCGTCGGATTCGACTTGTGGAGCAGAGTCAAAACCTTTTGAATATCCCAACCGTTTATATCGAGAGTGTCGTCGAGTTGCCATTCGATTACGTCCCGTGTTTTGTCGAGACGCAAATAGAACTCTTTCGGGCGCACGTAGATAAACCGAACGTCGTAGTCGCTGTCCGAAGACGCAAAACCCCAAGCACGACTTCCCGATTCGACGCAATGCAAAATCTTCACGTTTTCGCGCTCTTCGATTTCCTTCAATTTTTCAAGAATGATTTGTTCCATAATTTTCTCTCTTTGAGTAACTTCGTATATCGTGTCGTCGATTAATTTTCAATCAATATTGCCCTGCACGGCGCGCCGTCTGCACCCGATAGATTTAGTGGCACGGCATTCAAAAAGTAAACGCCTTCGGATACGTCGTTCAAACGAAGCCCTTCAAGCAAAACGACGTCTGCGGATAGTAGTGCTTTATGCACCGCCATTGGCGCATTTTGAGGTCCGAACGTCTGTGATTCGTTCCCTAAAAGCAAAAGATTTGAAGACGCAAACGTTTCAGCCGCTTCGAGCGAAACCTCTACGTCTCCTTTAAGTAATATCCTTTTTGCGGATTCGAGATTCCTAAGTTTGGCGTTTTCGACTATGCGTTCGGCGTCGGTTGCACTCATAACGCCGTGAATTTCCGCTACGTAAGCCGGTCCTACGAAAACGTCCAAATTTATTTCGTCCACGGTTTTTCCGTCCGCAAGAAAATGAAACGGTGCATCGATATGCGTTCCGTTGTGCGCGCACATACTAAACTCCGTCAAATTATATTCGTCGCCGTTCTCCGTAGATTTGACGACGATTTTCTTCGGCATAGGATCGTCGGGGTATACTCGACAACCGAAAATCTCTTGTGAAACGTCGTAGATTTTCATCGTTTTTTCTTCCTTGCAAACGCAATAAATCCGTCTGCAACAAAAATTATATCATAAACACGTTGGTGTTTCAACATGTTTGTCCTTTCAAATTCTAAACTCCATAAAGGTTGACATTTTTTTTCATCGTTGCTATACTAATCATCGTTAAGCGCATAGTGTAACGCGAACGTATACGCACTGACTTATAAAAAGTAATAAAATAATAACAATACGGAAGCGTATCGAAGAGGCGCGACGCGTTAAGCAAACAATCCAGCGAATTGTTTGTAGCCAAAGCGAACGAGGTGGTTGCCTTCGGCAAGCCCGAAGTCGGACATAATGGGGCGGAGCCGAGTGGACATATATACGCACTGACTTATTAAAGAAACATATTAAATATAATACGGAAGCGTATCGAAGCGGTCATAACGAGGCGGTCTTGAAAACCGTTTGGGTGAAAGCCCACGGGGGTTCGAATCCCTCCGCTTCCGCCAATGCTTGAAACCCTACTGTTAAGTAGGGTTTTTCTTTGTCGTGCGGGGGATTTATGCGTATCGACAGATGCGCATTGCGCTATGCGCACGAACCCCCGTTCGGGGCTAACGCTTTGCTATGTGAGTAAACTCACCCGCTCCGCTATTACACGAATCCCTCCGCTTCCGCCAATGCTTGAAACCCTACTGTTAAGTAGGGTTTTTCTTTGTCGTGCGGGGGATTTATGCGTATCGACAGATGCGCATTGCGCTATGCGCACGAACCCCCGTTCGGGGCTAACGCTTTGCTATGTGAGTAAACTCACCCGCTCCGCTATTACACGAATCCCTCCGCTTCCGCCAATGCTTGAAACCCTACTGTTAAGTAGGGTTTTTACCGATTAACAATGTAATTTACACACATTTTGTGGTAGCATTCGACCTTATTCGCTCTAAAAATGTGCAAAACGGCGCATTATTCGCTCAGAAAAATGGCACTAACTATTGACTTTGAAATTTCTTTTTGATATAATAGTAAAAAAATATGGAGCAATATACTATGTCCGGACAATATTTGAGACGAAAAATAGATAAATACTTGATAGAGTGGAAGGCTAATTCAGAACGCAAGCCTCTAATCGTTAAAGGCTGCCGACAGATAGGGAAAACCGAATCTATTCGTCATTTTGCCAAGGTTGCCAAATATGAGAGCATTATAGAAATCAACTTTGTTAAAGAAGAAAAGTATAAAAAAATTACGATTGACGGATACGAGCCGAATGCTGTAATTAAAAATATTTCTTTATTGGATCCGTCTAAAAAATTTATAGCAGGCAAAACTCTGATTTTCTTTGATGAAATCACAGAGTTTCCGGAGATTGCAACTTCACTGAAATTTTTCAAGGAAGACGGACGCTTTGACGTTATTTGTAGCGGTTCGATGCTCGGGGTAAATTACAACAAAATTGAAAGTAACAGCGTTGGATATAAAACCGATTATGAAATGCATTCGATGGACTTCGAGGAATTCCTTTGGGCAAAAGGATACGACGACAACGTTATCGAAGATATGCTAAATCACATGAAAAGTTTTATCCCGTTCAGCGAACTCGAAATGTCGTTATTTCACGGCATGTTTCTTGATTACGTCATATTGGGTGGTATGCCTGCAGTGGTTAAAGAGTATATCAAAAAGGGCACGTTCGAAGGCTCTCTCGATACTCAACGCCAACTTATTGCAGATTACAAAGAAGACATCCGAAAATATGCACAAGGATTGGACCAAACAAGGATACTAAACGTATTTAACAGCGTAGCATCTCAATTGGCAAAAGATAATAAAAAATTTCAAATTTCCAAAGTGGAACACGGCGCACGTTTTAGAGATTATCGCGGTTGTGCGGAATGGTTGGTCGATGCCGGAATCGTTAACGTTTGCTATTGCTTAGATTTGCCTGAATTGCCGTTGTCAGGCAACTGTGATACGGATAAATTTAAACTTTATTTTGCAGACACAGGATTATTGGTGTCGCTTTTGGATGAAGAATCGCAGGTAGATTTGCGTGCAAATAAAAATCTCGGTGTGTATAAAGGCGCATTGTACGAAAATATAGTAGGCGAAGCATTGGTAAAATCCGGCTACAAACTGTATTATTACAAACGCGAAGACGGAACGCTCGAAGAAGACTTTTTTATCCGCTCCGCAGACAATTTAATTCCTGTTGAAGTAAAAGCACGAAGCGGAAAATCCAAATCTATGCGCTCACTTATTGCTTCCGACAAGTACGAAGACGTTGCGTATGGATTCAAATTGTCGGCAAATAACATAGGCTATAGCGAAAAGATATATACGTTCCCGTATTTCTGCACGTTTTTGCTTAAACGATTTATGGAAACGTTTGAGCCTATAGAATAAAAACTAATTACAGTTTTGCGAAACATGTTTATCCCGTTTTTCGCGGGAGTAAATGAAGGAGCAAAAACATAAATAAGAATTTGGTAGAAAAATGGAGACGTTTTACACAAGCGAGCGAAAAATATGGCGTGAGTGGTTATCTGAAAATTTTGAAACCAAAAGCGAAATTTGGTTTGTTTTTCCCATGAAGGAATCGGGGAATAAGTCGCTTTTATATAACGATGCCGTAGAAGAAGCGCTTTGTTTTGGCTGGATTGACAGTACAATTAAGCACATCGATCCGACGCATCGTGCGCAACGGTTCACGCCGAGGAAGAAAGGCAGTCCGTATTCTCGACCGAATATTGAACGATTGATATGGCTTGATAATCGCGGAATGCTCCATCCGAGCGTGAGAGCCGACGTGTTGCCGATTATTCGCGCTCCGTACGTTTTTCCAAACGATATAATCGAGACAATTAAAGCGGATGCCGTTGTGTGGGAAAACTACGAAAAATTGTCCGAGCCTTATAAACGCATCCGTATTGCCTATATAGATGCGGCAAGAAAACGCCCTGTCGAGTTCAACAAACGCCTTGAGAGTTTCATAAAAACGACTCGTGAAGGAAGAATCATTGCGGGTTACGGTGGCGTCGACAAGTATTACGAATAAAAGCAAAAAGAAATCTATTTATATAGAGAATAATGTGTCAAAATGCAAAGTCGAGGTTGACAAGTGCGGATTCCGTTGTATAATTGAGGAGAGGTGAAATTATGATTAAACACATAGTATGTTTCAAACTGAAAGAACCAACCGAAGAACTTCTTCAAAAGACCAAAGACATTTTGTTGTCCATGAACGGCAACGTTCCGACGGCGAAGTCCATTGAAGTCGGGGTAGACGTCCTTCACTCCGCGCGCAGTTTCGATATTATTCTGCAAGTGGTTGTAGACGATATGAACGCTCTCGACGAATATCAACAAGATCCGTATCATTGCGGAGTCGTGAAAGCGCATATGCACGAAGTCGCGGAGAAGAGTGTAGCGTTGGATTACGAAATTTAACTTAATTCAATCGATTAGAATATGAAAAATCGTCCCTTGACGGGGACGATTTTTTATGCTTTGAAATTCGATTATGCCGTAGTGTGGTAGGTGAACCCTTGTCCCGCGACTTCGCGCGCCTTGGTTATATAGACGAAAGCGTTTGGGTCGTAGGAGTAGATAATATCCTTGACCTGGTTGATTTGCTTTTTCTTGACGACACAAACGAGCATATCGTGTTCGAGTCCCGTATAGAAGCCGACCGCCTTGACGACGGTAACTCCGCGGTGGAGTTTTTCGGTGATTGCGACGGAGATTTCTTCGTGCTTGTCCGAGATGATATTGAACACCAACGAGGATTGCAGGCCGGATTGTATGACATCCGCAACTTCGGTGCAGACCACGAGGGAAATCGTGGAGTAGAGAATGGGGCTCAATACGCTGGTGGTGATGGTGGTAGCGTCCGCGGTTTTGAGGTCGAGACCGATGAAACCGAGGGCACCGGATGCGACGACGATGACGAGATCGCAACCGAGTATCAACCATTGCACGTCCGCAACGGGATTGTATTTGTAGATGATTTTGCCGATGATGTCCGTACCGCCCATGCAGGAGTTATAGCGAAGGATAAAGCCGAGGCAGATACCGCAACTTGCACCGCCCGCCGCTGCCGCAAGGAGATTCAACGCACTGTCCGGACCGCTTGCCTTATAAAGCGGGAAGTTCACGAGACTGAACATACCCATCCACAACGAGTACATACCGACCGCAACTACGGTGAGGAGAGTGAACTTCTTGTCGAGGATGAAGAACGCCGCAATGATGAGAGGGACGTTCAAAAGGAAACTCGTGACCGCGGGGTTGAACCAAGTGTCGGCAAGGGGTTGGTTGAAGGGGAGAACGGCGTTGTAAATGATGGACGCGACGCCCGTAAAACCACCCGGTGCGAAACCATTGGGAACAATAAAGACGTAGTTGCCGAGTGCGCGAATGAACGTCAGCACCGCAAGCACCAGAATGACCTTTGCAAAAGACAGTACGCCTTGTTTGGTAATATTAATTTTTTTCATATTTCCGTTATCTAACGGCACCAAATGTGTCTTTATCTGTTTTTCTTTTTGAAGCCTTGGCAGAACTTCTTGAAACCGCCCTTCGTTCCGTTGCACATATCGACGATACCGTCAACGGACATTTGAGAGACGAGACCGCCGGTGAAACCGCTGAAACTTCTGAGCGGCATATCCTTGACGGATTGCGTAATCATATCCGGGTTCTCGGTGCCGATTGCGACGAGTTTGCTGCCGAATACGAGGACCTTGTAGAGGAACTTGCCTACGCCCGTGCAAGCGACTTGTTCTACGCTGTTGTCGATGGTGAGTTCGCCTTTGACGTAGGGAGTGTTCTCGACGAGGCTTGCGCCGTAGAGCGCCGCGAATTGTTCCGCGGGGATACGTTTCTTTTGTTCGACTTCTTCGGTGAGGTCGTAGTAATAAGGTGCGACTTCGTGATAGTTGGGGATGGGTGCGTCGGGATTTGCGGAGATGACGTTTACGCTGTCTTCAAGACGAATGTCTCTCGAAGAAGAGCCGATTAGAATATTGAAATCACCGCTTTCTACGTGCCAATCCTTGATGAGAACGTTGTAGTAAGCAAATGCGCGACTGCCGAGAGAAATAGAGATTTCTTTCTCTTCGCCGGGAGCGAGGAACACTTTCTTGAAGCCTTTGAGTTCTTTCTTCGGACGGAAGATACTGCTTTCGACGTCGCTCACGTAGAGTTCTGCGACTTCCGCACCGGCAACGCTACCGGTATTTTTGACTTTGAAGGTTGCGACGAGTTCGTCGCCCTCGTTGATTTGTTTCGCGGACAAAGTGAGGTCGCTATATTCGAACGTGGTGTAACTGAGACCGTGACCGAAGGGATATTGCACTTTCTTTTCCGCGGAATCGAAGTAACGATAGCCGACGTAGACGCTTTCGCGATATTCGACGGAGCGAGGTCCCATGGGGAAATATCTCGAAGAGATATTGTCGTGGTTGCGGAAGGGGAAGGTTTCTGCGAGTTTACCGCTGGGGTTGACTTTGCCGTAGATGAGGTTGTACGCTGCTTCGCCTGCCGCTTGACCGCCGAGGTAGAGATTGAGGATTGCTTTTGCGTTCGCTTCCCACTTGGAAACCTTGACGGGAGAACCGCCCGAAAGCACGACGATGATATTGTCGTTGACTTTGGCAAGTTCGTTCACGAGAATATTGTGAGATTCGGGGAGATTTATATGCTTGCGGTCGAAACCTTCGCTCTCGTAAGAATCGGTGAGACCGATGAAGACGAGGACCGCATCCTTGCCTTTTGCGACTTCGCAGGCTTGTTTGATGAGTTTTTCCTTGTAGCCGTCACCTTTGAGGGAGTAGCCTTCTGCGTACTCGAACTTTTGTCCGTTCGCTTGCATTGCCTCGTAGAAGGACACGGTCTTGGGGGGATTGATATGGCTCGAACCACTGCCTTGATAGCGGAGATTCTTTGCAAGAGAGCCGATGACTGCGATATTTTGTTCGTGACGGAGGGGGAGTGCGCCGTTTTCGTTTTTGAGAAGAACCGCACCCGCTTCCGCGATACGTCTGGAAACGTCATGGTGTTCGTCGAATTTTTGATCTGCGCCCGAGACTTCGTTCGCTTTTGCGTTGAATGCGAACTTGATAAGACGGAGAACGACTTTGTCGAGGTCCTCTTCGGAGAGGGTGCCGTCCTTGACCGCTTTCACGATACGGCGGTCGTTCATACCCTTATTGCCGGGCATTTCGAGGTCGTTGCCCGCTTTGATTGCTTCGACGCGGTTATTCATTCCGCCCCAATCGCTGACAACTATGCCTTTGAAACCCCATTCTTCACGGAGTATGTCGTTGAGCATGCGTTTATGGTCGGAAAGGTGGGTGCCTGCAAGGCAGTTATAAGAACTCATAACCGTTACGGGTTGAGCGTTCTTGACTACGGTTTCAAATGCGGTGAGATAGATTTCTCTGAGTGCGCGTTCGTCAACGATAGTGTCGATGCTCATACGGAGGTGTTCTTGGTTGTTTGCGCAGAAGTGTTTGAGGGAAACTCCGACGCCTTCCTTTTGAACGCCGTTTACGTATGCGGTGGCGAGAGTACCGGCAAGAAGAGGATCTTCGGACATATATTCAAAGTTTCTTCCGCAGAGAGGGGAACGTTTGATATTGATGCCGGGGCCGAGGACGGTAGAAACGCCGAGTGCTTTTGCTTCTTCTGCGATTGCTTTTCCCATTGCTTCGAGGATTTCCACGTCCCACGAGGACGCCGCGGTAACTGCGGTAGGGAAACAAGTTGCGGTTTCGGCGGGTTTCATGATATTCGTACCTGCGCCTTGTTTTTCTTTTCTAAGTCCGTTGGGACCGTCGGTCATCCAAACGGAGGGTATACCTAATCTATCGACTGCTTTGGTTTTCCAGAAAGTTTCGCCCGAGCAGAGGGACGCTTTTTCTTCAAGAGTCATCTGTTTCAAAATAGCGAGATAATCTTTTTCTTCCATACAATTTCTCCATATTGCGGGCATAAGCCCGAATTATTTTGTTCGTGCGCGCGTAGAAACACGCACTTCTTTAATAAATATAGCATAATAGTCTATCCATTTCAAGCGTTTTTCGATATGTTTTAGCGGACTAAAGCGGTATTTGCACCAAAAAAGCGCGAAATTATAAAAGGTGTTGCCGTATTTTCAAAACGTGGTATAATTTTAGTAACCAAACGAGGAGAAATCCGTATATTAAGTGACGAGATGAAACAGGAAGCGTTTGAAAATCTTTTCCGCAAATACTACAACGAGGCAAAACTCTACGTTTTGTCTATGTGTCGCGACGAAAGTTTGGCGGAAGATTTGGTTGCGGACGCATTCTATAAGGCGTTCGTGACTATCGACGAGGAAAAGGACGGCTTCAAATATTGGCTTCTCAAAGTGTGCAGGAACTGTCTTATCGACAGAATACGCAAGGAGAAGAAAAACGTCAACATCGGAGAGAATGCGCTTGCCGTACTCGGCGGCGGAGAGGACCCGGCGGCGGAACTTATCAAGAAAGAGGAGTATAGGGCGTTATATCGTGCTTTGTCCCTCATAAAACCGTCGTACAAAGAAGTCGTGTTGCTTTATTATTTCGAGGGCTTGTCCGTCGGCGAAATATCGAAAATAACGGAACAGAGTACCGAAAACGTGAAAGTAACCTTGTTCAGAGCAAGAGCAAAACTGAAGGAAATTTTGGAGGAAAGCATATGAATTTCGACGAGGCTTTCAAGCATTATAGAGAAGGGGTTGCCACCCCCGAGGAAATCGAACTCGTTCGCGACGAAATCGCAAAGGCGAAGGCACTCTCGTCTCTCTTTGACGACGAGGGTTTGACGGTGACTCCGGCACCCGTCAGCGAAGTTGACAAAGAAGAGTTGAAAAAGGCAAAAAGGCACTTTAGAATCAAGGTTTTGATAACCGTAACGGCGTCTATTATCGTTGCTTTGCTTATAATTGCGGCGGTGCTCGGCGGTGTGTTCGGTTCGGCTGCAACGTATGCAAACGACAAAATCGAATACAACAAGCAACAAGGGCTCGAAATAGCGAAAGACGCACTCGCGGATTTTCTTGCCGAAAAGGGAATTGCCGTCGATAAGAACGAAATCGAATGCGAAGATATAGACAAGGATTTTAACTACGAAGTGCCTATCGAAGACAGTTATTATACATATAGATATAAACTCGAAATAGAAGAGTGCGAATATAAAATCGAAGTCGACTCTCGCGACGGAGAAGTGTTGAAAATCAAGGTAAAGAGTTAAGACGATAAAACTTAAAGTCCGCGGAAATCACTTTGAAATCCGCGGATTTTATTTTTGTCGAAAATCGTCGAAATATGTCGTTAGAACGCCTAAAGCGTTTGCCAAAAATTTGGTGATTATAAATACCCGTTCTTTGCATAAAATAGGGGTATGTGGTCTAATGTAATCAGTATCGACAAAAGTTTTGACAAGGAAACCGACTTCATCGTGAACAACGTGCGCGGTATAAAAAATATGTCCTACGCGGTGGAGGAGAGCAAAAACCGTCTTTGGGTGTACGTGGCGTCCATTTGCGAGGTGTCCGAAGAGGTCGAAGAGAAGGTAACCGATATAGTCGAAACTGTCGTGCTGACTTATATTAAACTGCGGTTTTTCCTCGACAAACTCTCTTTAGGCGAGATGACGCACTCTAATTGCGCTCTCATCAGTTCTCTCGTGCATTTCGACAGAATCTACGAGAGCAATCTTTTCCGCAAAGCGTTATCCGAAACCGCGGATTTCAACGTGGACGGACTTTACAATTTCAGAATGAACGGAGTGGTGGAGAACTGGGAAGAACTTGCGTCCCTTGCCGAAAAACTCTTGAAAGGTAGCGACAAAGACGTTTTCGACGTTGCGTCCTTCATCACCGCCACCGAGGGAACGAAAAGCAGACTTGCGGTCATCGGCGGGAAGTTATATAACCTCACCGAAAGGGTGCCCGTAGAGATTCTACCGCTTTTCTCCGAAAACGAACTCAATATGATAAGTGCGATAATAAAAGAAAAACCCGCCGAAATCATAGTCGAAAACACGAGTTTCACTCCGTCTATGACCTCTACGCTCAAACATATCGCACCCGTCATAAACAAATAACCGAACGTTTCGTTGTTGCCGTTTCGGTGGCGACGTTTTTTATTTTGAAACCGCACAACGGTGCGTATATCCATTTCGTCACTCTTCAAATTGCCAAACTTTGACAAAAAATGAATGATATGGCAATAATCGCAGTTGCCAGATTCGATATCTTGTGTTATAATTGCTTAATCTAAGATTATATAAGCGCACGTGCGCTTTTCTTATAAAGGAGTAAAATATGGCTAAAAGCGTAAAAGTCGTCTTTTTGGGCGGTGTCGGAGAAATAGGGAAAAATATGACCGCCCTCGAATTTGACGACGACATCATCATCGTTGATTGCGGTGTCGAGTTTCCTCGCGACGACAGTCCCGGAATCGACGCAATCATACCGGATATAACCTATATCCGCGACAATATCAAAAAACTAAGAGGCATAGTCCTCACCCACGGTCACGAAGACCATATCGGCGCAATCCCTTATTATATCGAGGAGTTGGACGTGCCCGTATACGGCACCGCACTCACCCTCGGCATGCTCAATCGCAAACTCGTAGACAGAGGAGTTTCGGCGGATCTCAGAGAGGTCAAAGAGGGCGGTACGGTCAAACTCGGTTGTTTCAAGGTCGAGTTCATCAAGGTTGCCCACTCCATGGCGGGAGCGTGCGCGCTTGCGATAACCACGCCCCTCGGCGTAATCTTCGTGACGGGGGACTTCAAAATCGACAACAGTCCTATCGACAAGAAGAAAACCGATCTCCAACGCATAGCGGAAATAGGAGCAAAGGGAGTCATGCTCATGCTCGGCGAAAGCACGAACGTAGAGCGTCCCGGTTGTTCGACTTCGGAAAGAGCGGTAGGTCAGGGGCTTGAAAATATTTTCGTCGCAAATCCCGCAAAGAGGATAGTGGTGGCGTGTTTCGCTTCGAGCAACTATCGCGTGCAACAAATTTTGTGGCTTGCCGAGAAGTATCATCGCAAAGTTTACCTTGCGGGTAGGAGTATGAAAGGTATAGTGGAAGTCGCCTCGAAGGTAGGGGAACTCAAGGTGCCCAAGGGTATCATCGTCGAAAACGTCTCGAATCTCCCTCCCGAAAAGGTGGTCGTGATTGCGACGGGTACGCAGGGCGAACCCGACAGCGCACTCACCAAACTCTCCAAAGACGACTTCGGCAAGGGCTTGTCCATCGGCGAAGACGACGTCGTAGTTTTGTCCTCGACGCCCATTCCCGGCAACGAAAAATCCGTCTACGAGGTCATCAACAACCTATTCAGACAGGGCGCGGACGTGGTCTACGACAGTATGAACGACGTTCACGTTTCGGGGCACGCGTACGAAGAGGAACTCAAAACAATGCTAAACCTCGTGCGTCCGAAGTTTTTCATGCCCGTACACGGCGAGTACCGTCATCAATTCAAACACGCGCAAATAGCAAGAAATATATGCGTGCAACCGAAGAAAGCGGTTATACCGAATCTCGGCGAAGTGTGGGGAGTGAATGCGAACAGCCTCAAACACCACAACAACGTTCAGGCGGGCAACGTATACGTAGACGGCGACGTTCTCGAAGACGGAAACGCGGTAGTCAGAGACCGTAGGTCTCTGTCCGAATACGGCGTAATCGTTATCCTCGGCGCAATCGACGTTAAGCACGGACTCGTGGACGGAGACGTCGATATTATCGCAAGGGGCGTGAGCCTTACCGACGAGAGATATGCGGACGTTATCAATACCGTGAAAAACGCGGTTGCAAATACGGATATAGACGGGGACAAGATTTACGAAGTCACCGCGGTCGTCAAAAAGGCGGTGCGCAAACTCTTCTACAAGGACAGGCAGTTCCCGATAATAATCCCGATTTTCGTGGAGGACTGATATGCACAGAAAGCCGATTATTTTGATATTGACGAGCAGAGACGAGGAGGGCGACGCGTCCGCCGAACTTTCTCGTGCGATAAAGGAATACGGCACGCATAACGTCGTTGTCATAAGCGACGACAAGTACGGCTCGGCGGCGAAACGTTCCAAACTCGACAAGCTTATGACTCTCGGGGACGACTATCAGGAATTTCTCGGAAAAAGCGAAAAATTCGCATTTTTGAAAGACTTCGGACGGAAGAATAAGCAAGTCAAAAAGGGCAGAGCGTACAGAATCGCAAACGCCGTCAAACGCTATCGTCCCGAACTCGTGTTGACGACTACGCCGTATGCGTATTTCAGTGCGGTGGACTCCAAGCGTAAAACGGAGTTCGATGCCGAAATAGTCTATATGATGCCTTATTTCGTCCTCGACAAGCAGACCTACGACCTCGACAGCATCTATATCGTGGAAAATCAGGACGTGAAAACCGCTCTCGTATCTCAGGGCGTGCCGTCTAAGAGGGTTATGACTATGGGATTCCCGTACGACGTCCCTCGCAAGACGCCTCTCGAAATAGTCGCGATGAAGCAAGAACTCGGACTTCCGAGGACTATGACCGTCTTCCTCAATGCGGAGAAAAACGACGGAGTCGAAGAACTGTTCTCCCTTCTCCTCGACCAGGGCGGAGTCATCAATATCGTCGTGTACTGCACGGACGCAAAGACTGTTTCCGCACTTCGCACAAAGGCGGACAGCGAAAAGGCAAACAACGTAGTCATCTTGCAAAAGAAAGAGCAATTCGACGAATATTTGACGGCGTCGGATGCGGTAGTCACTCGTTACGACGTGTCCACGATATACAAGTGCTTCAAGTTGGGCAAACCCGTAATCACGTTTGCAAAGGGCGCGCATTCCCTCCGCGAAATCGCGTATCTCGTCGAAAAGGGACTCGTCATGAACGCAAAAGAAAATATCGAAGTGGTCGGACTTATATACAAACTCATAGAAACCGGAGTGGCGGCGACTTACGTATCCGCCGGTGAGAAATGGGTGGAGACGGCAAGCGTCTCGAATATAGCGGGCTACCTCGTCAGTTACATAGGAAAGTAGAATGAAAATCACCAAGTTATCGAATATAGCGCACAAATGCGGTCTCAGAGAAGGGGACGAAATCGTTGAAATGGGGGGATACCCTTTCAGCGATATTCTCGACTATCTTTTCTTCGACAACGAGCGCAAGTTCGACGTGGTCGTAGAGAGGGACGGCAAAAAGCATACCGTCAAAATTTCCAAAAAGGACGGGCAGTCCTTAGGGCTCGAATTCGACAAGGAACTCGACGTAATCCGTTGCAGAAACAAATGCGTGTTCTGTTTTGTCGACCAACTTCCCAAAGGACTCCGCAAAACGCTTTACGTCAAGGACGACGATTATCGCATGAGTTTCATCTGCGGTAGTTACGTCACGATGACGAACGTCAGCGAAGAGGAAATCCAAAGGATTATCCGTTTGCACCTCAGTCCACTTTATATTTCGGTGCACGCTTTCGACGACGACCTCAGAGTGAAAATGGTCAAGAATCCGCACACTCGCGATCTCGTGGATATGATGCGCAGATTCGGGGCGGCGGGGATAAAGATGCACACCCAACTCGTCATCGTTCCCGAAATGAACGACGGCGACGAACTCGTCAAAAGTATAAAAGGACTTCACTCCGTCGAGGGCGTGGAGAGCGTAGCCGTAGTACCCGTAGGGCTTACTGGGCATAGGTCGGGGCTTGCGGATATTCGTCCCGTCAACAAGACAGAGGCAAACCAAACCATCGACGTCGTCGAGAAACTCAACGAAGAATACGGCGGTTATTTTTGCTGGTGCTCGGACGAATATTACGTGATAGCGGAGAGAGAAATTCCCTCGTTCGGTTATTACGGCGATTTCGGGCAGATAGAGAACGGCGTAGGTCTCATCGCGGACTTCGAGGACAATCTCGACTTTTCTCTCGAAGGCAGAGAAAAACAAAACTTCAAGGGTAAAGTTACGTTTATTACGGGAATGTCCTTTGCGCCTATTCTCAATACCCTCAAAACGAGCGTGGAGGAGAAACTCGGTGTAGATATAGCGGTCAAATCCATTCGCAACGACTTTTTCGGCGAAAGCGTGACGGTTGCGGGATTGGTCGTCGGTTCGGATATTATCGCGCAGGCAAAGGGTATGGATACCGATTGTTACGTCATTCCAGACAATATGCTTCGTGAATTTACGACGACGTTCCTCGACGATACTACTCTTGACGAGGTCGAACGCGCACTCGGCAAACCCGTACTGACCGTCGCACACAACGGCTCGAACCTTGCGGATGTACTGTCCGACTTCTTCAAAAATAAAGCATAAGAGGAATATATGAACGATAAACCTTTGGTTGCCGTAGTCGGCAGACCTAACGTAGGAAAATCCACCCTTTTCAATCGTCTCGTAGGCGAGAGAATTTCTATCGTGGAAAACACCCCCGGAGTCACTCGCGACAGAATTTACGCGGACGTAGAGTGGTGCGGAAAATCTTTCACTTTGATCGACACCGGCGGTCTCGAACTGAAAAGCGAGGACGAAATGTGGTCGCATATACGCAGTCAGGTAGAGATTGCGGTAGAGGCGGCGGACGCAGTCGTCTACGTAGTAGACGGCAAGACGGGACTTACCCTCGACGACCAGACTATTACGACGTTTTTGAGAAAAGCGGACAAGCCCGTTATCCTCACCGTCAACAAACTCGATAACTACGAAATCCACGACTTGTACGATTTCTACGCCCTCGGTTTCGGCGAACCTTACGGCGTTTCGGCGGAGCAGGGCAAAGGTCTCGGCGACCTTCTCGACGCAATCGTGGAGCAGATAGAGGCGGTACCTCACGAAGAGGATCCCGAAAGGCTTAAAATCGCTATCGTCGGCAAACCTAACGCAGGCAAAAGTTCCCTCACGAACAAACTTCTCGGCTACGACCGTTGCATAGTCAGCAGTATAGCGGGGACGACGAGGGACGCAATAGACACCGCACTCGACGTGGGCAACGACAAATACCTTATCATCGATACGGCGGGTATGCGCAAGAAAAAAGCGGTGGACGAGGACGTCGAACGTTATTCCGTCGTTCGCACCATACTTGCCGTCAGACGCGCGGACGTCGTGGTTATTATGTGCGACGCAAGCGAAGGCCTTACCGAACAGGACGTCAAAATCGCCGGATTCGTCAACGAAGAGGGCAAACCGTCCGTTATCGTTATGAACAAGTGGGACCTTGTCGACAAGGATACCTATACCAAGGATAAGTTCGAGAAAAAACTTCACGACGACCTCAAATTTATGGACTATTTCAAATCCGTCTACATCTCGGCGAAAAACGGAAAGAGAACGGACGCCGTTCTTCCCGCGTGCAAAGAGGTCGTGGCGGCTTCGAGACGTCGTATTCAAACGGGACTTTTGAACGAAGTGCTGTCCGACGCAATCCGCATCAGCGAACCGCCGTCAAGACTCGGCAGAAAGTTGAAAATCTATTTCACCACGCAGGTTGCGGTTTGTCCGCCTACCTTCGTCATCAAGGTGAACGACCCCGAACTTATGCATTTCAGTTACAAACGCTACCTCGAAAACGCACTCAGAAAGAGTTTCGACTTCAAGGGTACACCGATAAGACTACTGATACGCAAGAACAGCGAGAACTAAATCTCACTCCTCGTCGCGTATAATACTAATGAACTAATTTTTGAGAGGAGAATAATATGGATTGTTCAATCTACTCGAAACAAGAATTGCAGGCTCTGCTCGAAATCGAGACCAAGAACCTCAAAAGATTGCAAAAAAAAAGTAACGGTATCGATATGACGAGAGGCCGTCCCTCGACCGACCAACTCGAAATCGCAATGCCTATGCTGAAACTTGCCGGCACGATAGACTATACCGCGGACGCGGTAGACGCGAGAAACTACGGCGCGCTTGCGGGCACCAAAGGAGCACGTGCTCTCTTTGCGGAAATCCTTGGCTCTAAACCCGAAGAAGTCATTGTCGGCGACGGAAGTTCCCTCGACCTTATGTATACGACCGTGCAGTTTGCCTATACGTTCGGCGTGCTCGGCGGTACTCCGTGGTCCAAACAAAACAAAGTCAAATTCATTTGTCCCGCACCGGGGTACGACAGACACTTCGCCGTATGCGAACAGTTCGGCATAGAGATGATAACCGTCAAAATGGACGATAACGGACCGAATATGGACGTCGTCGAATCCCTCGTCGGCTCGGACGAGAGCATAAAAGGTATTTGGTGCGTGCCTAAATACAGCAATCCCACGGGCATAACTTACTCGGATAAAGTCGTGGAGCGTTTGGCGACGATGAAAACCGCCGCAAGCGACTTCCGCATTTTCTGGGACAACGCCTATGCGGTGCACGATTTGTACGAAAACGGCGACAAACTCAAAAATATCTTCGACGTCGCAAGAAAAGCGGGAACTCTCAACCGCGTGTACGCCTTTACGTCCACCTCGAAGATTACGTTCGCGGGTAGCGGTGTGTCGGCGTTTGCGTCTTCAGTCGACAACGTGAACGATATTCTGAAACGCCTCACTTTCAAGACGATAGGTCCTAACAAAGTCAATCAGACCATGCACGTCGCGTTCATGAAAAATGCGGACAACGTGAAGAAGATTATGGCAAAACACGCCGAAATCCTTCGTCCTAAGTTTGAACTCTTCGACAAGAAAATGGAAGAGGCATTCAAAGGGGATCCGTTCGTCGGTTGGAGCAAACCTAACGGTGGTTATTTTATCTCGGTCAACGTGAAAGGTTGCGCGAAGAGAATTATAGAACTAAGTGCGGAAGCAGGGGTGAAGTTCACGCCCGCAGGTTCGACTTATCCGTATAAGCAAGACGATCTCGACGAAAATATGCGCATAGCGCCGTCCGTGCCGTCCCTTGAAGATTTGGATATTGCAGTGGACGTGCTTATCTCGGCAATCAAAATCGCAAGAATAGAAAGATATATCGAAAAGAAATTTTCGTAAAAGTTTATAGTCAATCCGATATGACCTTAAAAATCCCCGTTCTCGGGGATTTTCATTTTATGAGGATATAATATAGCGTTATTCTTCGTCTAAGTTTATGAGGGACAATAAAATGCGATTGTCGTTTTTGGTCGTAATTATAAAAGAATAGCCGAAATCCTTTTTAAGATAGGTTATAGATTCGGTTTGTTCGAGTTCGGTTGCGCACAATTCACCTATTGCGGTAAGAAGTTCTTCCATAATTTTCTCCTTTTTCAAATTATATATCAGTCAAAGTTGCGATGTCAACAAAATAAAAACTTTCGCTGACATAATTATTCTTGAAAAATAAGGAGATAATTCGATTATGTCAATAACAAGCGAAAGGCTGTCTGCGCTCATGAAAGAAAACGGATATAATCCCAATTCGTTGTCGGGGAAAATCGGCGTATCGCCGTCGGCTATTCGCAAATGGGTGAATGCGGACGGAGACATCGTGTTGAGCAATCTTTTGAAGATAGCGGATTTGTTTGATTGCTCTCTCGATTATATAGCGGGTAGGAGTAACGACGACGGCAAGTGCGGGTTCAAAACCGCTCCGAATTTCGGGGAACAGTTGAGAAAAGTCATAAGCGAGAGCGGGAAGTCGGTGTACGACATTTGCAAACGAACGACTTTCAAGTGGCAATGCTTTTCGGATTGGTTCGGCGGGAAGCAACCGAAATTATCTTCACTGGTTAAACTTGCCGACTATTTCGGTTGCACGATCGACGGACTTGTAGGGAGAGAGTAGAGAAACGACATTTTTGATTTAATCCCCGATTCGGGGATTTTCTTTATGCATTCTTGGTTTCTTTTCCTCTTGGGGACGGGGACAAAAACGGCAAACTTTGCCGTTTTTGTCCCCGTCCCCAAGAGGAAAAAATACGATGCATCGAAGTCGAGAGGGGAATGAGGGATTTGTTTTCGTCGGATTTGTCATAATAGCGACGTTTTGTACATAGCATTAAGTAAAAAATGGAGGAAATCTATGGACAAATTCGACCTTTACCGCGATATCGCAACCCGCACGGGCGGCGACGTCTACGTCGGAGTTGTCGGTCCTGTCAGGACGGGCAAATCCACTTTCATCAAACAGTTTATGGAGGAACTTGCGCTTGACGGCATAGAAAACCCCGATGCGAAAAAACGCGCCGTTGACGAACTTCCTCAATCCGCCGACGGCAAAACAATCATGACCACTCAACCGAAATTCGTCCCGAACGAGGCGGTTAGAGTATCGTTTTCTGATAATCTTGCGGTCAATCTCAGACTCATAGATTGCGTCGGCTATCTTGTCGCGGGCGCACTCGGTAGCGAAGAAGAAGGCAAAGAGCGTATGGTACGCACTCCTTGGAGCGAGGACGAGATGCCTTTCTCTGAAGCCGCCGAAATAGGCACGGACAAAGTCATTCGCGAACACAGCACCATTGCGGTTGCGGTGACGACCGACGGAAGTTTTACGGATATTCCCCGCAGTGAATATGCAAGAGCGGAAGAAAAAGTCGTTTCTGAACTGAAAAAAACGGGGAAACCCTTTGCCATAGTGCTCAACGTATTCGATGTTAAAGCGGATTCCGCAAAGGATTTGAAAGTCGAACTCGAGGAGAAGTACGACGTGCCCGTGAGGCTCGTCAACGCACTCAAACTCACCGACGGCGACATATCCGAAATTATGGAGAGTATTCTCCTTGAATTCGGTGTCAGAATTGTGGATTTCCGCTTGCCCAAATGGGTACAAGCGTTAACCGCCAACTCACCCGTCGTCAAGGAATTGTTATCCGTCGTGCGCAACCTCGGAGAAGGCATTTCCAAGATGAAGGACTACGAAAACATAGACGGCTTCTTCGACGGCGCGGAATTTTGGGATTTGCCCTCGCGTATCGATCTCGATGCGGGCAAGGGTAGAATAGTCGTCACCGTTAGCCCCAAAGAAGAAGTGTTTTTCAATGTTCTAACCGAGGAAAGCGGTATCGAAATCAACGACGACTTCGATTTGCTTGTGCGCCTCAAAGAGTTCGCAGAGGGCAGAGAGAAGACCGCGCGCCTCGTTTCCGCTCTCGAACAAGTCGAGAGCGTAGGCTACGGCATCGTTCCGCCGACTATCGACGAAATGGTGCTCGAAGAACCCGAAATCATCAAACAAGGACAGCAATACGGCGTGAAACTTCGCGCGTCCGCTCCTTCTTTGCACGTAATGCGGGTGGACGTGGAAACGGAAGTCAGTCCCATAGTCGGAACCGAACAGCAAAGTGCGGACCTCGTCAACGGTATGCTCGGGGACTTTGGTGAGAATAAACAAGCGATATGGGAGACGAATATCTTCGGTCGGTCGCTGTCATCCCTCGTCGCGGACGGGATAAACAACAAACTGTCCACCGTCCCCGCGGATGCCGAACTCAAACTCAAAAAGACTCTCGGAAGAATTGTCAACGAGGGGAAAGGCGGAGTTATCTGCATACTACTTTGACCACCGCTTGCAAAGGATAAAAACGGTCGCACTGGTTGCGACCGTTTTTGTGCTTAATTTTCGCGAATACGGCGTTTTTACTATCCGTTGACAAAGGGAAGTAGATAGAGTAGAATAAACGTATGGCTAATAACGTAGGTGTAAAACTCGATTACGACAAAATTCTTCGCCCGAATCTTGCCGAGACCGTCAAGAAAAACAAAATCGTCGGATATATCGGCGGCGGTGTTTGCTTGCTTTCGATTGCGCTTTTTGCGGTCATCGTAGCGGTTATCGTGAAAAACTTCGGGGGATGGTATCTCTTTTTGTTGATAGCGCCTCTCGCTACGTTTTTACTCGGAGCGGTTACGGCGGTGAGGTATTCGACCTACTCGACGATAGGAAAAGCCTACCTCGAAGAGGTAGAGGAAATAAAATCCCGCGATGCCGTCGTTGTGGAAGAATTTCTGGGCGCGCACCCCGACACGTTGATGATTGTGAAAAAACTTTTCGACACGGGCAATCTCGACGGGTACGAACTCGTTGCGGACAAGGTCATCGCAAAGTCTGCGCTTTCGATGAGTGCGGAAGATGCCGAAAGACTTTACGGCGAATATAAAGGTCTTTGAGAATAGAAAACAAATAATCCCCAATTCGTGCGATTGTTTGACAAAGTCGCTCAAATAGTATATTATCTATCTATGGAAAGACTTAATGCGAAACTTAATACCCGTGCCGTTTACGCAATCGGTGTTTCTTTTTGCTGAAAGTCGGCGGAATTGTGAGCAATTCTGCTTTTTTTATACCTACAAATAACCGTTATCGGAGGAACATATGGCAACTTACTTCAACGAACCTTCTCGTACCTTTAACGAGTATCTTCTCATCCCCGGCTACACCGACGAGAATTGCATTCCCGCAAACGTCAGCCTGAAAACCCCTCTCGTCAAATTCAAGAAGGGTGAAACCCCTGCAATTTCCTTGAATATCCCTATGACTTCTGCAATCATGCAATCGGTCAGCAACGATACTCTTGCCATCGCACTCGCAAGAGAGGGCGGTATTTCCTTCATCTTCGGCTCTCAATCCATAGAAAGCGAAGCGGAAATGGTCAGAAAAGTCAAGAGTTACAAGGCGGGTTTCGTCGTCTCCGATAGCAACCTTACTCCCGACAGCACCCTCGCGGACGTCCTCGACCTCGTGCATAGAAAGGGACACAACACCATCCCCATCACCGCGGACGGTACCCCTCACGGCAAACTTCTCGGTATGGTTACGAGCCGTGATTACAGAGTCAGCCGTATGACTCCCGAAACCAAAGTCTCGGAATTTATGACTCCGCTCGAAAAACTCGTTACCGCTCCCGCAAACACCTCTCTCATCGAGGCGAACGACATAATTTGGGAACACAAACTCAACTCCATTCCCGTAGTCGACGGAGAGGGCAATCTTCTTTATATGGTATTCCGCAAAGACTACGACCAACACAAGAAGAACCCCGACGAACTCCTCGACGAACACAAACGCTATATGGTCGGCGCGGGTATCAATACTCTCGACTTTGAAAAACGCGTTCCCGCTCTTATCGAAGCAGGTGCGGACGTTCTTTGCATAGACTCCTCCGAGGGTTATACCGTTTGGCAAAAACGCACCCTCGAATATATCCGCAAGAACTACGGCGACAAAGTCAAAGTCGGTGCGGGCAACGTCGTGGACAGAGACGGCTTCAACTTCCTCGCGGAATGCGGAGCGGACTTCATCAAAGTCGGTATCGGCGGCGGTTCTATCTGCATAACCCGCGAACAAAAGGGTATTGGCAGAGGTCAGGCGACCGCACTCATCGAAGTGGCGGCGGCAAGAAACGAATATTTCGAGAAAACCGGCATCTATATTCCTATCTGCTCGGACGGCGGTATCGTGCAAGACTATCATATGACTCTCGCGCTCGCAATGGGTGCGGACTTTATGATGCTCGGCAGATATTTCGCGCGTTTCGACGAAAGCCCTACGAACAAACTCGTCATCAACGGCAACTACGTCAAAGAGTACTGGGGAGAGGGTAGTAACCGCGCAAGAAACTGGCAACGTTACGACCTCGGCGGAAAGTCCGGTTTGTCCTTTGAAGAGGGCGTAGACAGTTACGTGCCTTACGCAGGCTCCCTCAAAGACAACGTCGCGAAGAGCCTTTACAAAGTCAAATCCACCATGTGCAACTGCGGTGCGACCACTATCGAATCCCTCCACAAGAACGCGAAGATGACTCTCGTGTCAGCAATCAGCATAACCGAGGGCGGAGCGCACGACGTCATTCAGAAAAACACCACTTACGTAAACAACTAAGAGAGAATAACTTGCTTAATGCACAAAATATCACTCGATAGAGGTGGATATGCAAATTATAGACGGAAAGAAAATCTCGGCTGAAATAAGAGCGGAACTCAAATCCGAAGTCTCCGCACTTGACGGGAAAGTCGGACTTGCCGTCGTCCTCGTCGGCGACGACGACGCAAGCAAAATCTACGTTCGCAACAAAATGCGCGCATCGGCAGAGATAGGCATTCAATCCTATCTCGTCGAATTGCCCGCTACGGTGACGAACGAAGAGGTCTTGCAAAATATCTACGCCCTTAACGAAAATCCCGACGTAAACGGCATAATTTTGCAACTTCCCGTTCCCGAACACTTGAACGAAGGGATGCTCCTCGACGCTATCAGTCCTTTGAAAGACGCCGACGGCTGTCATTTCGTGCAGAAAGGACTTTTGTGGACGGGTAGACCTTCGGTTTATCCTTGCACTCCGCACGGCTGTATAGAACTTTTGAAACGCTACGGCGTGGAAATCGCGGGCAAAAGAGCGGTGGTGGTCGGAAGGTCGAACCTCGTAGGAAAGCCCCTCGCTCAAATGCTCCTCGACGAAAACGCAACCGTCACAATTTGTCATTCAAAAACCGAAAACCTCGGCGAAATCACCAAGACCGCGGACATACTCTGCGTGGCGGCAGGTTGCAGAAAACTCGTCACGGCGGATATGGTCAAGGACGGAGCGGTGGTCGTGGACGTCGGCATCAACCGCGATGTAAACGGCAAACTTTGCGGGGACGTGGACTACGACAAAGTCTCTCCGAAATGCTCGTATATCACCCCCGTCCCCGGCGGAGTAGGTCCTATGACCGTGACTATGCTCATGAAGAACGCCGTGCAACTGTACCTCGAGCAAAAACAAATCGAGGAACTGAGGAGGAAAGCGTCGAACAAAGACTGAACACAAAACAAGCAAAACGAAAACGCCTTGTGTAAGGCGTTTTTCTTTTGCGAATTTTTATTGTTTGTTGTGAAATCGATATTCTACGGTGCTCTTTTATTATCCGCGAGCGTTAAACTTGACGGGTTTCCAAAGTTTGGGAATGAAGATGAGGAGCATAGGCATAAGTTCGAGACGACCGAGGAGCATATCGAACATAAGGACGATTTTACTAAAATAGTTGAAGTCCGCAAAGACGCCGTTCGAGAGTGATAACACGCCTACTCCGACGTTATTGAGGCACGTGGATACCGCCGATATGTTCATAATCATTCCGCTCGAACCGCTAAATGGGGAGAGGAAACTTATAAGTAGCGTCGAAATGATAAAGATGAATATGTACGTGACGAAAAACCTTTGCACTGAGTGCACGACCTCTTCGTTTACGGGTTTGCCGTCCATTTTAATTGTGGATACGGAGCGCGGAGACAAAGTTTTTTTGAAGTTGAGGAAGGATGATTTGGACAAAATGACTATTCTCGAAATTTTGATACCGCCCGCCGTGCTTCCCGCCGAACCGCCGATGAACATTAAGGTTATCAACAAAAATTGAGCAAACACCGGCCACCCGCTGAAGTTCATCGAACTGAATCCCGTCGTGCTCATAACGGTTGCGACTTGGAAAGAGGCATAGCGCAGTGCTTGCAAATAATCGTACTCGTTAAGATTAGTTATGAATAGCGAGATAGAAATGGATACCGTTGCGAAGATATAGATGCCGAAAAGCCACCAAGTTTCTTCGTTTTTCACGGCTTTTCTCCATTGACCGACGAGTAGCAGGAAAAATACGTTAAAGTTGACGGAGAAAAGGAGTGTAAACACCGTTATTACTATTTCGATGCCGACGCTGTCGTATGCGTGAATGCTTGCGTTTCTGACCGAGAAACCACCGGTTGCGGCGTTTGCGAACGCATGGCAGAAACTGTCGAACACGGGCATCTTGCAAGCGACCAGAATTCCTACTTCTAACAAGGTCAATGCGATATAAATGACGTACAAAATTTGTGCGGTGAAACGGAGTTTTCCGACAAGTTTTCCGAACTGTGGTCCGGGCATTTCCGCTTTTGCGAGTTGAGTGGACGCGGATTCGTTTTTAGGGAGCACCGCAATGACGAAAATCAACACTCCCATACCGCCTATCCATTGGGACATAGCACGCCAGAGGAGTATGCTTTTGGGCATAATTTCAACGTCGCGCATGACCGTTGCGCCCGTCGTGGTAACGCCCGAAACGGTCTCGAAAAGTGCGTCTACATAGTTCGGAATACAGCCCGAAAGACGATAGGGAATTGCTCCGATAACCGCAATGAGCACCCACGCAATACCGCAAAGCATAATCGCGGCGGCGGGTTTCATGGCGCGTTTGTCTTTTGGGGGACGGCAGAGAACGCCTACGACACCGAAGACAATACTCACGACGACAGCCACCCCGAAAGCGTGTACGGTCGTGCTTTCTCCAAGCCCCACCGCAACGAACAAAGGCACGAGCAAAATGCCCGCAAATATGAGGGCAATTTCCGCAAGTATGAATAACGTCTCTCGATAATTCATAAATCTAACCGCTTGAAATCAGTCAAGTATATCGTTGAGTCGAACGAGGCCTTCGTTCAGCGTAACGATGATGACGCCGTCTCCCTCGCAAATAAAATCTTTGCCCGAGGGGGTGATGAGAATGTTGTCGCGGATGATACCCGCAATCAGCAAATCCCTTTTGAGATGTAAATTCATAATCGGGACGCCGAGTTTTCTGAAAGATTTGGTGGCGTCGAATTCGAGTGCTTCCGCTTGTTCGTCCACTATTCTGAACAAACGTCTGACGGTTGCGCCCTCTTTGTGTCCGAAGTTGCGCACTACTCTCAAAATCTGGTCCGCGGTAGAGGTCTTTGTGGAAACGACGCTGTCTATACCGCTGTTTTGGAGCATGGTGTAATAGTCGAGTTGGTCGATTTTGGTGACGACCTTAGGCACGTCGACGGATTTTGCAAACATACTCATGATTATATTTTGCTCGTCGATGTCCGCAAGTGCGACGAAAGCGTCGGTATCGAGGATTCCCTCTTCTCTGAGTAGCGCCTGGTCGGTGCCGTCTCCGTGAATGATTTCGGTTTTGGAGAGGGTGGCGGAAAGTTTTTCGCATTTAGCGAGGTTTTTTTCTATGATTTTTGCCTTGATGCCTTTCTTTTCGAGTTCGATAGCGAGGTAGACCGCCGTTTTGGAACCGCCTACTATCATAACGTCCTTGGACTGACCGTTCCAACCGAGTTCCTTGAAAAAGGAAGTGATATGTTTTTTTGTCGCGGTGATGAAGAGGTGATCGGCGGGTTTTATGATGAAATCGCCGGTAGGGATAATGGCTTTTCCCTCTCTCGTGGCGGCACATACGAGGACTTTGGAACTGAATTTCGAGGAGAAATCTTTGAGCATAAGCCCGACGAGGGGGGAGTTGTCTTCGACTTTGAACTCTACGAGTTCGGTCTTGCCCTCCGAGAACTGCTCGACCTTAATTGCGGACGGGAAGCGGAGAATACGGCTGATTTCCATAGCCGCTTCGTGATGAGGGTTGACCATCAAAGACACGCCGAGGGAGTCGGTGTTTGAGAAAAGGCTGAAATATTCGGGTTCGGAGACTCTTGCGATAGTGGTATCCGCACCGAGTTTGCCCGCGATTATGCCCGAAAGGATATTGAGTTCGTCCTGACTGGTTGCCGCGATGAAAACTTCGGCACGCGAAATGCCGGCTTCTTCGAGCACGTCTTGGCTGACGCCGTTGCCGACGACGCCTTTGACGTCGAATCTTGCCACGACGTCCTCGACCTTGCTTTCGTCCTTGTCGATGACGACCACGTTCAGACCTTTTTTTGACATCTCTTCCGTAAGCACTTTGCCGACGGCGCCGAGTCCCATAATGATAACGTCCATAGTTCCTCGATGAGTTGGATTTTCCTCATTATATCACCATAAAGGGCGATACGCAAGCAAAGTTATCAAATTAGACTTGACGGAGCGCGCGTGCGTATGTTAGAATTGATAAGCCTAAGTATATAATACTTAAATAAGCATTAGTTTAGCGGTGGAAATTATGAAACTCGGCAAAATCGCACACGCTTGCATAGTCGTCAACGACGTAGAAGAGGCGTCGAATCATTATTCGAGACTCCTCGGCATAAAGCACTGGTACGAACTCCGTCGCACGAGCGATTTGGACCTCGTTTATGACGGTGAAAAACGCAATTGCGACGTCACCATCTGGCTCGGCGGAAAGGGACATACCAAAATCGAACTCGTGCAGTCGAGAGGGGATGAAAACGTTTACACCGATTACCTCAAAAATTTCGGAGAGGGTATTCACCACGTTCAATATTACGTCAAAAATTTGGACAAAGCCATCGACGAGGCGAAAAAGGAAGGACTCGTCGTGCTTATGAAAGCGTCTTTTTGGTCGAAGAGTATGCGTATCGATTACGCCTACGTCGGCAAGGACGATCATTCCGCCGCGTTCGAACTCATCGAAGCGACGCTCCCCGGCGGGATTAAGAAAGGGGATATGCCTTTCGAGACCGCACTCGGTCTTCTCACCGGCAATATGAAGAAAGTAAAATAATTGAGATAAGGAAAAAATTATGGACTACAAAATGCTTTTCTCGCCTATGAATATAGGCACTTGCGAAATCAAGAACCGTCTCGTTATGTCTCCTATGCTTATCGGTCTCGGTCAGTTCGACGGGACTCCCACCGAAGCACTTATGGACTATTATGAGGAACGCGCGAAGGGCGGTACCGGTCTCATCATCACCGAAATCACCCGTATAAACGACGTTCACGGTGCGGCGGCGTTTGCGCAACTCGCCATGAGCCACGATTATCATATCGAACCTATGCGCGAATTTGCAAACCGCATACATAAGCACGGCGCGAAGTTGTTCGTTCAACTTCATCACCCCGGCAGACAAAACGTAGGTCTTGCAATCGGCACCGTACCTCTTTGTATTGCCTGTACGAGAGTTTGCAAGAAGTTTCCCAAAGCATTGTTCTCGATAGCCCCAAAGATTGCCCCGACGCTTTCCAAATATAAAATCGCATTGTCCGCGGTCTCCGCTTCCGATTGTGAACCCGCTTACTTTGCGGGCGGTAGAGTCAGAGGCCTCTCGAACGCCGAAGTCAAAAAGGTCATCCGTCAATTCATCGACGGCGCGGTCAGATGCAAAAAGGCGGGAGTGGACGGCGTCGAACTTCACGGAACGCACGGCTATCTCATCCAACAATTTTTGAGTCCCAATACCAATCATCGTACGGACGAATACGGCGGAAGTTTTGAAAACCGTCTCCGTTTCATCCGCGAAATCATCGATGGCATAAGAAAAGAATGCGGTGATTATCCCATCATCGTCCGTCTTACCCTCGACGAATTCTACGACAAAATTGGCAAACCCGGCAAAGGTTACGATTTGAGCGTAGGTCTCGAATACGCAAAGGCCATCGCTGCTATGGGCATCGATGCAATCGACGTGTCATCGGCGGGTTACGACACCTTCAACTATTGGCTCGAACCCACTTCCTTTGAACTCGGCTGGAGAAAATATCTCGCGGCAGAAGTCAAAAAAGTCGTGAATATCCCCGTAATCGCGGCAAACCTCGTCCGCACTCCCGAACAAGCGGAAGCGCAACTCGAAGAAGGTATCCAAGATTTCATCTCCCTCGGCAGACCTCATATTGCGGATCCGTACTTTGCGAAGAAAGCGCAAGAGGGTAGACCCGAAGACATCAAACGCTGTATTTGTTGCTTGTACTGCATAGAGTCCATGCAAGAAAACGCATACCACGGCGACTGCGGTCACTGCTCGGTGAACCCCGCAATCGGTCTTGAAAAGGAATACGCAAATCTTCCCGTGAACGGAAACGGCAGAAAAGTCGTCGTCGTTGGCGCGGGAATGTCCGGACTTGTCTCGGCGGAAATTCTCGGTAAACGCGGATTCAAGCCTATCGTCCTCGAAAAAGCGGACAAGGTCGGCGGACAAATTCTTCTTGCGGCGGCACCTCCTCACAAAGAGAAAATAGGCTGGTGCGTCGAAGACGCAAAGCGTGCGGCGGAAAAGGTCGGAGCGGAAATCCGTCTCGGCACCGTGGCGACAAAGCAACTCATCGACGAAATCAATCCGTACGCCGTAATCGTAGCAACGGGTGCGACTGCGGTCAAACCTCGTTCTATCAAGGGTAGCGACGGCAAAAACGTCGTCACCACGACCGAAATCCTCAACGGTTCGGTTACCCTTACGGGCAAGAACGTCGTCATCGTCGGTAGCGGTATGACCGGTCTCGAAACCGCAGAAATGCTCGTCGAACAGGGCAATAAGGTCACCGTCGTCGAAATGCAAGACGCGATTGCAAAGGGTGTTTGGTTCCAACACGTGGACGACGCAATGCCCAAACTCGAAAATGCGGGCACTAAATTTATCCTTTCTCACAAACTTTGCGCTATCGACGAAAAGGGCATAACCGTTTGCCCCGTCAAGGAAAGCAAGGGTAAATTCAAAGAGAACGGTGAAACTAAACACCTCGACTTTGACGAAGTGGTGCTTTCTCTCGGCGCGCGCTCGGTCAATACCCTCGGCAAGGAACTCGAAGGCAGAAAGAACGTGTTCGTCATCGGCGACGCCGAAAAGGTCGGCAGAATAGCGGACGCGACTCGTACCGCCTACGAAACCGCCTCTAAACTCAACTGAAATCAAACAAAATTATATAACGCTAAAAGCGAAAAAGGAGAACAACTATGAGTGACAACGAAAAGAAAATTTTCGATTTGTGCGAAAGCTACGGCGATTGGTGGAACAACGGTTTCGAAACGCCCGAGATGACCAGCAATCTCTATCCGTACAACGCGATGTTTTCCCCCATTAAGGTTGGCAAACTGACGATTAAAAACCGTCTTGTCATGGCACCTATGGGCAACATCGACATGTGCGAAGAAACGGGTCGTCCCAACATTAAGATGCTCAAGTATTTCGAAGAGCGCGCGAAAGGCGGAGTGGGCCTCATCACTTCCGGCCTTATTCCCGTTTCCTTCGGCATCGACAAGTCCCTTATCGAACTCGGCGACTTGTCCTATTTCCCTCGTATAGACCGCACCCGTACCGTGTACGTCGGTTGGAGAGATTTGTCCGCAATGTGCCACGCACACGGCGCAACCTTCTTCATCCAATTGACCCCCGGTCTCGGCAGAGTCGGCAATCCTCAATGCTTGCTCACTCAAACCAGACTTCCCAGAAGCGCAAGTTGGAATCCTAACTGGTATATGCCCGACGTGCCTTGCGCGCGTCTTAGCGACCATTCTCTCGGCAAAATCATCAAGAACGCAGGACAAGCGGCGGCAGACGCAAAAGCGGCGAATATCGACGGCGTGTATCTCCACGGTCACGAAGGATATCTCCTTGAACAATGCACCAACACCGCGTTCAACCATCGTAAAATCGGCAAATATTCCGATTGGATGCGTTTCGGCGTAGATATGGTCAAACAAATCCGTAAGAGAGTGGGTGCGAATTTCCCCATCATGTATCGTATCGATATGTCCGTCGCACTCAACGCGACTTACGGCGACAGAATGAAGCGCAACAGCAATCTCTATCTCAAGAAATTCGTCAACGAAAGAAAAGCGGACGAAACCTTGAAATATATGGCTGAACTCGTCAAAGCGGGCGTCGATATCTTCGACGTCGACCTCGGTTGCTACGACAACTGGTGGTTGCCGCATCCTCCCGCGAGCATGCCCGCAGGCTGCTTCCTCGAAGTAGCGGAAATGGCGAAGAAGTACTTCAAAGAGAACGGAATCAAATCCAATCTCGGCGTTGAAGTTCCTATCGTTGCAGTCGGCAAACTCGGTTACCCCGACCTTGCCGAAAAAGCACTCCGCGACGAAAAATGCGATATGGTCATGCTCGGACGTCCTCTCCTTGCAGACCCCGATTGGCCCAACAAAGCGTATGCGGGCATGGTTGCAGACATTCGTCCTTGTATCGGCTGTCAAGAAGGCTGCCTTAACGAATTCGTCGAAGGCGGACATCCTCAATGTGCGGTCAATCCCAGAACGGCGTTCGAAGAAGAACTCTCCGCGGATATTCCCAAAGCGGAAAAACAAAAATCCGTCGCAATCATCGGTGCGGGTCCTGCCGGTATCGTAGCGGCAGAAGCACTCCTTAAACGCGGTCACAAAGTGGATATGTTCGAAAAAGAAAACGTCGTCGGCGGTTCCGTCGTTCCCGCGGCGGTCGCGAAGATTAAGTTCGATATGAAGAACTATCTCGTCTATCTCAACCACCTCGTCGACGAAATGAAGAAGAACGAAAACTTCAATATCACCCTCGGCAAAGCGGTCACTATCGACGAAATCGCGGGCAAATACGACGTTCTCTTCGTCGCAAGCGGTGCATCCCAAGTCCGTCCTCCCGAAAAGGCAATCCCCGGCATCAACAACAAGAACGTGTTGTACGCAGTGGACGTGCTCAACAATCCGTCCCTCATCGACGGCGCGAAGAACGTCGTCATCATCGGCGGTGGCGTGGTCGGTGCGGAAACCGCATACATGCTCCGTTACGAAAAGGGTATCGACTGCAAGGTCGTCGAAATGCAAAAGTTCATCATGAACCACACCTGCACCGCAAACCGCGGACATATCATTCACTATCTCGAAAAGGGCGGAGTGGAACTTCTCAACTGCACCAAACTTTCCAAGATTGAAGGCAAGACGGTCACCGTGCTCGAAAACGTGCACAAATCTCGTCCCGATCCGTACGTCACTTGGAGCCCGATTCTTCCCGAAAACGTCACCAATCCTCTCGACGCACTCAAACCCTATAAGGAAGAATTCGTCGAAAGAAAACTCGACGCGGACTACGTCCTCCTCGCAATGGGCGTCAGACCCAACGACAATCTCTACTACGAAGCGGTCGAGAAACACGCGGCGGCAGAAATCTACAACGTCGGTGACAGTTATCGCGGAGCAAGAGTATTCGAAGCAGTACGCGGCGCGTATCGCAAAGCAATCACAGTGTAATAAATATTTTGACGCCCGCGCGCGTTGCGCGGGCGCATAGGAGATATTATGGCTAAATATAATATGCAACTCACCGAAGAGCAACAAGCGATTCTCGACGGCAAAGAGGGCGCAACCAAAGCCAAAATCATGGAAACTCTCGTTATGTTCGGCGAGATTTTCGGTGCAAAACGCATGGTTCCCGTCACTCACGGCAAAGGTCATCTCGTTACCAGTTTCGGTATCGGCCTTTTGAAGCCCCTTTATCGCACTATGGACGAACTCATTCAAGCAGGACTCGTCGTCCCCGATAAATTCACCGTGGACCCCAGACCTATCGACTATACGAACGTCAAGGCGAATCCCATTGAAAAACTCGTTTTCAGCAAGATAATGTACTCTCAACAAGCGCGTTACGAAGAGCAAATGACCAAGGTCGGTCTTGCAAACAAGAATTCTTTCACCTGCACTTGCTATCTTCCCGAAGTCGGCAATGTTCCTAAAAAAGGCGACGTTTTGAGTTGGGCGGAATCCAGCGCGGTCGTGTTTGCAAACTCCGTACTCGGCGCGCGTTGCAACCGTAACAGCGGTATGCTCGACTTGTTCGGCTCCATCATCGGCTACGTCCCCGAATTCGGTCTTTTGACCGACGAGGGTAGAAAAGCGACTTGGATTGTCAAAGTCAACTGCAAGCATAAACCCGAAGCGCAAGTCCTCGGCAGTGCAATCGGCATGAAAGTCGTCGAAGACGTTCCTTACGTTTACGGACTCGATAAGTGGATCGGAAACGAACTCAACGAAGAAACCATCGGTTATCTCAAAGATTTCGGCGCGGCAACCGCATCCAACGGCGCAGTCGGTCTTTATCATATCGACGGACTTACCCCTGAAGCGGTCGAATACGGCGACAAACTCATCGCGGAAGGCGCGAAAGTTTACGAAATCGACGACGCAGAACTCGAAAGAGTTTATAAGTCCTATCCCGTTATGTGGAAGAATCCCGACGCAAAACCCGCACTCGCATTCATCGGATGCCCGCACCTCACCTATACGCAACTCTGCGAATGGACGGATAACATCGTCGCGGGTCTTAAAGAAACGGGCAGAAGTAAAGTCGCTCTCCGCACCGTCCTTTGCACCAGCCCCGACGTCGCGGACAAGTTCAGAAAGACCGAGAAGTATAAAGCACTCGTCGCAACGGGCGCAAAACTCACCAGCATTTGCCCCTTGATGTACACCAACAATCCTCTTACGCACGGAAAAGCAATCGCAACCAACTCCAATAAACTCCGTACGTATTCTATTGCAAAATACTTCAAGACCGACAAAATGCTCAACCTCGTAGTAGGAAAGGAGGAGAAGTAATGAAAACTTTCAAAGGCAGAGTTATAGCAGGCGGAAAATGGACGGGTGAAGCAGTCGTTTCCCACGAAGGTATGAATACCCTCGCATCCTATCAAAAGAGCGCGATGGCAAACAAATCCGAAGTCATAGTGTCCGACCAAAACAACAAAGATTTGTTCGGCAAAAACATCACCGGCAAAGCACTTTGCTTGCCCACGACTATCGGCTCTACGACGGGCGGTCTCGTTATACAAACCATTTGCAGTATGAAGATAAATCCGTCGGCGTATTTGTTCTCCAAGCACATTGACTCTCTTGCGGCAAGCGGAATAGTTCTCGCAAAAGTTTGGGAGGGTAGCGACATCATCGCAATCGACCAACTCGGCGACGACTTCCTCGAAGCAGTCAAGACCGGCGACACCGTCGAAATCAAAGAAGACGGCACCGTCATCGTCAAGTAATATTGCTAAATAACGATAAATCCCGCTCTTAGGAGCGGGATTTCTTTTGTCTTATAATAGGGAAGTTTTGCGCAAAAACGCCGTTCAAATAGCGAAATCGCACAAATAAAATATTGATTTAGAAATATTGTTTGACGAAATCGATGGTTTCGTTCAAGCACTCCCTGCCTTTTTTTACGCAAGTCGCGATAGCCCATGCGTGTTGAGAAATTATCCCCGTGCCTTCGTATAGACGGTAGGGTACGCCGAGTTCGTCAAAGCGTTTTGCCGCCGCAAAAGTCTCGCTTCTCAGATAATCCTTGCTTGCGTATATGAGCATCGTGGGCGGGAATCCTTCTTCGATGTGAGGGGAGATAATTTGAATTTCTTCTTTGTCGAGGTTCTCTTTGATTTCTTTGTACGAATAGCCCGTGAAGGCGTTCATCATATATTTTATACCGGGGAATTTGTTGTCCACGAGAGTCTCGAAATTTATTGCTCCGCAGTTTGAAATCATGGCGGTAACCATGAACTCGTCGCGGTGTTTGAAGTCGATACCGAGTTTGTCGTATAGGGTGTGGTCAATGGACATCATCGCCATATAGAAGATGAAATACGAACCCGCACTTTCTCCGCCGAGAAGGACTTTCGACGTGTCGATATTGAACTCGTCCGCATGGTCGTAAATCCAGTCGATAGCCTTGTAAATTTGTCTGAATTGTCCCGGAAAAGTCATCATAGGCGCGTATTGATAGCCGACGTTGACGCCGAACCAACCGTTTGAAACCACTTCCTGACAGTAGGTGTTGCGCATATCGAGAAGTCCGCTACACCAGCCACCGCCGTGAACGTAAATGAAAAGCGGTTCGCGGGTAGAGCGGTCTTTGTGGTATATGAGGTTCAAAGTTTCGCGCTTGCCGTCTCCGTATTTGATACCTTTGACGAGAGCGACGTCGTTCGGCGGTTTGCGTTCGGTTATCATTCGAGCGAGATACTCGGTGCCGTTCATAAACCACCCGCCGACTCTGCCTTTGAAGTATGCGATTTTTTTCATAGTAATTCCCCCGTGTCGAATTTTGTTTATATAACATATTATATCGCACGAGCGTGAGAATTTCAATATAAAAGTTAGCATTGATATTTGCGCGCGCAGGTGGTAAAATATATTTGAGGTGAAGAATATGAAAAAACTTATTTCAATCATCGGAGACAGCAATATCGAAAAGGACGGCGCAAAAGAAAAGTTTGCGCTGGCTATCGGCAAGGCACTCGTGGACCACGGTTACAGGGTAGCGTCGGGCGGACTTGCGGGGGTTATGGGCGCGGCGTTCAGAGGCGCAAAATCCTCTGAGTTTTACTGCGACGGCGACACGGTTGCGATAATCCCGCAATTCGACAGGCAGACGCCGACCGAGGGGGATATTGTCATCGCTACGGGGCTTGACCTATACCGCAACGTCATAGTCGCAAATTCGGACGCGGTCATAATGGTCGGCGGGGGTAGCGGTACCCTTTGCGAATGTTGCAACGCATGGGCGCTGAAACGTCTCATCATCTCCTTGAAGGGAGTGGACGGGTGGAGCGCGAAAGTCGCGGACACGAGACTCGACCACAGAATTCGTTATCCCGAAATCCCGGAGGATAGAATTTTCGGCGTAGAAACAGCGGAGGAAGCGATTGCGATTTTGGAAAAATATATAGACAGTTATACCGCGTCGCACACGGGTATCACCGTCGGCAAATAAGTCGTACTAATATTATTTAATACCGTTGAAATGCAGAAAAGGTCGCTAAACGACCTTTTCTGTGTATATAAAACGTTGTTTCGGTTAATTTTCGGAATTTTGCTTTTTCCAATTTTCAAGCTCACACCGAGCACGCGCAATCTTTTCTTTGCGGATTTCGTCTACCTCGCCCACGCCGAAAATGAGAGCCATTTGTTCGACGGTATTCGTCACGTCCGCGGTTTCTTCTACTATGGCGCGCTTCGCGTTTTCGAGGAGTTTTTCGTCTATCGAGAGAGAGTTCTTCAGACGGATATATTTGCAAATCGCTTTTGTGAGTTCGCTCATTTCCTCGATGCACATTCTGAGTTGGGAGTCCTCACCCCATAGGGCGGTTGCCTCGTTGCAAAATTCTACGAATTCTTTGTCCATATTTCACCTCGCGTATATTATATAAGGAATAAATGTTTTTTTCAAGTGTAAGAAATCTAAAATATTTTCGGACAAATCCTCAAACATGCGCGGACGAAAACAAAGCGATTTTTTTCAGGATTAACATTAAAGTTAACAAAGTTTAATTTTTTCTATTGACAAGCGGTATATTTGCCTTTACAATGACTAACAGTATTAGATAATTTTTGAAAACGCATTTTCAGAGGTTCTGATATGATAAGGAGAAAACTATGCTTACACTCAAAAACATTACGAAGAATTACGGCGAGGGCGAAAACGAAGTCAAAGCATTGAAAGGGGTTTCCATTTCGTTCAGACGTTGCGAGTTCGTATCCGTTCTCGGACAGTCCGGTTGCGGAAAGACCACTTTGCTCAATATAGTAGGCGGACTCGACCGTGCAACCTCGGGCGAATTGTGCCTGAACGGGAAATCCACGGACGGCTTCAACGACAACGATTGGGACGACTATCGCAATACGAAAATCGGTTTCGTCTTCCAAAGTTATAACCTCATTCCGCACTTGAACATTCTGACGAACGTCGAACTTGCGCTGACTATCTCTGGCGTGAAGAGCGCGGAGAGGACGGAGAGAGCAAAAAAAGCCCTCGAAATGGTCGGCCTTGCGGAGAAGTGGAATAAACGCCCCAATCAATTATCCGGCGGTCAAATGCAAAGGGTTGCAATCGCAAGAGCGATAGTCAACGATCCCGAAATTCTTCTTGCGGACGAACCGACGGGTGCAATCGACAGCGACACGTCCATTCAAATAATGAATATCCTCAAAGAGATTTCCAAGACGAAATTGGTCATTATGGTCACGCACAACGCAGACCTTGCGGAGGAGTATTCTACGAGAGTCGTGCGATTCCTCGACGGTGAAATCATAGACGATACCAATCCGTACGAAGAGGAAGAAGTGGATGAAACCGTAACCTCGGACGTCGTCGAAAAGAAATCCCTCGTCAAGAGGCGTCACAAAAAGGGCACGACGATGTCCTTCCTCACGGCGATGAAGCTTTCATGGAAAAACCTCGTCAACAAGAAGGGCAGAAGCATATTGACGGCAATTGCGGGCAGTATCGGCATAATCAGCATTGCGCTAATACTTGCGCTCAACAACGGTTTCACGGGGTATATCAGCGAATTCGAAAGACAATCTATGTCGAAATATCCGATTACGGTATCCTCCGGCGAAGATTCAGTCGTGTCGGCGTTTGAAGAATTTCTCGGCGGAGACCAACTCGACGGCGACTCCCTCAATCTCGACTCCGTTTTCGACGTTTTGACGGGGGACAGCACGGACAAGACGAAGTATACCGAAGAAGAAATGGTTTATATCTACGGTCAGTTCACGAGTATATTCACCGCAATGCAGGACTCCCTCACGAAAACCACGGATATAAGTAAGTTCAAAGAGCACGTCGAGAAAAACTTCGACTATAATCTTGCCGACGTCAAGTACGACTACTCGATAAACATGTCCATTTTCAACAAGGTAATAACCACGGACAGCGAAACCGAAGAGGAAAAAGTATCCTATAAGGTATTGAATCCTTTGTCCGAAAGTGCGAATATGGGCTCACTCCTCAAAATGATGGTGGGCACGTCCGAGGACGAAGGCAGAGCGGACCAACTTGCGGCGGCGGTAGACGCCTTCGCATTCTGGGACGAAATCGTTGCGGACGACGAAACCATAAGCAACCAATACGACGTGCTCATGGGCAAATTCCCCGAAAACAAAAACGAAATCGTTTTGGTGCTTGACGAATACAATCAAATTTCCGACTTCGAGGCGTTTGCTCTCAACGAAATGGGTGTTTTGGACCTCATTAAAGCGTTTGCAGATCCGACTACGCTCAGCGACTTCGATCAGACTTTCGACGAGTTTTTTGAAAAAGAATATTATATTCTTCCCACGAGCGCGGGTTACGTCTATAACGAAATGACGCGCACGTACACAGACGTTGCCTCGGTCGGCGGAGATACTCTCAAAAACGCTATCGAAGAGAACGGCATCACCGTCAAAATCAGTGGTATCATCAGACCTAAAGAGGGTGTAAACGGCGGTTGTATCAACGGCGTTATCGGCTACACTTCAGAACTCGGCGACTATATCATAAAAGACGCAAACGAGAGTGCCGTCGCAAAACAATTCCAAGACAACTACGACAACTTTATGGCACAAAGCGAAATCGCAAGCGACGCTCTCAAAAAGCAAAACGAAAATCCCGACTATGAAATGACGATGGAAGAAAAGCAAGCCGTGGCTGCGGTTGCCTCCCTCATCAAAAACCCCATTACCGGCAAGGGTATGGACGTTACCGGATACAAAAACGCTCTCAAAGCGTTGAACGTCAGAGACCTCGATCAACCGTCATATATCTATTTCTATCCCAATCGCATTGCGGATAAAGAGGAAATAGTCAAGTTCATCAACGACTTCAACGACAAACAAATCGCAGAAGAGGAAGAGGCGGAAAGAATAGCCGAGGAAAACGACGAGGATGCTCCCACCGTCACCTACGTAATCGAATACGAAGACAATCTCGACTCCGTCGTCAATTCTTTGAACTCCGTCGTGGACACGATAACCTACATACTCGTCGCGGTCGCGTGCGTATCCGTCTTAGTTACGATGATTTTGATTGCGATAATCATGTATATCTCGGTGCAGGACAGAACGCGCGAAATAGGTATCATGCGCGCAATAGGTGCAAGAAAGAGCGATATATCCAACATATTCAACGTGGAAACGATGTTGCTCGGTTTGGCGTCGGGACTCATCGGCGTGCTGATAGCTTACGTGCTCCAATTCCCGTGCAATATCATCCTCAGAGATGTGCTGAATATGGCGGAACTCCTCGATATGGCGTGGTGGAACCCGATAGCCCTCGTCGGCGGTTCGGTGGTGATAACGGTCATCTCGGGACTTATCCCCGCGGCGATGGCGGCGAAGAAAGAACCGGTCATTGCGCTAAGAACGGAATGATTTCTCACATAATTTCCTTAAAAGCCGAAAGGCAAATAGAAAACGACGCGTTTGCGTCGTTTTCTATTTGCGTCCGATTTCTCTTGAAAATCGAAGGTTAGACAAGATTTTTTTTCTTTGATTGAAAATGCTTGCATTTTGTGTCGTATTGAAGTATAATAGCGTAGTCATCTGGGTGTGGCGCAGCTTGGTAGCGCGCTTGAATGGGGTTCAAGAGGCCGGAAGTTCAAATCTTCTCACCCAGACCAAGAAAAAGCACTTGCGTTTGCAAGTGCTTTTTTTACCATTTTTTACGATTTAATTTTTGTGTTGCACGGGTTATCGTCACCCGTTTTTATTTTGCGGACTTTTTGTTTTCGTCTTCTTCCGCTTTGCGCTTGGTTTGGTAGGTCACGAGGAATACGAGGACGCTCGCAAGCACCACGACTACCGAGAGCACGATTGCGATGATTTGCACCGTCGTGAGTCCGTCGAGTTCGATTTGGTCGATTTTTACGTAACCCGTTACGTCACCGTAACAGACGAGGTAGTAGTCGTCGAGAGTCTCGAGAACCTCTACTTTGACGCCGTCGGTCAGCGACCATACGACTTCGGAGCCGTCGTCGGGAGAGGAGTAAATATTCACGATTCCGCCCGCTCTGTCCGCTTTCGCTCTGCCGTAGACCGCCTTAGGTTTATCGGGCTCTTCGGGGGCGGGGGCTACGTATACGGAAACGTCCGCGCGCGCGATATAATAAGTCGCGCCGTCCTTTTCCATTCTCCACCACTTACCGCCGTCGAGGTTGCAGGCGTCGTCTACGAGGGTGACGGGTGTACCGTTCGCAATCGTGATTTCGCCGTTGCCGTCGGGGGAGAGATACGCTTTTGCATCCTTATTCGTGCGATAGTCGTTGCTTTCGACGGGGGTTGCGACAGCCTCTACGGAGTTGTAAAGGAAATAGTTTGTTCCCGCGATATTCACGACGAAGTTTCCGTCACCGTTGTCGTAGCAAAGCACGACGTCCGCCTCGAACGTGCGCACCGAGCGTGCGGAATTGAGATCGGAGGTGATGAATGCGTCGTCTTTTGCCGAACGAAGAACGGCTGTAGCACCGTCCGCGATTACGGCGTAAACAGGGGAATATCCGTCCGCGGTTACGAAGTCTGCTTCCACCGAAACTATAGCGTTTTCTTCGACGGAGAGTAGGATGACGTCGCTAAGGCAAATCGAATTTGCGGTGAACGTATATCCCTTGCCGTCAACCGTGATAGCGGTATTTTGGAGAGCGGTCGCACCGAGGTTGGACTCGACGACGGACTTCCACAAATACTTGTAGATAATGCCGTCCGATGAGAGCAAAAATACGTTGCCCGCATAGTCCACCGCAAGGTCGGCGGGAAGGATGCTTTCTCCAAAGGAGAAAGAAAGCAGGGGATTTCTCGTTTTAGAAGAGAGTGCGACGACTTCGTCCTCTGTGAGAACGTAGAGGTTGCCAAAGCCGTCAGAAGTTATTGCGACGCCGTTTTCGACGGCGAAGTAGTCGTAAAGTTTCCCGCCGGCAAGCACGCTCACGCCGTTTTCGGTGAGGACGTAGAGATTGCCGTCGAAGAACAAATCGATAACGTTTGCGTCAAACTCGTGAGTGTAATAAACTTCACCGTTGTTTATCACCGAGATAGTATTCTTCGAGGATGCGAAGATTTCGTTTTTCGAGACGGCGATTTTTTCGGGTGAGACGACGGAAATTGCGGATACCGCGGTGTCGTCCTTTACGATAATTCTGTCGTTGCCCTTATCCGCTACGTAGAGTTTGCCGTTCGAGAAATTCACGTCGGAGGGGGCGTTGAGTTTGTCGAGTCCGTCTCCGGACATCGAGTAGGTCGCTTTCAAACCGAGAGCGGTTCTATTATCGTTGAGGGTATAGACCGAGTAGCCTTTTTCGCCGTTCGCAACGTACAAATCGTCGCCGACCGCCGAGAAGTTTCCGTTTGTGAGAGAGGTCTCTACGGGGGCGTCCAATGCGTCCGTCGGGACGAGGAGAACGTTCGCGCCGTTGTAGACGAAGATGACGGAACCGAGGGATGCGCTTTCCACGAAATAGCCGTTGGTGCGTTTTTGTGAATCCGTCGTCGATACGTCGTAGACGTAGACTTTGTTGCTACCCGTTTCGGCAACGAAGGAGTAAATCGTATCACCGTCCGAAACGAGTACGGGAAGATTGTTGAAAACGGTGTCCGAATAGTCCGCAATCAGGTTGAAAGAGGAGTCGTAGACGGACACTCTGCCGATAAAGTGCGCGTATATGCGATTGTCGTACGTTGTGAGATAAGTATAAGAGGAAATACCGCTATCGGTAACGGCAGGATTTTCTGCGGTGAGGGAGAGAAATTTCAGCCCGTCCGCGCAGTCGAGAAGAATTTTGCCGTCCACGACGTATATGCCGTTCACGGTTTCGTTGACGAGAAGGGAGAGTCGTTTTGCACCGGACACCGTGAGAACGCTTTCGGTCTTATCGAAAGTTGCGACGACGTTTTCGTCCGCACCTATAAGGTCCACGCTCTTGGACTGAATGTAATTTTCGACGGGGTGTACGAGAGTTGCGTTTTCGGCGTATGCGATACCACCGCAACCGAATACGATTGCGATGAAGACGGCTGTCGCCGCTATGAAAATTGCAAGCAAAGACTTTTTCCGACAAATTTCCATAATTGAAATTATATATAATTTCTTATAAATAGTCAAGATAATAACTTTATTGCTTGAAAAACCTTCCGCCTTATGCTAAAATGACTTAAAAGGTAAACTATGGCAAAGAAATTTTACTATCACGGAAAAAGTAACCCCAAAACCGATACGGCGGGCGCAAAGGCTCAGCCGACGGTTTCCGACAACGAAGCAAACGCCGTAAAGACGGAAAACCCGAACGGCAAGAAACCCCAAAAACAAAACGGCGACAAGAAGTTCGACCGCAATCACGGTAAGGCGCAAAAGCAAAATTCTGCACCCGCTTCTACGCAGTCTTATTCTAAAGAAAGCGTATCGATTCCTCTCGAAAGCGTAGGAGTCTCTCCCGCCACGTGCGAACTCCTTGCAAAAAACCATATAAACACCCTCGGCGACCTTGTAGTGCGCTCTGAAAAGGATATGTTCAAAGTCCAAGGTTTCAACAAGAGGATGCTTTTTGAACTTCGCGACGCAATGCGCTCTAAGGGTATGAACTTCAAACCCGAGCAACCAAAGCCCGAGAAAAAAGCGCAAAATCAACCCTCTCAAAATTCTCAAAAGAATAAGAAAAACGGACAACAAAAGGCACAGGCTAAGCCCGAAAAACAGGCCGAAAAACTCACCGAACCCCTTCCCGTGGACAGGTGGAGAAAAATCCAAAAGGGCGGTAAGTGGGGATTTTACGACGGTTTCAAAACGGTTATCCCCGCAAGTTACGACGAGGTCTTTTGCTTCAAAGAGGGACTTGCATCCGTCGAACTCGACGAGAAATGCGGTTATATCGACAGCGAAAACAACGTCGTGATACCCTTCGAGTACGAAACCGCTATGAGTTTTTCGGAGGGACTCGCGTCCGTGTCGAAAATCACGAAGTTCGGCTATATCAACAAGGAAAATCAAGTGGTAATTCCCTTTGAATACGACGCCGCTACGCCCTTTGAAAACGGCGAAGCAAAAGTCAAAAAAGACGGAAGATGGGGCACTATAACCCCCGACGGCGAGGTCAAGTGGATAATCTGACGAGAAATAAGAAAACTTTAATCGCGACGACAACGTTTTTGTTTGCCGTCGTTTTGATATTATGTGCGGTATTGCCGACGACTACGGTTGCCTATGCAGAATTTCCGACTTCATATTCGGATTATATTTCTTCCTTGCCCTCGACGGACGACAAGGATTGGTATTTCGGAGAGAATTATCTCGACCTCGACTATTGTATTTCGGTCGTAAACGAGTGGAAAAAGGATTCGTCGTTTGACTGGGATAAACTCAAAAACGATCCCATCGTCATCGCCGTCGTGGACAGCGGTATCGGCTATGCGTATACCGTCGAGGACGGAGTCGAAACAGAAGTCTCGGTCAAAGACGTTTACGCAGACGGAAATTCATACAAGATAAGTAGCGTTTTCGACGACGTGCTCCTCACCGACGCGGACGGAAATTATATCTATAAAAACGTCACGAGCAAGGTCTCTATCACCGAGGGCAAAAACACCAAAACCCAAACCGCCGTCACGGACAGCGGAAATATCGCTCTCGACCTTGTGGATAATACCGACAACAATCACGGCACCCACGTTACGGGTACGGTTGCATTATTGATACGTGCTTTCGGACTCGAAGATTACGTCAAAATCTTGCCTATCAAAGCCAACAACAAACTGACCAAAGAAACCGGTAAAACTCAATTTGTTGCATCCTACGACAACGGCAACGACGATCCCGTCGTCACCAACGCTCTCTATTTTGCGGAGGAGAACGGCGCGGATATAGTCAATCTTTCTCTTGCCGCCGAGTATAAGGCAAGGAGTTATTACACCTTCGACGCATTCGAGAACGAAATGCTTATCGTGGCGGCTGCCGGCAATAGCGGTAAAGACTCCGACAGGCTCCTAAATGCGTATTATCCCGCCGCTTGCGACGGCGTCATCGGCGTCATGAACTACACAAGAGACGACGACGGAAACGCGGTTTTGTCCTCGAAGAGCAACTACGGCTCGAACTATAACGTCGCCGCTCCCGGTACGGACGTCGTCAGCATAATCGACGGCGACGACGGCTACGGTAAATTGTCGGGCACCAGTATGGCGTCTCCTATCGTGAGTTTCTGCTCGGCGCTGACTCTTCTTCGCTACCGCGGATACGAGAGCGAAACGGGGGTGGAGATGTCTACCGAACTTCTTCGCGCGATGATTAACGCATGCCCGTCGTACTCCACCGCGGACAGCAAAGCGGAACCCGTTATCAGCCTCAAAAATCTTTTGACCGAAGATTTCCTCAACGATGAAAAGTATTCGGACGTTATGTATACGGACGTTACGGGCATAAAAATCGCAACCGACGCATCCAACAAACTCACCCTCGGAGATGACGACGTTTATTTTAAGGCGGTACCGATTCCCTCTAACGCGAAATCCGACTTCGGCGTGCGTTGGTATCTGAAAAGAGGAGACGTAACCACCGACCTCGGAGACGGGCAAGAAATCTATTTGACCGTGCCTACCGAAGTGGGTGAGGGCTACGCGCTTTATTGCGAATATTACGAGGTCTCGTCGGGCGTCACCGAATACGTGAGCGAACCTTTCGAGTTCTCTGTCAATTATAAGGAATTCAAAGCAAACGACGTGATCGAGTTCGACGTCACCGAAACCGAAAACGGCGCGATTTTTTCCATTGACCTCGACGGCTATAAACCCTCTATCGCGGACGGCGTAGTTTGGTACGTAAACGGCAAGGAAGTCGGCAGGGGAGAAACGTTTGACTATGTCGCGAATTTGAGCGCGGGAGACTATCTTGTCACCGTTAGCGTGTGGGGTACAAAGGTCGGCGGGGATTATACGCTCAGCATATCCGCTCCCGAACCCGAACAAGTGAGCGACCTCGTCTATGTCTTAGGTATAGGCGTTTGCGCCCTTGCTCTCGTCGCAAGTATAATAGGTTTTGTCATTTCCGCTTTGAAAAAGAAGAAGGGTGAAGTCGTCGATATGACCGATGCGGACGAGAACGAATTTATGGACTCCATTTCCCTAAAAAACGAAATCGTTTCGGACTCAAACGGGCTTGTGAACGAAGATAACAATTCTTCCGAAACGTCCGATATATCCTCAGACGAAAACGCGTAACCGAAAGGCGAGGTGCATATGAAAGTTTTGGTTTTGAACGGAAGCCCGAAAGGACGAAAGAGCGTAACGCTGTGCTCGATGAAATATCTCGAAAAAGTCTTTACCCGTGACGAGTTTATAACCTTTGACGTCGGGCAACAAGTTCGTGCTTTTGAGCGCGAAAACAAGTTTAATGAGTTTGAAATCGCTTTGTCAAGTGCCGATTTGGTTATTGCAAGTTATCCCGTCTACACGTTTTTAGCCCCTGCGCAACTCCACCGCTTCTTTGAAATTATGGGGGAAAAGGGCGTTTCTTTGGACGGCAAATTCGTCACCCAATTCACAACCTCGAAACGTTTTTACGATGTAACCGCACACGGTACCGTCAAAAAAATATTAGCCTCTTTCGGCGGTAAATTTATCAACGGACTGTCCGCGGATATGGAAGATTTGACGCTTGAAAAGGGAAGGGAAGAACTTGTCGATTGGTGGAAATTCGTCCGCTATCAAGTCGCGAACGACGTATATGAAAACGTTGAAATTTCCGCTCTTGAAAAGCCCTTTTACGATAGGACGTTCCCGCAACCGACCGAGAAGAAAAAGGGCATAACCGCCCTTATCGTTACCGATGCAAAACAAGGTTCGAGCCTTGAAAATATGATTGAGGACTTTCGTAACGTTTTCCCGTACGAAACGAGGGTACTTAACCTTGCCGACGTGCCTTTCAAGTGCGGTTGCCTCGGCTGTCTCAAATGTACGTCGTCTGGCGAGTGCGCAGTCAAGGACGGGTTCCAAGAAATTTTGAACGACGTGAACGATGCGGACGCCGTTCTCACAGCCTTTGAAATCACAAATCATTCGTTGTCGTCTCTATATAAGACGTTCTTCGACCGTCAATTCGTCAATGGTCATCGTCCCGTAACCGCGGGCAAACCGACGGGGTATATCGTGTCCGGCAATCTGTCCTCGGAAGACGTTTTGAAGACGTATATCGACGCAAAATCCGCTGTCGGCGGAAACTATAATTGCGGTGTCGTAACCGACGAAAAAGATACCGTAGCGGATATGAGCGCGCTGTCTAAAAAACTCGCATACGCCCTTGAAAACGATTTGAAGCCCGAACACAATTTCTACGAAATCGGCGGTATGAAAATTTTCAGAGATATGATTTGGATTATGCGCGGAATTATGAAAGCGGACTACGACTTCTACAAGAAGAAAGGGCTCCTCGACTTCCCGCAAAAGAAAAGTGGACAGATGATACTCATGAAGTTCCTCGGCAAACTTTTGAAGTCTAAATCCCTCAACAAGAAAATGCCGACTATGATGTCCGACGGAATGCTTATGCCGTACGAAAACGTGCTTAAAAACGCTAAATCGATAGATTAAACCCCAAAAAGGAGAAATAATATGCCTCATATCGCAATCACTATGTACCCTGGAAGAAGTGAAGAAATCAAGCAAGATCTTGCCACGGCGGTTGCCGAATGCGTCGAAAAGAACTTGAACGTCGATCCCAAATTCGTCTCCGTAACCATCGAAGAAATCGCCCCCGAAAACTGGCAAGACAACCTTGATTCTTTCCTCGCCGATAAGTTTTACGTCAACCCCGAAGCGTAAGAATATCGGAGTTTTTTATGGCAAGCGATAAGGAATATTTAGAGTTCGTGCTCGAGAAGTGCGACGGTTTATCTGCGCGTCCGATGATGGGAGAATATCTCCTTTATTTCGACGGCAAATACGTTGCGGGCGTTTTCGATAATCGTCTCCTCGTGAAACCGACCGCAACTGCAAAAGATATGATGCCGAACGCCGAATATCAAGTGCCGTACGAAGGTGCAAAAGAGATGATACTCGTCGATAACCTCGACGACAAAGACTTCTTGAAACGTTTATTTGAGGGTGTCAGTCAGGAACTTCCCGCACCGAAAAAGAAATGAATTTGAACGGGATTTTATAGGAAATTCCAAACGAAATAATTTCGTGTAAAAAATAAAACGAACTTTGATTTCTCAAGGTTCGTTTTATTCCTGTTTGGTGCGG
>CAZLVK010000002.1:0-166186 GCA_964563025.1 uncultured Bacteroidaceae bacterium | reverse complement strand
CTCGTTAAACAAGCGCATATAAACACAAAAACCGAGCGGGGCTCGGTTTTTTGATGGGTTTTTGGGTTTGAGTTGCTTGTGAATGCGCTGTGCGCGGGTGCGTGTTTGTTATTTGGCGAGGAGTTCTGAGTATTCCTTGAAAATTTCGACGTCGTTTTTGCAGAGACGAACGAGGACTTCGATTGCTTCGTCTTCGGTCGAATATCCGTACGTTTTGCCGATGATTTTCCACACGGCATAGCAGTTGAGAAAATCGTACCAGAAATAGGATTCGTCTTGCAGTTTGAAGATTTCGAGATAATTGAACGACTCGTAGCGATTGCTGTTTTTGAGTATATCGATGAGCCACTTCACTTCCTCGTCGTTGTCGTACTTGGCGTGAATGAAGCCGAGCATATACTTTTTGACCTCCTTGGAAAAGGAAACGACGCCCTGCTGAGCGTTTGCGATGTCCTTAACGATAGGAGCAATATCGGGATCGGAAGAATACTTCTTCACGACCTTTTGACACGGAAAAGAAAATGCTGTCGTCATAGTAAGGTAATTATAAAACAAATCCGCGCCCAAATCAATAGCAAAACCGATTTTGGCAAACAACCTATTGATTTTCTACTTAGATATGTTTAATATATTTATCAATACAAGGGGAATATATCAATGGTAACCATTAAACACAAAAACGATGACGCATAAGCCGTCAAATTGCGGTTTCCGCAGTTTATATCATCGAAACAATATCATAAAACGCCGTTTGATAAAATAAACGGCGTTTTCCATTGTGTTTTTTGTGCGGTAATTTCAGCGGTCGTACTCGGCGAGGTCGTATATAAGGCGTTCGGTTTTAGCCCAGCCGAGACAAGGATCCGTGATGGACTTGCCGTAAATTCCACCGTCCGCGGATTGGGAGCCCTCTTCGATATAGGACTCAATCATCAGCCCTTTCACGAGTTTTCTAATGTCCCCGGACAAGTGCGCGCTGTGCAAAATTTCCTTTGCGATACGAGGTTGTTGGTCGTAGCGTTTTCCCGAATTGGAGTGGTTCGTATCCACGATGACGGCGGGATTTTTAAGACCGCTTTCCGCATACAAATCGCAAAGGCGTTGAAGATCCTCATAGTGGTAGTTCGGAATCGTGCGCCCGTTTCTATCCACCGAACCGCGTAAAATCGCGTGGGCAAGGTCGTTGCCTTTCGAGTTGACTTCCCAACCCGAATATACGAATGCGTGCGGACGCTGTGCCGCCGTTATCGAATTCATCATTACGGACAAATCACCGCTGGTGGGATTTTTCATTCCGACGGGAACGTCGAGCCCGCTTGCGGTAAGTCGGTGAAGTTGGTTCTCGACGGACCTCGCACCCACCGCCACGTAGGACAATACGTCCGATAGATACAAGTGGTTTTCGGGATAAAGCATTTCGTCCGCGCAAGAAAAACCAGTTTCGCGCATTGCCTTTATGTGAAGTTTGCGGATGGCAATCAAGCCTTTGAGCATATTCTCCCCCGCGTGCGGATCGGGTTGGTGGAGCATACCCTTATAGCCGTCCCCGGTTGTGCGCGGTTTGTTGGTGTATATACGCGGGACGATGAGGATTTTGTCCTTGACTTCGTCTTGAACGCGACGAAGTCTGTGGATATAATCAAGCACCGCATCCTCTCTGTCGGCGGAGCAAGGCCCTATCACGAGTATCAGCCTATCGTCCTTGCCGGTGAATACGTCGGTGAGCGCGCGAACCGTTTCTTTTTTCTTTTCGGCAAGTTCCTCGTCTATGGGGTACATGTTCTTTATTTCCTGCAACGTGGGAAGTTTGCGCTTAAATTCTAAATTCATATCGTCTCCTTTCAGCGTTTATCGAACGCTTTTCTTCTTTCGGTGGAGAGTCGCATCATTTCGCGAATGCCCTCTCTGTCGTCGTTTTGGATAAGTCTTTTGAGTTCGTCGAATTTTTTCTCGAAGACACTCATCTGCTCAAGTATGGCGGTCTTGTTGTCGAGGAAAAGTTCGCTCCACATTTCGTCGTTTATCTTCGCTATCCTCGTGAGGTCGCGGAAGGAATCCCCCGTGAAGTTTGAGAGGTGGTCGGAGTCCTTGCACGCCATAAGAGAAACCGCTATGCAATGGGTTAGGTGGGAGAGAAAACCGACGATTTCGTCGTGCTCCGCCACGGACAATTCGACTATGCGTTCAAAGCCGAGTTCGCGCCCTAACGCCTTGCATAATTCAATCCCGTCCGCAGTGTTTTTTGCGGTAGGGACGACTATGTAATTCGCATCCTTGAAGATGCCGTCGTCGGCGTTCGATACACCGCTACTCTCCTTGCCCGCCATAGGGTGTGCGCTTATAAATTCCACGTCGCTCCTAAGCACGGATTGCACCCTTTCGACGACACAGCCCTTCACCCCGGTGACGTCGGTGACGACGGCGCCGGATTTGAGCAAGGATTGGTTTTTCTCAATCCACTCTATAAACACGTGCGGATAGAGAGCAAAAACAACCACGTCAAACTCGCCTACGTAATCCTTGTCGACGGCGGTTCTGCCCGATGAAATAAAACCGTTTTCAAGGGCGTAATTCACGGCGTAGGCGTCGTTGTCGATTGCGCCGACTTCGTAGCCCTTTTTGGAGAGTGCCTTGGCGTAACTCCCGCCGATAAGCCCCAATCCTACTATCAGAATTTTTTTCGTTTCGTCAAATTTCATATTTCACTCCGAGCGACTTCAAATCGCTGAAAAAGTTCGGATAACTTTTGTCTACCGCACCTACTCCGTCAATCGCACCGCCAGTCACGGTGGCAAGCACCGAGAGTGCCATAACTATGCGATGGTCGTTGTGTCCGTAAATCACCGAGCACGGTGTTTTAGGCGTGGATTTATGCACGTAAACATCGTTTTCGTACAAATCCACTTTTATTCCGAATTTTGCAAGTTCCTCCGCCATAACCGCACCTCGGTCGCTTTCCTTGATTTTCAGACGGCGCGTAGAGGTAAACTTCGCACCGTTTTTAAGCCCCGCCACGACGAATAATACGGGAGCGAGGTCAGGACAATTCGCAAGGTCTACGACGGGATTTTCGCCGTCAAGCGTCGTGAAAATTTCACGGACGACCTTATCCCCTTGCGTGCTGTTTTCGTCGAGCCCGTTGACGGTTACGTCACCGCCGAGGCAGTCGAGCGCAAGCAAAAAAGCCGAGTTGGACCAGTCCCCGCCGACGGTGTATTCTCCACCCGAATAGCGTTGATTTCCCTTCACGAAAAAGCAGTTGTTTTCTCTTTCTATCTTTACGCCGAAAGCGGACAAAATTTCAACGGTCATATCGACGTAATCCTTGCTTTCAAACGAGCCCGTGACCTCGATTTCGCTGTCTTCGCTCAAGGTCGGGAGCGCAAACAAAAGTCCGGATATATATTGACTGCTCACGTCTCCGCGAACGACGTACTTGCCCCCTTTAAGCGCACCGCCGACGATGATTTCCGTCTTGCTTTTTTTGATCGTTATGCCGTCTTTTGCAAGGCATTCTTCGTATACGTTCACACCCCTTTCGACGAGCCTTTCGGAACACTCGAATTCACCCCCGCCTAAGCGTGCAAGTAGGACGGGCATGAAAAACCGCAAAGTGCTTCCGCTCTCTCTGCAATTCACGATTCCGTCGCCCTTTCGGGAGTTCGGGATTACGGTGGCTGTCGTGCCGTCGAGAAGGACTTCCGCGCCTATCGATTTCACCGCATCGATGGTTGCTTTCATATCCTCACTCCCGCTCACTCCGCGTATAACGCTTTTCCCTTCGGAAAGCGCGGCGGCAATCAAAAAGCGGTGCGCCTCACTCTTGGACGGAGGTGCGTTCACGACGCCTTTTGCAATGGATTTTTCTATCTTAATTCTCATTTTGCGTTCACTTTTTGAGAGCGACGAGGACGTCTATACCCTCTATATATCCATCAAAGCCCTTCCCTTCTATCGTAGTCACCGCTACGTCTCTCACGAAACTGATTTGTCTGAACGGTTCTCTGTCGCTGACTTTCGAGATATGCACTTCGACGGTGGGGATATTCACGCCCTTAACCGCATCCGCAATCGCCACGCTCGTGTGAGTATAGCCGGCGGGATTGAGCAAAATCCCGTCCGCTCCGTCGAAATAGGCTTGCTGTATTCTGTCGATAATATCGCCCTCGTGGTTGGACTGGAAAAACTCCATGTCCACGCCGATTTCGTCCGCATACTTGCCAACGAGGTTTTCGAGGTCTTTAAGGGTTTTGTACCCGTAGATTTCGGGTTCTCTCACGCCGAGCATATTGAGATTAGGTCCGTTGATTACGACGATTTTCATAATCCGCACTCCTCTATTATTTTATTTGCGACCTCTTCGGGTGCTCTGTTCGAGTCGACCGCAACGTCCGCGACCGAGAGGTATCTATCATATCTGTCCTTATATAGTTTCGCAAGTTTTTCCTTGTCCGACGATAGCGGACGGGAAGAAGTCACGACGAGGTTTTCAAGGTCTCTATCGAGAAAAACGAGTACGCCGTTTCGCCTGAGAGCGTCGACGTTGGCATCGAACAGCGGACAACCGCCGCCGATAGCGACGATAAGCCCGCTCCGTTTCGAGACCTCGGCGGTGACTTCCCTTTCGACCGCCCTGAACTCGTCCTCTCCGTATTTTTCAAAGAACTCCGCTATTGTCGAGCCTATTCTCTTTTCGATTTCCTCGTCAATATCGACGAACTCTTTCTCGGTTTTTCTTGCAAGTATTCGTCCTATCGTGGATTTTCCCGATGCGGGCATTCCGACAAGCACTACGTTGCGTTTTTTTCTAAGCACCGCGTTATACGCCTCGTAGATAAGTCCGTCTTCTACCGAGGATACGTCCTTCCCCATAAACAACGCCGACGCATATACCGCTTGCGCCGAGAGCATATATAGTCCGCCGATACTCTTGACTCCTTTCTTTTTCGCACTCGAAACGAGGTTTGTCGAGAGAGGATGATATATCGCGTCCACGACTCCTTCGAGCGTTGGAAATCCATCTATATCGATAGGCATTCCCTCGTCGTTAGGGAACATACCGACGGGAGTGGCGTTGAAGATAATATCTGCGTCGTTATGGTTTTCTACCGCTTGGGAGTATGTTATCCCGCCGTCCTTTGCCGTTCTCGACACCTTCACTATCTCCCTTGCGCCCATATCCGCCAGCACCGTCGACGCCGTCTTTGCCGTACCGCCCGTGCCGAGGATGAGGACCTTTTTGCCCTGCGGATTTATCTCCGCCTTTCCCAAGAGGGCTACTATTCCGAAGTAGTCGGTGTTATATCCGACAAGTCGACCGTCAATATTCACTACCGTATTGACCGCGCCTATTCTCTCCGCTTCGGGAGAAATCTCGTCGAGGTATCCGATTATGCTTTCCTTATAAGGTATCGTCACGTTTATACCGTCGAAATCCCGCGCCGTGAAAAAGTCGTCAAGCGCAGTTCGGGGCAACTCTATAAGGCGGTAGTCGTAATCCGCTATCGCAGAATGGATTTCACACGAATAACTATGCCCTAATTTTTCGCCGATGAGTCCGCACTTCATAGTATACCCTTTTTGAACACGTCCGTACCGTAACGGAGCGCAAGCATATCGCATACGACGAGAGATGTCATCGCATCGACGACGGGACATATTCTTCTGACGATTGCGGGGTCGTGTCTACCTTTGATTTCGATTTCGGTTTCGGTGAGATTCTCGAAATTGACGGTGCGTTGCTTTTTGCCGATAGACGGAGTGGGCTTGACGGCACACCTGAAAACAATCGGTTCGCCGTTCGTGATACCGCCGTTGATACCGCCGTTGTTGTTTCCGTCCGTGCGCACTTTGCCGTCTGCAATAATAAACTCGTCGTTCGCCTCGCTTCCTCTGAGCACACTCGTTTCAAACCCTCTGCCGAACTCTATACCCTTTATACCGCCGATAGCGAATATTGCGTGAGAGAGAACCCCCTCGATGCTGTCGAACGTAGGTTCGCCGACTCCGGCGGGGATTCCGACGACGGCGGTTTCGACGATTCCGCCGACGCTGTCAAAGTCCGCTTTCGCACTCTCGATAGCCCGTATCATCTCTTTCCCTTTCTCTTCGTCGAGAGTCGGGAAAATCGCAGTTTCGAGACTTAATATATCGTTTTCGGTGTTGTTAAACCCTTTATCGCGCACGTTTGCACATTCGAGCACGTGCGTGCCTATCTTTATTCCGAGCATGGACAACGCTTCTTTCAACACCGCTCCGACGGCAACTATTCCGGCGGTTACTCTTCCCGAAAAATGCCCACCGCCACGATAGTCCTCATAGCCGTGATATTTGCAATAGGCGGTGTAATCCGCATGGGACGGACGGGCTACGCCGTAGGAATAAGCACCGCTGTTTTGGTCTTCGTTGGGGATGAAAATCGTGAGAGGAGTGCCCGTGGTTTTGCCGTTGAACACACCGCTCAGAATTTTGAAATCGTCCTTTTCTCGTCTTGCCGTGTCCGTGCTTAGAGCGGGCGCGCGCTTAGATAGGGCAAGCCTGATTTTCTCTTCGTCCACCGCGATGCCGGGGCATATTCCGTCGAGGACAACCCCGACTCCCGCTCCGTGGCTTTCTCCGAAAACCGTCAACGCTATGCTCTCGCCAAAGGTATTTTTCATTTTTGTTCTCCTTTCAAAACTTCTTCCGCATTTCTTTTTTCAAAGCGGTATGTTCCTATTTCGTCCACGATTACGACGGTGATTTTTTTGCCGTCCGCTTTTTTGTCGTGGCTTATATATTCGATTAGTTCGTCGCCCTTTAGGTCGGTCGTCGTCGGCAAGGAATACTTTTCAAGTACCCCGACGAGTTCCTTTTTCACGCTGTCGGAGCATAGATACGTCATTCCGATTGAGACGCATTCTCCGTGTAGAAGGTTCCCTTTCTCCGCGCTTTCTATCGCATGCCCTACCGTATGTCCGAAGTTGAGGATTTTTCTGAGTCCCGCTTCTTTCGTATCTTCTTCGACGACGGCGCGCTTGATTTCAAGGGATTTCACGATGATTTCTTCTATGTCCGCTTTCAAATTTGTGCTGTTCTTTATGAGGTCGAAGAAGCTTCTCGACGAAGTGCACGCCATTTTTATTCCCTCCGCAAGCCCCGCATGGAGTTGTCTTTCGTCGAGGGTATCGAGAGTCGCTACGTCGACGAGCACTTTTTTTGGCTGATAGAAAGTGCCGACTACATTCTTCACACCCTCGAAATCTATTGCGGTTTTGCCCCCTATCGAAGAGTCGAGTTGGGAGAGCAACGTCGTAGGAACGTTGTAGAAATCTATCCCGCGCATATAGCACGACGCCGCGAACGCGGATATATCTCCGACAACCCCGCCGCCTACCGCGACGACGCAATCCTTTCTCGTAAAGCCGTTTTTTAGCATAACCGAAAGAAGATGCTTGAATACGTCGAAGTTTTTGCTTTCCTCTCCGCTTTCGAGGCATACGCGGACGGGAAATTTGCACTTTTTCGCAACCGCTTCCGAATATGAAGCGGGGACTCCGTCATCGGTGACTACGAGGACTTTCCTGTCAAGGTCGAAGTATTTCTCGACCGAGTCGAGCGCTCCTCTCTCGACGACCACGTCGTAACCCTCTCCCGCACTAACTTTCATTATCATAACTACCTCACGCTGTCGGCAAAGTAACTGCCTACGAGTTTAAGTTTCGCGCATAGCGCTGACAATTCGCGGAGCATATCCTCTCCGTTTTCGGTGTGAATATTTCCTTCCGCCTCTATATAGAAATAGTAACTCCACTGTAAGTCTTTCATCGGACGGGAGCGCAGAGTGCGCATATTGAAATTGTGCGCGCCGATTATATTGAGTGCGCCCGCAAGCGCGCCCGATTCGTTCTGCACCGTGAAAGCAAGGATGAAGTTTTCGTCCTCGCGTTTGCTGTTCGATACGGGTTTGTTTCTAACCCTCGAAAAGGACGCAAATCTCGTCGTATTGTTGGGATTGTCGTTGACGTGAGCGTCCAGAATTTCCAATCCGAAAATCCTTGCGGTTTCGTCGGACGCGATAGACGCAACGCTCTTGTCTCCCGTATTCTTGACGTATTCGGACGCAAGCGCGGTGTTCGAGTAAGTCACGGTTTCGTAGCCGTGCGCCTTGATATATTCCTCGCACTGGGACAACGCCTGCGGATGACTGACGACGGTCTTTATATCCTCCGCTTTCGCGCCCGCTACACCGAGTAGGTTGTGGACGACGGATACGTCGAGCACTTGGTTCACGCTGAGGCTACCCGAAAAAATCAAATCCATAACCTCGCCAACCTCTCCCGCATAACTGTTCTCCAAGGGGAGCACCGAGCAATCGCAATCCCCGGATACCGTCGCCTCGTAGGCGTCCGAGAAGTTCGAGAACGCAACGTACTCTGCGTCGGGGAACATTTTCTTTGCCGCGATATGCGCGAACGCACCCTCTATTCCGCAATACGCAACTCTCATTTTTCTGAGGAGCGCGGATTGATACGCACAAGATACGTCTATCGTGGAGCGGATGAAATCCTGATAGTACGGCACGATTTCGGGATTATTGATATAACCCGAATTTTTGGAAACGACTTGCGCTTCTCTCTCGTCGTCGCGCACGCTGAGGCCGTTGTCCTTTTTGTACAGCGCGATTTCTCGACACAGTTCCATACGTTTTTCAAACAGTTCCGCCATTTTTGCGTCGATTTCGTTTATACCTGCTCTCGACGTCTTGATGTCTTGCATAAATACCTCTTTTTTGCGGTCTACCCGCAGTCTTAATAATCAAAAAAGCGACTCCGCAAAGGAATCGCTTTTTACCGTTTTTTCGTACAGGTCAGCGTCCTTTGCGGGGGCAAAAGTTTCTAAAGTAAAAATAGAAATAGCCGTTCTCGAAGGAACGAGAATCGCGTGCTAAGGATGCTTTTGCGGAAGAGAAACCGCAATCTATGAAGTTTTTGGACGAGATTTCCATATCCGCCTCCTATTTGTTACTAAAAATATACCCCCGCTCTTTCGGATTTGTCAACACATTTTTCGTCCTAAACAAAGATTCCGTACGGTTTTGCTTTTTATTGTTGAAATTATTTTATATAAGTTGTATAATAGTTAATTAGATAACAATATTAGACGATTTTCGTCTGCAAGGAGAGTTTTATGAACAAACAATACGACGTTGTCGTCGTCGGCGCGGGTAACGGCGGTCTTGCCGCGGCGGCGATTACGGCACAAGCGGGTTACAAAACGTTGTTGCTTGAAAAGCACAACATTCCCGGCGGAAGCGCATCCTCTTTCAAGCGCGGACGCTTTGAATTCGAACCGTCCCTTCACGAACTTTGCGCAATGGGTTCGGACGAAGACCCCAAAGACACTTACAAAATTTTCAAGAGAGTCGGCGCGAAAATCGACTTCCGTTCGGATGACAAAACCTTCCGCGCGATTTGCACGGACAAAAAAGACGGCTACGACGTAGTTATGCGCGCCGGTGAAAAGAACTTCATCGACGACCTCGAAAAAGCCGTCCCCGGTTGCAGAGAATCCGTCGAAGCCTGGTTCGCTCTCGAAAAAGGCGACCAAATCGCTCTCGACTATATCACCGCAAAGAACAATAAACCCAGTTCTCTCGTGATGATTTTGAAGTATGCAAACTTCCTCCGCGACACCTCTCACTCTATGGAAGAGGTTCAAGAAGCCCTCGGAATGCCCGTCAAGGCACGCAATATTCTCAACACTTATTGGGGATACCTCGGCGTTCCTACCGACGAACTCAACGCCTTCCACTATATGACAATGGTTTCGTCCTACGTCAGAGACGGCGCGGTTATGCCTTATAAACGCTCCCACGAACTCAGCCTTGCGTTTGAAAAGGCAATTTTTGACAACGGCGGAGATATTTGGTTCAACAGCGAAGTTACCTCTTTCCTCTACGGAGACAACGGCGAATGTATCGGCGTCGAAATCAAAAACGGCGACAAGATTTACGCAAAACAAATCATCTCCAACATTATTCCTCACAGCGTCTACTCCATGTCCGACGTGAAGAATATCCCCGAAAAAGAACTGAAACTCGCAAACAGCAGAAGTTTCGGTATGTCTTTCGTCACCATCTACCTCGGTCTCGACTGCACCAAGGAAGAACTCGGCGTGACCGACTACACCGTCTTCAAGTCTAACTATGCAAATCCTCGCGACTGCTACAATCATCGCACCGACGGCTCCTACTACGTCGTCAACTGCCTGAACGAAGTCATTCCCGACGCGTCCCCCGAAGGCACTTCCATGCTCTTCTTCACCGCATTCATGAGAAATGAGGACTTCCCCCAAGATCTCAAACCCGAAGAATACAAGAAGTGGAAAAACGGCGTTGCCAAGATGTATATCGAGGACTACGAAAAAACTATGGGCATGGATATCCAATCCCATATCGAAGAAATCGAAGTCGCAACCCCCGTCACGTTTGCAAGATACCTCGGCACTCCTACCGGCGAAGTCTACGGCTACGTCACCTCGAATTGGGACAGCATTCTCGCTCGTATCCAAGCAAACCCCACCGACTACACCGTCAAGAACCTCACCTACTGCGGAGGACACGGCATGCGCGGCGACGGTTACAGTTGTGCGTATATGACCGGTCAAATCGCGGCGGACGCCGTCATTGCAAAACTCAAAGGAGGTAAGAAAAAATGAAAAAACCCAGCGTATCGTCCTTAAATCCTGCAGAGTTTCTTAAACTCGTACCCAACAGAGAAAAAATAATAGAACAAGCACCCGCGACTCAAGTTCCTCATCAGGACACCTATATCGCAAATAAACTCGCAAAGGCGTTGCACCCCGACCGTCAATATCTCAAAATCGCAAAGGTCGAGGCATTCTCCGACGACGTCAAACGCTATACCTTCGTCGCAAACGAAGCAAAAGGCACCAAAGCCCTTGCGTATTTTAGCGCGGGACAATACCTCTCCGTTTCCCTCACTATCGGGAAAGCGGTCCTCACCAGACCTTACTCCATCAGTTCTTGCCCCAAGGATTCCCTCGACGGTTTCTACCAACTCACCATAAAGAGAGTGGGCGGCGGTCTGGCAACGAACTATATCCTCGACAACTGGAAAGTAGGTGACGAAGTCGAAGTCTCCGAACCACTCGGAACATTCAAGTACGAACCCTTAAGAGACGCAAAAACCATAGTCGGTCTTGCGGGCGGTAGCGGTATCACTCCCTTCCTCAGCCTTGCTCGTTCTATCGCGAACGGCGACGAAGACGCGAACCTCGTACTCCTCTACGGTTCCCGTACCAAAGCGGATATACTCTTCAAAGACGAATTCGACGAAATCGCAAAATCGTGCGATAAAGCACAAGTTGTGTACGTATTAAGTGACGAAACTGACGCAAACTGCGAAGTCGGCTTCCTCACCGCAGACCTCATCAAGAAGTATGCTCCCGCGAATGAAAACTACTCCGTGTTTATGTGCGGTCCTCAAGCAATGTACAACTTTGCGGATAAAGAAATCGCAAAACTCGGTCTCAGACGCAAGTTCGTCCGTCACGAACTCTTCGGCGAATATCACAACCCCGAGCGCAACGAAGACTACGTCGTTCCCGCAAGCGAAACTTGCAAAATCACCGTCAAGTCAAGAGATAAGAAATACGAAATCACCGCGTCCGTCAACGACACCATCCTTGCGTCTATCGAGAAAAACGGTATCGTCGCTCCCGCGCGTTGCCGTTCGGGCGAATGCGGTTGGTGCCACTCCAAACTCGTCAGCGGTAACGTATACGTGCCCAAGTCCGTGGACGGCAGACGTCTTGCCGACTTCGACTACGGTTATATCCATCCTTGCTGCACCTTCCCTCTTTCGGACGTCGAAATCATCATCAAACCCGAAAAGTAATCTAAAACCCTCCAACCAAAAAGCCACCGCTCTCGGTGGCTTTTTTGTTGTCGCAATAACGGTTTTTACTGTTTTTCGTGCGATGAGAAATAGTCCGTCAGTACGGCAATCGCTTCTTCTCTGAGCACGCCGGGCGTAACTTTCGGTGCGCAGTGGGAATTTTCAAAAACGATACGACTGCACTCGGAACCGCGTTCTCCTACGATACCGCATAGTTCCACGTCGCTTGCGCCGTACACCAGCCGTCCGAGCCTTGCCCATACCATTGCGCCCGAACACATATAGCACGGTTCGCAACTCGAATATAGGGTGTATTCGGACAAATCGGTTTCCCCCGTTTCTTCGCAAAATCTGCGTATCAGCCCCATTTCGGCGTGGAAAGACGGATCGTGCTCGGTGTAGATTTGATTTTCGTTCTCATACACGATTTTTCCGTCCTTTACGAGCACCGCTCCGAAAGGCTCGTTGCCGTGCTCGACCGCCGCCGCGGACAATTCTATTGCTCTTTTCATGAAAACTTCGTCTTTCATATCACCGCACGCCGTTTATACTTTTTTGTCGTCTTTCCATTTGCCGACCTCTTTTTTCCCGGAGCGATAATAATATACGCCGTTTCCGTTGCGCTTATTGTTTATCCACTCGCCCTCAAACACGTCTCCGTTTGCAAAGTAGTTGACACCGTGTCCGTCGCGAGCGTTTTTCTTCCATTCGCCCTCGTATCTGTCCCCGATACTGAAATAGAAAACACCGAAACCGTGCATCGCATCGTCGCGCCACTCTCCGTCGTACACGTCGCCGTTAGGAAAGTAGAACGTACCATCCCCGATTCGTTTTCCGTTTTGCCAATTCCCTTCGTAACGGCAACCGTTTGCGTAATAATAATATCCGAATCCGTGTCTTTTGCCGTCCTTCATCTCGCCCATATACTTCCCGCCGTCAGAGTACGTGCGCGAATAAACCGTTGCGTTTTCGGGGAATTTTCTTTCTTTCGGGCGCCGTTTCCCGTCCGATGCGGTTTTGTTTTCCGTATTTTCGGATTTGTTTTGTGCTTTGGCGGGAGCGTTTTGCTTTGCATCAAGTCCGCTTTTGTGCGTCTTTCCCGTATTCACGGACGAAGAAGCATGCGCCACCTCCTCCGCTATTTCGTCGACAGGTTTATCAATGCGTTTGCCGTTGCTATCATAAAATTGACTCCGTATACATTCGCCGTTGTCAAACTCCTGAACGACCTTTATCCCTCTTTTAAAAAGATAAACTATAACTTTGCCGTGAAGATGACCGTTTCTGAAGATACCCTCGACTCTATCGCCGTTCGGGAAATAATAAACGCCCTTCCCTTCTACGTTGTCGTTTTCCCATTCACCTTCATACCTGACGCCGTCCACATGGTAGGTCATAGAACCGTTGCCGTGGCGAATACCCATCTTCCACTCACCGGTGTATACATTGCCACTTGAAAAACGCATAGTTCCGTGTCCGTGGGGTTCTCCGTTTTTCAACTCGCCGATGTATATGTTGCCACTGTCTGCATAATGCATAGTTCCGTGTCCGTGGGGTTTTCCGTTTTTCCATTCACCCTCGTACTTGGACCCTTCGTCATAATACATTTCACCGTATCCGTGAGGTTCGCCGTTCTTCACGTCCCCCACGTAGTGCGCATTAGCATAATCGATTATTGCCACGTGCCTATTCTCCTATATTCTTAGTATACAAATTGTACCACACCCGTGCCCTAAACGCAACCCACATTCCTTGGCACGGAATATTACCGTTAATCACAGGTTAATGGGCACATTTTTTAATATGCGAATCTTTAATCAAATGCAAAATGCAAGTTAAGGGGGTATGTTTCGCAAAAAACTGTTTTTTGTCCCCTTAAACGCCGTTATTATAACAACATAACGAACTATATTGGTCTTTGTAGATTTATATATATTGCGCCCGTAATAGCGGAATTTTTTGAAATTGGTATCATTTTTGGTATTGTTTTTGTTTTGGTTTTTTCGAGAAAACGGCAAAATAGCCACCGTTCATAGGGATTTTTGCGATTACAATCGGTATTAAAACCGGTATTATTTTTTTCAAAAAGCCACGTTTTTACGTCAAAAATTGCATTAATACAACAAAAAAGACCACAATATTTTGTGGTCTGTGGCGTCCCTAAGAGGAATCGAACCTCTAACTAGCCCTTAGGAGGGGCTTGTTATATCCGTTTAACTATAGAGACAAGTCGGCATATAGATTTTGCCTTTATTTCGGGCATTTGTCAAACGAATAGCAGAGTTTGCTCGGTATTTTGTTGCGGTTGACGGTACGTTCCGCTTTTGCCGTAGATTGTTATTTCACGCGCGTGCGCATATATTCTGTAATAATATGCGGACGCGTGCGGGTGTACAGCGCACGGATTATTTCGGGCTACAACAACCGCATGAATGATAGCGGTAGTGGATGAAGTCGAGCATACGCTCTGCGGTGGGGAGCATCGGGTATCTGTCCTCGGATGCGGAAGAAATCGAAAACTCTCCGCGCACGAGGTCGACGTATAGGTTGCTTCCCCCGTCAGCACCCATAAAGCACTCCTCCCAAACGTCCGCGGGAACTTTGCTCTTGACGCCAAGTGCGGTGAGCGCAAGATTATCGAACGAAGTTACGCCGTATTTCGCGAATATCGTAGGCAATGCGACGGAAAACTCATCGATTTTCTTTTGCACGTTTTCGTCGTAGAAATCCTCTCCTCTGCCGTGTCGTTTGTAACCGAGTACGAGAAGTTTCAAGTTCTCGTCGCCGCGGTTTATTATCTCGTCCAAGTCCGCGACTCCCGCAATGGCGTGAAGTACGGCATGAGGATACGTCTTTGCAAACTCGAAGGTTTCGTCCTCATAAACGGACAAGGATATGCCGAGTCCGTATATCAACTTTTCGGACAAAATCTCTTCGATAAGCGAACGCATAGAGCGAAGGTGTCTTTCGTTCACGGTGAGGTTTGCAATCACGCCCTGCGCTTTCATTCTCCGCAAAAACGGTATGAGGTCGGGATGCGCAAGGGGATTCCCTCCGCCTATCGCAAGTTCGGTGCCGGGATGAAGCCCGTCCAAAAACGTCGAATACTCCGAAAAATTCGCGTGTCGTCCGCTCGCAACGGAGGACTCGTGGCACATAGGGCAATTAAGGTCGCACGCATTCGTGATTTTGAGGTCTATGCTGTCGGGAAATTCCGCGCGAAAATCGTCCTCTTCGGTGAAGAGTTCCTTGGTGCCGTCCGAATAGATTTTCACGACATAGTTGCCGTTGCGGTATTCTTGTAAAAGCATAACCTATCAAAAATCCTCGTCAAAGTCGATTATGCCCCAACTTTCTCTCGTCAAAAAGCACACGTCCGATGAAAGCAACTTATCAATGAAATCGGCGTATTTGTCTCGGTCAAGAAAATAGTCGAACCCCAAGAACTTCCAAATCATACTCACATTCATTCCGCAATAGCAATCACCGGTCAATTCGTCCTCTTCAAAAAACTTCCTGCAACTGTGGTACCTTAGCGGATTTTCCGCAGAAAGCGTCATCGTCCGTTTCGCTTTCTCCCTGTCAAACGGCTGTTTCGCTTCGCATTTGTCGAGGAGCATATTCATATGCTCGGTAAGGGTATCGAGCCGTCCTTCCTTCTTAAACGATACGGATTCGAGGCATTCAAACCCCCAATAAAACAACATTTTGTCGTATGCGGACGTAATCTTGTCTCCTTTGCCCGAAGGCACGCGTCCTTTTACGCCGACGGTTTCTTCTCCCGAGCAACGCGCAATAGAAACGGCGTGTGTGCTCGAACTATTCGTCTCGAAGACTCCTCGTCTGACTACTCTTTTCATAATTCCTTTCCTCCGAATTAAGTATAACATAGACCGCGGGTAGGCGCAATACCGCGCGACGCAATATCAATCGAAAATTGCCGAAAAAATTTTGCAAAAAAGTATTGACAAACGAATTTATATCGGTTATATTATTATCGTAAATGATAACCATTATCAATAAGGAACATATGAGAGACGCAAGCGAAAAGAGAAATACAATACAAAAAAGCACGGTCGAGAACGTCGTGTTGTCCGCTTGCAATCACCCCACGGCAGAATATATCTTCGAGGAAGCAAGGAAAACTCTACCCGCAATCGGGCTCGGCACGGTGTACAGAATACTGAAAGACCTTGTCAGCGACGGAAGAGTTCGACTCATCTCGATCCCCGGCGCGCCCGACCGCTTCGACAAAACGACTTGCACCCACGCTCACTTCTTCTGCGAAAAGTGCGGAAAAGTCGAGGACATCGACTTTGACTGCGCTCCCGTCGATACCCTCCCGAACGGTGCTGTCGTAAACAAAACCGAAATACTGTTCTCGGGCATCTGCAAAGATTGCCTGAACGCAAAATAAAAACATTTTAAGGAGAAATAAACTATGACTAAATGGATTTGCCCCGTATGTGGATACGTACACGAAGGACCTAACCCCCCTGAATTCTGCCCTCAATGCAAAGTGCCCGGCAGTAAGTTCACCAAACAAGAAAGCGAAAACCGCACTTGGGCTGCGGAACACGTCATCGGAATCGGCAAAAACGTCCCCCAAGACATCTACGAAGGACTCAAAGCAAACTTTGAAGGCGAATGCACCGAAGTCGGTATGTATCTTGCAATGAGCAGAGTCGCTCACCGCGAAGGCTATCCCGAAATCGGTCTCTACTGGGAAAAAGCCGCCCTCGAAGAAGCGGAACACGCGGCAAAATTTGCGGAACTTCTCGGCGAAGTCGTCACCGACAGCACCAAGAAAAACCTCGAACTTCGCGTTGACGCCGAAAACGGCGCAACCCTCGGCAAATTCGAACTCGCAAAACGCGCGAAAGAAGAAGGTCTCGACGCAATCCACGACACCGTACACGAAATGGCAAGAGACGAAGCACGTCATGGGAGAGCGTTTGAAGGTCTCCTCAAGAGATATTTCAACTAACACGAGCGACACAAGAAAATCCCGACTTCGGTCGGGATTTTTTCTATGTTATTCCCACGATACGCTCGGAATGACAGTTAAAAGTTATATTGCTTGCGCAGTTATATTTTCCTTCGGGAAGTTATATTGCTACGCAGTTATATTTTTTGACGTTGTCAAAAAGTTATATTTCTCACTTTGTGAGAAGTTATATTCCGACGCGGTTTAGCGGTGCCTTTCCAGGGGATTGCCACGTCACTACGTTCCTCGCAATGACAATATGGGTGCGGGTACCCCGCCCTTATAACCACATTCGTTTTTCCACTCACTGTGTCATTCAGAGGAGTGCATTAGCACGACGTAGGAATCTCGCGGAAGCGAAACGGTGCTAAAATACGCACTATATCAATCGGGTGCGGGTGCCCCGCCCTTATTTAACCAAAACGAAAATTTTGCGGAACTACAATTTGAGTTTTGCAGTGAGTCCAAGTTGTAGCAAAAAATTTTCGTTGCGGTAGCACTGTAATTCTCGTTTTGCGCCGAGCCGTCTCAAGCAAAACTCACCGCTGTCGCGTTTGCGGTGGAGCAAACAGGCGACGTCCGTCGGCGCTCGATGCATCGCATCGACATTCGGCGCCGAGAGCGACGGACCAGGAAAACGAAGTTTTATCGTGTAGTCGCTCAAACTATCTGTCTACACTGATTACAAAATAGTACGCGTCGGGCGCGCCTTCTACGTTGAAGCCTTTGTCGAGGGCGATTTCGACGTCGGATAAGGTCAGTTTGCTGTCGTAAGGAATCACTACGTCGAACACAATATTGACGTACGTTATTCCGCGCACTATTCTGAAATCGTGAATGGTCAAATCGGGTTCGAGGTCGTTCAAAATCGCCTCTGCTCTTTCTTTCAACACGGGCAATTCTTCGTCGTGAATATCGATGGGATCGAGATGGATATTGAGGGTTATGCCGAGTTTTGAAAACACGTTTCGCTCTATCGTGTCAATCAAGTCGTGGGACTGCATAATGGGAACGGATGCATCCACTTCGACGTGGCAAATGGCAAAACACGCATTGACACCGTAACTATGTACCATAAGGTCGTGCATGCCGAGAATGCCGTCGTAGGACATGATTTCGTCCCTGAGCGTTTTCACGAGTTCCGCATCGGGTTTTTCACCGATTAGCGGGTTTATAGTATCTTTTACGAGCATTAAAGCCGAGATTATGATAAACGCCGATACAACGACGCCCATATAACCGTCTATATTTACGCCCGTCAAATCTATCACAATCGTGGACACGAGAACGAGCGAAGTCGCAAGCACGTCATTCCTGCTGTCGTCGGACGAGGCGCGCAACGCTTGGCTGTTTATGGCTTTCGAGAAGTCGCGGTAGACGAGCATTTGCGCTATCTTCATAAAGATTGCGACGGCAAGTACGGCGTAAGTATAAGCGGTAACGGTCGTCTCTTCGGGGGTGATGATTTTCTCAATCGAGGTCTTGCAAAGGAGCACGCCGATGACGAGAATAATAAGTGCGACGACGAGGGCGGTTATGTATTCGTAGCGCGCGTGCCCGAAAGGATGCTCCTTGTCCGCGGGCTTGCTTGCAAGGCGAAAACCGATGAGGGTAACCACGCTACTCCCCGCGTCCGACAAGTTGTTGATTGCATCCGCGACTATCGTGATACTCCCGCCAAGAATACCCACGAGAAGTTTGAATGCGAAAAGAACGGCGTTTGAAATTATGCCGATTATCCCGGAGGCGATTCCGTACCTCGTTCTGACTTCGGTCTTTTCGACTTGCTCGTAGTCTTTGATTAAAATTTTTCTGATTGCTTTCATAGTGGTTTTGTTGAAAATGCTTGCGCAAAATTGTCCTCGTGTTTTGCCACGGAGCGTACAATTTGAAAAGGACCGTTACCAGTCCTCTCTTCTGCCGACTTTTACGTCGTCGTAGTAGTCGAAATAGTCGCGCTTGAATTTTTGCGTTTGTTGACGCGCGCGTTTGAGTTCTTCGCGCGCGTGTTTTTCCGCCTCTGTTTTCGGGGGCTCTTTCGGCTCTTCTACGGGATTGAGTTTTGTTTTGTCTTCGCTTCTCATCAGAATTCTATATGCTTTACGCCGTCCTTGGTGCTACGCTTGTAGAGTACGATTTTACTCCCGATAACCTGAATAGGTTCCGCACCGGTTGCGGCGGCGAGTTCGTCCACGAGTTCTTTTGCGGAAAATTCGCTCGAACGGAGTACGCTGAGTTTGATAAGTTCGTGTGCTTCGAGGGCGGTGACGACGTCCGCTATCAAATTGTCGCTGATACCGCCTTTGCCGATATTGAAAATCGGATTGAGTTCCATTGCGTAGGAACGGAGTGTTGCTCTTTGTTTACTTGTCATAGTTATCTCCGAATAATTGCATTGTTTCAAGGATTTCGACTGCCGTGCCGACGAGGTCTTTGCACGCGGGCTTTTTGGAGTTATGCACGTCGCCGTGAGGGTGCACGGCAAGAAGGTCGCGACAAATTATACTGCCCGCCCTTTCGCGGAATTTCTCCGCAAAGTCTTGTTCCAAGGCGTAGAGTTTCATTTTTTCTTCCCGCACCAAAGTGGACAAATTCGTCGCAAGGCTGATGACGGTAACCGCACCGCTGACCGCTCCGCACACTTCGCGAAGCCTGCCGATACCGCCACCGAAAGGAGCCGAAACCGCGGTGAGAGTTTTTTCGTCTACGGGGAGCAAATCCGCGTACGCAAGCACGACGGACTGCGCGCAATTATACCCCGACGAAAACAATTCTTTTGCCTTTTCTACTCTATCCATAATATTTCCTCGTGCGTGCGCGTGTCGACACGGTTATGTTATAACTTATAATATAAAAAGTCAAGTCGCACATTTACAAATTTTTACTTTGCACGGCGTGCATATCCTTTTTCGTTCGGGGAAAAATAACTTTACCCGATACGAACGGAAGTGCTCCGCTCGTAGGCGGAGCATATAAACGAGGCGGTCGAAAACCGCCTCGTTATCGTTTGCCTATTCCCTTTACTTCTTGTCTACGACTACCTCGTAGGCGGGGTTCGGGGGCAACATATTTTTCTCGCAAAGTGCCTTGTATATCTTTTCGTTCAAGCGGAATTTCACGTCCCACCACTCGTCCGACGGCACCCATACGCGAAGTTGCACGTTGACGTATCCGATTGCCTGTTCGCGCAGAAACACGTTTTTATCAAGCACTTTCGACACTTTATCCTCGTCGTCTGCGATTTGGAAGAGAACGTCTCTCAGTTCGTCTATGTCCGTTCCTTTCGCCACGTTGACGTCTATGTCGAGACGTCTTACGTCGCAAGCGTTATAGTTGACAAGAGCATTGTTAACCGCAACCGAGTTCGGTATCACGACGAGTTTGTTGTCCCCCGTGAGCAAGGTCGTGTTGAAGAGATTTATCTCGTCCACACTCCCCGCGTTGTCTCCGATTTCAACCCAATCCCCTTTTTTGAAAGGCTTGTTCACGATGATGATTATCCCCGACGCAAGATTGCCGAGACTGTCTTTGAGAGCAAGACCGATGGCGACTCCGCAAGTGCCGAGCACGGTGATTATCGACGCCGTATTCACACCCATCGTCGCAAGGGCGGAAATGAGCACTACGATTTCGAGGAGAACGTCTATCAAAGAGACGACGAAGTGAGAAGTCGCCTCGTCTTTGTTTCTCTTTTTGAAAATGCTTTTGAGAATGCGCTTTACGATTTTGACCGCCAGTATGCCGAGAACGAGAATGATGATTCCGTATAGAAAATCCACGCCGACGTTTTGAAAGTACGTCACTATTTTATTCCAAAATTCTTCCATGGTGACCTCCGAAGGGGAAATGATAAATCTTCCGTTTTTTACAAGTATACCCCAACCGCAGGCTTTTGACAACGCTTTTGAAAATCGGGCGGGCTATTTAATTGTTGAAAAAATCCGCGAATAGTGATAAAATGTATTTACTATGAAAAACGATATTAATTATGAAAATGACGTGCGCGCGGACGATGCGCAAGCACGCATAACCGAAGAGGTACAGAACAACAGAAAGCGTCTCGCTTTCGATATGGCGTACTTCGGCGTATGCTACGCCTTTATGATAGTTATGCTCTCGACGGGCTGGAACTTCTTCCCACTTGTCGCAATCGCACTCGCTATCGTTACCGGCCTTTTGATTTTCATCTCCGTATTGATGAACAAAGAAGTCCGCTTCGTGTTCAGACTTTCCTATCTAACGCTGGTTTGCGGAACTCTCCTTTTCTTCTTGATATGGAGTGCTGAGCCATTCGGTAAGCGTTTGTGGTGGAACCTCGTGCTCACAATCGTCCCTATCGCGCTTGCGGTGCTCATCCGTTTTCTGAGAGCGGAAAACAAAAAGCAAAAAGCGCTAAAATCCACGGTAGCGTTCCTTATGGCGGGCACGCTCATAATCTACGTGTTCTTTATGAATCTCCGCCTCACCCCGACCGTCGAGCGTATGTGGGAAGGTCACGACGACTATCTCAACTCCCTCACCCCCGACCAAGCGGACGAAAACGCACCCAACGTTCTCTTCATCCTTATGGACGATATGGGCTACGGCGACATTTCGTCGTATAGTTATCTCGGAAGCGAAGACGCAACCATAAACACTCCAAATATCGACAGCATCGGCGCAAACGGCATTTATATGGAAAACTTCTACGCGTCCGCGCCCGTATGCACTCCCTCTCGTTTCAGCGCACTCACCGGAAGGTACGCCGCAAGAGGATATATCGACAACGTCATCTTCCCCACCACCGTGGAGAGCGATCCGTACTCTATCACCCACTTCGTCAATCCCTACCAATTCCTCAACAACGTGGACGGTATTCTCGGAGACGAAATCACCATAGCGGAAGTACTCGACAGTCTCGGCTACTACACCTCTTGCGTCGGAAAGTGGAACCTCGGCGACTACGGCGAATATCTCCCGACCAATCAAGGTTTCGACTATTTCTACGGCAGTTATTACGTCAACGATATGACTCCCTACAACTGGGTTGAAGAAGTCGACGGCGAAGCGACCGAAGTCCGTACCACCTACGAAAACGCAGACCAATCCGAAAGCACTCGTATCTTCACGAACAAGGTGAACGAGGAAATCAATAAAGCCCTCGACAACGACGACAAGTTCTTCATGTTCTACACCACGCCGTGGCCACACTACCCGATTTACTCGGACAACAACGGCAACGGACAAGGAGACGTATCCGACGACACCTATATCGACTGTATCGAAGAGTTCGACCGCTATCTCGGCGAAATCCTCGACAACCTCAAAGCAAGAGGTGTTTACGACGACACCCTCATCATCTTCACTTCGGACAACGGCCCCGGCAGAGAGGGCGTAACCGGCTCCCTCAGAGGACGCAAGAATACCACTTTCGAAGGCGGTATGAAAGTTCCTCTCCTCGTGAGTTATCCGAACGGCGGTGTGGGTAGCGGAAGTGCGGTGGAAAGTTCCGCATTCACCATTTACAACAATAACGGCACCGTGACCGAAACCACAACCAAACGTCTCGAATCCAGCGCAATGCTCACGGATATTTTCCCGACGATTCTCCACTACGTAATGGGGGACGACTACGCCTTACCTACGGACAGAATCATCGACGGCGTCAGTCTCAAAAATCTTTGGAGCGGAGACCTCCCGAAAGACTACCGCGTCCACGACGTTCTCTACTACATGAAGAGAGGAAAGGTGCAAGGCGTGCAAATGGCGGTTGAAACTCCGACCGGCACCTACGACTTCAAATACTACGACAGCGTGCACTCCGAGAACTCGGCGTTCTTCGACCAGTTCTACAAAAACTACTTGTTCAACCTCGACACAGACCCTGCGGAAGGATATAATATTTCAAAGACAAGCCCCGAAATCGCGGAGAAACTCGACGCACAGTTGAACGCATTCCGTCAATCCCTCAAAGAAAACCGCAGAGGTATAATAAAATGACAAAAGCGCACTTTATAAGTACGTTTTGAATACATAAAATCACCATATAAGGAAAAGAGGTAATTATGCCCCCGCTCTCGATAATGATTAAACCCGCATCGTCAAATTGCAATTTGAGGTGCAAATACTGTTTCTACCACGACCTCGCGGATAACCGCGAGATGCCCTCGCACGGCTTTATGGCAGAGGATACCCTTCGCGACATTCTCAAAAAAGCGTTCGACTTTGCGGACGGCAGTATGGTGATGATTTCCTTCCAAGGCGGAGAACCTTTGCTTGCGGGAAAAGACTTCTTCCGCGAGTTTGTAAAGATGCTCCCCGAACTCAATCGCAAAGGCAGTGCCGTGCATGTCGGCGTGCAAACCAACGGCACACTCCTCGACGAGGAATGGTGTGAAATCTTCAAGCGCAACCGCTACCTCGTAGGACTCTCCCTCGACGGCGACGCCGTAACCGACTATCTCAGAATTGACGCATCGGGGGAACCTACCTTTGAAAAAGCGTATGCGGGCGCAAAACTCTTGCAAGCAAATGGCGTGGATTTCAATATTCTCACCGTCCTCACGAAACCCGTCGTGGACAATATCACGAGGGTGTATTCCTTCTTCCGCAAGAATAAGTTCAAGCACCTGCAATTCATCCCCTGTCTCAAACCCATAGGCGGTGCGCCAAAAGCGGACACTCCCGAGGATTTCTTCAAAAACGGGGACGAGGCGGAACGTATCGAAGAGGCGGATTTCAATATCACGTCCGAGGACTACGAAGTATTCCTCAAAAAAGCCTTTTCGCTTTATCTCAAAGACTATATCGACGGCAGATATACCTCAGTTAGACTTTTCGACAACTTCGTGCGTCTTGCGCACTCCCAACGCGCCGAGCAATGCGGTATGAACGGTCACTGCACACACCAATACGTCATCGAAGCGGACGGAGAGGTCTACCCTTGCGACTTCTACTGCCTCGACGAATATTCCCTCGGCAACATCAAAGATACGGATTTCTTCGCACTCGAACGCCATCCGAAAGCGGTTAAGTTCCTCGAAGAAAGCCTCGGCATAGAGGACAAGTGCAAAGAGTGCAACTACTACCGTCTTTGCAAAAACGGCTGTAAGCGCGAACGCATCGACCTCGACAAATGCAACGCGTACAAAAACTTTTTCCCGTACGCATTGCCACACCTAAAAAGGATGAGTTAATATGAACGTTACGATACCAAAAGGCATATCGATAGGGCACGCAAACGACGACCATACGGGAGTCACGGTTATACTTGCAAAGAACGGCGCAGTCGGCGGTTGTGACTGTCGCGGGGGTGCGCCCGGTACGAGGGAAACGGATTTGCTCCGTCCCGAAAAAATGATGGACAAAGTCAACGCCGTAGTGCTTGCGGGCGGTAGCGCATACGGACTCGAAGCAAGCGTCGGCGTGATGAATTATTTGCGCGAAAACGGCATCGGCTACCACACGGCGGGGAAGATTGTCCCTATCGTTACGGGTGCCGTCATTTTCGATCTTAATTCAAAAGATTACCGTTATCCTACAACGGAAATGGGGATTAAAGCGTGCAAAAACGCCGTTTTAAGTCCTACTTTCGGTCAAGTCGGCGTGGGCAAAGGCGCAACCGTCGGCAAAATCCGCGGTATGAAATTCTGCGACAAATCGGGAGTCGGCGCGGCTACCGTAAAAGTCTGCGGAGTGACCGTAACCGCCGTAGTCGCAGTCAACGCTATGGGGGACGTCGTCAATCCCGAAACAAACGAAATCATCGCCGGCGCACACGCAAACGACGGCTCTTTCATCAATACGAACAAGTGCATGTTGGAAGGCTCTTTCCTGAAACTCGCTCTCGGCAAAAACACCACGATAGGCTGTATCCTCACCAACGCGAAACTCGACAAGGTTCAAGCAAACAAACTCGCTTCTATCTCCCACAACGGACTTGCAAGAACCATCCGTCCCGTGCATACCGACTATGACGGAGACACTATGTTCTGTCTTGCTACGGGAGCACGCCCCGTCGTCAACTTTGCACTGTTGCAAGTCGCGGCGGTCGAAGCAACCGAAAAAGCCATCCTGAACGCCGTGTCTTCGGGCGTCGGCTACACCGTACTTTACGACGACGCGGACGACTCTCTCGGTCTCCCCTGCGAAGGTTAAACCCTATATCAATCGTCGAACACTAAAAAGGGCGTCCCGCAAAGGGACGCCCTTTTTTGAATGATTATTTCTAAATCAGCCTATTTCTATGATTTCGTCGGGGAGCATTCCGTCGCGGTATTGCGCGTCGTAGAGGACTTTGTAAATTCCGTTTTCTTTTGCCATAAGTTCGTCATGGGTTCCCTCTTCCTCGATTACACCCTTGTTCACCACGATAATTTTGTCCGCATTTTTGACGGTGGACAGTCTGTGTGCGACCACGAGAGTGGTACGCCCTTCGCTCAGTCCGTACAAGGCGTTTTGTATGACCGCTTCCGTTGCGTTGTCGAGTGCAGACGTCGCCTCGTCGAGAATGAGTACGGACGGATTTTTGAGGAACACCCTTGCTATACTCAGTCTTTGTTTCTGCCCGCCCGAAAGTTTTATGCCCCTCTCTCCGATTTGGGTATCGTAACCGTCGGGGAGAGAAACGATATAGTCGTGGATTTCCGCGCGTTTAGCCGCCGCCGTGATTTCCTCTTCGGTTGCGTCGGGCTTGCCGTATGCGATATTCTCCCTGAACGTCCCCGTGAAAAGGAGCACGTCTTGTTGGACTATGCCTATATTTTTGCGCAAGGACTCGTTGGTTATTTTTGAAATCGGCTCGTCGTCGAGATAAATCATACCCTCTTCGAGTTTATAGAACTTCGGGATAAGGTGACATATGGTGGTTTTTCCGCCTCCGCTCGCACCGACGAAAGCATACGTCTTGCCTGCGGGAATATGAAGATTGATATTATCCAGCACGTTTCTTCCGTCGCCGTAGTGGAAACTTACGTGCTCGAACTTCACGTCGCCGACGAGTTTATCCACAGCCTTTGCGTCGTCTGCGTCCTTTTCGACGGGGACTTCCATAATCGCCTCGAAACGACGGAAACCCGTTACGCCGTCCTGCAACTGCTCGAAAAACGTGATGAGCGTTTGTATCGGGGACACGAAAAGGTTGATGGAAATCATAAACGCCACGAGATCTACGTAATCGAAATTCTCGCCGTCATAGATACAAAACAGCCCGCCCGCGAGCAAAACTATCACATTGTATATCTGCGTGACGAAATTCATGCTCGACGTGAAAGTCGCCATCGACTTGTACGCCTTGCTCCTTGCCTTGACGAAAGCGGAGTTGTTACGCTCGAATTTGGCTTGCTCGTACTCGCCGTTTGCGTACGCTTTGGATACTCTGATGCCCGCAATGCTGTTTTCAAGGGTAGCGTTGATACCGCCGACCTCTTCTCTGCTCTTGCGGAACGCCGTATGCATATTTTTTCTGCACGCAAACGCTATGAGGAACAATACGGGCAAAAGCGCGAATATGATGAGGGAGAGTTTCCAACTTATCGTGCAAAGATACACGAACGAGCCGAGGGTGACGAAAGTCGTGATAAAAAGGTTTTCGGGACCGTGGTGCGCAAGTTCGCTGACGTCGAAAAGGTCGTTTGTCATTCTCGTCATCAACTGCCCGGTTTCGTTGTTATCGTAAAACGAGTACGGCAATTTTTCGAGATGCTCGAAAAGGTCGGAACGCATCTTCGCCTGCATTTTGACGCCCATTACGTGCCCGTAGTAGTTGATATAATAGTTCATACCCGCGCGGAGCACGTAGATTGCAAGAAGTATTCCGCAAAGGAGAAGCATTTCTTTGAGAAGCCCGTTCGGGATACACTCGTCGAGAACTCTCGTGGATATTATCGGGTACAACAATCCGCTCACCGAGAAGACGAACGAGCAAAACATATCCGTCGCAAACGTTCTTTTGTGCGGTTTATAATACGCGACGAATTTTTTTATGAGAGTGTGGTTTTCTTTTTTCATATATTCCTTATTATCGAAAGCCGATGAAAATTCATCGGCTTTCGGTTTCGTTATTCATTTTCTTCCGCGACCGTTGGCTTCCCTATCCCCGCGAAAGACGCCTTTATCGTATCCTCTCCGACCTTGCACTTGTCGTGGAAGATAATGCTTGCAATCGGAGTGATTATCATACTTCCCGCCATAGTGCAAACGCCGATGAACGGGCTTCTGCCGATACCCGCCTTGAACGCCTCGCCGAACGTAGGCTCCGTTCCCGCCGCCCGATTCACGTAGTAGCCGAGACCGACGATGAGCGCAAACGTCAACAGCAAACTGAAAATAATGGATGCGTATGCGCCCGCCTTGTTTGCCTTTTTGCTATATAATCCGTACACGTACGGACCGATGAAGCACCCGGCTATCGCGCCCCAACTGAGGCTCATCATACTCACGATTGCGTCGATTTCGACTATCGCAAGCACCGCGGAAATCGCTACGAACACGAGACACAATACCCTGAGAAGAATTTGCATATTCGTGTCGAGCATATCCTTTTTGACGTAGCCTTTGACAAAATCTACCGTAACCGTCGAACTTGACGACATAGAGAGTGCGGCAAGGGTGGACATAGACGCCGCGAACAGCAACACTATGATAAGTCCGAGCATTGCCGAGGGCAAATTTTCCACTATCATAGCGGGCATAAGTTTGTCGAAATTTCCGCCGAGTTCGTTTCTGAAAGTATCCTCGGAGACGAATCTCGTAATCATACTCCCCATAAAATACGCTCCGCAACCGACGACGGCGGCAAAAACGGTGGAAATTATCGTCCCTCTTTTTATCGCCTTATCGTCCTTTATCGCGTAGAACTTATGCACCGATTGGGGAAGTCCCCATATGCCGAAAGACGTGAGTAATACGAGAATTATCACGTTGAAAAGTTGATTGTCGAGGAAGGTTTTCCCCTCGGGAGTGGTGGCGTTCGGAATGAAAGTGAGGTTTGCGTCGTTCCAAAGCGCGGACAAACCCTCTCCCCAATTCATTTTGTCGTTGCCGAGGAACATAAAGACCGCCGCCGTAACGCCGACGAGCATTATAATGCCTTGTATGAAATCGGTTATCGTGGTAGCAAAATATCCGCCGAGGAAAAGGTATATTGCGGTAAGTCCCGCAAGTATGACTATGCACCACATGGCGTCTATGCCGAGAACGGCTTCGAATATATAGCCCATTCCCTGATAAACGGACGCCGAGTACGGCAACAAGAAAATGAAAATCACGAGGGACGCTACGAGTTTTATATGACTGCTTTCGTATCTCTTCTCGAAAAACTCGGGCATAGTGCGCGCGCCGAGAGAGGTGGTCATAAGTTTCGTGCGCTTTGCAAGCACTATCCAAGCAAGGGTAGTGCCGATAATCATATTGCCTATCCCCGTCCACACGGCGGATAAGCCGAAAGACCAACCGAATTTGCCCGCATAACCGACGAATACGACCGCCGAAAAATATGTTGCTCCGTACGCGAACGCGCTAAGCCAACCGCCTACGCCCTTGTTTGCGAACATAAAACCTTCGACGGAAAGACTCTTCTTCCTCGTCACGAAAGCCACGGCAAGAATCACCGCAATGTAAATCCCGAAAATCAGCCACTGAGGCCAAACCTCTGCTTGTGCAAGTAACGTCGACACGGTTCTCTCTCCTATTCTTCGCGGAGAAGCGCGGGGATGTCCTTGACGTAATCGAGCACGTAATCGGGTTTGATTTTGCTCTTTTCCGCCATTTCCTTAGTGGTCTCTCCCGAGAGCACGAGGACGGATACGAACCCGCAATTTTTGCCGAATGCGACGTCGGTATAAAGTCTATCTCCGACCATCGCGATTTTCTTCGGAGGGAGATTATATTTCTTTGCGATACGGAGTCCCGCCTCGGTATGGGGCTTGCCCATAACGACGTCGGGAGTGCGACCGACGGTCAGTCTGATTGCCTCGATGAGTGCGCCTATATCCGGCATGGGACAGCCGGGCGCAGGACAAAAATAGTCGGGGTGCGTCGCAATGTAGGGCAAGCCGTCGTTCACATAACCGCAGAATTTATACAAGCGGTCGTAAGTGAGAGAGGTGTCGAAACCGATGACCGCCACGTCGGGGTTATCTTCGACGACCTCGATGCCGTACAATTCAAATTCGCTCCTTAAACGTTCGTTTCCGAGCAGATAAACCCTCTTCCCGCGATAATTGTCAAGAATGTATTCGCAAGTGACTTGCCCGCTCGTATAGATTTCGTCGCTATACGTTCTAAGCCCGAGATTGTTGAGCCTTGCTATATAATCGACGTGCATACGAGAGGAATTGTTCGTGAAAAAACAAACGCGTTTGCCGAGTTTTCTGAGTTCGTCAATCGCGCCGAAAGCACCCTCGATTTCGTTGTCGCCGATATACACGGTGCCGTCGAGGTCAAACAAAAATAATTCTACGTCTTTGATGTTCTTCTTCATTTCCCTTTCGTACCTTTCCGCAAAAGCGGTTCATCGTCTACATTCCGAAAGCATCGCGTCGGCGTATCCCGTCTCCCCTACGTAGCGAAGCAGTCCGTCCCCTATCTCGGAGGACAGAGTCAACGCTTTCAGCAGAGTGCGACAGGTGAATGCGCTTTTGAGCCAGTAGCCCGCGTCCGAATACAGTCTTCGCCACTTCTTGTCCGCGGAGCGAAAATCCACCGCTTTCAGCCTATCCAACAAATCTAAACGATATTCACTTAATATATAGTTAATTCTAAAATAATCGTCAGCCCCCAAAAAGTCAAACGTTTTCAGTAATCTTTCGCGACTGCGCCCCGTAAGCGCGGAGATTTCGTCGAGTTTTCCGTCGTGGTCGGGCGGGAGCAGACAGTCTATGGACGGAGAGGACAAAAATCCTTGATAAAACGCGTACAGCACCCCCGCCGAAACGAACCTATATTCCCCGACGAGTCGTGCCCTCACCCCTTGTCTCACCGCCACGTCGCGGAGAAATTTTGCCATAACGGTAGCGCTATCTTCTCTCGTTCTGTCGGCGGAGAGTTCGAGGAGCCTTATCGCAAGGGAGACTTCGTCCGTCGGCAAATCTTTTTTCTTCGTAGCGAGCACCTCTTTTCCGAGCACTTTTTCGTTGAAATACTCCTCGAACCGCCTGAGTTCCTCGGTGAGGACGATTCCCCATCCCGACGCAAGGCACTCCTTGGGACAAGATTTCAAAATTCGCGCATCAATGAACACCTGTTCTATCCCCTCTCCCGTCAAAATCGTGTCCGTCGTGGGAGCGGTAAGAAGGAGCGAGGACGGCACACCCGTTTCTCTCGACTTGCGTTTGCACTCCTCGGCAACTCTCCCGGCGCCTACGCCGAGAATATAGCGCACGTAGTCGGGGAACTCGTCCGCATATTCCGTCAAATACACCTTGATACCGTGCGGTCTGAACGCCCGCGCAATGTCCTCGGCGATAGCCCTCGTCCCTTTTCCGCAAAGAATGCCCGTAGTCCCGCCGTTCAGAAAAGTCGGAAGCGACTCTATCGCGCCGTCCCCAAAATAAATTTTCCGTCCCGCAACGACTTTGCTCGGCACAAAAACCGTATTATCCATAAACACCTCTCCAAGTTGCTGTGTACAGCATAACCCGTTTCTCATAGGTGATTTTGCCCGAATTTTTGTTTTGCGGTCTAATTTTGTCAAAGAAAAAAGAGCGTATCGCTCTCATTTCAAAAGGTTCTTGAAAAAGTCCTCGTTTTTTTTGATTTTCTTGCGGGCGGAGTATAAGAGGTTGTCCACTTTTTTGCGCTCGACTCCGAGGAATACGGCTATTTCCTCGTAAGAATATCCGTTGCCGAACAGCACGAGGGCTTCGTATTCCTTGTCTTTGAGGATAGCCTTTGCTTCCTCGAAAAACTTGTTCACCAGGTCCTCGCTCTCAAAATCGGAGATTGCCTTCCCGCCGTCTCCGATAGCGTTCGCGCCGTCGTCCATAGGGACGAAAGCGTCCACCGTTTTCCGTCTTTTGGTGCACAAGGTGTTGAAGAGGTTTCTTGCGCACGTTTTGACGTAGACGAAGAAATCGTTTCTGTCCTCATCGTAGTTTTGAAGAATGGCGGGCACTTTGACGAGGAGTCTTTGCACCGCGTCGTCGGCATCTATACCGAGGGAATCGAAGGTTTTTTTGTAGGACAATACCACGCTCGAAATCTGCGCCTTGACTTTTTCAATCAATTCGTTTTCGGCTTGTTTATCGCCCGCCTTAGCGCGGTTTACGAGGTTGTGTTCGTCCGTCAATGTCTTTGCCTTGCCATTTCGTAGAGTATAATTCCGCACGCGACGGAAGCGTTGAGGCTGTTGATTTTGCCATATTCGGGGATGGTGATTACGTCGTCGCAAAGTTCCTTAGTCAGTCGTTTTATACCCTCTCCCTCGCTTCCGATGACGATAGCGGTATCACCTTTCAAATCTGCGCATTTCGGGGCTTTACCGTCGAAATCCGTCGCATAAACCCATACGTTTTGCTCTTTGAGCGTTCTTATTGCATCGTTGATGTTCGTGACTTTCGCAATGGGCAAATGCTCCGTCGCTCCGCATGCGACCTTGACGACGGTGTCGTTCACCCCCACGCTTCTATGTTTCGGGATGACCACTCCGTGTGCGCCGAAACACTCCGCGCTTCTGACGATTGCGCCGAGGTTGTGCGGATCGGTTATACCGTCGAGAAGAACGACGAGAAGTGGTTCTTCCTTTTCCCTTGCCAAAGTGATTATATCGTCGAGCGTCGCGTACTCGAACTCGGTGATTTGAGCAAGTACACCTTGATGATTTCCGCCGTCCGCAAGTTTGTCCATGGTGAAGCGATCGACATAACTGATGACGGTGCGCTTTTCCTTGGCAAGTTTGTAGATGGGGGAAAGAGTGGGATCTATAGCCCCCTTTGGAAGATAGAGTTTTTCAATCGTTTTACCCGCGCGGTACGCTTCCTTGACGGGATTTCTGCCGTATATAATCATTCGTGTTCCTCGAAAGAGATATTGAGAAGTTGTTCGAGCCTGTCCGCTTTGCCGGTGAGATAGAGGAAGCCGAGAACCGCCTCGAATCCGCTTGCACGCCTATATTCGCTCATCTCCGCGTGCTTTGCGGAGGTCTGAATACGACAATTCCGCGCGCGACGAAATATATCCGCTTCCACCTCGTCGAAAGTGTCGATAAGCTTCTCGGCGACAGACGCTTGCGAAACCGCTTTGACAACTTTCGTAACCTCTTTGTGCAATACGCCCGTCTTGGAGTGCGAACCGAGGGTAACTCTCGTGCGTGCGTATAGAGACTGCACCGCATCCCCGATAAACGCAAGGGACATGGGATGAAGTTTCAACGCTTCCTCGTCGGAAATATGCTCGTTCAATGCAAACAGTGCTTTGTCCATACCGTTAGTTTAGCACATTCTCGGCATATTGACAACAAAGGAATAATAAGTTAATATTTTATATAGATATAAAGGAGCCGAAAAAATGAAAACTTCGAGACGCATAAATCTCAATATTATCCTACTATCGGTGCTGATTGCGCTTGCTGTCTGCACTTTTTCGGCGTGCGACTTTATCGGCGGAATTATAAACGCATCCCCCGAGAACAAAGTCACCTCGGTTACAATCGAATACGACGGACTTAGCGAAGAGGACGGCGTTTTGTACGCAGAGGCGGGAGAGACTTTCACGTTGACGGCAGTCTTGAACGACGACGCTCCCGCTCATCCGAAATATAAGTGGTACGTAGCGGTCGAAGGAGAGACTCGCAAACTCGTGAACGGAGAAAACGAAAATACACTCTCGGTGACCTACGGCGTTCACGACGAAATAGTCAGAACGTACACCGCCGAAGTCGACGGCGTGCAGAGTTCTAATTCGATTACCGTAACAATGCGCTACTCCGCGGGAGTCGCAAACGCAACTATCTCGTCTAATCCCGCCTCCGTCGGCGGTATCGTGCAACAAAAACTCGGCAACACTTCTCCCGTCACCTTGACTGCCGATTGGAACGAATCCGCACTCTCCCCCGACGTCACCGTCTCGATTTCTTGGTTCGTCGGCGACGATGCCGAGCCTGCAAGCACCGAGAGGTCTTTCGTCTACGTTCCGACGGACGAAGAGGGAGATACCGTTATTCTTCTCGTTCTCTCGGACGGAGTAAATACTGTAAAGGCGACTGTTACGATTTCGATAGTCGTTCGATACGACGCCGTTGACGACGTGTCCCTCTCCCTTGTTTCGGGCGCAACCGCTTTCGGTGACCTCGTGCAATACAGGCAACTCGGAGACTTCGTCTCCCCCGTCACCGTGTCCGCAAACCTATACCCCTTGACGGCGGATATGTCGAAACCCGTCACGTGGACGATCGAGGATAAAAACGGTACCCGCACTTTCTCGGAGACTTCGAGCACCTTAACTTTCACTCCCGCCTACGGCGAAACCTACGTTACCGCTACCGTTGACAATATCGTGAGCAGTCACCTCGTCGTCATCGCGATGACTCAGTACGACTACGCAAAGCACGCGGACGCGATTGAATACACCTATATTTGGCGGGACGGCGTTTACAATTCCTATATTCTGAACGACTACGATATGGGCGTTTTCATCGCCTATATAGAATCCCACCGTCAGACCGCCTCGGACAAAGACGACGACGGCGCGTATCTATGTATGCCCTCGTCCAATTTCGATATGATTATTCGCGGTGAAAACGGCAACACGATAAACGTCAATTTCGACGTGTTGGACGTTTCGGGCTCGTACTCCGTCGGCGCATACTACACGAATTCGGACGACAATAAATATTGGATTTTCTTCAACGACAACACCGTGTTCAACCACCCGACCGAGGACTACTCTCCCGCGGAAACCGTCGTTCAACAAACGAACGTCATTCTGAGTTACAATGAACTCCCCGAAAGCGAAAAACGCACCTCTATCCCCGCGGATAGTTTTGCTACCTACCCCGAAAAAATCACCAACAGCGATATGCTCTTCCGCGTGCTCGGCTGGGGATATAAGCCGTCTTTTGAAAACGATGCAAACGGCAATAAACTAAAAACCATATACGAAAACGCACGAGAGGTGCTCGTGAACTATATCTCCGAGGATATGACCGATCTCGAAAAAGTTACCGTCATCTACGAATGGATTGCGCAAACGGTCAATTACGACTACGCAATAGTCACTGCAAAAGCGTTGTCGGAAGACGTCGACGCACTCTCCTACAACGCCTATTCTCTCGAGGGCGTGTTCCTCGACGGCGACGGGGACGGCTTCGGACAAGCGGTTTGCGACGGGCGCGCGAAAGCGTTCGTTCTCCTCTGCGGTATGGAAGGCATTTCCGCACTGAGAATATGCGGAGACGCAAACGTCATGGGAAGTAGCGAAGGGCACGCCTGGAACAAAGTACTCCTCGACGTCGACGGCTCGGGCGTGAAAGAGTGGTATATGCTCGACACGACTTGGTCGGACAGAAGCGGTTCGATTCCTCGCACCGAAACCCTCAATCACCAATATTTTCTCGTCACGGACGACTACGTTTCGTCGTCGCATATTGCGGACGAGGGCGAATACAACCCCGTGGCGGACACCGAATACGACTATTACGCAAACACGACCGTCGGAGACGGAGAGGACGTATTCTCCCTTTATATCTCCTCTTCCGCGGAACTGCAAAAGGCTCTCGATTACAGCGAAGAAAACGGTGTCTACGTAGAGTTGCGCTTCAACCCCGCATTCATCTCGTCCGAGGCGTTACTCCGTTTGCAACTTGCCGGACGCTCTTTCACTTATCAGGCACTCGAAAATGGCAAGACCTATCTCATACTCATCCTTTAGAGATATTCTCTGAGAGCCTTGACGCTCTTGTCGTAAAATTTCAAAATCTCACTTGCAAGAGACGGCATTTCGGTGCCGTCTTTTTTGAGTTCGTTGACGCACTTTTGCACGCTGTCGATACCCATACGGTAGCCCTCTGTCAGCATTTCGGCTACGTGAGACGCGTCGCTATGAAACATAGCGTTCATATTCACGCCCGCTTTCAGCATAGTCTTCTGGATGATATTCGACTTTGCCTGTTCGCGTTCCTCAACGGACAAAGAAGAGTCCGCCTCGTCGTGAATTTCCCTTAGTTTTTTCTGCTGGTCGAGCACGAGTTTTTTAAGCCCCTCGTCCTCGATATACGGACAAAGGTTGTCTATGGACTGAATGCCCATTTCGGTGTTGCGCACGATTTCTCGCATTATTTTCATATATCCTCCTCGGGGACTTCGCCCCGTCTTTTATCCGAACAATTCGTCGAGTTTTTCTTTCACCCACGACTTATACTCTATCTCCTCTCCGTCCGTATCCGGCACGAAACAAAGGGGAGGAAAAGCAACGCACCACCAGTTGTCGCCGACGCCGTCTCCGAGATAAATCATAAGCGCGTCGTAGTAACCTTCGGGAAAAACGTAGCCGTCGTAGGTGCGCTCGGGAAAATAATCGTTTTTGACCAAAACGGTGGTTTTGTAGTCAAAACCGTTATTGTAAAGTGTTTCATCTGCAATTTCTTCGATTTCGTCGCTTACTTCGTTCAGCAGATTCAGCGCGTCCGACTTCGTTTGGCAATTGCAAAGAACGTCGCTAAGATACGCGGTAACTGCGTCCCTGACTTTCAGTTTCACCGCTTGGTCGCACTCGTCGTTCGAGTTGGCGCGGATATGTATTCTGACGACTTCGTCCGAAAGACTGTTCCCCGTATTGCACGCGCTCAGTATCACTGCAAAACCGAGAATTAAAAAGATTGCTCCGATAAATAATTTCTTCTTCATAACTGTCTCACGACGATTATTGCCAATGCGAAAATTTTTAACCGCATAAAAACTTCCATTGTCCGCAAAATAACTCCGAGGTGCATATGAAATCAACGATAAAAATCACGGCAATAGTCGCCATCGTCCTCGTCGTTTTTTCGGTCGTCGTCGGCGTTACGCTGTCGGCTACCTACGACGAAACGACGGTAGCGGATGCAGCCGTCATCAAAAAAGGTAGTAGCGGTTCGACCGTCAAAACCATACAGACCAAACTCAAACGTTGGGGATACTATGCGGGAACGGTGGACGGAATTTACGGTTCACAGACGGTGTCCGCCGTCAAATATTTTCAGCGCAAGAACGGGCTCACCGCAGACGGTATAGTCGGGGCGAAAACCGCTGCCGCTATGGGAATATCCCTATCCTCGTCCTCAACTACGAGCGGAAGTACGAACACCTCTACGGATTTGAACTTGCTCGCTCGTCTCGTCTACGCAGAGGCAAGGGGCGAACCGTATACCGGACAAGTGGCGGTCGCGGCTGTCGTGCTTAACCGCGTGAAATCGTCCTCGTTCCCCAATACGATTGCGGGAGTTATCTATCAATCGGGCGCGTTCGATTGCGTCTCGGACGGACAAATCAATCTGACGCCCAACTCCACCGCCAAAAGCGCCGCACAAGACGCTCTCAACGGTTGGGATCCGTCCTACGGCTGTCTTTTCTACTACAACCCTAAGACCGCCACAAGCAAATGGATGCTTTCCCGCACCGTCAAACTTTCAATAGGCAATCACTCTTTCTGTTAGGAGGCAATATGAAACGACAAATAGAACAAGAACAACCGAAAACCGAAAAGGATACGTCCGCGCCCAAACAGCGCAAACAAAAACGTATCGTCCGAACCACCGCCGTCGTCGTATCTATCGCACTTGCGGTAGGCGCAATCGTCGGGCTGTCCGTAGCGTTGCATTACAGCGTGGAAAAAATCGACGCGCAAGCGCGCTATCAAAGAGAATTGGACGGAGCGCGCTCGCGTGCGTACTATAATCTCCTCGACGGCGCAAACGATATAGACGCGACTATGTCCAAATTCGTCGTGGCGAACACCCCCGAAAAGCAACAAGCGTTACTCTACGAAATCTGGGGAGCATCCTCTCTTGCCGGGGATAGTTTGTCCGCATTCGAGGGGGATAGCGAAGGAGTGCAAAAGGCGGCAAAGTTCATAAATCAACTCGGAGATTACTCCCTATCCCTTGCAAAAAAGATTTCGGACGGCAAGACGCTTGAAAATGGCGAAATCACAACTCTTACCAAACTCCGTCCTATGGCTACCCTTTTCAAAGACTCCCTCAAAAAGGTTGGGGATAACGTCGAAAACGGCACTTTCGACAGTTTTCAGAGCGGGTTTGCGGACGGGCTTTCCACCTTTGCAGAGCCGAGCCTCGACTATCCCGAAATGATATACGACGGTCCTTTCTCGGACTCCGTCGAAACTCGTGCGCCTAAGGCACTCGAAACACTTGCGGAGATAGACGAAAATCAAGGAAAAACCATCATTCTAACCGCGTTTCCTAACGCAAGCGATATAACCTACGTCGGCAAATTCGAGGGCAGAATCCCCACTCTCAACTTCTCGTTCACCGTAGACGGAATCCCCGCCTATATCCAACTCTCCGCAAAGGGCGGAAAAGTGGTGAACTACACACTTTCGGCGTCTACCTCGGAAGAGGGCAAATCTGTTGCCGAAAACGGGAATATAGCAATAGAATTCGCAAAAAATTTGGGCTACGACAATATGCAAGTGGTATGGAGTGCAACCGCAAACGGATTCACTTTCGTGAACCTCGCGCCCGTAGCGGACGGAATAATCCTCTATCCCGACCTCGTCAAAGTCAAAATCAATTCGGACGGAAAAGTAGCCGGATTCGACAGCGCGCATTATCAATATAATCACGTGCCCCGCAAACTGCCCCGCCCCGTTTTGGACGAAAAAACCGCTCGCGAAAACCTTCCGACGAGTGCCGTCGGCGGGGGCAAACTCGCCTTAATTCCTCAAGACGAAACCAAAGAAACGCTTTGCTACGAATACGAACTCGACGGCGGATACTTCGTCTATATCGATGCGATGACGGGAAAAGAAGCGGAAATTTTCTTCGTCGTCGACGGTGAACAAGGTCAAACGCTTATGTAGCGGGGGGGGGGAATTTCCCACACCGTTTGATAATTAAGACGAAACGGTCGGCAAAAATTAAAACAGTAATTATTTAATACTCGGATTTGAACAGTGCAAATCCGATTGCACAAAAAAAGACGGGTTCGGGTTTGCCGAATCCGTCTTTTCGTTTTTGGTTCGATTAGTCTGCTTTGTAGGGAAGAAGTGCCATGACTCTTGCTCTCTTGATAGCAGTTGCGAGACCGCGTTGATGTTTTGCACATACGCCACTCATTCTGCGGGGAAGGATTTTGCCTTTCTCGGTGATGAAACGGCGAAGTTTCGCGGTGTCTTTGTAGTCTATGTCGTCGATATGTTCAACGCAGAAAAGACATACTTTCTTTTTGGGTGCGCGTTTTACGGGACGCGGGACTTTCACTTCGTTTGTTGTATCTGCCATTTTTATAACTCCTTAATAATTCGATTAGAACGGAAGGTCTTCATCGATGGGACGAAGTTCGTCGAAATCGACTCCGCCACCGAGTTCTCTTTCGTCATCGTTGCGAGTGGAGAGGAATTGGACTTCGTCCGCCGCGATTTCGGTGACGTAACGGCGTGCACCGTCGGTGCCGTCATAGGTGCGGGTTTGGACCGAACCGCAGATTGCCGCTTTGCTACCTTTTTTGAGGTATCTTGCGCAGTTGTCTGCTTGTGCTCTCCAGACTACGACGGGGAGGAAATCGGTTTCTCTCTTACCGTCTTTAGAATAATTTCTTGAAACTGCAAGGGTAAACTTGCAGAATTTAACGCCGTTGTTAGTAGTAGACAATTCCGGGTCTTTCGTTAAATTACCAATCAAAAATACTTTGTTCATACTTACTCCTTAACTTGTCTCTTACTTCTTGATGAACATACTTCTTACGACGTTGTCATCAATGCCCATTTGTCTGTCGATTTCGTCACGAGCTTCAACCGTGCATTCGACGTTCATGAGAACGTAGTAGCCTTCGGATTTCTTGTCGATCTCATAAGCATACTTCTTGACGCCCCATTTGTCGAGGTCGATAAGAGTGCCGATGGATGCCGCAAGTTGCTCGTACTTGTCTACGACCGCTTGTTTTTGGTCATCGTCGATGTCGCAACGAATAATGTAGAGAATTTCGTACTTATTCATAGCATTACCTCCTTTTGGACTTGTGTCTCCTTTCGGAGAAAGGATATTACACCGCTTTCGGTGCTTGTCAATAATATAATATATAAAAGAAAAAGTAAAGTAAAAATCGCAAAAAAGTTTTTGAGATACCTATATAGATACCCATTTTTGTACCCGCAACAAGCCGTATTTCGCCGCCGCGGAAAAGAAAAAGCACTCCCCGTGAGAGTGCTTTTTCTTCAGTGCGTTTTCGTTTAGCGGGCTTTATACACTCTTGCCTCGTAGGGTTTGAGAGTGCTTCCCATCTCTCCCTTGTAGTTGGAGAGAATTTCTTTCGCGCCGTTGTCCACGAACTTCTTTGCCTTTTTGGAGGGTATTTCCTTGTCCGACAAATTGATGACGACGGTGAGTTTAGAACCGTCCTCTCCGAGTTTGTCGTAAACGAACAAGCGTTTGTCGCGAGGAAGATGAAGTACGAATTTGCCGTAAACCGCCGCTTCCTTGTTCTCTTTTCTGAGGGCTATCGCTTTGCGATAGAAGTTGAGGAGAGAATCGGGATCGTCGATTTGGGATGCTACGTTGACTTCGGTATAGTTCGGGTTGACGGTGTACCACGCTTTTTCGCCGGTGGTGAAGCCTGCGTTCTTTTCCGCGCTCCATTGAACGGGAGTACGTGCGTTATCGCGGGCGGCGTAGCATGCCATCTTGAATATTCTCTTGTCCGAAAGAACACGGAGTTTTTGCAAAATCTTTCTCGTGGAGAAAGTGGAAACGTCCACGAAATCGTCCCACTTGTCGAAAGTGAGATTGGTCATGCCGATTTCCTGTCCTTGATATACAAAGTGAGAACCCGACAAGAAAGTGTACATTGCGCAGAGTGCCTTTCCGCTTTCAAAACGGAACTTCTCACTGCCGTAACGAGAGATGACGCGAGGTTGGTCGTGGTTTTCGATATAGTTGGTGTTCCAGCCTTGTTCGAGCAAGGAAGTTTGCCAATTCTTGTAAATCTTTTTGAGTTTGACGAGGCTGAAATGAGTGTGCAAATAACTCGTGAACATGCAGTCCGCTTCCATGTGTTGGAAACCGAACATCATATCCAAAACCTTATTGTCGCCCGAGGTATATTTGAGTGCGTTCTTCGGGGTGAGCATAGGTGCTTCGCCGACTTGCATTCTATCGGGATATTCGTTGAGAACGTTGCGATATTCGGTGAGGTATTTGATGAGGTTGGGACCGGGGGAATAATGCTCCATACCGCGCATTACGGGAAGAGGGAATGCGTTGGGGAGTCCCGGAGTCTTGGAGATATAAGTGATAACGTCCTCTCTGAAACCGTCTACGCCGAGGTCGAGCCAGAAGCGCATAATGTTTTTGACTTCTTCTCTGACGGCGGGATTGTCGTGGTTGAGGTCGGGTTGTTCGACGGCAAACAAGTGGAGATAATACTCCCCTCTTTGCTCGTTATAAGTCCAGCCGTCGCCGGGGAAAGTCGCCATCCAGTTGTTGGGGAACTTCTTGCCGTCCTTGCCTCTGCCCGGACGCCAAATGTAATAATCCTTATACTTGGGATCGCCGGCTGCGGACTTCTTGAACCATTCGTGTTGGTCGGAAGTGTGGTTGACAACGAGGTCCATGATGACTTTGACACCACGCTCGTGCGCGCCGTTGATGACTTCCTTAAATTCTTCGAGAGTGCCGTATTCGGGGTTAATGCTATAATAATCCGCTATGTCGTAACCGTAGTCTTTTTGGGGGGACGCATAGAGGGGCGAGAACCAAATCGCGTCTACGCCGAGACTCTTGATGTAATCGAGTTTTTCGAGTATGCCTTGCACGTCGCCGATGCCGTCGCCGTTGCCGTCCTTAAAGGAGCGAGGCCACACTTGATAAACGCTCATTTCCTTGAACCATTTCTTTTCCATAATAATTCTCCTCTTTTCATTATTTTGACAAAAGCGAGAGTTTAACTCTCGCTTTTGTTGTCATAAAACGCTTATTCCGCGTCGTTTGCGTTGTTTTCCGTCGCCGTTTCAGTCGCAGTTTCAGTTGCGACTTCCGCGGTTTCGGGGACTATCGGATTGCCGTTTTCGTCGTATTCGACTTCGGGTTCGTCCTCTTCGTACGGTGCAAGCGCGATAGATACGACTTTCGCCTTGTCGTCTTTAAGGCGCATAATTCTAACGCCCTGCGTCGAACGGCCTATCTTGCTGATTTCGTCCGCATGGACTCTGATGACTATGCCGTTGTCCGTAATCATCATCACGTCGGAGTTGTCGTCGAGCACTTTGAGGTTGACGGGTTTGCCCGTCTTCTCGTTGAACGTGCCCGCCTTAACGCCCTTGCCCGCTCTGCCTTGGAGAGGATATTCGGACGCCGCGCTTCTCTTGCCGTAGCCGTTTTCGGTGACCGTGATGATTTCGCTGTTTTCGTTCAGCACCGCAAGGTCTATCATTCTTTCTCCCTCGGGGAGCCTCATGGACTTGACGCCCATTGCGGTTCTGCCGACGAGACGGATGGTGTCTTCGCTGAAACGGATACAATAGCCTTCACTGGACGCCATAATGAGTTGGTCGTTACCGGTGGTGAGCACCGCTTCGACGAGTTCGTCGTCCTCGTTGAATTTGATTGCTATCTTGCCGTTGCGTTTGACGGAGTCGAATTCGGTGAGCGGAGTTCTCTTGATGAGACCGTTCTTCGTCGCAAGGATGAGGTTGTAGCCCTCTTTTTCTTCGGGCAAACGGAGTATCGCCTGAACCTTTTCGCCGGGGACGAGTTGGAGCAAATTGACCATTGCTCTTCCTCTTGCGGTCTTGCTTGCCTCTGGGATTTCGTAACCTTTGAGTCTGAACGCCTTGCCGAGGTTGGTAAAGAACAGCATTTCTTGGTGAGTGTTGGACACGAAGAGTTTCTCGACAAAGTCGTCGTCTTTCGCTTTATGTCCGGTTATGCCTACCCCGCCTCTGTGTTGAGAATGGTATTCGCTGACCGCTTGACGCTTGATATATCCGCCGTGAGTCATGCTGACGACTATATCTTCTTTCTCGATGAGGTCTTCCACGTCGAGTTCGGAGTAGTCGTAACTGAGTTCGGAGAGTCTCGGCGTTGCGAATCTTTCCTTGATTTCGGTCATCTCGTCGACGATGATTTGTTTGATTGCTTCTTCGGAACCGAGGATGCGGATATACTCTGCGATTTCCGCATGTTTCTGGTTGAGTTCTTCGTTGATTTTCTCAACCTCGAGCCCTGTGAGGCGTTGCAAGCGCATTTCGAGAATGGACACGGCTTGCACTTCGTCGAGCAAGAAACGTTCGGTTAAATTGGTTATAGCGGTTTGACGGTCGGGGCTCTTCTTGAGGAGTTCGACGACTTCGTCGATGTTTGCAAGCGCGACGGACAGACCTTCGAGGATATGCGCGCGTTCTTGCGCCTTTTCGAGGTCGAACTTCGTTCTGCGGGTGATGACGTCTTCTTGGTGCGCTACGTAGTTTTCGAGGATTTCCTTGAGGTTGAGGATGCGAGGTACGCCGTCCACAAGCGCAAGCATAATCATAGAGTTGTTGACTTGCAATTGCGTTTGTTTGAAGAGGGTGTTGAGGACGACTTGCGCATTGTAATCCTTTTTGGTCTCGATGACGATACGCATACCGTGACGGTCGGTTTCTTCGCTGAGGTTGGAAATGCCGTCTATTCTCTTATCCTTGACTTGGTCGGCGATATTCTCGATAAGTTTCGCCTTGTTGACCTGATAAGGGATTTCGGTGATGATGATATGACTCTTGCCGTTGGGGAGTTCCTCTATCTCGGTCTTTGCGCGGAGAATTGCGGAGCCTCTGCCGGTGCGGTAGGCTTGCTTTACGCCGCCTCTGCCGAGGATAAGCGCGCCCGTAGGATAGTCGGGAGCGGGAACGTATTCCATAAGGTCGTCGACGGTGAGGTCGGGGTCTTTGATGAGTGCGACGGTTGCGTCGATGACTTCGCCGAGGTTGTGAGGGGGTATGGACGTCGCCATGCCGACCGCTATACCATCGGAGCCGTTGACGAGAAGGTTGGGGAATCTCGACGGAAGGACGACGGGTTGTTCTCTGGTGTCGTCGAAGTTGGGATAGAAATCGACGGTCTTTTTGTCGATATCCCTAATCATTTCGAGAGCCATCTTGCTAAGACGCGCCTCGGTGTAACGATATGCCGCCGCGGGGTCGCCGTCTACGGAGCCGAAGTTGCCGTGTCCGTCGACGAGAGGACAACGAATGGAGAAGTCTTGTGCAAGACGAACCATTGCGTCGTAGACCGAACTGTCGCCGTGAGGGTGGTATTTACCGAGCACTTCACCGACGACCATAGCGCTTTTTCTGAAAGGCTTGTCGGGAGTAAGACTCAGTTCGTTCATCGCGTACAAAATTCTACGATGAACGGGTTTCAAGCCGTCGCGCACGTCGGGGATTGCACGGGAAACGTTGACCGCCATCGCGTAACTGATGAAGGATTTTTTGAGTTCGGTTTGGACTTCGAGATTGACTATCTTGCTGTCGGCAAGATGCTCGATATATTCTTTATCTTTGGAATCGGTAGGTTTATTCGTAGCCATAGTTTACTCCTCCTTATACGTCCAAATCTTCGACGAGTTTCGCGTTTTCTTCGATGAATTGACGACGAAGTTCGGGTTGTTCGCCCATAAGTATCGTGAAGAGTTCGTCCGCCGCGATAGCGTCTTCCATAGTGACTTTGAGCAACGTTCTGGACTTGGGGTCCATGGTAGTGTCGTAAAGTTGGTCGGGGTTCATTTCGCCAAGACCTTTATAGCGTTGAAGGTCGTAACCTTTTCTGCCGTTTTCTTCATAGAACTTGTTGAGTGCGTCGTCATCGTAGAAATACCACTCTTGTTTACCCTTGGAGAGTTTGTAAAGAGGGGGTTGCGCGATATAAACGTGACCGTTCTCGATAAGGGGACGCATAAAGCGGAAGAAGAACGTGAGCATCAAAATACGAATGTGGCTGCCGTCGACGTCCGCGTCGGTCATGCAGATAATGCGGTCGTAACGGAGTTTGCTCTCGTCGTAATCCGTGTTGATGCCACAACCGAATGCGGTTATCATCGCCTTGATTTCTTCGTTTTCGAGGACTTTGTGAAGTCTTGCCTTTTCGACGTTCAAAATCTTTCCGCGAAGAGGAAGGATTGCTTGGAATCTACGGTCTCTACCCTGTTTTGCACTGCCGCCTGCGGAGTCGCCCTCGACGAGATAGATTTCACAGTTTGCGGGGACTTTGTCCGTGCAGTCCGCAAGTTTGCCGGGAAGAGTGGTGCTTTCGAGCGCGCTCTTGCGTCTTGCGGTCTCTCTTGCCGCTCTCGCCGCTTCGCGTGCGCGTTGCGCCGTAATGGTCTTCAAAATGAGTTCCTTCGCCTCTTTGGGATGTTCTTCGAGATAAGTGCCCAATCCTTCCGCAACCGCTTTACCGACGGCCGTACGCATACTGCTGTTGCCGAGTTTGGTCTTGGTTTGTCCCTCGAATTGCGGTTCGGCAAGTTTGACGGAGATGACTGCGGTCAAACCTTCGCGGACGTCTTCGCCCGAGAGTTTGTCGCTACCCTTCAAAATGCCCATCTTGGTGCCGTAGTCGTTGATGACTTTGGACAAGGACGCCTTGAAACCGTCGAGGTGAGTACCGCCCTCTTCGGTGTTAATGTTGTTCGCGAACGCAAGAATGGTGTCGGTGTAACTGTCGTTGTATTGCATTGCGACTTCTATTTCGCTGTCCACGTACTTGGCGTCGAAGTAGATGACGTTTTCAAAGATGGTATCGTGCGTCTTGTTGAGGCTTTCGACAAAGGAAACAATACCGCCTTCGTAGCAGAAAACCTCTCTGCGTTCGGGCTCTACGCGCTTGTCCGCGATTTCGATAGTGAGCCCCTTGTTGAGATATGCAAGTTCGCGAAGACGCGTCTTCATCGTGTCGTAGTTGAAGTCGAGAGTTTCAAAGATTTCGTTGTCGGGATAGAACGTGATAGTCGTACCCGTGGTGTCCGCGTCTCCTACGACGGAGAGAGGACGCTCCGCGATACCTCTGTTGAAACGGATACGGTGAAGTTTTCCGCCTTGTCTGACCTCTGCGACGAGCCATTCGGAAAGTGCGTTGACGCAGGAAACGCCTACGCCGTGCAAACCGCCCGAAATCTTATATCCGCCGCTGCCGAATTTACCGCCGGCGTGGAGTTTCGTAAGAACGACCTCGACCGCAGATTTTCCTTCTTTTTCTATGATACCGACGGGAATACCTCTGCCGTTGTCGGTGACGCGCACGGAGCCGTCTTCGAGAATTTCCACCGTAATGTGGTTGCAGTAGCCCGCGAGTGCTTCGTCGATGGAGTTATCCACGACTTCGGTGACGAGGTGATGAAGTCCTCTGGTATCCGTCGAACCGATATACATACCCGGGCGCTTTCTGACGGGATCGAGCCCTTCGAGCACCTGAATATCGGTAGCGTTATAACTGTGTTTAACCTCTTCCATTTGTCCTCCTATAAATATATATAAGCAGTTACTATATTATAAACAATATAATATATAAAATATTATAACAATAATATAACATTATATCAAGCACTTTTTTCACATTTTCGTCCGCGATTGAGGTTTTATACGATTGACAGACCGCCTACGGCGGTGTATCTTTGAAATTAGGCGAAAATATAGGCTGAATTAAGGAGCGATTATGAGCAAAATTCAAGAGTTTTTCAAGACGCCCGATTCGATTGAAGAGGACAAAAAATTGTTCGAGGAATACAATCTCCACTACTACACTCCGGGAGAGGACTTTTTGAACGCGCTGAGCCACGGCGTAGGCATCGTGTTCGCTCTCGTCGGACTTATACTTATGTTGCTCCGCTCGACGACTCCTATGAGTTACGCGGTGTCCGTCCTGTGCTCGGTCGGGTTCCTCACCTTATACGTCAATTCGACCGTCTACCACGCCACCCAAAACCTCAAAGCAAAAAGCGTTATGCGCCGTATAGATTATTGCTCGGTGAACCTCATCGTCATCGCTTGCGGAACGGGGATTTCTCTTCTGTCAAACCATGTTGCGGGCTACGCGATTTACGGGGCTTGTTTTGCCCTCACCGCAGTGTCCGTCGTGCTGTGCATTTTGGATTTTAAGCGGTTTAGAATGCTGGCTTTTGCGATGAACTTCGTCATCGGCGCACTTTTGTTCTCGTCCTATTTCATCACGAATTTCACAATGCCCGCCCTCGCCCTCTGGCTCAACGTAGGCGGTATCCTCTCTGTCCTTTTGGGAGCGTCCGTCTTCGGCATCCACGTCCGCTATATGCACGTCCTCTTTCACTTCTTCACCCTTATAGGCCCCGCCCTCTTCTGGGCTGCAAACTACGTCCTGCTCTCCTGAGCATAAACCCTACCGAACAACCATTCCCTATATAATCCAAAAGCACCCCGTTCGGAGTGCTTTTCTGTTTCGGATTGGTTTCGTTACGTTGTCGTTTGGCTTAATCCGTACGAATTATCGTCCCCGTTGAAACAATATACCGTATTTGAAATTCTCCCCGTGCTGTAAGAAGAATTTTCGTCTATCGTTCCGTCAATGTCCGTATCTACCATGTGTCCTACAAGATAGCCCATTTTCGGAGTATAACTACTCGACACGGTGCTTGTGTTCACGTTGCGGATAATCGAATTATTGACAACGCATTGCGTGAGTTCGCACTCTATAGCGTACGCTACGATTCCGCCGATTGAATAGCTATTATCGTTTATAGTGCTTTCTATCGTCGTGTTGTTGATTCCCGCGCTTGAGAACTGCACGTTTACCGCATTGCCGACAACCCCGCCTATATCGCTTTGTCCTTTTATTGTGGAGCGGACGTCGTCGTTTCCGAATCCGCAAATCGTAACCGACGCATCCGTCATTCTACCGACAAGCCCTCCGACGACTGCATGAGACGTGTTCACATTTATGTTTCCATATGCTACACTCTGCAACAACCCTCCGGTGCTTAATCCGGCAAACGAACCTACGTATATGGTGCGAGTAGAGTTATAACCGGACGCAGTAGTTATATTCACGCCACTTATTATAATAGTACTTTGCAATTGAGTCGTGGTGCCTATGAGTCCGTAATAATCCGGACCGTCGTTGGTTATGACTATATTCAAGCCTTTTATGGTATGTCCGTTGCCGTGCAAAGTAGCGTTATAAGTCGGGATGGGCGTCCACAAGGGATAAGAAGCCGCCAATTCTATATCGTTGCTCATATACACGCTTCTCGAATTATAATATCGAAGGTTGTTTAGTTGTAGTGCGTTGGTTATATAATACTTAGTCGTTTTGAAAATGGTGGTCCGGCTTGAAGTATAACCACAACTTATTGATTTTGATATACCATTCGTTGCTATACTCATATTACCTGTAGTATCGACGTCGTCCACATTAATTGAAGTCACCGTAAATTTTACGTTATAACACGCATTTTTCGAGACCAAACTTGCAAGCAAATCTACGCCGTTTGTATCGCACGTACCGGTGAACATAAACTCCGTATCGTTCAAATCATAGCCCGTTACCGAATAGTTATATCCGAGAATGTCTGTCGGTGCGGTGAAAGAAACGCTCACACAATTGACGTAATCAACGGAAACCGTAATTTCAGACGGATCTACGGTGAATTGGATACCGAGCTCAAACATCCCGTTCGGCCCTTTTATAGAAGTGTTTACCGACATATCTATAACGGACGATGCTTCTATCGTTCCGTTCCCGTCATAATTGTCTTCTTCGGAACCAGTATAAGTCAACGGATTTATCGTAACTTCGTCCACCGTCAATACAAACGAATACGTATGCCCTCTCATAAGCAAAACGTCATCGTCAGCCGTAGTCAAATACGGCATCGTATTTCCGTCCTTATAAATGGTCCACAGGTGGTCCGCTTCGCCTATCGTATAAGTCGGAGTAACAGTAACGTCAATCGAACACTTTATGCCGAGATAATAAGTTTTGCCGGCAACCAAAGACTGTGCATATACATAGCCCACACCAACGGCGGAAAGATTATACCCTGTACCGGTCTCGGTTCTTAAATAATAAGATAAGTTGCTTGTCGTAAGTCCTGCGAAAGTAAAGTTGTATTGCTGATTTGTCGTGGCGTTGCTCGGAACGACTATCTTATGGTATACGTAGTTGTCGCCGCCGATGAGAGACACTGACGGGTTCTCTCCTTCCACGAGGGAACGCGTGACGGGAGTTATCCCAACGGTTACGTCATCCGTGACGTTTTGCGTTTTCTTCACTTGGATATAGTAGTCTATTCCGCCCGTGAAATAGCCCTCATACACTCGTTTCCCGTTGCAAGAATGAGTGTGCGTGAATCCGTTGCTCGAATTCAGCGTATATACATCCGTCAAAACGGCATTTTCTCCTGCGTCTAAGGTATAAAAACCGCTTGTCGTCGGCGTATACCTCAACACGTAGGTGTCGTCATAATCCAACGCAAAACTAATGTTTGCGCTACCTGACGCATACTCGATTTTATACGTGCCGTAACAGGCGGATGTTGCGGACGTATTTCTGAACTGAATCGCATACGCGGTGTCTTTCTTCATATACACGTTGAATACGCCGTTTTGTGCGGTTTGTTGTACACCGTTCACATACACTTCCGAGGTATCTCCCGTCTGCGTAATCGTATAATTGCTCGTATATTGCGGGGTGAACGAAAACGTTTGATTCCCCTCGGGGAGCATATAGAAATCATTCGTATCGAACGCACTCACCGTCTTTGTATACGGACTGTTTATGTCTACGCTTATCGTGTTGCTATTCAAAAATGCAGCCTCGTAATCGTTTACCCTACTTATAACTTTCATCGCGACGTCGAAATAAATCTTGCCGTACGGCATAATTCCGTCCGTTCTGTCCGTGTGCGAAATGTTGAACACGCCTTTTGCATAGTCGTTTTCTCTGAAAAGCAAGGTGTTGTTGTCCGTTGAATTCAAAGTGATTGCGGAACCCCTTATCAAATTTCCGTAATGTGCATATTGCGTTGCACGAGTGTTATAAGTGCTAAGCCCGGAATAATAGTAATTTTGATTGGTTTCATCGTATGCAATTTCTTCGTTAGCAGTTTCTACTGTATCAATCATTTGTACAGCGGTATCTATAATAGAAAATGCCGAGCCTAAGACAGGAACACTGCTAATAATTCCCTTGGTCCCACTTTGAAGAACTTTTTTCAACAGTTATTCATCGCTTTGGTTGACTATGTGCGTAGAGGAATAATCATAGCGGTTACCTATGATGAAATAACCGTAATCGTTATTCACGTTATACCCCGCGTCGCATTGATTGAGAGAGTCTGCGTTGTAAATTCTTGTCGCAAAGGATATATCTTTCAGTTCGTATTGTTTGGACGGAGCAAAACAATAATATTCTATTACATTCAGCGAAGTGGTACTAACACTTATCGCGGGAATAACCGCATTCAATATATTATCTCCAAAATTTATGTGTATAGTTTCACTCGAATATACACTCCCATCAGATGTTTTATAATAATGAATCGATGCTTCATTAGATATTATATAATAATAATCGGCTGAAAAGACCGTGGTTATTTTGATGGTCGCTTCATAATCCACCATCGTTTTTTCTATCTTAAAAATAATAACCGTCACTTCATTATAACCTGTATTGCTTTCTGAGCGTATGTAATACCCATACGGCTCAGATATATACATCCGCTCGCCCGCAGTAGAAAAATATTGTTTAGGAATAATTGTAGTAATATTGTCATCTGCCACAATGTTTACTGTCATTCCTTCCCCTAGTCTACGAGCAAATGAACAACCATTTCTAAAATATTCCCTGCTGACAAAATCACTATAACTCGACATGTGTTGCATACGCGCACTTTTTGCATCTGCAACATACGATTCGATATATGTTGCGTTCGTTGCGTTGCCACTCGATATTATATTTTCTAGTTCTGACGCATACGCTAGACTATCATTTGACAAATTTGTCAAACATATTATAAGCGTTAACGATAAAACAACTAATAAAGTTATCATGATTCCTTTTCTGTTGTTTTTCATATCCTTTCTCCTTAATTTGTTTTATATAAAAAATGATAAATGGCGATTGTGTATGATACGCCATCGATTTCTTTTTTAGTTTTAAATTTGAAATTTATCGCTGGTCTATCTTCGGGGCCATATCCTACGGCAAAAGATAATTCATCTTTATCACTTGTAGCAAGAAACAAATAATGCTCGTCGTACAACTCTCCGTTTTCATCTATATCGTAAGAAAACGTTGCTCCGTATGAGTATTCAAGTTCACCTATACGGATTTTGTCTTCGTCTATCACAATTTTCGTCGTGAAATTGTTCAGATATCCGTTTGCCCAATCCGCAATCTCTTGAGTTATGAAATTATACTCATACTCTCCTTCCGTCGTCACGACTTTTCCTACTTCAAGATGGTTTGTGTTTAATTGTTGGTGAACCTCATTCCCTATGGTTCCCAATGAAAAGTTCACGCCTCTGTCTATGTTTTCATAGGTTCCGTAAAATTGGCGCACGTCCCATCTTGAAAGTTCCTCTTCTTCGTTGCATGCGGTAAATGCGCACGCAAAAGAAAACGCCATGATGACCGTTAATACAATCAAAATAATTTTCTTCATAAAAATACCTCCGTCACTATAATCTTAATTTTACATACGAGGTTGCTACAAAAAATATCTACAATTATATTTTACTTGTTAACTTGCTCGTTGTCAATATGGAATATTTCCGCCTTTTTCGGGCGAAAAGTGCGAGTTTTCAAAGCACTTTCATATCCCTCTACTTATTAAACACGCGAAAACGCGATTTTTCTCACAAAAAGTTGAAAATTTTTTATTTTTTCTAAATTGTTGTTTTTTCGATTTCTTGATAAATTCAAAAGCACCCCGTTTCGGAGTGCTTTTCTTTTATTATATGGATTTTGTTTTTATTCTTCGTCTTCTTCCTCGTCGTCCTCTTCGTAGTCGCCTTCTTTGAATTCCACGAAAGATTCGTCAAAGTCGTCCACAAACGCTTCTTCTTCCTCGTCGTCGGCTTCCGCCTCTTCCTCTTCTTGGAGTTCGGTGAGGGAGATTTTGTCTTCTTCTTCGTCGGATATAAGGTCGTCGTCGATAATATCCTCGTCTTCCTCTTCGTATTTGGACCAATCGTCCTCTTCTTCTTTTTTCTTATTTGCCTGTTCCATTTTGCAGGTAGGGCATATTTCCTCATCGCCTTCGAGGTAGTTGACCTTGCAAATAGGGCAGATACGTTCGTTCATAAGGTCTTCGTCATCGTCGTCCTCGAGGAGAGAAATTTTGCTTTCCTTGCCGAGTTCTGCTTTGCAGACTTCGCAGAGGTCGTATTCGGTGAGAATCCAGTTCAGTTCGCAGCGAGGGCATTTTTTATATTTAGCCATAATTACCTCACTAATAATTTTTCATATATTATATTGATATGGTGCGTAGTTGTAAACTGTTTTTTCAAAAAAAATGCAAATTTGTCCGTCGCTTTGAAAACTCATTTTTTTATTCTCATAAAAAATGGTGAAAAAAATGATTGAAAACACTTGCCATTTCCCTATTTTCGGTGATAATATCAAGAAAAAAGGTCATTATCCTTTCAAAAATCAAACCAAAAAAACAAAATAACTAAAATTATGACAAAAACAGTTGTTTTTGGAGTTTTTGTGTGCGATTTTTTCAAAAATTCTTGTGCTAAAATCAAAATACAACAAAATTTTGGAGGAAATTATGAAAAAAAGAATAGTGATTGCAGATGATAACGTCGGACTTTCCATAAGTTTGAAAGAATTCTTCGACTCAACGGACGACTATGAAGTAGTAGGTCTTGCCGACAACGGCGTCTCCGCCCTTCGCCTCATCGAAAAGACGACTCCCGACTTCCTTCTCCTCGACATCGTTATGCCCGAACTCGACGGTTTCGGCGTGCTGGCGTCCCTCAAAACACAAAAACCCGCCGTCGTTATGATGTCCCAACTGGCAACGGACGGCTTCGTTCAAAAAGCGTTCAAATACGGCGCAAGTTATTTTCTCGCAAAACCTTTCGATTACGACACTTTGAAAGCGACTCTCGACGAACTGAACGCCGAGCCTAATAAATCACAAAAGTCCGTTCATAATAAATCTCTCGACGAAAAAATCTCCAACCTCTTCATCTCTGTGGGAATACCCGCGCATATTAAAGGCTATCAATTCCTGCGCGAAGCCATCAAAATGACTATAGACTCCCCCGATATTATCAGCAGTATCACAAAAAGACTCTATCCTACGATAGCAGAACGCTTCAACACTTCTCCCTCGAAAGTCGAGCGCGCGATACGTCACGCAATCGAAGTCGCCTGGAACAGAGGCAAAATCGAAAATATCAACAATATCTTCGGAATAAAAATCTACTCTCCAAACGAGAAACCGACCAACGGCGAATTTATCGCACTCATTGCCGACAAAATGCTCCTCGAAGCCTAAAACGGCAATACGTCGAATCCGAATATTCCCCCGACGGCGTATGCGACTGCGACGGATACCAAAAACATAACCCCGAATATCACTAAATTTTCTTTATACGCTTTGGTGTTTTTGAAAAGCACCGCAAACCCTAATCCCGCGTTCATACAAAGCCCGCCGAGAGTTGCGCCGAATCCGAGCCCGCCTATCAGATATAAATTGCTGATGACGACGGAGGACGCGCAGTTCGGAATCGCGCCGACAAACACCGCAAACAACGGCGCGACGTATTTGTTTGCTTTCAAAAATTCTACGAATTTGTCCTCTCCGATGAAATATATTATCACGCCGAAGATTATATTTATCGCAAACACGTACAAGAATATCTTTCCGCTGTGCACGAGCGGGTGCAATACGTATTTTTTTATCTTATCCTTTCTCTCGATACGCTTGTTTTCTATCTCGTCTCCGCACGGCTCACCGCAATGAGAGTGGTCGTGCCCGTCCTCGTGGTGTTCGGGCTCTATCTCGTGATGACAGCAACCGAGATGGATTTCGGGAGTATGCTCGCAATGCTCATTGTGTTCGCCGACTTCCTTTTTACTCTTCGAGTATACGGCGTCCGCTACGTAGCCCACAATTAAACCTATCGCAAACTTGAATGCAAGCAGAGGTAGTACGTGAAGCGCTTTGTCGGGATTTGCAAGGAATATAGGCAACGCCTCGTCCGACGTTGCGAGATATACGCCGAGAAGTGTGCCGACTGTTATATGTCGTTTTTGATATAAATCCGTCGCAACGACCGAAAAACCGCATTGGGGAATAAGCCCCACCGCCGTGCCGATGAGGGGCGCGAATTTTCCTTTGAGGTTAATTTTTCCCGCCACCTTGGGTTCGACGAGAGCAACCACGAAATTGACGACTACAAGAACCGCCAAAACCTTCAAGGAATCTATGAACGCATCAAGAAAAACTTCACCCATTTAATCTTCCGTTTTCCACTCTGTATTTTCTTCTACACTCGCCGTCAAACTCCGTGCAAGTGAGTATTGTTTGTACGCCTTCGGTTACGTTCAAAAGAACGTTGCGCCTGTTTTCGTCGAGTTCGCTGAGAACGTCGTCGAGAAGAAGAACGGGATATTCCCCGGTTTCTTCCTTATAAAGTTCAACCTCTCCGAGTTTCATTGCAAGCGCAATCGTGCGCTGTTGACCTTGGGATGCGAACTTTCTCGAATCCTTTCCGTCTATCTCGATTTTTATATCGTCGCGGTGAGGACCGACGGTGCTGAATCCGAGGTCTTTATCTTTTTGTCTTGCGGATGAAATTGCCGTTTCGAGGTTTAATCTTACGTTTCCATCGAGATTAACTCCGCTTTCATACGAAAGTTTGAGTTTTTCTTTGTTTCCGCTAAGTCTCGAATGTGCCACCGCCGACACCTTGTCGAGAGCACTTATATACTCCATTCTCTTTTGAATAAGCACCGTTCCGTATTCGACGAGAGACGCGTCGAACACGTCGAGCATACTGTCGAGATTGTCGCTAAATTTGCTTTCTTTGAGTAAATTGTTTCTTTGCTTCAACGCCTTGTTGTATCTTTGCAACGCAACGAAATAACTCTTCTGTTGTTGGGATAATCCGACGTCGAGAAAGTTTCTTCTCTCTGAGGGAGATTCCTTGACAAGTTTCATCTCGTCGGGAGAAAAATATACTACTCCGAGGACACCCAATAACTCCCCCGCTCTTTGCACCGGCAAACCGTCTATCGCGACCTTTTTTTTGCCTACTTCGTCTATCTGAATATCTATTGTATGCTTGCGATATTTCTTTTCGACGAGGAGTTTGATTTTGGCTTTATTCGCGCCCATACGGATGAGTTCTTTATCCTTCGTCGTGCGCGGAGAACGTAACACCGAGCAAAGATAAATGCTTTCGAGCATATTCGTCTTTCCGCTTGCGTTTTCACCGTATAGCACGTTTAGCCCGTCCGTAAATTCAACAGACTGACTGACGTAATTGCGAAAATCCGTAAGAGTGAGCGCGGTTGCTTTCATACGAGCATTATATCCTAAATTTTTTTTATTTACAAACTCTTTATATAAAAAGGCTGTATATTATTTATATAAAAATATATAGAGTATAAATATAACTTTTCTTTCACCGATTTTAGTTATAAAAAAACACACTCGTTTTCATTTTGAAATTCGTGTGTTTTTGTTTTTATCTGTTCAACAACATATTTTTTATATCCGCGACGACGATTTTTATACGCTTGTCGGATTTGATTTGTTCGCTTATCTTATCTCTTGCGTGGATAATCGTCGTATGATCTCTACCGCCGAAAATTTGCCCTATCGTGACGAGAGGAAGGGATAGCATTTCGGTGATGAGGTATATCGCTATCATTCTCGGTTCTACGATATTTTTCGTCTTTTTCTTTGAATATATATCGGCGGTCGAAATTTTGAAATACTTGCATACCGCGTTTATAACGTCGCTTGCGTCAAGGGTATCTTTTTTGTCGTCAAAAGATTCACGTAACGCGTCGGACGCAAGTTCCTTGGTATTTATCACGTGATTTGTGAGAGAACTGTAAAACACGACTTTGTTGAGTAGTCCTTCCATTTCACGGATATTCGTAGTGCAATTTTCCGCAATATACATTGCGACTTCGTCGCTGAGATTGAAGTTTTCTTGCGCCGCTTTCGTTTTTAGTATTGCAATTCTTGTTTCGGTGTCGGGCACTTGTATATCTACGGTAAGTCCCCAGGCAAAACGGGTGCGAAGTCTTTCTTCAAGGGTAACGAGTTCTTTGGGAGAACGGTCGGACGTCAATATAATTTGTTTGTTCGCTTGGTGCAAGTCGTTGAATATATGAAACAACGCTTCTTGCGTTTGTTCTCTTTTTGCAAGAAATTGCACGTCGTCGACCATAAGCACGTCGCAGGAACGATATTTTTCTCTAAACTTGTTGCTTTCCTCGTTGTTGCGATTGAGGCTTAACGCGACAAATTCCGCTATCATCTGCTCGGAATTGACGTAAACTACCTTAGTTTTCGGTGAGTTTGTGTAGAGATAGTTGCCTATTGCGTGGAGTAAGTGCGTCTTTCCGAGACCTACGTCGGAATATATAAACAGAGGATTATATTTTCCGCCCGGGTTTTCGGCAACCGTCTTGACTGCGGCAAGAGCATAGTTGTTGGATTTGCCTTCCACGAAACTATCGAAAGTGTAACGCTCGTTGAAAGGATTGACTTTTTTGTCTCCTCCTCTTTTTTTATTGTCAACGACAATACCGGCACCCGGAAGATATTCGGTTTGACGAGAAAGATAGTCTTCTTTTTTGTCGGCGGTGATTATTTCGACTTTGGTGACCGAAGGATTGAGTTTATTCACGACTTCGGTGATGAGATCGAGATGACGCTCGTCGATAGTCTTTTTCGACATAGCGGAAATGGTGCACAATATGAACGTGTCACCGATAAAGCAAACAGGTTCGAGTTTTTCAATCCAAATCTCGTAACTTATTGCTTGCATTATTTTAGATAATTCATTCTTGGCGTCAGACCAAAATTCTTCTTTTCCAACCATGCCGTTTATTATATATTTCAAATTTTATTTTTTCAATGAAAAATGACAGAATTTTTTTATTTTGCTATATCTTGCGCCTTGATTTTTTTCATACCCTATTAGCGTTTTTGTGGAACAATAAAACATATTGTTTCACAGCGTAAAAAAATTAGAATTTTGCATTTTTATATTCACTATAATTTTCTCTTTATAACACTATAGTTTTAATTTTGACACTCTATCTTTAATGAATTAATAACCTTATAAAACTCACTTTTTATTTATAATAGATATTTTTTTCTTCGTTTATATTACTTTGTAATATAAAAAAACGCCGTGAAGAAAACATCTTAACGGCGTCGTGTTTTTTATTTGTTTTAGCCTATTACTCTCAAAGGAAGAATAAGGTAGAGCCAGTTGTCTTGTTCACCTTTGATAATTCCGGGTGCGGTTGAGGATGTAAAGTTGAGGGTGATGAATGCGTCGGAGATTGCTTTCATACTCTCGCTGATATATTTGCTGTTGAAACCGATAGTGAGGTCTTTGCCTTTGAGTCCGATGGTGACTTTTTCGTTTACTTCACCGTCTTCACTGTGTGCATTGAGGCAAATGGAATCCTCTTTGATTTCCATCTTTACGTACGCCTTTTTCTCGGAACGATTGATAAGAGATACGCGGTCTATACTGTTTTCAAATTGTTTTTTGTCGATAGTGACCTCGGTGGTGAACACGTTCGGAATAATCTTTTCGTAATTGATATATTCTTCTGCAATAAGTCTCGACACGAGTTTGGTGTGGAAGAGGTCAACCATGATGAAGTTATTATCAATATAAACTGTTATGGTTTCATTGTCGTCGTCGATAAGTGCGCAAAGTTCGTTCATACTCTTTGCGGGAACGACGATTTTTTCGATTATGCCGTTGTTTTTGATAGGTTGACGGGAGAGTGCAAGACGGTATCCGTCGGACGCAACGCCTTCTACTTCTTCGTTTTTTATATTAAGGCAAATACCGCGAAGAGTGGGACGAGATTCGTCAACCGCAACATTGAATTTGACTTTGTTGATGAGTTCTTTCAAATCCTTTTTGAGAATGATAAAAGACTTATCTTTTTCGACTTCTTTGATGACGGGATATTCGTCCGCGTTCATGCAGTTGATGAAAACTTCGCTGTCGAGATATTTGATGAGAAGTTTGTTTTCTGCGGTACCGTCAAGTTCGATTTGCTCTTCCGCTATGCGTTTCGCGTAATCTGCAAAGAGTTTTCCGGGTACGACAACGGTGCCTTCGATGAGGACTTCCGCATTAATTTTTTTCTCTATGGCAAGTTCGAGGTCGGTCGCAAAAAGAGTGAGAGTGTCTTCTTTCGCAACAACTTTCACACATTCAAATACCGGATTGCCTCTTTTCACAGGAAGAGCCTTTACAACTCTTTGGAGTGCATCGCTAAGTTCGTTTCCATTGCAAATAACTTTCATTTTCTCGCCTATTTATTTATTGTTTATTATTTTTAATAATAATACCATATATAAGAGGTGTTGACAAGTGGAAAATTTTCATCAACCACTACTTATTGTGATATTTAATCTTGAATTTTACAAGATATTTGGTTTTCAAGGTTGCTACTTATGTTATTAAGCGGTGGATAAGTTGAATAAATTATCAACAAAACCGCTTAGTTTTCCACATTACAATTTATCGTTGTATTTAAGGATTTGAATTACGTCGTGAATTCTCTCGAGGTCGTCCTTGTTGAAATAGTCTATATATATCCTACCCTTAGTCGCATTGCCTACGATTTTAACCTTCGTTGCAAATATGCGTTTCATATCTCCGACGAATTCTTTAAGTTCGATAGGAAGGGGTTCTTTCTTTCTCGGACCGGTGGGAATTTCCTTTCTTGTGAAGTAAAGACGCACTTTAGTTTCGAGTTCGCGGACGGTGAGTTTGTTGTCGCACGCCTGCTTTGCAAGGTTGATAAGATAATCTTTGTCGTCTATCGATATAAGCGTGCGCGCGTGTCCCGGAGGAAGTTCTCCGTTTCTGACCATTTCGGTTACCTCGTCTGGGAGTTGGAGAAGACGAAGAGTGTTGGTGACGTAAGGACGAGATTTGCCGATACGCTCCGCAACATCTTCTTGTGTAAGTCCGTAACTCTCCATAAGTTCGCGCATACCCTCCGCCGCTTCGATTGCGTTTAGGTCCATACGATGAAGGTTTTCAATGAGGGAGATTTCTTGAATCTGCTGGTCGGTGAGGTCTTTCACTATTACGGGCACTTTTTTAAGCCCCGCCATATAAGCGGCTCTGAAACGACGTTCACCCGCTATAATCATATAACGAGTTTGTTCACCCTCTATTTTTTTCACGAGAAGAGGTTGGAGAACACCGTAAGTCTCTACGGATTTCGCCATTTCTTTCAATGCGCCGTCATCGAATTTTTTTCTCGGTTGGTCGGGATTTCTATCGATAAGAGTAATATCGACTTCAACAGCCGCCGCTCCCTCAAGATCGACTTTTACGTTTTCTTTGTTGTCTTGAAAGAGTGCGGATATACCCTTTCCGCCAAGACCACCTTTTGTAGATGCCATAATTATTCTCCTATCCGAAAAGCAAGTTTACATTGTCAAAACGCAAGTATAAACATAAATTTCGGTTATTTAATTTTCTTTTCAAATTCTTCCGCAAGGGCGATATAATCCACCGCTCCCGCGCATTTTTTGTCGTATAACACGATAGGTTTGCCGTAACTCGGTGCTTCCGCAAGTCGCACGTTACGTCTGATTTTCGAGTCGTAGACCTTATCGCCGAAGAACTTAGAAATTTCTTCTTGCACACCCTTTGAAAGTTTGCTTCGTCCGTCGAATAGTGTGAGGACTACGCCTTCAACTGACAACCCAGCGTTCAAAAACTTCTTCACGAGTTTGATTGTATTCATCATCTGTGACAACCCTTCAAGCGCGAAGTATTCGCACTGTATAGGGAGTACGACTCCAGTCGACGCGGTAAGAGCGTTTACCGTGAGAAGTCCGAGGGACGGCTGGCAATCTATCATGATATAATCATACTCGTCTTTAATATCCGCAAGTTTTTCTTCAAGCACTCTTTCACGCCCTATCAAAACTTGCGCAAGTTCGATTTCCGCACCCGCAAGGTCGACGGATGAGGATAAGAGTTTGAGGTTGCCGATTTCGGTATCTTTGACAGCGGTTTTTATTTCAAGGTTTCCACACAACACTTCGTATAAAGACTTCTTATCCGACTTTTCAAAAAAGCCGAGACTCGACGTTGCGTTACCCTGAGAGTCCGCGTCCACTATCAAAACTTTTTTGCCTTTTTCAGCGAGACACGCCGAAAGATTTATACACGTGGTAGTTTTGCCTACCCCGCCTTTTTGGTTTGCGAAAGATATTATATTTACCATATATTAAAGATAACATAAATAAGAAAAAACTGCAATAGGTTTCACAAAATTGTTTCACGTTAAAATTAAAAAAATTGTCTTTTTCGGGTGAAAAATAGAGAAAACGACTTTTAGTTTTATAAGGAATCGGAAATAAAGAGGATAAGTAAAAGCGCGAAAAAAATCACCCGCAACCGGCGGGTGAAGTATTTATAAACAATATTGATATATCACAGCGGTTTTTTCTTTATTGCGCCGTACTGACGAGGATATTTGTCGGGTGTGGGGGCGGTTTTTTCAAACGTGAGAATAGCCCTTCTGTCTCCGCTCGGAAGATTGAAAGCAAAGGTTTCTACGTGGCGAAGATTTAGAGCGGTCAAAGCCGTGTCTATGCCTTCGAGTTCGCTTTCGTCCGTTTTGTATGCAATCACCATACCTCCGACTTTCACGAGCGGAGAACAAATTTCAAGAAGAATAGGAAGTGCGGATACCGCTCTTGCAACCGCAACGTCGAAGGACGCAAATAATTTTTTACTCTCCTCCGCTCTACCCGCCATGGTTTTGAGGTTTTTCACGCCGATTGCAAAAGATGCCGAAGATACGAAATTCATCTTCTTTGCGGTGGAGTCGAGAGCAAGCACGCTGACGTCAGGTCTTGCGGACGCAATCGGGAAGGACGGAAAACCACCGCCCGCGCCTACGTCGATGACTTTCGCGCCGTCTGGGATAAATTTCACACCGGCAAGCGAGTCAATCAAATGTTTTTCGGTGAACTCGTCTTTTTTGGTTATTGCGGTGAGGTTAAATTCTTTATTTGCGTCGATAACCGCATCGTAGTACGCCTCGAGATTATCCACGCATTTTTCGGATAAGTCGAGGTCGAATAATCTTTTTGTTTCAGCCGTCAAGAAATCTCTGTTGATAGACATATTACACCTTTGCTTCTTTATTATTTCGTTTGGAACTTTTTGTAGGTTTGATGAGAGCGGTAAGGATTATAGCCACGAACAAGAATACCATACAATACGGGAACAATACTCTGAATCCGTCGTTTTCTCCACCGCCGAACCAACTTGCGGTGTTGTCGATAAGAACGCCCGAAAGAATCGGAGTTATGACCATAGCGAGCGTCATTGAAACCGAGAATACGCCGGTATCTTTGCCTATTGCGTTGTTTGCGGTGCTTTCGAGGAAGAACGGATAAATATTGACCATCGTGAGTCCGAAACTTATCCCCATCAAAAGGAAGATTACGTACACCACGGGATGAGGTTCGGTGAACGGGAATGATGACGCAAATCCCGCAAACATGAGGATAAACCCTATCAAAATGGTGTTTCTTCTGCCGATTTTGTTGGCAAGTAGGCTTGCAAGGGGGAACGCAACCACCGCTCCTACCTGCGCGAGAAGTAGGGGTATTATAGGTTGCGAGAAGTTCAGCACGCATTTTGCATATTGGATGAAATTCGTAGTGAGAGCATTATACGCCATATAGAAACAGAACACTATTCCGAGAATGCAAAAACGCTTGAAAAATTTGTTTTCTCTGAACGCAAAACGTTTGGACGGAAGGAGAAGGTCGTGCGTATACGCGGTATTGTCGATATTAGGAAGATGCAAGAACGAGTCCGCCGTGTTGACGTCCGGGATAGAACCGACGCCGACTTCTTCGTTTTTATCGTTCTTCATAATGGGTTTGTCGAAGGAGACGGTTTCGGGGGTATCCCCGTCCTCTTCTGAGGAGAAAACGGCGGTCGCTTTTTCTTCTTCTATTTCGCGTTTTACGTCCTCGTTGAATTTCGTTTCCTTGACAGCCACCGTGAACCATACGAGAAGTGCAAGCGTCGTGAGGAGCATAGCCGCGCCGTACGCGTAGTAACCTTTTATAGAGTTGCTCTCGGAAGGCAGAAGAAAGAGATAGTATAACAGTGCGACGACGGTTGTTATGACCGACACGATATTGGAAATCGAGTTTGCTTTCGAACGGAATTTATCGGGATTGACGTCGGGAACGAGGGCGAGTGCCGGCGAGCGGTACGCCGCCATACTTGCAAGCGTCAGCATAAGGCAGACGAGGAAGGGTGCGAAGTAGTCCTTGCCGAGGGATGCGAAAACGCATACGCCCGCAAAACCTATCATTTCAACTATGGTACCGCATATGACGAACGGCTTGCGTTTGCCGAAACGTCCGAGGGGTTTGTTGTCGCTGAGTTTCCCGAACAACGGCAATAGCAATAAGCCGAAGATATTGTCCATTGCGAGGATAACGCCGTGCACGGTCGAGGACAGGTCGAAAACGTCGTAGTCCACGAGTTGCATAAACATATCGTACGAGCCCCAAAAGAGCGCGATCCAACCGAATGCAAGCGAGCAAAGTATTGTGCGTTTATAGTTGAATTTCATAGGATTATATTATCATTTACCCGCACGTTTTGCAAGAGAAATACCGCGGACGGTTTTATATTAAAAAATAGAATTCTGTCTAAACTACGCATTGAAAAGGAAGCGAGTATGTGCTATAATCATCGCGGAGGTCAATATGAGAATAGGAATCGTCACGGCAATGGCACAGGAAACCTTGCCTATCTATACGAAATTCGGCAAAATCGTCGAAGAAGGACGCGTCGCGGGCGCAACCGTATACCACGTCAGATCTGACGACGACGAAATTTATATCGCGCAGTCGGGAGTCGGCGAACTCCGCGCCGCAATCACCACGCAAATGCTCGTGGATATTTTCGAGGTGGAAGCGGTGCTCAACTTCGGATTTGTGGGCGCAATCTCCGCAGGATTCGAGCAAGGAGACGTCGTGATGGTGGACAAGGTAGTGCACTACCAATTCGACACCTCCGAACTCGACGACGTACCCGTCGGTCAGTACGACGGCAGAGCGGATATATTCTTCCGTGCGAACGAGGGAATTATAGCGAAAACGCAAGCCTTACTCCCCCACCCTCTGCGCACCGTAACCGTTGCGTCCGGAGATAAGTTTATCGGCAATACCGAGGACAAAATCCGTCTCGGAGCGTTCGGAGCGGATATTTGCGAAATGGAATGCGCGGGCATCGCTATGGCGGCGGAGAGAAACGGAATACCCTTCTTCTCGGTCAAAGTGATTTCGGATTCCGCAGACGAGAGTGCGTGCGTATCCTTTGAAGAAGTCGTCGCGAGAGGGCTCGTCGGGCTCGACCTTCTCTTCCCCAAAATTATGTGTGCCGTCACGGGCAAAAAGGAAAAGCCTCTCCCGCCCGTCAAAAAGGAGAAAGAATGAAACTCGAACGCATAGCATCTTTCGCAATAGACCATAACGTGCTGACTCCGGGGTTCTACCTCGACCGCGTAGACGGCAACGTTTTCACCTACGACCTTCGTTTCAAAGCTCCGAACAAGGGAGATTATCTACATGTGGCGTCAATGCACACCGTAGAGCATTTGTTTGCAACGGTGGTGCGCAATAGCGCCGTCAAGGACAAAGTAGTCTACTTCGGTCCGATGGGATGCAGAACGGGCTTCTATCTGCTCCTCTTCGATACACCCGACAAGGACGAGGCAAAGCGTATCGTCGTCGACTGCCTCGAAAAGTGCCTCGAACTCGACTATATCCCCGGTGCCAAGAAGATAGAATGCGGGAACTACCGTTCCCACAACCTCGCCGACGCCAAAAAGGAACTCACCGCCTACCTCTCCGTCCTCAAATCCGAAAAATGAGAATAAGAAATGCAAAAAATTACCGAGGATTATTCGTCCTCGGAATTTTTATTTTTTCGTACTTCTAATAAAATTTGTATCATTTCATCTTGAATGCATTTAGGTGATTTAAGTACAACGTGAGGATTATTAATGGCTATGACTCTTCCGTATTCGTTAAACATAAAATCTTCCTGATATGTTTGGTTACAATATTGGCACTGCGGAATCGTATTGTCCAGCGTTAATGGTTTCCGCGGATCCATATGACCTTGTTGTAAAACAACGATAGTTTCATTACGGCTATCCTTTTTGCCTTCCTCTATACCGCAAGTCGCACATTTGTTTTGATATGCCAATTTTAATTCGGTAAAGTTTCTGGCGTTTAATCTGCCGGTTCGTTTTAGTGCATTTGCCACCGCTTTAGGATTCGGAACTTCGATAGAAAATAAATAATTATACCCGCTCGGCACTTTAATATCGACATTAGGGACTTTAGCGCCTTTGTTTAGTACATACCAAAAGCATTGAGAGCCTAAATGTCTTACTTGTTGGTCGAGAGCGGCATCCGGAATATATTTTCTTACAAATGCAGAAACCAAATCTTTATGTACGAAACAACCGATATGTTTGTATAAGAAAATAAGTTGTAATTCTTTTGCGTCTAAATAGGATATAAATTCTATATCGCTACAATCTTTGGGAATATCATCGCTCCACAATTTTTTTACCCCGTAATCTTTGAGGTACTTTTCATAAGAAAAGACGATTGTATTATGCAAAGAACGGATTTCGCTCTCCGATATGTTCAAATATTCGTTTATTGTGGTTTGATTAGAAAAATCCAGTCGTTTAATCGTCATTGTTTGTTTCCCCCTATATATGAAAAAATGTGACTGATAATATCGACAGTCCAGCCGTTGCCAATCATTGCAGTCCTTTTTTGTTCGCTGATTCTCGGCAAATTTGTGTAATTGTCGGGAAGATTTTGTAAACGTTCGATTTCAGTCATGTTAAGTTTTCGAAGATTATAAGTGCCGTCTTTTAACGGGGTTTTATAAATTCCGTTTAGTATTCCGTTTTTGACAGTATGAACACCGTTTTTTACTTGAACGAATAATAGCGTTGCACAAGAAGAGGTAATCATACTACCACGAGATAAGGTGCACGCCTTGTTCTTTAATTCAGCGGCGTTATATGCATTAAATCTTTCGGGAATATACCCGTATTTTTCAATGAGTTTCGGGAAACTGCGTTGGACTGTCAAGCAATAAGAAACGTCTTTTGTATCTGCATCGTTGCATAGAATATCGTCTAATATTATATTTTTGTTTTGAGGCTGTTTAATTCCTTTGATATTCGTCCAGTATAGGCGAGGTCTGTTTTGAGCAGATACAAGCGCGCTGTTTATTTTGATAGGAGAAACGCCGAGATATTTCGTTATAATATTCTCCCATTTTTTTGCCATAACCACGTTTTCTAAAAGGAAATAATCAGGTTTGATTTCGTTTAGTAACCTGCAATATTCCCAAAACAAATAGGATTGTCCGTTAAAAACAACGTGTTGCGATTTTAATTCAAGATACTGTTCAAGGGATACTATTTCGACGTCGCCTGTGCTCATTCCGTTTGCATAACCGATAGAAGAAAAATTAGTACAAGGACTGCCACCACAAATTAAATCAATATGACCGATATCATAATCCTTAATTGGAGTATACAGTACGCCGTCTTTATAGTATATTTTTGAAATATCTCCGATTTCGATAATTGAAGGGTTGTTTGTTTTTGCGACTCTGATTGCGTTGGGTTCTATCTCTGACGCAAAGTATGTGTCAACTTTAATATTGCACTTTTTAAGCGCAAGAAAACCACAACTTATTCCGTCAAACAAACTCAACACGTTCATATTCGATGCTCCTTTTGTGAAAAAAATGGACATCAAATAGCACAATACATGTACAAAAGATACACATTTGTTCAGGGGAAAAGAGAATTGATGAACAAAAAAGTTATGTAAAACAGATAAAACTTGCTTTTTTGAAGGCTTTCTGATATACTGAACAAAAAAATGTTCATCAATTGTGCTAATTGATGAACATTTTTTTGAATTTTTACAGCAGTTTTCCAAGGCGGTTCATCATCTCTTTTTTATGTTCCAACATTGAGTGCGCATAGCGATTTAGGGTTATTGTTGGGTTCTTGTGCCCAAGTATTTCAGATAATGTTTTGACATCCATCCCGCACTCAAGAGCACGGGTTGCGAATGTGTGACGTAGCGAATGAAAACCCTTATGCGGAATGCCGAGGTTTTTGAGAATGAGTTCAAACGTACGTTGATATGAACGCACAAGAACCGGCTTGTCATTATTTGCTATGATGTATTTACACTTCGACCTCTTCTTTATGGCATTTAGCAAGGGCATCAGCTGTTTTGGAAGTGGAATAACCCGTATTGAAGCTGTCGTTTTAGGAGCATCAACAACTCGAATATGTTTGCCGTTGGCATAACTGTCATAGCAAGTATTATTTACGGTCAAAACGCCTTTTGCAAAATCAATATCCGCCCATTCGAGAGAAAGCAATTCTCCTATTCGCAGTCCTGTGTACAAGCATAAGACAACGCCGAACAATTTATCCTTTTTATGGCTTAATACATATTTTTCGATTTTCTTTTGTTCTTCAAGGGAAAAACATTTAACATGCTTTTCACTTATCTTAGGTCGCTTGATCTTGTCTCCTACGTATGTGCTTGTTTCTCCCACAAAATATGCCATATGCAAAGAATTTTGTATAACGGAAATGACGGAGTTGACTGTATTTGATGACAGCCCGGTTCCTGTTTTAGTATTACCATTCTCAAGTAGTTTAGTGACCATCGACTGAATGTCCGATGACGATAGAGCGCTTAAGTCATATGTACCCAAATTAGGTATAATATGATTTTGTATTAACTGTGAATATCGCAAACATGTACTGCTTTTTGTTGATGGTTTTACGTAATTATCTATCCAAAACCAAAGCCATTTTTCATACTTCATAATAATTTTCTCCAAAATAGGTTGATAATGTGATTATAAGTACGAGGCAGATTAAAATGCAAAAAATTGTGCCATTGAAAATATTTGTGAGAAAATCAAAAAAAGGTCATTGTATTGCTTGCTCGATAATAGTATACATGTTTGACTGTACCTCAAAATTTTAGTATCTAAGCAACCTGTCGCCAGAAGCAAACTGCATAAACTGTTCGCAAAACACCGCCAAACTATGCGCAAAATGTAGAAAATACGCCACAAAAAGTCGTCGTTTCACCATTTTGACGCGTTAACTTAGTGGGTTTCTAAATAGATTATCCGTCTCCGTTGCCACTGCCTAATCGCTCTGAAGAACTTCCATACCATACGTCTTTGTTCGCTTGAACTCGCATTACTCCGACAACCCCTCAATATAATATAGCCTTATCGCCTCAACCCCCTATTCATTGTGTTATCACGTCAAATTCGCCGTTGTTTGAAATTGTCATACTACGCAACGTCGCCCTTATTGTTATTTATTTTAGCCCTATATTTGCAAATACCGATATTGACCGCATATAAGCGGACAACCGTCTATCGGCAAAAAGCAGACAAACTTCTATCGAACAAAAATCGTCTATAAAAATCAAAGGATAGAAAACCGTTCAAAACTCTGTTGTCGAAAGAGCGTTTATCCCGACCGACGACTCATCTTTTTCGCCGCAAATGCAATAGACAATTTTACGCCGATTCATCGGCGGTGTCCTTCGACGTCTCATGCTTTGTGCTCACACTGCACCCGCCACAGTTTGCATCGATGCCACCCGATTGCATTATCAACCGTCCCGTCACCACCGATTGCCGAACATTCATGTTTGTGCAAGTCAATCTTTACAAATCGCTCCGACGCTTTCCGCACGACTTATTTTGCCGTGCTTTGTGTTTTTGAGTGCCCACGTATGCCCAATCAACACGTCTCATTTGTCCCTTATCCACCCGTACATATTAAACGCCAATCCACCATTCTTTTTCTTCAAAATCTGTACATGCCGTAATGTCCCCTCGCATATTAGTCGTTCATCGTCACCCAACCGCTTATGTGTTCACTACAATCGATGATTCATCTTTCAAACCGCTTAAAAAGTCGGTCTCGCTCGACATTACTATTCAATAGCAAAATCAATCACCCTCATTTATATGTATACTCAATCTATCAAACGACCTATCTATCCGTTTCACCCGCTCATCTACCGCGCCGGATTATTTACCGCATATTCTTTTCGCCTTCAATATGTAGCAAAACGGCGCAATTATCTATAAAAACGAATGTTCCACGTAAAACATTTCGATAGATTGAGTTTGGGATTCCTATTGAAAACGAGCATGTTAAGGCGAGGGATTATTCGGAAAGCCCGATAGAAAAGCAACAGAAGACGAGCAACGAAATTCGTTGTGACGTTGTGGTCATAGGCAGTGGCAGGGTGGTCCGTATGTGGGAACGCCCAAGAGCATCATGCCATGCGTACAAACAAATATGCAACAATATGAGGACCATATCGCCCGAAACAGTATTTAGGCATACATTGCTAATAAGTATATTTCAGTCGGAGCCTCGTTTACGGCCATAAGACGCAACCAGCACAGTTTTGAGTATAATAATAGGATATAACACCCAACTTATGCACTTTTGCACAATGTCAGATAGGCAAATGCAACACAAAAAATAAGTAAAATGACTCATTTTATAGAAAAATGGGCGTTCCACGTGAAACACTTTGGGCAACGTGAAAAATTGTTCAAAAAACATAAGTTTCACGTGAAACATTTCGGGTTCGGCGTTTTGTTCCACGTGGAACAATGGGTTTTTGAAAATTGCCGAAAATGCCTGTAAACAGTGGGTTTTTGGCGGGTTTTTTGAGCAGTGATCCACCCGAAAATGTGCCAAAAAATATTTTTTCGTTCTTTCTTTATCTAAAATTTTCGATAGAAAAATCGAACCTTTCCCCATTGAAAAATCGACCTTTTCGGTTTCGCAAAAATTATAGAAAAATTAAATAGGTTTCACGATATTGCTGTTCAAACACAATTTATAGAATTTTTATTGCTATTTGTATCCAAAATATAGTGTTTTGTGCATGTGAAACAGTAAATTTTGAGTAAAATTGCTGATTTTGACCGATTGTTTGTCATGTTTTTGCTGTATGTTTGGGAAATAGCGGAGTAGGGACGGCAATAGTTTTCTTTTGAGCACCGATTTTGTTAGTTTGCGGTTGCTCTAAGAGAACGTCTATTGTTTTGGTGATTACGTAAAAGTATGTATATGATATTTTTTTGTGAGTAATTCACGTTAATTTGTGTTGTATTTTTTAATTTTGCTACATTTTGCGCATAGTTCAGCGGGGTTTTGCGAATAGTTAGTGTTGTATCGTTAATTATTGTATAGTGTGGGGCGGTCTGGTAGTGGTTGTATTAATGGATTGAGGGCGTAAGTGAATATGGTGGAGATGAGGAAGCGGGCGGAGGTTTTTAGAACGGAGGATTAAGGCAGTTGGGGTTTTACGTTTGAGAATTGATGACGGATTTGGACGTTTGAGTTGTACGAGTGTGTAGATGGGCGGGAATGATTGTTGAGGTGTGCGTAGGGGGAAACAAATCGTGAGAAGCGATATTGCTTGCGCAGTTATATTTTGCCGTACGGCAAGGATAAGGTGCTGTTTCGCTTCCGCGAGATTCCCACGCTACGCTCGGAATGACGCAGTTGCTTATGCGGCGAAGCCGTCGGCGATTTTTTTGCGAAAATCGTTCTGACGGCACTTGCAACGCAACTTCTCCGCAACGAAAATTTTTTGCTACAACTCAAACTCACTGCGTAACTCAATTTGAGGTTCCGCAAAATTTTCGTTTTGGTTGAAATGCGGTGCGCTTCCGCGAGATTTCGTCACAAGGCACTTTACGCCGTGCCCTCTGATGAGGGCTTTGGTGCGACGAGCCTTGCTCCTCTTTCCCCTTCCGTGAAAATTGCGCCTACCCTCAACAAAGTGCAAACACACACTGTCGCCTGTTTATTTTCTCGGTGGGGATACCCCTATGTGTTCGCTCGGAATGACAGATAAAAGCACGTGTAAACTCAAACTGTCATTGCGAGCAACGGAGTTGCGTGGCAATCTCCTGGAAAGGAACCATAATTAGTTGTATTTTTACCGTTGGCAAAAGTTATATTTCTCACTTTGTGAGAAGTTATATTGCCGGCGCAGTTAAATTCCGTTTTCGTCGGAGTTATTTGGATTAGGACGAAAGATTAGGATTATATCTTATATATTATCTATGTATTTATATTTTAGAGGGCTTTTGGTGCAAAGTAATTCACGATATTGACAATTTTGGCATTTCATCGTATTATTAACTTGCCACAAATCTGAATAACAACGGTCGAAATGCTTATTACTATTGGTAACAAGTGTATTTCTGCAACAGCGTTTTAACTGTTGTTTTGGATTTGTGGCAGAATTCGGCAGGATGCACTTGTTATATTATATGGACAGTTATATGGCAGGTGCAAAGCACCTGTTTTTATTTGGAGGGAACCATATGAAATGTCCAAAATGTGGTGGCGCGATAGCGCTACAAAACGACGGCAACTATGTTTGCCTTAGTTGCGGAGCAAAATTCAAAAAGAGAGCACCGTCGGTGCCCGAGTCGACTCAACAACCTGAACCTGAAAAAGACGTAGAGAATACTTCTTTGTCGGCAGCGCCTGCGGAGACGGAGCAACCCGCCGAGTCCGTGGTGACGGAGCCTCAAATCGCAGATGAACTCAAAGTTGAAGATTTGGCGAGTAGTGAGACTGTTGATCCCCAATCTGAGCCCATGACGGAACAAGACGAGATAACCTTTTTGAAATCACGTCTTTCCGAAATGGAGAAAAAGCAGTCTGAGTTGGAAGGGAAGGTCAACAAGGCGTATCGAATGTCTCTTTCTAACGGCGCGTTGGGAGCGGGAAAATCGGGCTTTACCGCGACGGTTTTTAATCTGTTTATCGAAAAGATATTCATGATATGGATGTCTATTGTAACGTTGGGCATCGCATATCCTTGGCTCAAGTGTCATTACGAGAGTTTTTTGGCGTCTAACACCTACGTTTGCGGAAGGCGCAGAACATTTGACGGCACCGGCTGGGAACTTGCAAAGAAGTATTTGCTTTGGTTGTTGCTATCTTACGTAACATTCGGCATATACGGATTGTGGCTGTCGAACAACGTCAGAAAGTGGGTAACCGAACACACTCACTATGAAAACGAGCCTGCGGTCGGAGACTCTTATTATGACGGCAAGATACTCCCCCTGTTTATATTGAAAGTTCTCGGCGGTATTGTCGGAATATTCACTCTTGGCATCGCAAAATCCTTCTTCATTTGCGAGAGAGAGAAGTATATTTGCGAACATACCGTGATTGACGGCAAGAACGTCGTATTCGACGGAAACGGAATGGAACTCCTCAAGAAACAAGTCTTGTGGATTGCTTTGACCGTTGCCACTTGTGGAATATACGGTATTTGGCGCGGTCTTCTTATGGAACAATGGATAGCATCGAAAGTCACTTCGGACGATATGATAGACACCATTGTCGGAGATGAAACAGGTACGGGAAACGGCGTCGACACCGAGGCACTTCGCCTTGAAAAACAGCGCGAAGCCGAGGAGCGGAAACGCCAAGCGGAAGAGCGCAAACTCCAACGCGAACAAGAAAAAGCAGAGAAAAAAGCACAACGAAAAGAATTGCACAAAAAGCCCGCTTATAAAGCGTTTGCGGCAATGTTCTCTATTGCCACGATTATGCTCGCGCCGGCAATGGCTTTCAGCGTGCTTTCTTATATGGACATAGATTGGTCGGCGTCGCAGTATAAAATCTACGTAGCACTGGCGATTGTTTTTACCGTAGTGATGATTGCGCTTTACGTAGGTTGTATTCTATGCTCAAAAAAACTCAGACATAAGGCGATAGCAATAGTGTCAATCGTGATGATTGCATGTTCGTTTATATTGACGTGTGGCGGGTTCGTCGGTTGTTCTAATATATCGGAATACAATTCAACCGTTCCTTGTTATTTTATAGACAACGGCGACGGTACGCTAACCGCAAAATCTTATTTAAACGGTTATGAGTGCGAGAACAACTATAATTATGTGCGTGCGAAATTAAGCGAATATGATGAAAGTCACCTTATAGATACTCTTGAAATACCGTCCGAATATAACGGAAAACCCGTTACGATTATAGACTTGGGTTCTTGGGGAACACCAGTCAAAAAAATAATTATACCTTCATCCGTAAAAACAATACTCAATGTTCCAAGTACTATTGAAGAAATAGTATTTGAAGAGGGCAGTCAATTGACGAGCATTGGAAGTAATGCCTTCTATAATTGCACGGGGCTCACGAGTATAACGATCCCCGACAGTGTGACGAGCATAGGCTATGGTGCCTTCTCCGGTTGCACTAGGCTCACGAGCATTACTATCCCGGACAGCGTGACGAGCATAGGCGATAGTGCCTTCCGTGGTTGTGAAGGACTCACGAGTATAACAATTCCCGACAGCGTGACGAGCATAGGCGATAGTGCCTTCGAGAATTGCACGGGGCTCACGAGTATAACAATCCCGGACAGCGTGACGAGCATAGGCTGGAATGCCTTCCGTGGTTGCACCGGGCTCACGAGTATAACAATACCGTTTGTAGGAGCAACAAAGAATGGGACCAGCGACACGCACTTAGGATATATATTCGGTGCGTCAAGCTATAGTAGTAATTCCTCATGCGTACCGTCCTCGTTGAAAACGGTAGTAATAACCGGCGGTTCAAGCATAGGCGAGTATGCCTTCTATGGTTGCACCGGGCTCGCGAGTATAACAATCCCGGACAGCGTGACGAGCATAGGCTATTCTGCCTTCTATGATTGCAAGGGACTCACGAGCATAACAATCCCGAACAGCGTGACGAGCATAGGTAGTTATGCCTTCTATGGATGCACGGGGCTCACAAGCGTAACTATAGGCAACAGCGTGACGAGCATAGGCTATTCTGCCTTCTATGATTGCAAGGGACTCACGAGTATAACAATCCCGGACAGCGTGACGAGCATAGGCTATTCTGCCTTCTATGATTGCAAGGGACTCACGAGTATAACAATCCCGGACAGCGTGACGAGCATAGGCTATTCTGCCTTCTATGATTGCAAGGGACTCACGAGTATAACAATCCCGGACAGCGTGACGAGCATAGGCTATTCTGCCTTCTATGATTGCAAGGGACTCACGAGTATAACAATCCCGGACAGCGTGACGAGCATAGGAAGTTATGCATTCTATGGTTGCACGGGGCTCACCAGCATAACGATAGGCAGTGGCGTGACGAGCATAGGAAGTTATGCCTTCCGTGGTTGCACGAGGCTCACGAGTATAATATTTGAAGACACGACGACTTGGTATAGAACGAATAGTTATTCCAATTGGGACAACAAGACCGGTGGGACACAAACCGGTGTCACAAATTCATCCACAAACGCAACGTATTTCACGGATACTTATTACGATTACTATTGGTACAAGAAGTAAGCGGAAAACTTATCGAACAGGCTGAAACAAGGACAAAAAGAGCACTCATTAGAGTGCTCTTTTTGAGTTGGTTGCTTATGTGGCAAAGTCACATAAGCAACTGTGTCATTCCGAGCGTAGCGTGGGAATCTCCCGGAAGGGAAACGACAGTATTTTAGTTATATTTTTGCCGTTGGCAAAAGTGATATTGCCCTACGGGCAGTTATATTTTGCTACGCAAAGTTATATTTCTCGCTATGCGAGACGCTATATTCCGACTCCGTCGGAGTTATATTGCCCTATGGGCAGTTGTGGTGCGCTTCCGCGAGATTCCCACGCTCCGCTCGGAATGACAATCGGGAGTGATATTGCTACGCAAAGTTATATTTCTCGCTATGCGAGAAGCTATATTCCGACTCCGTCGGAGTTATATTGCCCTATGGGCAGTTGCGGTACCTTTCCAGGAGATTCCCACGCTACGCTCGGAATGACAATCGGGAGTGATATTGCTACGCAGTTATATTCCGACTTTGTCGGAGTGATATTTTGCTTTGCAAAGTGATATTTCTCCCGTTGGGAGAAGTTATATTGCTACGCAGTTATATTTCGGCTGTGCCGAAGTTATATTGCCTACGGCAGTTATATTTCCCTACGGGTAGTTATATTCCGACTTTGTCGGAGTTATATTTTGCTACGCAAAATGATATTTCTCCCATTGGGAGAAGTTTGATTTTCTTGCGGGAAATCACATGACTTCGGGGGAGTCGATGCCGAGGAGAGCGAGTCCCGTTTTGATGGTGCGGGAGACGGCGTCCGTCAGGAGCAGACGGGCGTTCTTGGTGCCTTCGTCGTCCACGACGATGCGGTGCCCGATATAGAAGCGGTTGAACTTCTCGGCAAGGTCTACGACGTGGCGGGTGACGTAGCAAGGCTCTCTGAGTCTTGCGGACTGTTCGACGCTTGCGCCGAAGGAGAGCACGCTCTTGACGACCTCGTAGCCCTCGTCGTCGAGAATGGCGGACCAGTCGATATTATCGAGCGCATACGCACCGCCTTTGCGGAGTGCGCTCCTCGAACGCGCGTAGGTGTATTGCACGTAGGGGGCGGTTTCGCCGTCGAAGTTGAGCACCTTATCAAACGAGAACACAACGTCCTTTATACGGCTGTTCCAAAGCGCGGAGAACACGACTGCGCCGACACCGACGCTTTCTGCGGTTTGTTCCTTGTTTTCAAGCTCGGGATTTTTCTCCTCGATGATGGCGAGTGCTTTTTCGACCGCCTTATCGAGAACCTCTTTGAGCCAAACGACGTGGCCGTGGCGGGTGGACATTGCGCCGTCTTCCATGCTGACCATGCCGAACGCGATATGCTCCATATCGTCCTTTCCTGCAAAATCCATAAGTTCAAGCACCTTAAACAGTTGCTTAAAGTGCAGATTCTGCTGATAAGCGACGACGTAGAGGCATTTGTAGAAGTCGTAAGTTTTCTTGCGGTAATACGCCGCCGCTATATCTCTCGTTGCGTACAGAGTCGCGCCGTCCGCCTTGACGAGAAGGCAAGGGGGCATATTGTATTCGTCGAGATTGACGACTTCCGCACCCTCGCTCTCCACGAGTAGGTTCTTCTCGCGGAGTATGTCGAGGCAGGCGTCCATTTTGTCGTTGTAGAAGGATTCGCCCGCATACGAGTCGAAGGAGATTTTGAGGCGTTTGTAGATTTTGTCTACCGCACGCATAGTGATTTCCTTGAACACCTCGAAGTAGAGATTCGCCTCCTTGTCACCGTCCTCTATGCGCTTGAACCAGGCGCGCGCCTCGTCGTCGAGGGCGGGATTGTTTTCCGCTTCCGCGTGATAGCGCACGTAGAGGGAATTGAGAAAGTATTCGTCCTTGCCTCTGATTTCTTCGAGGGACGACCACTTCCTCGTCGCGACGATGAGTTTGCCGAATTGCGTACCCCAGTCGCCGAGGTGGTTTATGCCGACGACGTCGTAGCCGAGGTGCTTGAATATGCGGTAAAGCGCTCCGCCGATGACCGTCGTGGAAAGGTGCCCGATATGGAAGGGTTTTGCGATGTTGACCGAACTATAATCGATACAAACGGTTTTGCCGTTGCCTTCGTCGCTCGAACCGATAGCGATACCCCTATCGTTATCCGCAAGAAGGGAAAGGATTTCTTTCGCTACGACTTCGCGCTTGAAGTATACGTTGAGATAACCGCTCACGACGTCGTACTTTTCAACGACGGGGAGGTCTACGAGTTTTCTCGAAAAGTCGTACGCTATTTGCGGGGGTGCTTTGCGCAGTTTTTTCGCAAACTTAAAGCAAGGGAGACAAACGTCTCCGAGTTTCGGATCTTTGGGCGTCTCGAACGCCTCTACGATTTCGCTCGCGCTAACCTCGTCGGTTGCAAGAGCGGCTGCGAGTTCGTCTTTGTAAAACATAATTCTCCTTATGGGAGCGGATTTCTCCGCAATGTGTTCTTTTTATACGTTGAAGCGGAAGAGGACGACGTCGTTTTCTTGCATAACGTAGTCCTTGCCTTCGCTACGGACCTTACCTCTCTCCTTTGCGACGTTGAAGGAACCGCATTCGAGAAGGGTTTCGTAGTCTACGATTTCGGCGCGGATGAATCCTTTTTCAAAGTCGGAGTGAATTTTGCCCGCGGCTTGAGGTGCTTTGGTCCCCTTTTCTATCGTCCAGGCTCGAGTTTCCTTTTCACCCGCCGTGAGGTAGGAGATGAGTCCGAGAAGGGAGTATGACGCGGATACGAGTTTGTCAAGACCGCTTTCGGTGAGCCCGTATTCTTCCATGAATATTTCTCTGTCTTCGTCGTCGAGGGCGGTGAGGTCCTCTTCGAGTTTCGCGCAGAGGGTGATACAGCCCGCGTTTTCGGCGACGGCGCATTTTTCGACTTCCGCCGTATACTCGTTCCCGCCGAGAGAGGATTCGTCCACGTTCGCCACGTAGATGACGGGCTTGGACGTGAGCAAGAATTGTTCGTCGATGAATTTTTTGAAATCCTCGTCCGCGGGGAGAGTGCGGAGAGGTTTGCCCTCTTCGAGCCATTTTTGCATTTTTTCAAGGCGTTCTACGTCCTCTGCGTATTTCTTGTCCGCTTTGAGCATGCTTTGCGCCTTGCCGAGACGGCGTTCTACCGCTTCCATATCCGCAAAAACGAGTTCGAGGTTTATGGTCTCGACGTCGCGGACGGGGGAAACCGAGCCGTCTACGTGGGTGATATTCTCGTCGTCGAAACAGCGCACGACGTGTACGATCGCGTCCACTTCGCGTATGTGGGAGAGGAATTTGTTGCCGAGTCCTTCCCCTCTCGACGCACCTTTGACCAGCCCTGCTATATCTACGAATTCGAGGGTGGTGGGGGTAATCTTTTTGCTGTCGTAAAGGGCGGCGAGTTTATTCAGTCTTTCGTCGGGGACCGCCACGACGCCTACATTCGGCTCGATCGTGCAGAAAGGATAGTTGGCGGCTTGCGCCCCGGCTTTGGTTATTGCGTTGAAAAGAGTGCTTTTGCCTACGTTCGGCAAACCTACGACACCGAGTTTCATTTTTCTCCTATGCGCGTGCTAATCCGCGCGATGCGTTAATACAATAGTTTAGTATAAACGAAAACGGGAGAATAGTAAAGAGAAAATGAAAATTTGGGAAGCCGTAGTTCTCGGCATAGTGCAAGGCGCGACGGAATTTTTGCCGATTTCGAGTTCGGGACATTTGTTGCTTTTGGAGAAAGTAGGGGTGGGAGAAGAGGACTTATTCTTCAATATCTGTTTGCATATGGGCACGCTCGTCGCGGTGCTTATCGCACTCAGAAAAACGTGGGTTCCCCTCCTTCGTCATCCGTTCAATCGCACGGCCGGGAATATCCTTTTGGCGACTCTTCCGACGGTGGCGATAGCCCTCGTTTTCAAGGCGTTCGCGCCCGCTCTCATAGACGGCGATTACCTCCCGTTCGGGTTTATGCTGACGAGTGTTTTGCTGTTCGTTTCCGAAAAACTCAAAACGACGAAAACGGCAGTTTATAACACCAAAACAAGCATATTAACTGGCGTTATGCAAGGAATAGCGGTTTTGCCCGGGGTGTCGCGAAGCGGTAGTACGATAGCCGTTTCCACGTTTATGGGAGTGGACAAAACGACAGCGTCCGAGTTTTCGTTTTTGTTGTCCGTGCCCATAATTATAGGCTCCGCACTCTTTGAGGGAATAGAGATTTTTTCGGGCGGAGCGAGGATGATTTCGGTGGGAGTTTTACCGCTTGTCGTCGGCACGCTCACCGCGTTTTTGTCGGGACTTATCGCGATAAAGGCGTTTCTCGGCTTCGTGAAAAAGCACTCTCTTTTCGGGTTCGGAGTCTACACACTCGTACTTTCGGCGGTGAGTTTTGCGGTGGAATATTTCCTTTAACCTTTTTCCCTATTTTCGCGAACGGCGCATTTTGCTTGACACGGTTTTGGTTTTTCTTTATAATGTTCAAGCATTTATATTATTATATAATGACATCAAATTCCTACATGGAGGCAATAGAGTTATGAAACAAACCTACCAACCCAAGAAAAGACAAAGAAGCAAAGTCCACGGATTCCGCGAAAGAATGAAATCCACGTCCGGCAGAAAAGTTCTCAAACGTCGTCGCGCAAGAGGCAGAAAAGTCCTCACCGCATAAGCATTCAGCGATGCAAAAGCAGTTTAGGTTAAAGCGGAGAGCGGCGTTTAATTACGTGTATCGCAAAGGCGATAAGGCTTCCGCCCGTCACCTATCGCTTTTTTGTGCAAGGTCCCGCGAGGGGCTGAAGATAGGCTTATCCGTATCCAAAAAGGTCGGAAACGCCGTTACAAGGAACAGGGTAAAAAGGTTGATAAGAGAAGGGCTTAATCCCATTCTCGATTCAATCGATCCGAAATATATGTACGTCGTCGTGGCGCGGGAATCCGCGTCCTCGCTCGGCTATCGCGAGATGGCTGACGAGGTGCGCAAGGTTTTCGACAAGGCAGGCAAATTGTGTTGAAGAAGATTTGTTTTGCCATGCTTCATTGGTATAAATCCGCGTTGAGTCCGTATATCGGGCGCAACTGCAAATATACTCCCACTTGTTCGATGTACGCCTACGACGCGATTGAGCGATACGGCGTTATCGTCGGTTGCGTTATGGGTGCGTGGCGAATACTCCGCTGCAATCCCTTTTCAAAGGGCGGTTTCGACCCCGTTCCCGAAAATTATCGAGGAAATGCAAAATGGCTCGTTTAGATTACAGACGTAAGAAAATGCTCAAAATCTACGCCGTTGCACTCGTGCTTGTGGTGTGCTGTATCGCACTCTGCGCATGCAACAACGAGAGGGGCATTTACGACGTCTCGGACAAAAACACTTCCCCCGAAGTCACCCACTTCATCGCGAAATTCATCAATATTCTCTATGAGGGTATCGGCGATTTCGGATGGACGATAGTCGCGTTCACCGTCATTCTCAAACTGATACTTTCTCCGCTCGACGTATGGCAGAAGGTTATCGCACGCAGAAACGCAAAGGCTATGGAGCGTATGAAGCCCCAACTCGAAGCGTTGCAGGAGAAATACGGCGAAGATAAGCAACGCATACAACAAGAGCAAATGGCTCTCTACAAAAAAGAGAAGTATTCCATGCTCGGTGCGTGCTTGCCCACGATAGTGACTCTCGTCGTATTCTTCATCATCTTTGCGGGATTCAGAGAAATGGTCGGCTGGAAATTCGCAAACGACTATCTCAACTGCTATCAAGAGTACGACAAGGTTATGGTTGCGGAACTCGGTGACGACTGGAGCGGTTCGGATTTCAAGTACGTCGGCGACAATATCGCGGAGTACGAGAGTGCGAACGACAAGGCTCAACAAGCGGTTTACGACTTTTATTTCAGCGACGAGCAGAAAGACAACAGAGGTTTCCTTTGGATAAAGAATATCTTCGTCCCCGACAGTTGGAAAACCGAAGTTCCCGACTACCTCACCGTTACGGGACAATCCGGATTTGCGACGTCTAAGATGGAAGGTCTTATGCAGGACGAATACAATACCGTCATGGGCAAGTGCCTCGGCGAAGGCGGTTGGGGCAAGGAAGGCAAATGGAACGGCTTCCTCATCCTCCCCGTGCTTTCTTTGGCGGTCAGTATCATCTCCCAAAAACTTCTTTCCAAGGCGCAAGGCACTCCTCCTCCCACGGGGGACGGCAAGTCCGCAAATCAGACTCAGGCAAGCATGAAGATGATGCAATATATGATGCCCGCAATGGTCGGCGTATTCGCAATCTTGTATTCTTCCGCTTTCGCGCTGTATATGCTCGTCAGTTCGCTGACCTCGACGGTGTTCCAACTCGCGTTCAATCTCGGCGGTAAAATCGTAGATAACGTTCAGGCAAAAAAGGCTTGACAGGAGTAAAATTATGAAAAAAAGCATAGAGGTCAAGGCCTCGACAATAGACATCGCCGTCGAAAACGCGCTCCTCGAACTCGGCACCACCAGAGATAAGGTGGAAGTCGAAGTTCTTCAAAAGGGCGGTTTGTTTTCAAAAGCGATAGTCAGAGTGACCGTCGTCGACGGAGCCGCCGCGGTTGCGGAGGATTTCGTCAACGGTATCCTCGCAAAAATGGGGCTCTCTTCGAGAGCGACCGTCGAGGATAAAAACGGCACTCTTTATATAGAAATTTCGGGAGAGGACAGCGGTGTCGCAATAGGCTATCGCGGAGAGGCGCTCGACGCTTTCCAATATCTCGTCCTCACCTATCTCAATCAAGAAAAATGCGACTTCAAGAAGGTTGTCGTAGACAGCGAAAATTACCGCGAAAAACGTCGCGAAACCCTCACCGCTCTTGCGCTTCGTCTTGCGGAAAAGGCGCACCGCACTTGCCGTAAGATAGAACTCGAACCTATGAATCCTTTCGAGAGAAGAGTCATTCACAGTGCGCTTGCGGACAGCGAACTTGCGTCCACCACGAGCGAGGGCGAAGATTCTCAACGCCACGTCGTGATTATCCCCAAAGGCGTGGAAATCAAAGAGGATCGCAGAGGTAGACGGGACGGCAGAAGAGAGCGCGGTAAAGACGACAAACGTCGCAACGACAGAAAGGACGACAGACCTCGTCGCGAAAGAAAACCTCGTGAAGAAGAACCCGAAGTCCCCGACGGCAACGTCTATCGCTACTTCACCGAGCAAGACGACTTCGTCAAGCCGTCGACGGTTAAGACCGGACCTCCCAAGTTCAAGAGTTTCGGCGGGCCGAAGAAATAATGAAAACCATAGTTGCAATTTCAACCCCGAGTGGTTCGGGCGGCATCGGCATATTGCGCGTTTCCGGAAAGGAAGCCGTGAAAATAGCGGGTGCCGTTTTCCTTGTAAAAGGCAAATCTTGCGAAGAAGTCCTATTTGAAAATCCGCTCAAAATGTGTTTCGGCGAATTCGTCGGAGAGGACTTTTCGGACAAGGGTTACGCCGTCTATTTCCCCGAGGGCAAATCTTTCACAGGAGAAGACACCGTGGAATTTTATCTGCACGGCGGTGTTCGCATTATGCGCGGAGCAATGCGTACGGCGATTTCAAACGGTTGCGTACCCGCCGAGGCGGGAGAGTTTACCAAACGCGCGTACCTCAACGGCAGAATGTCCCTTGCGGACGCAGAGGGCGTTGCGGATATGATAAACGCCGAAAGCAGTGCCGGACTACGCGCCGCTTATAGGCTTATGCAAGGCGGTGTCGCAAGCAAGGTGAACGAGATAGCGGATGCGTTGTTGTCCGTTATAGCGACTCTCGAGGCTTCTCTCGACTATCCCGACGAAATGGAGGACGAAGTGCTTCCCGCCTTAGAACAAAAAATACCCTCGCTTGTGACGCGCATACGCGCGCTTGTGCATACGTCTTATATAGGAAGAATGGCGAAGAGCGGTATAAACGTCGTCATCGCAGGTGAGCCAAACGTCGGTAAGTCGTCTTTGCTCAACGCTATCCTCGGAGAGGAAAAGGCTATCGTAACGGATATAGCTGGCACGACGAGGGACGCGGTCTCGGGCAGTGTGGAAGTGGACGGAGTGCTCCTCAATTTCACGGATACCGCAGGGCTCCGAGACAGCGAAGACAAAGTGGAAAGCATTGGAGTCGAAAGAGCGAAAAAGGCGATAGAGGGCGCGGACGAAATAGTCTACGTTTTCGACGGCACCGAGGGCGGAGAAATCCCCGAAGAGGTGAAAGATAAAGAGAATGTTTTTGTCGTCTACAACAAATGCGACAAGGAGGGGTTCCTTCCTCACGAAACTTCGGACAAGGTTTATTCTGTGTCCGCAAAAACCGGAGATGGCATAGACGCGCTCAAATCCGCGCTTGCCAAAATCTATAAAGACGGCGAAGTGGACGGGGCTGACTTGATTACGTCCGAAAGGCACTTATCGGCACTTAATCGTGCAAAAGACGCACTGTTAAATGCCTATTCCGCGAAAGACGAGCCTATCGATTGCGTACTAATCGATTTGAGAGAGGCGTACGACGCCCTCGGCGAAATCACGGGCGCAACCGCGGGCGAGGATATAGTGAACGAGATTTTCTCGAAATTTTGCGTAGGCAAATAAAGGTATATTATGTTGAGTTCATACGACGTTATCGTAGTAGGCGGCGGGCATGCGGGCGTTGAGGCGTCTCTTGCGTGCGCAAGGCTAAAAAAGCGCACGCTCACGGTGTGTACGTCTTTCGATACGGTTTCGTATATGGCTTGCAATCCCGCCATAGGCGGTACCGCAAAAGGACACTTGGTGCGGGAAATCGACGCTCTCGGCGGGCAAATGGGACTGACTGCGGACGCAACGCTTTTGCAAATCAAAATGCTCAACACCGCAAAAGGTCCCGCCGTTTATTCTCTCAGAGGACAGCAGGACAAAAATCGTTATCACGAGGAAATGCTCTCCGTGCTTCGTGCGACGGACAACCTCGATCTTATAGAGGGAGAGGTGTCCGAAATAATCGTCGAGGACGGAAAAGCGATAGGCGCGCGCCTATCTGACGGAAGAGAGTTCGGCGCAAAGGCGGTCGTACTTGCGACGGGCGTATACCTCGGCGGTAGAGTCATCATCGGCGAGTACGTGAAAGAGAGCGGACCGAGCGGTTTCGCCCCCGCAAACAAACTCACCGCAAACCTCATATCTTTGGGACTTCCCGTGCGCAGATTTAAGACGGGTACCCCCGCGCGCATATACCGCGACAGCATCGACTTCGACAAAACGGAAGTGCAAAAAGCGGAGAATACGGACAGATTTTCCTTTATGTCCGACATCGCGACCTTTGAGGGAGAGGATTGCTATCTTACCTACACGAACGCCGAAACGCACAAAATCATTCTCGACAACATTTCGAGAAGCCCTCTTTATAACGGCTCTATTCACGGTGTAGGACCGAGGTATTGCCCGAGCATAGAGGACAAAGTCGTGCGATTCAAGGATAAGGAGCGTCATCAGATTTTCATCGAACCCGAGGGACTCCACAGCGACGAAATGTACGTACAGGGTATGTCGAGTTCCCTTCCTCACGACGTGCAGGAGGCAATGTATCGCACTTTGCCCGGTTTCGAGCATTGCAGATTTGCAAAGTATGCATACGCAATAGAATATGATTGTTTCGATCCTCTTTGTCTCAAACCCTCTCTCGAAACCAAACCGGTAGAAAATTTGTTTTCGGCGGGGCAGGTCAACGGAAGTAGCGGTTACGAAGAAGCGGGTGCGCAAGGACTTATGGCGGGCGTGAACGCTTGCTTGAAAATAGACGGAAAGGCACCGTTTATTCTTCGTCGCGACGAGGCGTATATAGGCGTGCTCATAGACGACCTCGTGACCAAAGGCACCAACGAACCGTATAGGATGATGACCGCGCGCGCGGAACACCGCATAAAACTCCGTCAGGACAATGCGGACATTAGGCTTACCGAAAAGGCGTACGAACTCGGACTTGCCTCTCGCGAAAGATACGAGAGAATGCTCAAAAAGAAAGAGGAAATCGCAAAAGTGCTGAAAGAGTGCGGAAAGACCGTGGACAGAGAAAAAGCGAATGCGCTTCTGGAGAGTTGGGGAGAACCGATTCCTTCGAAAACTCCCACCCTCGGCGACCTTATGAAGCGTCCGTTTGCAAAGCCCGAAGACCTTCGCGAATTTATCTCGTTCGACTGCCCGAAAGAAAGTCTCGAGGCGGCGGTTATAGAGATGAAATACGCAGGGTATATTGAAAAGGAAGACAGCGCAATCAAGGAGCAAAAACGACTTGAAGAAAAATTGTTGCCCGAAAATATCGACTACTCGGATATAAAAGCACTGCGTATAGAGGCACGCCAAAAACTCGACAAAGTGCGTCCGCTCAATCTCGGACAAGCGTCGCGAATATCCGGAGTTTCTCCCGCCGATATAGCGGTATTGATAGTTTATCTGCAGAAAAATAAACTATAAAAGTCGTGTTTCGCTAAAAAGCGAAAACTTTCGTCGGAAAATCGATTTTGAAAACAGCCACTGCAAACACGCAGTGGTTTTTGTTTGCACCGAAAAGGCGGACGGTGCATATACTTGCGTATGAAAGTTTTCGGAACGGACGGAATAAGAGGGCTTGCCTCGGATTTGTTGAATAAGGATTTGCCCTATGCCTTAGGTCTTGCCTTGGGCGGGAAAAGGGTGGTGGTGGGGAAAGACGTGCGAACGTCCTCGTCCGCTATCGAAAGAAGATTGCTTGTCGGGCTTGTTACGGCGGGCGCCGAGGTGATAATTGCGGGGACGTTGCCCACTCCCGCACTGTCGTATGCAGTAGGGAAAGAGGGCGCGGATTTCGGAGTGATGATTACCGCAAGCCACAATCCGCCCGAATTTAACGGCTTGAAAGTTTTCGGGAAGGGCGGGGAAAAACCGCCGTCCGAAGCGGAAAAGGAACTCGACGAAAAAGTGTCGTGCGGGCGTTCCCCCAAAACACACGCCGTGCCGTCCGTCGAAGTACGGGACGACTACGTCGGGGAATATCTTCGCCACGCCGTATCTCTTTTTGCGGATTTGGACTTGCGCGGAGAAAAAATCGTGCTCGATTGCGCTCACGGTTGTATGACCGCCGTACCGTCCGTGTTTGAAAAACTCGGCGGTACGGTCAGAGTCGTAGCGGGGGTGCCGAACGGGGAAAAAGTCAACGTCGGGTGCGGTGCGCTGTTCGTAGAGGAATTTGCAAAGACCGTAGGAAAAGACGAAATCGGTTTGTCGTTCGACGGGGACGGAGACCGCCTCGTGGCTGTCTTTGACGGCAAAATCTACGACGGAGACAGGATACTTCGTGTGCTTGCGGAAAGCATGAGAAAACAAGACGAACTGAACCCGCCTATCGTCGTCGGCACCGTTATGACCGGGAGCGAAATCGAAAAGGCTTTTGAAAAGGACGGAATAACGCTCTATCGCACTGAGGTGGGGGATAAGTACGTATCCGAGAAGATGAAAGAAACGGGCGCAGTTTTGGGCGGGGAAAAGAGCGGACATATCATTCAAAAACGACTTGCGCCTACGGGAGACGGTTTGCTTACCGCATTATCGCTGTTGAGAGCGAAGAAAATTCTCGGTGTGCTCCCTTATGCCACGCCGAATACCTTCTGCGATTTCTCTTTCCCGAGTGCAAATCCGAAGGCGGAGTTTCAAAACGAGGACTTTTTGCGACGACTTGACCGCATTCGCACAAAAATAGGGGAGAAAGGACGGCTTATAGCCCGTCCGAGCGGAACGGAATCCCTCGTTAGAATAACGGTTGAGGTATACGAAGACGAATTAGAATGCCGAAAAATCGTCGAAAAAGAACTTTTTGCAAAAAATTAACAAAAATGCAAAAAGTTTTTCAAACAAAAATCAAAAAATGTAGGTTTTTTGTAGAAAAATCCGAAATTGTACAATAAAAGTTTACAAAAAAGCGTTGACAGCCGTGCGTTTGGGTGGTACTATCATAGCGTAATCAACAGATTACATCATCTCGCTCATAATTTTCCCCCTTATCATAGCGGAGGGCGTCGGACGAAAGTTCGACGCCCTTTGCCTATTTCGCGATGACGCAGCTGCTTGTGTGGCGAAGCCGTTTTTGCTTGTCATTCCGAGCGTAGCGTGGGAATCTCCGGGAAGGGCGCCGTCGTCGCTTCCTATGAAAGCGAAATAAAGTGTAGTGCTTACACTTAAATCTAAAGTTCCCCTTTCCTCACGTGTTTCCCCTATCGACGTTCCCCCTCTACGGGGAACCCACGTCGACTGCTTGCGCAGGGGGACACACTCGGTTTCGCGTTAAGTAACGTTCCTCGTTATGCCACTGCGCTTTGTGCGTGCCGCTACGCGAACCCAATGCACGCAGTCGCTTGTACTGACGCAAGGCGGTGTCCGCCTTACGGCTCCGCTCAACACTCGCTGGCTCGGCGCGTCGCGCCTCGTGTTCCGTCTTCGAAAGAGTGTAGCCCGTGTATAAGAACGCTCATAACGAGTGAGTGCTTGTACCCTCCCGCTCATACTGTCATTGCGTGAGCAAAATATAACTACGACAGCAATATAACTTCTCGCAGAGAAATATAGCCGAGTAAAACCTTATAAATCTTAAAGAGAATTTTTGATAATTGCGTCGGCGGCGATTGCGCCGTCTGCACAGGCGGTTACGATTTGACGGAGGGACTTTGCTCTCACGTCCCCGACGGCGTAGACTCCGTCGATATTGGTTTTCATATTTTCGTCTGTTAGGATATAACCGTTCTCGTCTTTTTCGACGTCCGCGAATTCATCGCTCGACGGGATTCTGCCCACGGCTACGAACAACCCTCTTGCGGGGATAGTCCTCGTGGTGCCCGATACGACGTCTTTCACGACTACGGCTGTCAAGGGATTTCCGACAAGTTCGCAAATTGTGGAGTTCCAAACCAATTCGACGGTTGAACGCTTGATTTCGTCGGATAAAGTCTTGTTTGCGCGAAGTTCGTCTCTTCTGTGGACGAGGCAGACTTTCTCCGCGAGGCGATTCAGATAGAGGGCGTCCTCGACTGCGGTGTCTCCGCCGCCGACGACGACAACGTGCTTGTTTTTGAAGAAACCTCCGTCGCAAGTGGCGCAGTAACTGACGCCGCGTCCTGCAAGTTCGTCTTCGTTTTCGACGCCGAGTTTTCTTGCATACGCTCCGCTTGCGATTACGACGTTTTTGCATTCGTAAGTTACGCCGTCAGCGACCACCGTTTTCGTATTGCCGACGAGGTTGATTTCTTCGACGTTTGCGGTCAGAATCTCGCAACCGAAACTTTTCGCTTGTTCGGCCATAGTGCTTGTAAGCGAAAAACCGTCCGCGGATTTGACTCCGGGGTAGTTGACGATTTCGGGAGTAGTCGTCGCTTGTCCGCCTACGTAGCCCTTTTCGATGACGAGGGTGCTAAGCCCGCCTCTTGCAGAGTATATACCCGCAGTCAGCCCCGCCGGGCCCGCGCCGAGAATGATAACATCGAACATAAAGACCTCCCGATGCACAACAATTCGTCTAAATTATATCCGCGACCGCAATATTTAGTCAACTTTTTTAAGGCGGGCAAAAAATCCTTTACAAATTTGCAATATAAAATTATAATAGTCAAAGTATAAAGGATAATAATATGGAAAACATCGACATCATTGAAATTTTGACAAACGGCAAAAACTACGAGGGCAAGACCGTGACCGTAGCAGGTTGGGTCCGCACCGCTCGCGACAGCAAGACCATGGCGTTCATCGCACTCAACGACGGAACGTCTCTTCGTCATCTTCAACTCGTCTTCGACAAAACGAAGTTCGAGGGTGAGGATTTGTCCAAGTGCCTCAAAAACGGCGCGTCCGTACTTGCGACGGGCGTGGTAGTTCCCGCGATGAATCAAGGCGACTACGAGATCAACGTCGAAACGGTGGAACTTCTCGGCGATTGTCCCTCGGACTATCCTCTCCAAAAGAAGTATCACTCCCTTGAATTTTTGCGTAGTATTCCTCATCTCCGTCCTCGCACGAACACTTTCAACGCAATGCTCCGCGTGAGAAGCAAGTTGAGTTTTGCCATACATCGTTTCTTCCAAGAGAACGGCTATACTTACGTGCACACTCCGATAATCACGGGTAGCGACTGTGAAGGCGCGGGCGAGATTTTCAGAGTGACCACCAACGGTTACGAGGACGCGAAAGTCGCAAAGGACGAAGCGGAGTATATCGCAAACGACTTCTTCAGAAGAAAAGCGGGACTCACCGTCAGCGGACAGTTAGAGGGTGAAGTCGCCGCAATGGCGATGGGCAAGATATATACGTTCGGGCCTACGTTCCGCGCGGAGAACAGCAACACTCCTCGTCACGCCGCCGAGTTCTGGCAATGCGAACCCGAAGTGGCATTTGCGCGTCTTCCCGACATTATCAAGATAGCCGAAAGCATGATTAAATATATCATCAAGGCGGTTCTCGACGAATGCCCCGAAGAAATAGCGTTCTTTGAAAAGGCGTTCGAGGCGGGACTCAAAGACAAACTCACGAAAGTCGTGGAGAGCGACTTCCAAATCCTCGACTATGCCGATGCAATCGAAATCCTCAAAAAAGCGGACGTAGACTTTGTCTATCCCGTCGAATGGGGGCTCGACCTTCAATCCGAACATGAACGCTATATCACCGAAAAGGTGTTCAACAAGCCCGTCTTCGTCATCAACTATCCTAAGAAGATAAAGAGTTTCTATATGAAACAAAACCCCGACGGCTTGACCGTAGCGGCGACCGACCTTCTCGTTCCCGGAGTCGGCGAAATCATCGGTTGCAGTGAGCGCGAGGCGGACTTCGACAAACTCAAAGAAGCAATGGTGGAACGCGGGATGAACCTCGACGACTACACCGGTTATATGGACCTCCGCAAATACGGTTCGGTTCCTCACAGCGGATTCGGCCTCGGCTTGGAACGCATAATGATGTACGTCACGGGCATTTCCAACATAAGAGACGTACAACTTTACGCTCGCACCGCCGGCGACCTCATGGCGTAACGGACGCGGAAATTTTACGGTATAGGTATCGCAATGTACAAACTGAAAATCCCCGACGGATACGCGTCGAAAATGTCCGTGCGGGAAACTGAAAAAGCAATAAAGTTCGTCAAGGATTCTTTCCAGCGCAACTTCATAAGGCACTTCGGGTTCGAGAGAGTTTCCGCCCCTTTGTTCGTCAAGAGCAAGACGGGCGTGAACGACGACCTCAACGGCGTTGAAAGAGCGGTGCGTTTCGACGTCAAGGAACAAAACGGAGTAGAGGCGGAAATCGTACATTCTCTCGCAAAATGGAAGAGAATCGCACTCGACAAGTACCACTTCCAATGCGGAGAGGGCTTGTATACGGATATGAACGCCATTCGCAGAGACGACAATTGCGACAACACTCACTCGATTTACGTCGACCAGTGGGACTGGGAAATGGTGATTTGCAGGGAGCAACGCAACGAAGAGTTTCTGAAAAAGGTGGTTTGCAGAATAGTCAACGCAATCTGCGACACTCTCGAAGAGACGAAAAAGGCGTTCCCCGTCATCGACCTCGAACTCAAACGCGAAGTGAAATTTATCACTACGCAGGAACTTCTCGATCTCTATCCCGACCTCACGGGGCACGAGAGAGAAACCGCGATAACGAAGAAATACGGCACCGTGTTTTTGATGCAGATAGGCGGAGCGTTGTCCAACGGACAACGACACGACGGACGCGCCCCCGACTACGACGACTGGACTTTGAACGGAGATATTCTCTTCTACGACAAAATCCTCGGTGAAAGTCTTGAAATTTCGTCGATGGGTATCAGAGTAGACGGAGAGGCGCTTCTTCGCCAACTCGACCTTGCGGACGCGCACGATCGTCTTGCGAACGACTATCACAAACGCGTGGCGGCGGATCGGCTTCCCCTCACCGTCGGCGGAGGTATCGGACAATCCCGTCTTTGTATGCTGATGCTACAAAAGGCGCATATAGGAGAGGTTCAAGCCTCGATATGGCCGGACGAAATCGTAGCAAAATGCAACGAAGCAGGCATAAAACTCCTCTAAAACAAAATAAACCAAACGGCAATATACTATGGAATTTAGAACTCATACTTGTGGTGAACTCAACGAAACAAACGTCGGTCAGAAAGTCAAACTTTCGGGCTGGCTCTCCTCGACGCGCGACCTCGGCGCGGTCATTTTCTTCGTGCTCCGCGACTTCTACGGCTATACGCAGGTCGTGGCGTCCACTGAAGAGATGAAGGAACTCGTGAGGAGTATTCCTCGCGAATCCACTATTTCGGTTGAGGGCAAAGTTATACTTCGCTCCGCTCCGAACCCCGATATGCCCACGGGGCTTATCGAAATCGAACCCGAAAAAATCGAAATCCTCGGTCGTTGCTATGAGCAACTTCCCTTCGAGATTGCGACCAGCACGCAGTCGAGAGAGGACACTCGTTTGAAATATCGTTTCCTCGACCTCAGAAATCCCGAAGTCAAGGATAAAATCGTTTTCCGTGCGAAGATAGTAAGCTGGCTCCGCAGAAAGATGACGGATATGGGGTTCCTCGAAATCACGACTCCTATTCTCACGAGCAGTTCTCCCGAGGGCGCACGCGACTTCATCGTTCCGTCGAGATTGCACCCCGGCAAATTCTATGCGCTTCCCCAAGCGCCCCAACAATATAAGCAATTGCTTATGGCGTCGGGCTTCGACAGATACTTCCAAATCGCGCCTTGTTTCAGAGACGAGGACGCGAGAGCGGACAGAAGCCCCGGCGAATTTTATCAACTCGACACCGAAATGTGTTTTGCCACGCAAGAGGATGTATTTGCGGTTATGGAAGAAGTTCTCACCGGCGTGTTCACCGAATTTAGCCCGAAGGGCTATAAGGTAGACAAAGGACCTTATCGCAGAATTAAATATCTCGACGCAATCCGCGATTACGGCTCGGATAAACCCGACCTCAGAAACCCGCTTATTATAAAGGATATTACGGATATTCTCGAAGAGAAAGCACCTTTCTTTGAAAAGGGCAAAACGATAAAGGCGATAGCGGTGGACAACTTCACCGGCGCAAGAAAGTATATCGACGCTCTCACCGAAAAGGTCAAAAACAACGGCGCAAGCGGTATGTACTGGTTCAAACTCGACGAAAAGGGAGAAATGGCGGGCGGTATCACGAAGTTTGCCGTCGATGCAAAGGACGCTCTCGTCGAAAGACTCGACCTCAAAGCGGGCAGTTTCGTGGCAATCGTAGCCGAAACCAAGGATGCCTGGAAGCAAGCGGGCTATCTCCGTACCGAACTCGGCACCAGCCTCGACCTCCTCGAAAAGAATGCGTTCCGTTTCTGCTGGATAGTGGATTTCCCCATGTACGAACTCGACGACGAAGGCAACCTCACTTTCTGCCACAATCCGTTCAGTATGCCTCAGGGCGGACTCGACGCACTCAACAATATGAATCCTCTCGACGTGCTTGCCTACCAATACGACAGCGTAGTCAACGGGGTAGAGTTGAGTTCGGGCGCGGTGAGAAACCACGAACCCGCCATTATGGAAAAGGCGTTTGAAATCGTCGGATACGGCAAAGAAGTCATCGAAAAGAAATTCTCCGCACTCTACAACGCGTTCAAATTCGGCGCGCCTCCTCACGCGGGAATCGCACCCGGCGTAGACCGCATTGTTATGCTTCTTGCGGGCGAACCCAGTATTCGTGAAATCATCGTATTCCCGATGGACAGAAACGCAAGAGATATCTTGATGGGCGCGCCCTCTCAAGTCACCGAACAACAACTCCGCGACGTGCATATCAAACTCGACCTCACCGAGGAAGAGAAGAAAAACGCGGAACAAGAATAATCAATCCGTCCGCTCGTCGGACAACCCGAAAGGGAATATAACGAACATCGACTCTAAGGAGTAAATTATGAACAAAAAACACGTCATCAGCATCATCGCAATCGCGTTGATAGTCGTCCTCTCACTCTGCGTCCTCGTCGCGTGCAACAAGTACGAATGGGACGCAACCAGCCCCGCGGATAGTTCCAAACCCGCGGAATCCAACGGCGGTTATTTCGTCAGACAAGGGGACTATGCATTCATCGTCAACGGTTATGATTCGAGCGAAAGCATCGACAACACTTGGGGCACTCCCGTCAAAAACGGCATCGTCAGAGTGAAAGTCAACGCGGACGGCTCTTTCGACAATTCTACCGCAACCGTCATCGTCCCTAAACAAGTCCACACTTCCTACACCGAAGGCGGAATCGCAATTTACGGCGAATGGATTTATTACGCGACTCCCAACACCGACGAAGACAAAAACGGCACCGCATCCACGACGCACACCGACTTTATGCGCACCAAGACGGACGGCTCCGTAACCCAACTCATCATCACCGTCAATTCTCGTTCGAGCGAATATTTCTTCACCGAATCCAGAATTTTGTTCTATCAAAACAGCGCAATCGAATATGTCGATTTCAGCGGTATGAGCGAGAAGAAGTCCTCGGACAATATGAAGGGCGTCACCACCGGCGTGCTTGCGTCCGACGTTTCCGCGGTTGAATGGAACTATGGCTCCGATTACGTCGTATATACCAAGAGCGAAACGGGGGATACCAGTTACGAATTCTGCAACTATATCTACACCGTCAAAGTCAACGGAGAGGGCGGAGAACAACTCGTTGCGGACAAGTACACCTACCTTGACGAACCCGAAAAAGCGAACTACGTCGATTATTTCCCGACCAAGGTGTTCAGCTACTCTCTCAAAGGCTCCTACGTCGAGAGTGACGGCAAAACCACGATTTACTACACCAAATCCAACTATATCAACAGTTCGACCGAAACCACCGGGCTTTACTGCGTAACCGTAGGTTACGGCGAGAAACTCGACGCGACGAAAGAAAAACACCTCACCTTCACGGATCCTTCCGCAATTTACGAACTCGGCTACGAAAAGGGCGCGCTCGTCACGATGAGCAACAGCAACGTCTATCTCGTCTCGGACAGCGCGAACGATGCGGACGACGTGTATAAGAATATCGTCATCGGCAGAAGCGCAACCGTACAAAAGGTCGTGAACGGCACCGTCTACTACACCGACAGCGACGGCGCAAATATCTACGCCATCAACCTTGTTGCAAGCGAAGGGGACTACGTCAACGAAACCGTCATCCTCAGCGCGACGTTCAACACCTCGTGGCTCAGCCTCGAGTTTGTAGATAGCAGATTCTACTTCTTCGACAGCAACGATTACAACTACGTACATTACGCGGACCTCGGCTCCTACGACGGCAAGACCATCGAAGACACCGTTTTCATCGGCATAATGAACCAAGCGGACACCGACGCCAAAGGCGCGGAAGAATAAAAATCGCACTCGTCCCCGCATTTTGCGGGGGCGTATTATTTTCTTATGAACGTACTCGTAACGGGCGGGGGTAGAGGAATAGGCGAAGCCATAGTCCGCACCCTTGCAAAAAATCATAAAGTCGCTTTCACTTACAATAGTAGCGAAGATAGGGCGCGTGCGCTCGAAAAAGAGTTGGACGGACGCGCCAAGGCTTTCAAATGCGACGTTTCGTCCTCGGATAGCGTGAGACAAACGGCGGCGGAGATCCGCGCGTCTTTCGGCAAAATCAATATGCTCGTCAACAACGCGGGCGTTTCCTCGTCCAAACTCTTCCAAGACATCTCCGACGACGACTGGAAGAAGGTGATCGGCATCAATCTCGACGGCGTTTTCTTCGTGACGAGAGAGTTCGTCCCCGATATGATACGCGCGGGATTTGGCAGAATTGTCAATATTTCCTCTATGTGGGGAGTGAACGGCGCAAGTATGGAAACGGCATACTCCGCCTCGAAAGCGGGAGTGATAGGGCTCACCAAGGCGCTTGCACAAGAACTTGCTCCGTCGGGAATAACGGTCAACGCCGTCGCTCCCGGTGCAATCGATACGGATATGATGCACGAGTATTCGGACTCCGAAATCAAAGATTTCATTGCCACAATCCCCGTCGGACGTCTCGGCACCCCCGACGAGGTCGCGAAAGCCGTCGAGTATCTCCTCTCCGCACCCTACGTGACGGGGGAGGTGCTCTCAATCACCGGCGGGTATTAGTTGCTTATGATGCGGCGAAGTTGTTGTCGTTATAACTTTGCGCGAGTAAAGTTATATTCGGGTGTTATTCGCAATCAATTTTTCGGAGCGTTCTTAAGCACGGACTGCTTTCTTTCGGAGACGGAACTCGAGGCGCGACGCGCCGAGCCAGCGAGTGTTGAGCGGAGTCGTGCAGTACAAGCGACTGCGCACATTGGGTTCGCGTAGCGGTGCGCACAAAGCGCAGTGGCATAACGAGGAACGTTCACTTGCGCGAAACCGAGTGTTGTCCCCCGCGCAAGCGGTCGACGTGGGTTCCCCGTAGAGGGGGAACGTCGATTGGGAAAACACGTGAGGAAAGGGGAAATTTAGATTAGGATATAAGCGCTACACTTTATTTCTCTTCGAGAAGTTATATTTGCCTTCGGCAAGTTTAGCGGTGTGCGTCGCGCACCCCAAATCCCCATTATTATATATTAAGTATGTTAGATATACAAAATTTCCTTATTGACACTTTTTGCCCGATAGATTATAATAAATACGTATCAACTTGTAACCCAATCACACACTAACAAAAAAACAACAACACAGCATTTTTCATAGGAGGATAATTATGAAAAAGTTTGACATCAAAAAACTGTTGGTTTTGGTGCTCGCATTCGTCCTCGTGTTTGCTCTCGTTGCATGTAACAACGACGGCGGAGACGATACCGGCGACGATCCCGGCAAAACGGATAGCGGTAAAAAGCCCGTTAAACCGACTCCTACTCCCTCTGCAGGACAAGTGACGACCGCGGACTTCTTCGAGAAACTTTGGAACGGCGCATCCGTCATCGGCTCCGAAGCAATCGGCGCAAATGACGACATCGGTCTCGAACTCAGCCTCGGCCTCGGAGTGACCAACAAGGACAACGAAATCATCAATCTCGGCATTGACATTTACGCGATTCTCGACAGAGACGACAACGCAAATACCGCAGCCAAAGTGAAAATCCACGACCTCACCGGCGACACGGATAACAACTGGCTCACGATTTATTATTTCTTGAACGATCCGTACGTGGGATACATCGATTGGTCCTACGGCGACACCGTAGCGAATTTCAAAGTTGGTTTTGACGCAGGCTTCAACGGCACTTGGGCAGAAGCAATCGACGGTTTCCTTGGCAAAGAGGTTCTCAGCAACATGAGCGTTGACGACATCATCACCTCCTTCACAAAGGATATGGGTAGCAGCTGGGGACTTACCGGTCTCATCAACTCCATCACCGGCATGTTCAACCTCGACCTCAACAAGTTGCTCTCGTCCATCAGTTTGCTTCTCCCCGAAGGCGCAAGCCTTGACGACGGCGTGCTCGCACTCCTCATGAGCCTCGGTGGAATGCTTACCGGCGAAGATGCGGACAACAGCGTCTTCCCCTGCACCACCACGGCAGACGGAGACAACACCATCTACTCCGCACCTCTCGACGCAGTTTGGAGTTTTGTGCCTATGCTCCTCGGCAACAGTGGCAAAGACTACTACGTTGACGTTGACGGAGACGGCAAATTAGATGCTGAAGACACCGAATTGGCATATCACGAAGACAGCCACATCGGCACCATGATCTCCGACTTGTCTCTCGCAAAACTCGAACTTCAATACACTCTTGACGAAAACGAGAAACTCAACGGCGCCGCAATCAACGTCGGTATCGCACTCGATAGTGACGCAGAAGAAACCTTCGAAATCGGCATCAACATCAACCGCCTTAGATTCCACAACCTCGACACTGTCACCGAAGAAAGCGCGCAAAGCACTTTCGGAATGGATCCCGAAGACTATGCGGATTACTTTGAATTTGACCTTGCTCTCAGTGCAGAACTCACAGACGACGCACTCGTTATGGGCAACTACAACTTCAACGGCACCTACGGCATCGAACTCAAAGGTTGCATCGACCTTCTCAACCACACCGACAACAAGACCGCTCTTCAAGCAGTCGTGACTTATAATACTAAAGAAATCGTCAAAGCAACCTACGGCGCAACCGCAGGCATGGAAAACTATGGCGAAATCGTGCTCACCGTTGACAACACCGTGACATTCACCGATGGTGGTAAACAATCCGTCGTAGAATCTTTCGGCAACTATGTGATGCCTTACGCAGTCAAAGCACTTGTCGGCAGCGACGTTTGGTACGTTGACGCAAACAAAAACGGTCAATATGACAAAGGCGAAGAGGAGAACGTCACCGAAGCCACCGAAGGCGCAGTTAAAGTCTTCGTTAAAAACAGCACTGCTCTCCAAGACGCGGCACTTGCGCTTGCAAACGTGCTCTACACCGAGAGCTTTGCAAACGCCGATGCAATCGTAGCAGAAGGCGCAACCTTCACCTATGACGCCGCCAACTTCCACGGTGCAATCATCAAACAAATCGACCTCGTTGATCTCTTCACTAGCCTCTTCGGCGGCGAGCCTTCCTACGGAGTGTCCGCAGCGGATGCAGAAGAAGTCAAGTACGTCAGCAAGGACGGCACCTATTCCGATAAGGATGAAGACGGCAACTATGTCTGGATCGCAAGCATCCAAAAGATAGTCGTTGCAGTTTCTAACGCACTCAGCAGAACGGCTGACGGTGAAGTCGTGCTCGATGTTGATGCAGAAAACGTTCTCACCGGCATCTTCGCAGACGGTCACGGTCCTACGACTCTTCAACAATTCGTGTTCGGTTCTACGAGCAAGAAGATCGGCGGTCTCTTCGATGCTGAAAACGAAAGCTGGATTGCAGAGACCTTTGCGGGCAGTGCGTGGGTTGCAAATGACAACTCCATCATCAACCTCCTCAGCAGCCTTGTGAAGATTACTGTCTCCGATAAGCCCGAAATCGCAATCGACGTGACGACCGGTGGCGAAAATGCAGGTAAGATTTCTCTCAACCTCACCGCAAGCATCACCGCAAAAGAAGAAGCACCCACCTACACAGCGGCTGAATACTCTGATGAAATTTCCGAATACTTCAACGGCAACTATCAATTCTCCGACACGAACGGCAATTGGGTACTCCTCTACATTGCAAGAGAAGCGGAACCTGAAATCGCAGAATAAGTCTTTGACTTAACAACAACACAAAAAGCACTCCTTCGGGAGTGCTTTTTTTGTGTTATATTGCCTACGGCAGTTATATTTTGCTTGCGCAAAGTGATATTGCTACGCAGTTATATTTTTTGACGCTGTCAAAAAGTTATATTTGCCTATGGCAAGTTTAGTGGTGCCTTTCCAGGGGATTCCCACGCTTCGCTCGGAATGACAATATGAGTTTGCACTTGCTTTTTCTGTCATTCAGAGGAGTGTGTTAGCACGACGAAGGAATCTCGCGGAAGCGCACCTTATTTAACCAAAACGAAAATTTTGCGGAACTGAAAAATGAGTTACGCAGTGAGTAAGAGTTGAAGCAAAAAATTTTCGTTGCGGAGAAGTTGCGTTGCAAGTGCCGTCAGAACGATTTTTCTTTGAAAAATCGCAGACGGCTTCGCCGCATAAGCAACCACACGTGAGGAAAGGGGGAACTTTAGATTAAAGCACACGCACTACGATTTATTTCGCTTTCTTGAAAGCGACGACGGCGCCCTTGAAATATACTTGAAAAACCGCCCACATTGTTGTATAATGCTTTCTATGGAAGAAAACGCAACCGTCAAAACCGAAAATATCGTTTTCGCAAGCGCGCAGGACGTCGTGGACGCTTGCGATTTCGCCGAGGAGTTTTGCGCGGAACTTGCGGAACGCAAGGCAAGGCTCACGGCGACGAGAGAGGAGACTGCGACCGCGCGGTTAATCCGAGACCGTCTGCACGCGGAAACGAGCGCAAACGTGCGTCTCGAGGCGTACAAGGCGCATCCGTTGGCGGGTAGGGGAAGTTGCATACTCCTTTCGGGCTGGTACGCTCTTTGTCTCGTGCTGTATCTGGTATCCTTTGCGTTTGGAAATATTGCGGGGGTGCTGATTACGCTTGTGTCCCTCGTGTTGTTTTTGGCGGGGGTAGGCGTATTCGGATTGCTATTCCTCGGAGAGGGCGGAAAACTCGAAAGACTTCTGCCCGTTAAGGTTTCGTACAACGTCGTCAGCGAGCGCGCACCGAGCGTTTGCGAGAAGAGCAAGGAACGCACTTTGATTATTTGCGCAAGCCACGACAACGTCTACGGCTCCCGTGTTACCGACTTCGACAAATTCCGCAAAGTCGTTATGGCGGTCGTGCCGATTTCCCTTTTTACGTTCGTGTTGTTTGCTGTGCTTAGAATGGCGTTAGGCGTGGACACCGTCGCAAAGACCACGTCGTTTATTCTAATCGGTACGCTATCGTCGATTACCGGAATAGCGATGCTCGGTACATTTTATTCGCATTCGCACAAATACGTGCGCGACAACGGCGGGATTTCGACTTCCGTCGCACTTGCAACCTACGCATACTTTGCGGAAAATCCGCATTTGCTCCCCGACGATGTGCGCCTTATATTCGCATCTTTTGGCGGAGAGAACTCCGCGCACGGCGGGAGCAGGGCGTTTGTAGAGGCGCATCCCGAATTCGGCGGTGCGAAAGTGCTTGCGATAGGGGAGATAGTCGGCGGTGATTTCGTCGTTCCCGAAAGCGACGCTCTACGCAAAATCAAGACGTCCGAAATCGTCCGAAGCGCACTCGTTCGTTCCGCAGAGTTGCAGAATATCCCCGTCGTCGTAGAGCACTACGCAACCTTCAAAGAAAAACTCGGCTGTATGCACGGCTTTATATCAAACGCATTTAATAAGTCAAACGTTTCTTCGGCTACCGTATTTGCAAAGGACTTCGATGCAAGTGCGGAAACCGTCCGCAGAGAGGACATAGAACGGCTGTTTTCGCTGTCCGTGACCGCTGCGTCTCTACTCTTGGAGGACGATATTGGATCAAACAACACTTAACGAAGAAACTGAAAAACAAGGCGTTTTAGGCTATCTAAACGAGCCTAATCTCCCACCGACTCCCACCGAAAAAATCAAAAAAATCTTCAAAAGATATTTCATCGACGCTTTCACCGGAATGGCGCAAGGGCTTTTCTGCACCCTTATTGCGGGCACTATCCTTGCACAAATCGCGTCTTGGTGCGGAAATAACTCCTTTGCGCGCGTGCTCGGCTATATCGCAAGCATGGCGAAAATGCTCATGGGCGCAGGTATAGGCATCGGCATTGCAAACAAACTCGGCGCAAAACCTCTCGTCGTTTTCACCGCAGCCGTTACGGGTTTGATAGGCGCATTCGCCGGGAACCTCGTAAACGCACTCGTGGCAGACACCGCTTTTACGCTTGCTTTCGGTGCACCGGGCAATCCTATAGGTGCATACGTCGTCGCGGTCTTTACCGTTGAAACGGCGGGCTTATACGCGGGAAAAACCAAGTTAGATATTATATTAATTCCCCTCGGAATGATGATTTTGTCCTTCGGCGGAATTTTCCTTGCGTGGCCGTTCATTCGTCTTATCGAACTTCTCGGCATCGGCATTGCGCTTGCAATTCAAGCGGGCGTGGCCGTCAAGATTATCGTCGGCATTTTTGTGGCGGTGATTATGGGAATTTTGCTCACCATGCCGACTTCGTCCGCGGCAATCTGGATTTCGGTTGCCGCCGCGGTTCCCGCGGAGTATGCGGACGCACTCGCAATAGCGGGCGGTGCGGCGGTTGCCGGTTGCGCGGCGCATATGGTAGGCTTTGCCGTTGCAAGTTTCCGCGAAAACGGGGTAGGCGGGCTCATTTCGCAGGGCATAGGGACGTCTATGCTCCAAATCCCCAACATTATGCGTAAACCGCGCATTATGATTCCCGAAATCGTCGCAAGCGTATTCAGCGGGCTCGTAGCCGTCCTTATGGGACTTCGATGCAACGCGTCGGGCGGTGGAATGGGAACGTCCGGACTCGTCGGCGTATTCGGCGCGATAGAGGCGTCGTCGGGATTCATTCCCGCATGGCAAATAGCCTTGGCGATAATCCTCACAATGTTCGTAATTCCCGCCGTCGTATCTCTTGCGGTGTCCGAATTTATGCGAAAAAAGGGATTTATTGCTTTCGGTGACCAAAAGTTATAATTTCATGCTCATATCAAAATCGGCGCATTTTCTAAAAACGCGCCGATTTTATACTTTTTCATCAAAAAAACGAAAAATGTTCGTTATTTTGCATTTTTTATGAAAAAGTTAACTATTGACATATCTCCAAACTTATTGTATTATTATTTATAGTATAGTATTTGTAGCGTAGGCGATACCTCGTTTGCGCATAAAGGAGGAAATTATGGACAATATCACAAAAGCAAAGATTAATTTGTTTGCGATTCTCCGCAACCTCGAAGATCTTTGCGAATTGGATCCCGTATCCAAAGAGATAGCGAAGAACATCAAACCCATCGCGGTTGAGTTCAACGTTCCCGAAGTCGGCAGCGCGGTGATCGCGTTCAAAGACGGCAAATGCACTTTCACCAGAGGCAAGGGCAAATCTTCTTTGAAACTTTATTTCACCTCTCCCGAACACTTCAACAAGCTCATTGACGGCGAAAACACCATTCCGCTTTTCTACAACGTCTTCAAAGTCGGCTTCTTGCTCAAAGAATTCATGCAACTCACCGACAGAATGGCTTATTATCTCCAACCGAAGCCCGAAGAGAAGGACAAACTCCTTGCGGATCCTCAATACTTTGAAATCAACACCGTCCTCACCGCGTACACCGCGTTCTTCGCAATGGCGGAAATCGCGAACAGCGACTTCGTCGGCAAGGCGTGCGCGAACCGTATAGAAGACGGCACCATCCTTTGCTGCATCGGCGAAACCGGTCCCGCGATCAACTTCAACGTTCGCAATCACAAACTCTATGCGGCAAAAGGCGGCTTGAAAGACCCCAAAGCAACTATGAGATTCTCTTGCCTCGAATTCGCACACAAGATCCTCAACGGCGAAGCGTCCAGTTTCGGCGGAATGGGCAGCGGTGACTTCGCGGTCTTCGGCGCAGTCGATATGCTTGAACAAGTCGCAAAACTTCTCAACGTCGTCAGCGAATATCTTGCATAAGGAGTGAAATTATGAATCTTCAATACGAACCCAAGAAAATTATAGACGTAACAAAAAGCCAAGAAACCTTCAAACGCGCGTTGAACGTTATCCCGGCAGGCATTTACGGACACCTCGGCCCCTCTGAAGGCTGCATGATCCCCGTCCAAAGTTATCCTCTTTATATGTCCCACGCACAAGGCGCATATATTTATGATATCGACGGCAACCGCATCATCGACTGGATGTGCGCATACGGCCCCAACTACCTCGGCTACAACGATCCCGACGTCGACGCGGCGGCGGCAGAGCAGAGAAAGAAAGGCGACTGCACCACTCTCATTTCCGATATCACCATCGATTTCGCAGAAAAAGTCTGCGACACCATCGAAATGGCGGATTGGGCGTTCTTTGCAAAGAACGGCGGCGACGCAACTCAATTTGCGGTCATGATTGCTCGTGCATACACCCATCGTAAAAAAATCGTCCTCACCAAAGGTTACTATCACGGCGTTGCTCCTTGGATGCAAAAACTCGGCTACAGCGGCGTCACCGAAGAAGACCTCGTCAACAACCTCTATATCGATTGGAATCACCCCGAACAATTCGAGGCACTTTGCCAAAAGTACCCCGGACAAATCGCGGGCTTCATCTCTACTCCTTATATGCACGGCAACTTCTGCGACAACGTGCTTCCCGAAGAAGGCTATTGGCAAAAGATTCGCGCAATCTGCGACAAGTACGGCGTAGTCCTCATCATCGACGACGTCCGCGCAGGTTTCCGTATCGATATTCACGGATCCGCACATAAGTACGGTTTCCAACCCGATATCGCATGCTACTGCAAAGCAATCGCAAACGGCTACAACGTGTCCTGCCTCTGCGGCAAGAAACACCTCCTCAACGCCACTTCCGATATCGCATACACCGGCAGTTACTGGCTCTCCGCCGTTCCTTTCGCGGCAGGTATCGCAACCCTCAACAAGGCTCTTGCAACCAATGCGACCGAAGAGAACGCGAAGAAGGGTAAGAAGATGACCGACGGCCTCAAAGAAATCGCAAAAGACAACGGTTTCGACCTCTCCGTCACCGGCGAACCCGGCATGTTCTATCTCCGCTTGAAGAACGACTTCCCCTCCACTATTCTCCATCAAGAATGGGTTGCGGAATGCGTCAAACGCGGTGTATTCTTCACTTCTCACCACAACCACTTTGTCAACTCCGCAATCAGCGACGAAGACATCCAATACACTTGGGAAGTCGCAGACGAAGCGTACAAGATTGTCAGAGCGGCACACCCCAACGCGAATTACATCAAGTAATGAATTCCTAAAACACGAAAATCCCGACTTCGGTCGGGATTTTTTCTATATCATTTCCGAGCGAAGCGCGGGAATCTCCGAGAATGGGGTCTCAGACAAAATAAAAACACCGTCCGTGAGGACGGTGTTTTGGTTTGAGTGCGTCGTCTTATTTGACGAGTTTGGACGGGACGAGCATGTTTTGGCAGGTGGTCATAATGCTGTTGAATTGAACCGCATAGCTGTCGCCTGCGCCAACGATTTGCACGCAACCTCTTTCAACTGCTCCGACGAAGCCGTATTTGTCGGTGAGAACCGCGATACAGTCGTCCGGGGTGGGGAACTTGAAGAGAACGAAGGGGTACTTGACGTTCTTCTTGCCCGCTTTGGTGTTGCCGTTTTTGACGCGGAGGTTTGCGTAGATAGCAGGATAGATTTCGTTGCCGTCTTTGTCTTTGGTAGGACCGACCTCGAAGAGGTAAGTTCTATCGGGTTGTTTCAAAGTCCATTCGCTCATGGTGGGCCAACCGAGTTTGTTTGCTACGGAAAGCGCTCTGGTGATGAGGTAGAGGGACAATTTGACTTTGAGATATTGTTCCCAAGGTTGATCCGCTTCGGGGACGAAGTTCGGCATGGTCTTCATCAGCGTGAGCATGAGGAAGAGGAATTTGAGGGTCGCGGGCTTGAAGATATTCTTCACGAGGGGCGCGACTATGCCGAGCATTTCGAGAGGGGAGTTACCTTTGAAGACACCGAGGAGGCTCTTGATGGACTTGAAGTACATTTTGGTAACAGAGAGTTTTTCGTACTTGCTGCCGTCCGCCATCTCGATGAAACCGGGGTATTCGCCTTGATAGACTTTGAAGCGTTTGCCTTCTTTGGATTGTGCCGCCATATCTTCGGTGAGGAAGACTATGTAGCAGGCGAGGGGGTGTTCGTCATCCGCTGCGCGGAATTCGACTACCGCATTGATTTTCTCGAATGCTTTGACCTGTTTGGGGTCTTCTTCGAGAGGGACGCGAAGGGCGGGGAACGCCGCTTGGAAATATATCTGTGTAGTCAAGACATCTTGTTCGCTTGCTTTCATACTACACCTCCGTTAGTCTTCGTCAGTCCAATCGTCTTCTTCGATTTCCTTGCCCATGAGTTCCATAACGGTTTCCATGATGCCTTGGCTGGAAAGTTTGTACATGGCATACAAATCTTCGGGCTTGCCGATAGGACCGTATTCGTCGGGGATACCGATCTTGGTGAGGATGCATCTCTTGCCGCTTTCCGCGAGGGTTGCCGCAACTGCGTCGCCGAGTCCGCCGATGACGTTGTGTTCTTCAACGGTGACGATACGACGGGTCTTGACTGCCGCTTCGATGATTGCTTCTTTGTCGACGGGTTTCAAGGTGTGCATGTTGATGACTTGTGCAGAAACGCCTTGTTCGTCGAGCATTTCGCCTGCGATGAGTGCGTCACGGGTAGGAACGCCGCATGCGATAATGGTGATGTCGTTGCCGTCTTTGAGTTTCATCGCTTTGCCGATTTCAAACTCGAATTCGTCTTCGCTGTTGTGAAGGAGAGGTTCCATACCTCTGCCGACGCGGAGATAGAAAGGTCCGTTGACGTTGACGCACGCTTTGATTGCTCTGGAGCATTCATATGCGTCTGCGGGGATAACGACGGTCATGTTGGGGATTGCGCGCATGATTGCGAAGTCCTCGATACAGTGGTGGGTCGTGCCTGCCGCGCCGAAGGAGAGTCCGCCGTGGGTCGCGATGACTTTGACGGGGAGTTTTTGATATGCGCAGTCCGTTCTGATTTGTTCACCGCCACGGAGGCAAGCGAAGATCGCGAACGTGGACGCGAAGGGGATAAAACCGACTTTTGCAAGGCCTGCCGCCACGCCGAAGAGGTTTTGTTCCGCGATACCGACGTTGAACATTCTGTCGGGGAATTGTGCACCAAACACACCGGTGTTGGTGGATTTTGCAAGGTCAGCGGTTACTGCTACGATACGGGGATCGTTTGCCGCTATTTCTGCGAGTGCTTGTCCGAAGGCTTTGCCTGCCGACATTTTGTTTGCATCATATGCATTCCATGCAGTTCCCATAGTGTTCCTCCTTATTTCATGAAGTCTGCGGAGTCGGTCTTGTTGATGTAATCAATGATCGGCTCGAGATCTTTGTGGTTGTCGCCAAACGAGATGTAGTGGCTGGTGACTTTTCCTTGATAATCGGGGACGCCTGCGCCCTTGGTGGTGCTGGAGATAATGCAGATAGGACGATCCGCGCCTGCCCATGCTTCTGCGAGCGCTCTGTCTACGTCTGCCATATCGTTACCATTGCACTTAATGCACTTGAAGCCGAACGCTTCCACTTTCTTGTCGAGGGGTTCGAGTCCCATGACTTCTTCGGTGGGTCCGTCGATTTCGAGTTTGTTGCGGTCGATTATCCAAATGAGGTTGTTGAGTTTGAAGTGTGCCGCTGCCATCGCTGCTTCCCAGTTGGAGCCTTCTTGGCATTCGCCGTCGCCGGTCATGACGACCACTTTGCTGTCGACGTTCTTGAGGCGGAGTCCGAGGAGCATACCGACTGCCATAGGAAGTCCGTGTCCGAGGGAACCGGTGGAGGCGTCGCAGCCTTTGATCTTTTTGCTATCCGGGTGCATGCCGTACGCAGAACCGGTCTTGTTGAATTTGGTCTTGACTTCTTCGATGTCAAGATATCCTCTCATAGCAAGACAGGGGACGTATCCGAGTGCGCAGTGGCCTTTGGACATAATGAAACGGTCTCTTTCAAGCATGTCGGGATTCTTGGGGTCTACGTTCAAGTATTTGAAGTAGAGAGCAACAAGCATATCCGCTGCAGAAAGCGAGCCGCCGATGTGACCGGACGTGGCGTTGAACGTGGTTTCAATGATATTGATACGCAGTTCTTTTGCCTTTGCTTTCAATTGGTCAATAGTGACGTTGTTGTTTGGCATTTTTAGCCCTCCTACATAATTTTCCTTTTTCTTTTTTGCTAACTATATAATAGTTTACTATTTAAGTATATATTATAAATAGCGATTCGTCAATACCCAATTTTCAAGAATATTCGCATTTTTTTTGCACAACCTACCCGCGGAGGAAATATGAAAAAGAATTTGACGAGATTTTCTACGGTTTTGACGGCGATATTAGTCCTCTGTGTAGCGATAATCGGAGCGCAAACGTCCCCGGCGAGAACGGCTACGGCGGGCAGTATAACCGAAATGGCGGGGGAGAATATAGTTCGTTTTTATGAGGAAGAGATTGCGGGAGAGAGGTTTATATCAAATATGAATCCCGCACGCAAGGCGCGTATGTGTGCGTCCTATAAAATCAGTGAAAACCGCCTCAACGCCGTGCTTATTTTGCAAGACTTAGGCGCAAGAGTCGGCATCCCTCAAAGCGCGGACGATTTGGCAAAAATGAACGATAAAGCGTTGATTTCGACAGGTAAAACCGTAATTTGTGCATATATCGGCACTTTGACCGACGAAGAAAAACAAGACTTAAAAGAGAAGTTTAAGTCTGCAATTTCCGAGAAATAGAAATAGGGCGTTATTCGCACCAATTTATTTGAAGTGTTCTTAGTAGAGAAAAGCGGTGCCTTTCCAAGAGATTCCTTCGTCGTACTAACGTACTCCTCTGAATGACAGGCTGGTGAAAGCAGTTCAGTATGTCATTCCGAGCGAAGCGTGGGAATCTCGCGGAAGCGAAACGGCAATTAGTTATATTTTGCTTACGCAAAGTGATATTGCATACGCAGTTATATTTCCCTTCGGGAAGTTATATTTGCCTAACGGCAAGTTTAGCGGTGCCCTTCCGGGGGATTGCCACGTAACTTCGTTACTCGCAATGACATAATAGTTTTGTTTGCACTACACTTTTTCGGAGACGGAATGCAATGACGGTATGGGCGGGCGTTATCGCACTACACCTCATTCTTGGGGAAGGTGTCCGAGGTTTGGATGAGTTTGTCCGTAAGGGCGACCATATAGTCTATGCTCTCGGCAAATCCGCGCTCTATCCAAGTGGTGAGTATGCTGACGAATGCGGAAATCATTGCGGGCACGTAGTACTCCGAAAAGCTGTTCGGGAAGGGTACTATTTGATTGATTTGCCAATGTTCGAGGCAGTATTCGGTGAGTTTTTCTTCCGCGATTTTGTAGAGATTTCTTTTGAGCAACAACAAAAATAACTCTCGTCTGCTGTCGATGAGTTCGAATGCGGAACGATATACTTCGGGCATGGTCTGCTCCGAGATGAGGGAAGCGGGTTCCCAGTTGTCGAGGAAGAAGTTTATGCCGAAGCCGAGAAGGTCGTTTTTTGACGAAAAGTTGTTGTAGAACGTCTTGCGCACGACTTCCGCGCGTTCGCATATCTCGCTGATGCTGATTTCGTCGTCCTCTTTTTCTTCGAGGAGTCCGAAATAGGCGTTGAGTATGAAGCGTTGCGTTTTGGTATATTTTCTTTTCGGCGGGGTTAACATTACACACTTCCTTTTTATTTGTATAAAATAAAAAACCTTCTTTTATACTTTTGTTTTTTTCTGCATTTTATAGCACACTATTTCCATAAAATACACAAGTGAGTAATCGAAAATGGACAAAAAATTTGTGGGAGTGAGCAAAATATCTAATGCGTTTGCGACTTTCGTCGTGAAATATAAGTGGGTATTCGTAGTGCTTTTTGCGGCGCTGACTATTCTTTGCGTTTGCCTAATTCCGAAAATCGACGTGCAATACGACCTCTCGTCCTACCTCCCCGAGGAGAGCGACGCCAATCGCGCGATGTCCTTGCTCAAAGAAGAGTTCGACGACAAGGGTATGATGTACGTCATGGTCAAGAACCTCTCGAAAGAGGACGCCGTGGCTGTGCAAAACGAACTTTCATCTATAGACGGCGTCGGGACGGTAACCTACGTTGAAAGCGAAAACTACCGCAACGGCAACGCCCTTTACACTGTGTCTCTCAGCGATTACGATTCCACGACGGAAGCGTTCGAGACCACCGAGAAAATACTCGACTTGCTCGACGACAAAGACGCCTATTACACGGGGCAGTCCGCATACTCGTATTTTACCAAACTCGAAACAGAGGAGAGCATAATCAAAATCGGCGTCGTCATCGTGATTATCATTCTCGTCATGCTATTCTTCACGTCCAAGACGTATTTTGAACTCGTGCCGATGATTTTGGTTTTCGGGTGTTCTATCGCACTCAATATGGGCACCAACGTGCTGTTTAACGGCATATCCTACGTGTCCAATCTCGTGTCGTTGGTGTTGCAACTGGCACTCTCTCTCGATTATTCGATAATACTTTTGCACCGCTTTATGGAAGAACGCGCGCTCACGGATAGCGCGGAAGACGCCACCGTAAACGCATTGTCTAAGGGCGTCGTCGAGATTTTGTCCAGTTCCTTGACGACTATAGGCGGGCTTGCGTCCTTGATGTTTATGTCCTTGCCCATCGGCGTGGAAATCGGACTTTCCCTCGCGAAGAGCATCGTTGCAAGTTTGGTGGCGGTCATATTCTTGATGCCCGCACTCCTCGTGCTTTTCGACAAACCGCTGATGAAATCCAAGCACAAAAACTTCGTGCCGTCCGTGCTGAAACCCGCCCGCGAAGTCATAAAGGGCAGAAAGATTATCGTCCCCGTGTTCATCGTGTTGATAGTCTTGTCCGCAGTAGGGCAGTCGTATAACACCTATGCATTCAATATGAATGGCGGCAGTAAAATCGTTGTAGGTCAAGAGGCGGTGCAAGAGGGCGGTTTCGGCACCCTTAACTCCCTCGTCGTAATCGTGCCCAAGGGGGACGGCGAACAAGAAAGAAAAATGGCGGAGTACGTTATGAGTCGGGACGAGATAGACTCCGTAACGGGGCTGTCCTGCATAGATATTGCCTCTCAAATGGAGGGCATAACCCTCCCCGACGGAGTGGAACATATCTACCTCACCGATGCGTTGACGAAGGACGAATTCAAGACTTTGGCAAGCGGAATGATGGGCGGTTCTATGACTACTCTCGTGAACAATTTTGTGAATGAAATTTACGGCGGTTATTGCGAGGCGAACGGCATTGAAAACTCCGCGGATACCGCAATCAGGGTAGTGGATTTGCTCGTTTATATATATGAGGACGATAGCATTTCTTCGCTCCTCGGCGATTATAAGGATATGCTCGGGCAACTCGTGTTCGCGAAAAACAATCTTGAAAGCGAAACCTACACTCGCCTCACTTTCAACGTAACGACGGGCATCGAAAGCGACGAAACCTTCGCGCTCATTACAGACCTCAAAGAAAATCTCGGCAATTATTACGAGGACTTTTATATCACGGGCGAAAGCGTCGTTTGCTACGACATGGCTGAGTTCTTCCCGAGAGACAATACGTTCGTCAGCGTGTTCACGATAGTTTTCGTCCTAATTATTTTGCTCTTCACCTTCCGCAATCTCGGCTTGCCCGTCATACTCGTGCTTGCGATACAGGGCGGTATCTGGATAAACTTCGTGATACCTTTCCTTGCGGGCAATTCGATAAGTTTCATCGGCTATCTCATCATCAGCGCGGTGCAAATGGGCGCGACTATAGACTATGCAATAGTCCTCACCAACCGCTACAAAACGACGAAACATTTGTACGTGTCCAAATTCGAGGCAATGGCAGCCTCCGAAAACGCCGTATTCCCGACCATTATCACTTCGGGTATAATTCTCACCGTGACGGGATTTACGCTGGGACTTGCCTCGTCGGGGGTAGTCGCGGGGCTTGGAAATCTTCTCGGCGTAGGCACGCTCACGTCTATGCTCGTCGTGCTTTTCGTGGTGCCGTCCTTGCTCCTTTTGACGGACAATTTGACGGACAAATTGGATATAATTCCGCTCGTGAAAAAACTTTTCCGCAAGGAAGTTGCGACTGACGCGCCGAAGTGTTTGTACGATGAAGAATACGTGCGCGAAATTCCCGAAAAAGAAGTTTAACGGCACAAAAAGAAAAGATAAACCGACGATAAATGAAAAACGCGCTCAATCGAGCGCGTTTTCGTATGCGTCCTAAAATCTTAGTAGATACCTTGTGCGACCATTGCGTCGGCGACTTTCTTGAAGCCCGCGAGGTTCGCACCGGCAACGAGGTTGTAATCCATTCCGTATGCGTCGAGTGCGTCGCAGATTTGAGTGTGGATACCTTTCATGATGCCTTTGAGTTGTGCGTCGACTTCGCTTGCCGTCCAAGAGAGACGTTCGCTGTTTTGGCTCATTTCGAGACCGCTCGTCGCAACACCGCCCGCGTTGACCGCCTTAGAGGGGGCAACGAGTACGCCGTGGGATTGGAGATATGCAAGCGCTTCGTTGGTGGTGGGCATGTTGGAAACTTCGTTGAGGATGGGTACGCCCATTTTAACCATTGCTTCCGCATCTTCGAGAAGAATTTCGTTTTGGCGCGCGCAGGGCATATAGACGTCTGCTTTGACGTTGCCCCAAGGCTTTTTGCCTTCGACGAAGTCGCAACCGAATTTGTCCGCGTAGTCTTTGACTTTGTTGCGGTTGGACGCTCTCATTTCGAGGAGGTAGTCCACCTTTTCACCGCTTACGCCGTCTTTGTCGTAGATATATCCGTCGGGACCGGAGAGGGTGACGACTTTTCCGCCGAGTTCGCTAATCTTCTTGCTTGCGCCCCAGGCGACGTTGCCGAAACCGGAGAGACAGAAGGTTTTGCCTTCGATGGATTGACCTTCATGGCGGAGAACTTCTTCGAGGAAATAGGTTGCTCCGAAACCGGTTGCTTCGGGACGGATAAGGCTTCCGCCGAAGGAACGGCCTTTTCCGGTGAGAACGCCGTTTTCATAGTCGCCTACGATTTTCTTATATTGACCGAAGAGGTAGCCGATTTCTCTGCCGCCCACGCCCATATCGCCTGCGGGAACGTCCATGTTGGGACCGATATGACGATAGAGTTCGTTCATGAAACTTTGGCAGAAACGCATGATTTCGTCGTCGGATTTTCCCGCGGGGTCGAAATCGCTGCCGCCTTTACCGCCGCCCATAGGAAGGGAAGTGAGGCTGTTTTTGAAAGTTTGTTCGAACGCAAGGAACTTCATGGTGTCGAGGGTGACGTCCTTTTGGAAACGAAGACCGCCCTTGTAAGGTCCGATTGCGTTGTTGAATTGGATTCTGAATCCGCGATTTACGTGTTGCACGCCGTTATCGTCCATCCAAGGTACGCGGAAGATGATTTGACGGTCGGGCTCGACGAGTCTTTCGAGAATGACGTTTTTGCGGAAGAGTTTCTCGTTTTGTTCGACTGCGGGGGCAATCGAGGTGAGGACTTCTTTCACAGTTTGCATAAACTGAGGTTGACCGGGGTTCTTCAGTTCGGTTTGCTCAATGACTTCACTGATGTAAGACATAATCTCTCCTTTTATCACAGCAGGTGCCGTATTTATTACTAAAATTATATCCCTCTTTCAAAAGATAGTCAATGCCGACTTACCACACTTTTTTTGTGTTTTTGTCGGTTAAATCACACAAAATATGGTTATGACAAAATAGTTGAAATTTGATATTGAAAATGTAAACCATATGTGATATAATAATTAACATAAAATATAATGTAGCAAAAATGATAGAGGTCTTTGCCTCGCTCGCGGGGCGCAAAAAGGCTTTTTATCTTGAAAAAGGAGAATTTTATGGAGCAACGAATCAAGAAAGCAAAACTTTTCCGTACGTTGAAAGTCATCTATTATTGTCTCGGAATGCCCATTCTTCTTCTCGCTGTTATGACGCTTGCGTCCCAAATCTACGGACGATTCCCGTTCGCAGGGGACGGTAGCGACGCGGCTCTCAGCGCGATGATCAAGGTGTTCTTCAATTCCCCGGCAATGTATAGCGTATGGATTGCACTTGCAATTTGGGTCGTTATAGGACTCGTGCAAATCATCTGCAATATCGCAATCAAAAATCGTCACTCGAAAGCGATGGTCGTGATAGCGGTTATGCTCGTGGTCCTTCTCGTGCCCGTGTTCGTCATCGACGCGATCTATTCCGCGAAAGTGGACGAAATCGCAATCGAGGCAAGCGAACTCAACAGTGCGATAGAAGTGAAAGATTACAAGACTCAACTTTCCTATTATCGTTATAATTCGGCAGGCGACGAAGGCACAGGCCTCAAAACGTCCTACACCGATACGCTCATCGACGACGTCGAAGGCTTCCTCCGCGTGTACAACGTGCCCTTCTACGGCGATATGAAGATGGGCAACGCGGCGAACTTCGCAAACCAAGCGCTCTACTATGACGATCCCATTTTCGTCGTTGCGGGATTTGACTACGACGGCGACGGCGTTCCCGGTGGCGAAGGCGACCACGTCAGAGTCGACGCGACTTTCGACAAAGAAAAATACGAAGCGGTCGATGGCAGATATTGGTTCAAGAAATTCACCTTCACCGACGCGAACGGCGAATCTCAAGAAATCTCCGGCAACTTCTACGCGGTGGTTTACGACCAAATCCTTCCCGTCAACTACGGCAACATCAAGGAAACCATCACCTACTCGAACTTCGTTTGGTACAACGGCGACAAGCTCGTCACCGTCGACGAAAATAACCAAACCGTCAAAACCGAAGGTCACTACGGTCTTGCGTACTACAACCAAAACGGTCTCCTCGCAGACGGTTATATCTTTGATATAAACGTTGCTCTCAATATCCTCGAAGCCTACTATCAAGCCGAGGCGGATATGGCAACCGCGTATGCGGCGTATAAAGCGGCGGGCGGTACCCTCGAAGAGGACGACCTCAAATCCGAAATTCTTTCTGCGGCAGATGAAAGACTCGAAAATTATTACGTCAACAACGAAGACGAATATCTCCAAGCGTTGTATGAGTCCGAAATGGCGGCGGCAGACGGCTATTCCCTCAGCGCGGGCAAACTCAACACCATTCTTTCCTCTCTCGGCAAAAATCTTGGCAGCGCGAAACTTATCGACGGCGCATTGGGCCTCATCGGTACTATAGGCGGCGTCAGTTTTTCTCTTACCGATATTGTCGGCTTGATTTCCAAAGACCTCGTTCCCGTGCTCAATAGTTTGCTCTCCGAAGACATGAAGTCTTTGACTTTGTCTATCGGCACGAACGATGCGGATGTGGCGGCAATCATTGCAACCATCGGCACCACCGGAGCAAAGGCGGAACTCACGCTTGATGACAACCTCAGCACCGAACAACTCAAGAACCTCGTCAATCTTCTCGGAATTGACAACGACGCACTTGCTGTCGTTATCGGTTTGCTCGGACTCACCGCAGTCGCAGACGACGCAATGTCGCAAGAAGCGTTTGACGGCATGTTGGAGAGCATTCTCGAATCTCTTTACAACTTCGCGTCCCCCGTTATCCTTCCCGCATACGATTTCTATGCCGAAGAACTTGACGAAAACGCAAGCGAAAAAGACGTAGCGTACAACGATTACGCGGCGGCATATGCGGAGTATATGAGAGCGTCTTATGAAGGCGGAACGCACGGTTATATGGCAGGTTGCCGTCTTATCGGCTCTTCCCTCGGTGACGGCAGTTACGATTCCTCTTTGGGACTCGGCGACCTCACCGCAGTGCAACAACTCAAAACCGACCTCTCTTACAAACCCGAAATGTATTCCATTCTCATCGTAAGAGATATGCTTATGACGTTCTCTGTGTTCGCACTCTTCTTCACCGCAATGTACTATATCGCTGCGGATAGAGAAATCCTCTGGGCAACCGGCAAAATCGAAGTCAAAGGCAAAAAGGCTAAAAAATCCAAAAAAGGCAACGCAGACGCCGAAGGAGACGAAGCCTTGCTCGACGTAGAAAATACGGAGGAGGTGTAAGAAAATGAGTAAGAAAAATAAACAAGCAGAAGTTACCCCCGAAATCACCGAAACCAAAAAGAAGAAAACCAAGGTAAAAGGCGAAGCAGGTCTTCGCGCCGCGAAAGCAATCTGCTATATATTCACCTTTCCCGTGATGATACTTCTTGCTTTCCTTATCTGCTACAAGATAGGCGACAGCGCACCGTACTATACTTTCTGGCCGTACGTTGCGGCAATCATTATGGGTGTGTTCGGGCTCATCTTCCTCATTGTTGCACTCATCGTCAACCGCAAAGGAACGAAGAGAAAAGCAATGCAAAGAACGGTCTCGATGCTCATCTGCGTCGTGGTGCTCACCGGTGTATTCGGACTTGCGTTCGACGTCGTGCTCCCCGACACCATCAAAGATTTGACTTCCAGCACCTTGTATGTAGAAGATGCGTTCAACAACTATGAAGAAAAAGCAGACGAAATCATCGGCTACGTTCATCAATATGCACGTTTGAACCTTGTCAACGGCAACTACGACGGAAGATCTTACGACACGTTGACCGACGAAGCGGACACCTACGGCGTTCTTGAAAAAGCAGACGAATATGAGGCGGATGCGGAAAACTATCTCGGTTGGGACGAGGAAAACGATCGCTATGCCACCACCAAGTTCACGAAAGGACTTAGCGAACGCGAGGTTGAGCTCTACGATTGGATTTATACCAACTATATCTTGACCGATTACAGATATGCGCTCGCTGTCAAGAAAGGTTCCTTGAATTATCCCGCAAACGATGCAAGCGGTTATACTTCCGTAGGCAGACACGCACTTTGCCGTGCGCTCGTCGATGAATATTCCGACACGTATGAGCAACTTTGCAACGAAGGTATCCAATCCACCGGTTTGCTCGGCACCACCGTCACCGGCAATGAGAAACTCAGCTGGCTCTTCGCAAAAAACTATGCGTCCATGGACCTTGACGGTTATCTCCCGCTCAACGACGACGCAGGTCTCGGATATGCAACGGGCAATCGTATGACCATCCCCGTCGTCCTCCGCCTTATCCTTAACGACCACTACACCGTGACCGACACTGAAAACCTCAACGAAATCACCGTGATGGCGACCAAAGGCGAAAAAACGGAAGTTTCCTCCATCAGCGGTTACTTTGTTTATATGAACAAACCCGAAATCGTAGAGGAAATTCAAGCGGACCATAGCAATATCGAATACGATGCAGACGGCAGAAGTACTCAAATGTACAAAGCGGCAAGCGACGGCAACTACTACTTCATTTATGAAGAAGACGGCTACGTTGAAGGCCTTGTGACCTGGTGCGTTCTCGATATGCTCGGCGATCCTATGGCGATTGCAACCGTGGACAATCTCACCACCATGCTTGTCGATCTCGTGAAGAGTCTCGGTATTACCATGGACGTAACGACGATGATCAACGGAATCTTGTCCGGAACAAACGTAGAAGAAATTCTCAATGACAAACTCGAAAACGTCATTATGGATGCAACCAATGGTCAAAGATTGTATCTCACTCTTTGCTACAACGATCAAGGACAAACCGAAATCAACCTCGTTCCTCAAGCAATCGAACTCGGCTTCCTCGGCTATCAATATATGTCCTGGCTCGAACTCGGTCACTTGCTCGTCACCATCTGCGGAGTTCTCTCCCTCAGAAATCTTCTGTTCATCTTCGGTGCGGTTTCCGTCGTAATGGTGTTCGCAATCGGCACTATCAACGCACAAATCGAAAAGAAGAGAGAAGAAGCAGACAATGCGGAGAATGCGGAAGAAATCGAAGAAGACCTTGTCCTCTCGGACGAAGTTCTCGACGAGATAGCGTAACGATTTCACAAAACATAACAAAGCACCGCAACGGCGGTGCTTTGTTTTTTTGCGAGGGAAACAAATATAATCCTTTTTCTTGAAATATAGGCGGGGGTGTGCTATAATTTTTTCGGAGGTCGATTATGCAATACGAAATCGCAAAAGGCTTGTTGGACATCGGTGCGGTCGAGTTGAACACCGAAAAACCCTTCGTTTGGGCAAGCGGTGTCAAAAGCCCTATATATTCGGACAATCGGCTCATCCTCACATCTCCCGAACTCCGAGACAAGGTCGAAACGGCGATAGCCGAGATCGTAAAACGCGAATATCCCGACTGTGAGTGCCTTATGGGCACTGCGACGGCGGGTATAGCGCACGCCGCAATCGTCGGGCATACGCTGGCTCTCCCCATGGGTTACGTCAGAATAGGCGCGACGGGCAAGGGCAGACAAGTAGAAGGCAAACTCGAACGCGGGCAAAAAGTCGTTGCTATCGAGGACCTTATCTCGACCGCCAAAAGCGTGCTCGAAAGCGTGGCGCAACTCCGTCAAATGGGTGCGGAAGTCCTCGGTATGGTGTCAATTCTCAACTACGGGATGAAGAAGGGCGTAGACGCGATGAACGGCGCGTCCGTCAAGAACGTAAGCCTATGTTCCCTTGACGATGTCGTAGACGTAGCGGTGTCCGCAGGGCGGATAACCGAGGCGCAAAAGTCACAAATCCTTGCGTTCCGCAAAAATCCTTACGACGACGGCTGGTTCTCGAAGTAGACGAAGCAAAAATATATAACGATAACCGCCTCGAGCGGTTATTATTATATTGTAACGCGTGCGCGCGTGTAAAAAATTTTTTGAAGAAAAATCGAATTTCGCTGACAAAAATGCGTTTTCGATTGTTAAATATGTAGGAGAACTTATGAAAAAACAAACGCTTGACGAAGCGATGCTGCGATTGAAAGAAGGGGATAAATCCGCTTTCGACTACGTGTACGACAATACGTACAAGGTGGTGTTTTTCATCGCGCACGGAGTTCTCCGCGACAAGCAATCCGCCGAGGACGTAATGCAAGAGACGTATGTCAAAGCGCTCGGAAGTTTAGGTTCGTACAGTGGCGGAAATTCACTCGGTTGGCTTACGACGATAGCGAAACGGCTTGCCATAAACGAGTATAACAAGCGAAAACGAGAGTTCCCGACCGAACTCGACGAGAGGTCTCTCGGGAGCACCGCTCTCCCGGACGACGACGCGATAGGATTGATTACTCTTGCCGAAAACGCGTTGTCTGAAGAGGACTTCAAAATATTGATTATGTGCGCCGTAGCGGGCTACAAACGGCGCGAGGTTGCAAAACTGTTGGATATGCCGACGTCCACGGTGACGTTCAGGTATCAGGAAGCGTTGAAGACGCTCCGCAAAATAATAGAAGGAGGTGGCGACAAATGAAAGATTTAGAAAAAACTTTGAAAAAGCAAGCGGAAAGCATATTGCCGAATGCGGAAGTCAAGGCTCGTATTTTGAGTTGCCTTTCCTCCGAAGAGAAAGAAGAGAAGGCGGTAAAACCGCGTACAAGACGCGCTCCGAGAAGATACGTATATTCTATGGTAGCGGCGGTTCTCGTCGTTTGCATAGGGTTAGGCTTAGGTCTCGGCTTCGGACTTAGCGGAAAGGACGGCACCCCCGCTATCGTTCCGTCGGACACGTACGTAGCACTTTCCATAAACCCGTCGTTCGGCATAACGGCAACCGCGGACGGCACCGTGACCGAGGTCACCGCTCTCAACGAGGACGCTGTGCTCGTGTTGTACGGAGTCGATTTCACGGGCAAGCAAATAGACGAAACGTCAACCGCGCTCGTAGAGCTCTCCGCAGAACTCGGCTATCTAAAAGACGGAGGAAAAGCGGACTTCACCGTGTGCAACGCGGACGGAAAAACCGCGGAAAGCGTATGGGATGCGATTTCTGCAAAAATCAACGAGAGCGAGACTTTATCTTCGCTGAATATCACGTTAAACCCCGATTTGGGTGGAATTGCGTCCCTTGAACGTAAGGCAAAGGAAGCCCTTGCGGGCGTGGATATAAGCGGTCTTAGCGCAGAGGAAATCAACAAACTGTTGAACGGATTCGACGGCGAAAAACTGAAAGCGTACGCCGAAAGCCTCGACGACGAAATCTCGTCTTTGCTCGATATGGTTGTCGAGACGGCGCATGGCCTTGTCACGGCAATCGAGGATTACAAGGAAAGCGGTAGTTTGTTGTCCCTCGTTTCGGCGGTGGCGAACGCAGACGACTGTGTGAAAATCTATCTTTCCTACGTCGGCATCGAAGACACGGAGGATTTGTATTCGGCGCTTGTATCGGAATTTATGAGCGGTAACGTTGAAAAAGTTCTCGATTTTATGTACGATCTCAGCGACGGAGACGGCAACTTCGATTTTGATATCGAACTTCTGCTTAAAGCGGAAATCAAAGCGGAAAAAACAAATTAAAAATTTTTTGCGATTTCGTTGGCAAAACGGGTTTTTGATTTGTTATATATAGTGAAACAAATAAGGAGATATCATTATGAAACTCAAAAAATCAATCGTAGCAATAATCGCGATAGTAGCGGTATTCGCACTCTCCCTTTGCGTGTTCGTCGGATGCAATAACGGCGATAAAGACGAAGACGTAGTGGCGACCAATAACGCAGAAACCCTTGGTACCGCAGTAGCGGCGGCGGCAAGTTATATGGGCGGTGCAACCGCAGGTGCGGCGGCAGACGAAGAAGCGTTTGAAGAAGGCATCAACTTTGAATTTGACGCAAGCGCGAGCGCAACCGGAATCGGCTCTTTTGTGGGTAGCGCAATCGAACAAATCAAACCCATTATCGAAGACGCAATGGAACCCATCGTCGAACAAGGCGTGCAAGCAGTCCAAGAACTCGTCGGTGACAAAGACGTCGCAGTCAAGACCGAAGAGTCCGACAAAGACGGCTACAACACCAAAATTACCGTCACCATCTCCGACTTGAACGAAGACGGCGAAAAGGTCGTGCTTGACGAATACGTCCTCTACATGAACATCGAAGACGGAAAGACCGTTGATAGCAAAGAATTCAACTACACCGCGGCTCTCACCGTCACCGTGAACGACGAAGAAATCACCCTCTTCTCCTTCGACGGCACTGCGGCATACGACGCAGACCTCGGCTCCGTGGCGTTCAACTTCAGCCTCGGTTCGGGTATCGCGGGCGTTGACTTCACCGCAACCGCGACCAAAGACGGCAACGTCCTTCTCACCGTCGGTGCAGACGCACTTGAAAGTCTCGATGCAAGCGTTTCTATCGAAATCGGTAAACTCGCAGACGGCAAATACGGCGCGACCGTGACCGTTGAAGGCTCCGCAACCGTGAACGTTATCATCGCTACCGCAAAAGCAAACTTCAAAGCAGTCGTATCCGTATCCGGAGCAGAAGCAGTGGAAGGCGAGGAATACACCTTTGACCTTGGCGGTTCGGTAGAAATCGGAGTGTCCGTAACTTACAATGACACCGTCTATGCATTCAACGGCAACGCAACCCTCGACGGACAAGCGAAATATAACGTCGAAGCGGATGACCTTACGCTCGGAATCAAAGGCACCGTAGCCTTCACCTACAGCGGAACTCAAGCAGAAGAATAATACATAATTTCTCCCCTTAAATTCCCGTTTCAGCGTTCTCCCGAAACGGGAAAGCACAAGGGCGGTGCAATATTGCACCGCCCTTGTGCTATAATTGCTTGCGCAAGTTATATTCCGACAAAGTCGGAGTGATATTGCTTGCGCAGTTATATTTTTGACTATGTCAAAAGTTATATTTTCCTACGGGAAGTTATATTGCCCGCAGCAGTTATATTCGACTACGCCAAAGTTAAATTCCCCGTTCGGGAAATTTAGCCCAAAGCATCGATTTTTTCGTAGATGAAGTCTTTAAGGAGATCCCATTTGGCTCCGACGTCCATGTGCCCCGAACCTTCGATTTCGTATATTCTGTCTTGGGAAATCGAGGAGTAGGTGTTTCCGCCGATAGAGGAGTAGTACGGGACGGTGCCGTCTCCTTGTTTTTCGCAGTCGCTGTCCGTGAGGAGAGTGTAGGTATCCGTTTCGCTGTCGTAGGAGAGTCCCGTAACGGTGGAGACACCCGTACCGACGACGTAGTAGCAGTTGACGTATTCGGAGGCAAGTTTGCCGTCCACGAAGAGGGAGTCGTAATAACTTTCGATAGTAGCTGCGCCGGGTTTCAACTTATATCCGTCGGGGCTTGCGTAGTCGCCGTCCGTCGCGACGATTTTGTCGCCGTTTTCGTCGAGGTAATACGCCCAGTCTCGGGTGAGGTAGAAGTCGTAGATTTCATCGCGGGTAGTGAGGGGTTCTCCGTCAACGATTATGCCGTAATTTTCCACGCCGTATTGTGCGGACGAGAGGTATTGATAGGACGGTACGAGGTGCATAAGTCCGATATTGTTGAAGAGGAAGTCGCCGACCTTGTCGAGATAAGGCGCAATCATGGACTTTACGCCGTCCATATCGTCGAGGTTGAAGCCGGCAAGGAATCTTTCTACATATTCAAGCGGGCAAGTGAGAGCGGCAAGTGCATCGAAAGAGCCGAGAGTTGCGGGGGCAAATCCCATATACAGTTTGGTTTTGTTGCGGTTTGCTTCGCTACGTGCGAGATAACTGTTTACGACGGGACCGCCCATACTGTGGGACATAAGCACGACTTCGTCGTAACCTTTTTCGGCGATATATGCTTCGAGTTTTGCGCCTGCGTCCGCGGGGGAGAGTCTCCAATCGTAATTGAAGACGGATACGTCGTACTTGTCGCCGTAACGCGTCTCGAGGTTTTCTTTGAAAGGTTTGTAAATTCCGAATACGCCGTAACTTATATCCATCACGTAGCCGTCGGCATCGAGAGGTTCGTCGTTTGCGGGGATAAGATTTTGATTGTAAGACACGCCGTCCTGGTCGAGAGTTAAGTCGTAGAGAAGGGTGCCCGGAGTGTAGCCGAGCGCATCGGTTACGAGTTGGATTATATCCACCAGTTCACCGCTGAAGAGGGAAAGTATTTTGCCTATATCGAGGGCGCCGTCTTCGTTCATAGCGTCTTCGTAGACGTCGAACTCTGTCGCAAAAGGTTCCCAAACGGCGGTGTCGGTTTCGCTGTCGTACAGTCCTCCCGAGAAGAGTGCCGTAACGTAGATGATACCGCGTTTAGGTTCGGGGGTGTCGTTGTTGCAAGCGGTGAAGCCTATAGCACACGATATAAGTACGAAGCACAAAACGAGTGCTACGAAGTTTTTGGATTTCATAATATCCCTCTCATCATAAGTGATACAAAAATTATACACCCGAAAACGCTCGGTTTCAAGAGGAGAAAACAAAAAAGAAAACAAACGGCGGTTGCCGTCCGAAATCGAAGTTTATCTTATCGTTTTGCGGTGATAAAGTCTAATATCCGCGCAAACCCGTGAGTTTTACTTTGCCGTTGAAGAGCCCGAGCCAACTTTCCGCGGTCTCTTTCGGGATTTCGGTATAGCCGTGGGAGAGGCATTCGTCCCCGTCTTTGTAGCGTTGCAAAAAGTATTTGTCCGCGCCGTCGACAAACAATGCGATTTGTTTCATATCGCTTTCGGTGTGGAACTCTTCCATAATTGTGGTACGGAATTCGTATGCCACTCCCGACGACTTCAAGAAATTTGCGGTGTCTTGAATTTTGGAAAAGTCGAGTTTCGCTATGCCTGCCGTCGACGCATATTTTGCGGGACTGTTTTTGACGTCCATAGCCACATAGTCGACGAGGTTTTCGCGAACGAGCGTTTTGACGATTTCGGGATTCAGTCCGTTGGTGTCGAGTTTGACCTTGAAGCCGAGGGATTTCAGTTTTCCGCAAAACTCCGCAAGGTCGGGTTGAAGGGTAGGTTCGCCACCCGAAACGCACACGCCGTCCACAAGATTTTTGCGAGCGGCAAGGTAGCCGAAAACTTCTTCGGTCGGGATTGACGACGCTCTACCCGTGGCAAGGGTGCCGTTATGGCAAAACGGGCAACGGAAGTTGCACCCGGGGGTGAAGACCGTGCAGACGATTTTGCCGTCCCAGTCCACCATCGAAAATTTTTCAAATCCGCAAATTTGCATATTACTCCGTCGCCGTCTTGGGGCGTTTTTTGTGATGATAATATTTCTTGTGCTTGTGGGAAGTCGCTTTTTGCTCGACGGGTTTGCTCTCCGCCTTTTGTTTGGCGGAAGGACGTTGCTTTTTCTTTTTCGGCATATGTTTTCTTGCTTCGCCGAAAGCGCGGGGATGTTCCTCTGCGAGTTGTTCGAGAGTTTTGCCTTCGCGTTTGCAGATAGCCTCGGTGACAAGCATCGTGATATGTGCGTCGTCCGAACTCTTGTGCGGGGTGAGCCCGTCGATATTGACGTCGTATTCCGCAATCATTTTTTCGAGAGCGATTTGGTTTTTCTCGTCAAAAAGGTCTTGACATACGCGCTGTACGTCGATGAACGGGAAGTTGAAACAAGGCATATGGTAGCGACAGCATGCGTAGTTGATGAAGCGCGCGTCGTTGCAAATGGAAAAACCGACGACTTTTCTCCCTTTTGAGGTCACGATTTTCTTGATTTCGTCGTAGAAACAGGGGAAGTTTTCTTTGGAACGGAATTCGCTGACGGGGTAGGCAAGTTTTATGCCCTCGTCCTCGTTTTCTTCGGTATCCTTTTTCTTCCAAGGTCCGGTGTGAAAATAGGATTGCGGATTGATGAGGATGTCTTTTTTTTCGAGGACGTTAAAAAGTGCGTCCGCGAGGACGTAGCCGAAACTGCAAATACTTTTGCCTTCACTGCATTCGATGTCCAAAAACAAGTAATTCACGGGAATAGTATAGCACAATGCGAGATTCATTTCAACCGTATTCGGGGGTTGAAGAATTTTGTTTGGCGAAAACACAAAGTTATTTCCTCTTGGGGACGGGGATGAAAACGGCAATTTTTGCCGTTTTCATCCCCGTCCCCAAGAGGAAATCGAGGTGTGGGGGAATGGTGAAAATCGACTATATATGGTGCCCGAGAAAAAAATGTTTCAATTTTATTGAAAAATTCCGCCACGGGTGGTAAGATTTATCAAAATCAGTATTACGGAGCGAACATGAAGAAGGTACTTTGCCCTATTTGCGGAAACGTCATAAGGTTCGAGGAAGGAGAGTCTTCCGTCACCTGTCCCGTTTGCCACTCACTCATAAAAATCAAAATCCAAAAAGCGGACGACAAAGTGTTGTATAGCGGTTACGGTTTGCCCAGCGAACAACTTTATTCCGAGGACGAGGTCATAATTGCCGAACTCGACAGCGGTGCGCCTCAGTTCGAGAAGATAGAGGGCGCGTCTCTGAAAAAGGAGAACGCCGTACCCCCGCACCTCGGCGTGCGTAAAGAAAAGGTGGAAACGCCGGTGCTTGCCCACGGCAAGGAAACGAGCGTGTCCGCAAAAATCGAGCATGTAGACATAAGCGCAAAGCCCGCCGAGAAGCCCGTGGAAGCACCCGTCGCGGACGTCAAGCCCGCAAAACCCGAACCCGTTCGCGAAAGGAAAGAAGAAAAAATCGAATGGGTGAATTGGGATAATATCGAGTGTGAATCCGAACTTCTTGAGGACGACGAACTCACCGAGCCCGCCGAAGTCGCAAAGGGCAAAAAGCGTTTGCGCGTGCCTACCGACTATCGCCTCTCATATCTGCCTATTTACTCAATCGTGGGTTTTATCAGTGCGATTTTGATGTTTTACACCCCTGTTTTGCTCATAAACGGAGAAACTATCGGTGCGGGTATCGGCGCAAGATTTATAGGTGCTGTGCTGTCGGGCGGGGCGTCCGCTTGGACAATCGGCTATGCCGTTCTCGAAGTCTTGTTCCTCATCGTCGCTATCTCTTACGCCTATTTCACCTTCAAACATTTCGGCGAATACGACCGTCATACTCTCACGGTTTCCGTCGTGCATTCCGTTCTTCAAATCGTGCTGGCGGGCGTATATCTCGGCGGTGCGCTATACTATGCATTCACGACTTCGACGGTTTCTTCCATATGGACGGGTGCGTTCGTAGTATTCGTTTTGCAAGCGTACGTTTTCATCTCCAATGTGGACAAACTTCCCAAATACAACGAGTCGAAGAGGGTGTTGCTTTCCCCGAAGAGTTCCCAAAAGAAGGCGTACGTACTTCTCGGGTTGTCCTATTTCTGCGTGTGGCTTATGGTCATAAAAGTCGCTCTTTCCATTGCGGGCAACGTCGCTTTTGCGGTCGGAGAAAAGATGCAAGCGGACGCAGAATACCTCGACAAAGTTTCGACCTTGTCCGTCGGCATTTTCGGCGCACTTTACCGTCTCGTGCTCACGGACGCAAACTCGGTAGACTTCGTGTTCGGCGTGAGAGAGGGCTTCACTCTCTATTCGTATATAGATTACGCTTCGTCGGCGACTCTCGTCGTGCTCATTGCGGTATACGCAAGACACGCCGCCAAGACTTCCGCTATCTTCCTCGAAGAAATCAAACCAAAGGGCAACGAAAACCTCTTCCTTGCAAACGAGGAGAGAGAAAAAAACCTCGCAAAATTCCTCAAAAAATCCGGCACTCTCACTTTCTTAATCTACGCCGTCGTTACAACTCTCAAAGTTGCGGGTTATGCGGTGCTTTATAGAGGCACGGGGCAAATCTATCTTGCAATCTTCACCATGCTGTCCTTCACGCTGGCGTGTGCCGTGTCTTGCTATCCCTATGCGATACTTTCCCGCGAACAATACATGCGCGCGTACGTCGAATACGAGGAAATGAGTGCGGAAATCCCGCCTATGAGCAAAAAACAAAACAAACTCCTCGAACTCATTCCGACCGCACTCGCTCTCGTCGTCAACGCAATCTTCGTGGCGTTCGTGATGATTTGACGGGTAACGGTAAATAAAGATAAAAACAAATAAATTCTCATTCCCCGTTGACACGCATATCAAACGGGAGTATAATCCTAACAGTGTTAGCAAATAGGAGAGTTATGGACTACCAAACCCTGCAAAATGAAATCAAGCACCTCTTCCAAACCGAAAATTGGAGAAAACTCATGGGGCTTATCGACGACGGCTCAAGGGGTATGTTTTTGATTTTGCGGATACTTAACGACAGCGACGGAGAGGATGTTGTCGCGGGAGATCTTGCCAAGTGTGCGTGCGTTTCGACGGCGCGTATAGCGACTGCGCTCAACACCCTCGAAAAGAAAGGCTACGTGACTCGTGAAAAATCCGCCGAAGACGCAAGAAAAGTCGTCATCCATATGACGGACGCAGGTCGCGAAATGCTACGCGAAAGGTTAGAAGTCATAAACTCGGTCGTCGTCCCTATGTTCGGGAAATTGACCGAAGAGGAAATCGAGACGCTGATTTCGCTCTTGAAAAAGTTCCTGTCCGAATAACGCAAACGAAGCAGAGTATCGTCTGCTTTTTTGAGGGAAAATAGTCTAATAGTGTTAGATAAAATCGCGTATAACGCGGTAATAAATTTTGTGAGGCGAATATGGACTATCAAAAAGCAATAAACGAACGGCACGCCGTCAGAAGTTATCTCGACAAGCAAATATCTGCGGACGTTAAGGCGCAACTCCAAGCGGTAGTAGACGAGTGCAACGCCAAAGGCGGACTTCATTTTCAACTTGTTTTCGACGAACCCGAAGCGTTCGATTCGATGATGGCGCACTACGGCAAGTTTTCGGGCGTGAAGAACTACGTCGCCCTCGTGTGCAAACGCGGAGACGAGGAAAAGGCGGGCTACTACGGAGAACGTATCGCACTTACCGCACAGGCACTCGGGCTCAATACTTGCTGGGTTGCGATGAGTTACAAAAAGGTTAAGACCGCATTCAAAGTCGCAAACGGAGAGAAACTCCATGTGGTTATCGCCTTCGGATACGGAGCGACGGCGGGCGTACAACATAGGTCTAAGTCCGTCGAGCAGGTTACGGAAGGACAAAATCTCCCGCAGTGGTTCGTGGACGGCGTGAAATGCGCATTGCTCGCGCCTACCGCGATGAACCAGCAGAAGTTCACGTTCACATACGCAGACGGCAAAGTCGGCGCAAAGGCGGGTATGGGCTTTTATACCAAAACGGATTTGGGGATTGCGAAATATCACTTTGAAATCGGTTCCGGCAAGACGGACTTAAATTGGATTTGACGAATAAAGCGTTGCACCGTAATTTTTTCCCGAAATTTTGATTTTCGTGCAACGAAAAAAGCGTGGCGGTTGCCACGCTTTTCCTATATTCGCAGTCGTTTAGACTCGTTTTAGCCGAGGATTGCTTCTTTTGCGCTTGCGCAGTCCTGATAGCCGTCCGGATTTGCGTCCTCCGCGTTATAACTGAACGTCCAGTTATATTCGGATTCGGTGAGGAAACTGAGGAAGGAAATGCCCATTGCGTGCGCGTCCCAGTGCTCGACGATTTTGATGGATTTGAAATAGCCGTTGTCCCAAAGGTCGAAGTCGTATTGGATTTGGGAGTAGTACGCGTTCTTGTCCATTGCGCCGTCGCGGATAGAATCGATGACTCTTTCGGTGAGTTGTTCGTTTCTTGAATCGAAGGTGATTTTGACGGAGTAGTAGTTGCCCTCTTCGCTTTCGACGTAGTCAACGGAAACTTGTTTCATAGCCTCTACGTTCAAAGTGTAGGCGATGACCTCGAAAATGCCGTCCTGATTGCTGTTGTAGACGGGGACTTCGCGGTTTTGTTCGGCGGCGAGGTTGCTCCAATCGGCAGAGGGAACGTCGTTTTCGTCGATGAAGGAATTTTGCACCTTTTGATAAACGAGGTGGTCCATATCGGTGTTGGTGTAGAAACGTTCTGTCAAGACCATATCGAGGGAGTCTGCAATAGAGCCGAGCATATCTTTGAAGGGGAGGTCTCTTTCGAGACGGTAATCGATACGGAAATATTCGTCCTGCGTTTTGATGATGGACGCATCGATGTCAACATAGTTGAGGATATTCTTGACGTCCATTTTCATTTGGCAGTTGCAGTATGCGGCGAGTGCGTCCGCATCTTTTGCCGAGGTACCGCCGAGATTGTAGAGCATAAGCGCAAAATCTTTGAGCGCACCGTCTTCGGTCGGGATTTCGCCGAGGTCCAAAGCGTCGTCGTCGGGACGAACTCCGAGGTGTTGGAAGGACGTATAGGAACGCATCGTCAGGTCGATGTTTCTGTCTGCAAGGGAGAAGATTGCGATAGAGGTCGCGAAAATCGCTATGACGAGGATGGAGACGAAGATGCCTTCAAACGCTTTTGTTTTGTCACTGGTATGAGTATGCATCAATATTCCTCCTTGTCGAGATAGTATTCGTCCGCTCTGTCATATTTATAGATGAAACGATTGAGTTCGTACACGACGTAGAAAGAGAGCAAAATCAACAGCGCAATAACCACGTAGTAGACGGGCTTGAACGCGGAAGACGCCAGCCAATCGGGGTGGGTAATGGAGTAGGTGTTGATTTCGGGGTTCCAGACGTTGTTGAAAATGGTGCCTTCAAACAGGCGCACGGTGTAACTGTCGCTCGTGAAGCCGAGAAGATATTTCTCGATGAACGTCCAGGCGATGAAAACCACCGAACCGAGGGGTAGTTGCCACGCGATTTTCTTGTCGAATTTGAAGTTGCCCATCATGATGAGGGAGCAGAGAAGAAGTGCGTCGTGAATGAGCAGGTTGAGGAGCAACCACAATTCACTCTTGCGCATTGCGATGAAAGTGTCTTGTCCGATGAAGAAGAACAGATTGAACAAAACGCCCGAAATAAACGACGCGTAAGCGACGAACGGATAGGCAACGTGCTTCTTGTCCGCAAATACGACTATCGGCAAAACGATACAAGTGAGCGTGCTGAACTCGATGGGGTGAGTGGTAATGGCACCCGTGACGCCGTAGTAGACGAATTGTATGACTTTCACCGAAAGAAGAAGTATGGACAGAAGGAATAGAAGCCTGTTCGCAATCAAAATCCGACCGCGCATCAGATAAATGCCCAGCGTGAATACGCACAAAAATAAGACGGTTACGCACCCGATAATGAGCATAGCACTCCCCCTAAGAATTTGTTGAAAAGATTATATAACATTACGCGCGAACGCGCAACCGTATTAAGGTTTTCTTTTGTATTTTATTATACAAATTATGTCGAATGTGCCGTTAAACCGTCGGGATAAATCCGTAGAGCAAAAGTCCGAGGACGGCGGAGATTACGATGATGAGGATGGGGCTTATTTTTTTTGGCGTTCCGCGCTTTGATTTGAAGCGGATATTCGCAAGCACCATCAAAACGGCGAACAAACCTATGCCGATATAGTCCACCGACGCACCGCTTTCCCATATGGAACTTATGCCGAAAAGTACGGTTAGAAGTAGGGTTATGAAGACCGAGAGGAGCAATCCCGAAACCGTCGAGCGCACTCCCGTGAACACTTCTTGCACCGCGGGCTTTTGCATATGTTTTGCAAAAAGTTTCACGATGAGAACAATGATAATGACCGAGGGTAACACCACTCCCGCCGTAGCGCAAATTCCGCCGAGAACGGAACCCGCGATACCGCCTACCGCGTCTCCGACGGTTGTACCCACGTAGGTCGCTATGTTGACCGCAAACGGCCCCGGAGTGCTTTCGGATATTGCGATGAAGTCAAGGAGTATATCTTGCGAAATGCCCCATTCGGCGCGTGCGACGACGTCCTGCATGATGAGAGGTATCATCGCGTGTCCCCCGCCTATCGTGAACAGTCCGATTTTGAAAAACGTCCAGAAGAGAAGAAGATAAGTCATAATTTATCCTCCTCGTTTTCGCCCGCTTCGCATGCGCGATGTTTTTCGTATTCTTCGACGATTTTTCTTTGGTATTCGTCGGGATTGTCTATGATGCCGAGTTTTTTCTTTCTGAGGTTTTTGCAAGAAACCATAATTATGCATATAAGCATAGTGCCGAGGATGATATAAACCACGCTGACGTCGGTGAGGAACGCTATCAAAAACGCGCCTATCATAAACACGAAGTCGTACCAATCTTTGCGCATATCTCTGAAGAAGGACGCCACCGCTTTCGATATAAGCACGAGCACGCCCACTCTCACGCCTTTGAAAAGGCACGCCACCCAGAAGTTATCCTTGACGAGGTCGATGACGAATGAGAGGGCAAAGATGACGAGGAAAGAGGGCAATACCACTCCGAGGGTGGTGAAGATACCGCCGAATATGCCCGCTTGTTTGGTTCCGACGAAAGTCGCAACGTTGATTGAAACGGCACCCGGCGTACTCTCCGCGATTGCGAAAACGTCCATAAGTTCGGCGTGAGTGAGGTATCCGCGTTTTTCCACCACTTCCTTTTCAATCATGGTGAACATAGCGTATCCGCCACCGAACGAGAAAAGACCTATCTTGAAAAAGATAGCGAACAGGTAGAGTGCGTTTTTGAGTTTGTCTTTGAGAGAAATTTTCATGTCTATGTTGCCTTTATTACCGCGCTTATTATAGTACAAATTTTGCCTTTACACAATTATTTTGTCGTGTTAAAATATTTTTATGGAAACTTATCAAATCATTCTTATAGTAATAGGCGCGGTGGCCGTCGTAACGTTACTCACTTTCGTATTTGCGGGACTTGCTTTCTTCTTGGGCATTTTCAAGCGCAAGCCGTATAGCGAACTCGGAGACAAACGCCACGAAACCGAAATGCGCAAATTCGTCAAGGAAGAACGAAAAAAGGCGATAGCGCACGCGCGCACTCTCAGCCCCGAACAACTCGAATTGACCTCTTTCGACGGGTTGAAACTCAAAGGCAAACTCTATAAAACAAGGGGACAGAACGCCGAAAAACGTCTCGTCATCTGCGTGCACGGATTTACGTCCCATTCGATGAGAGAGTGCTCCGCATATATTCCCGTATTCGACGAAATCGGCATAGACGCACTGCTCGTAGACGACCGCGCGCACGGCGACAGCGAGGGCAAATACACGAGTTTCTCGGTGCTTGACAGAATAGACGTCAAGGGGTGGATTGATTGTATGAAACCCCGCTACGACAAAATCTATCTTCTCGGCATTTCTATGGGAGCGGCGACCGTCGCTATGGTGGCGGGAGAAAACCCCGACGACGTTGCGGGCGTAGTTTTCGATTGCGGATTCACGTCTCCCGAAGAGGAGTTCGAGGCTATGGTCAAGAAGCATTGCCCGCACCTCAGCGGAAAACCCATATTTTTCTTCGGAAGCCTTTGGTGCAGACTTATCCTCGGCTTCGATTTTAGAAAGGTCAGCGCGCTCGAAAAAGTCAAAAACGCAAAATGCCCGTTCCTCTTTATTCAAGGGGATAACGATCCGACCGTGCCGAAATTTATGTCCGACAAAATGTTCGAGGCGTGCGGTAGCGAGATAAAACGGCAGGAAATCTTTCCCGGTGCGGAGCACGTTTCTTGCTTTTACGTCGACAATCCGCGCTACGTAAAACTGCTGAAAGAATTTTTTGCAGAGACAAAATCAAATTAGTACTATACAAACCGAAACGTTTGTGCTATTATAATCTAAACAAAAATAAATAAGGAGAGTTTACACAATGGCAAGAGTTATAAACGATAGTTGCGCAATGTGCGGAGCGTGTGCAGACGTATGTCCCGTCGGCGCAATCAGCGAAGGCGATGGCAAATACGTAGTTGACGCAAGTGCATGTGTCGATTGCGGAGCATGTGAAGAAGGTTGCCCCGTTGGTGCAATCAGCGAAGAATAATCAAACACGTAAACAAAAAATAACCGAAAACCCTCCGTGCGGAGGGTTTTCGTTTTTCCTGAATATAGTTGTACAAAAATTTTATTCGTAATAGACTTGGCTGAGGCAGAGCCCTTCGGGGGGAAGAGTTTTGCCCATTTTCGTGCGGTCTTTTTCTTCTAAGGCGGCGGCGACGTCGGACGGAGTGAGTTTGTCCGTGCCTACGTAGACGAGCGTTCCCGCGATTATGCGGACCATATTATACAAAAATCCGTTTCCGCATACGGTAATCGTGATTTCTCTCGGTTGGAATGCAAGGGTGGCGGGGACGGGAATTTCGTTGTCCGTTATCTCAATCGAATAGAGGGTGCGGACGGTGGATTTCACGACCGAACCGCTTGCCTCGAAACATTTGAAGTCGTGTTCTCCGACGAGTATGGCGGCGGTTTCGCGCATCTTTTCGACGTCCAAAGGAGAGGTTATGTGCGTGTGCGTGTCGCTATATACGGGTATGCGATGAGGGGAGGAATAAATTTTGTAGACGTAGGTTTTGCGTTTTGCCGAAAAGCGCGCGTTGAAGTCGGGGGACGTTTCTTCGCAATAGAGCATAGATACGTCGTCGGGGAGAGCGGTGTTCACGGCGTAGGGGATTTTCTCCGTCGGGATAGACGTCTCCGCATCGAAATGAACGACTTGACCGAGTGCGTGTACGCCCGCGTCCGTGCGCCCGCTTGCGGTGCAAGCCGTAGGAGCACAGAAAATTTTCGAGAGTGCTTTTTCGAGTACTTCTTGTACGCTCAAACCGTTCAGTTGTCTTTGCCAGCCGACGTAGTTTTTGCCGTTGTAGGAAACGATTGCAGAGTATCTCATAGCAAACCTCCGAGGACGAGGGTGTCGATATAACCGCACCAATAATAGCGGTCGAGAAGTATCACGACGAAATATGCGATTATGACGAGAGACGCAATCAAGTCTCTTGTGCCGATTTTAGATACTTTCATTTTCGTGCGGTTGGGGGTTGCGTTATAGCACCTTGCGTCCATAGCGAAAGCGAGTTCGTCCGCACGTTTGAAGGAGTTGACGAAAAGAGGAATAAGCACGGGCACGAGGGCTTTCGCTCTTGCAAAAAGACCGCCCGTATCGAAACTTGCGCCCCTTGCTTTTTGCGCCGAAATAATCTTGTTGGTCTCCTCGAAAAGGGTGGGGATAAAGCGAAGCGCGATGGACATAATCATCGCTATATCGTGGACGGGGACCTTGATTTTTTTGAGGGGAGAAAGGAGCCCTTCGAGTCCGTCCGCAAGCGCGACCGGAGTGGTAGTCAGCGAGAGTAGCGACGCACCCGAAATCAACAAAACGAGTCTTAAAATCATCTTTATGGTCGTATGAACGCCAGATTTGGTGATTTGGAGCACCCAACCCGACCACAGAATTTCACTGCCGTCGCGACTTCCGAAGAAGAGATTTACGATTGCCGTAAACAGCACGATGAAGAGTATTCCGCGTACGGATTTGAGCACGGACATCATAGGCAGTTTTGCGATGAAAACTATTGCGATAAGAACGAGTGCCGTCAGCAAAAATCCGAAGTACGTTTTGACGAAAAATATCGCGACGACGAAAATCAGAGTGAGAAGAAGTTTCACCCTTGCGTCCATGCGATGCACGGGGGAGTCGGCGGGATAGTATTGTCCGAAGGATATATCTCTAAACATCTTCCCGTCCCCCTTTCAAAGATTTCATCGCGGAGAGAAGTTCGGACTTTTTGATGATTCCGACGGGGAGGGTAACTCCCTTTTCTTCGAGCAAGTCCCTTGTTTTTGCCGAGAAGGGTAGGTCGAGTCCGATTTCTTCGATGAGTTTCCTCGACTTGAAGATCTCGGACGGTGAACCGTCCGCTGCGAGTTTGCCGTCTTCGAGGGCGATGATTCTGTCCGCTATTTCCGCAACCGCATCCATGCTGTGGGACACCATAATTACGGTCGGGCAGACGTTCTGTTTCAACGTGAGTATGAGAGAGGTTACGTCTCTTATACCCGTCGGGTCCAACCCGGCGAAAGGTTCGTCGAGCACGAGGATTTTCGGCTCCATGGCGATGACGCCCGCGATGGCGGCGCGACGCTTTTCTCCACCGCTCAGTTCAAAGGGACTGCGGTTCGCAAATTTATCGTAAGGGAGACCGACGAGGTCCATTGCTCTACGGACGCGTTTATCTACGTCGTCCGCCGACAGTTTCATATTCTTCGGGCCGAAAGCGACGTCCTTTGCGACGGTGTCCTCGAAAAGTTGATATTCGGGATATTGGAACACCATACCGACGGTATAGCGCAAATTTTTGAGATTTTTCTTGTCTTTTGCGGACTTGCCGTAAATTTCGACTTCACCGCTCTGGCACTTGACGAGTCCGTTGAGGTGTTGGATGAAAGTGGATTTACCGCTACCGGTTTTGCCGATGAGCGCAACGAATTCTCCCTCGTTTATCGAGAGGTTAATATCGTCGAGGGCGACCTTTTCGGACGGCGTTTTTTTGGAGTAGACAAAAGAAAGGTTTTTGATTTCGACGGCTTTCGTTCCCTCGATACGACGAGGTGCGGGCAAGTCGAGAGAGACTTCCTTCGCGCCAACGTTTCGGACTATGCCGTCTGCGAGTTCGTCAGTCGTCACGACTACGTCGTCAAACGTATATCCGAAGTTTTTCCCCTCGTTCGCGATTTCGGTAGGGGCGGGTAGACAAAGTCCGTAAGAGGACAAATCTCCTTTGCCGAAAACTTCTTTCGGGGTGCCGTCGAGGACGATTTGTCCTTTGCTCATGACGATAATTCTGTCCGCAAGAGACGCTTCGTCCATATTGTGCGTTATGTTGATTACGGTTATGCCCTTTTCGTGGAGGGATTTCGCGATAGCCATAATCTCTTTGCGACCTACGGGGTCGAGCATAGCGGTGCTTTCGTCGAATACGACGACTTCGGGACGCATGGCAAGCACGCCCGCTATCGCGATTCTTTGTTTTTGTCCTCCCGACAGTTTGCTGACGGGGCGGTTGCGGTATTCTTGCATGCCGACGGCTTCGAGGGCGGAATTTACGCGTTCGATAATTTCCTCTCTCGGGACGCCGATATTTTCGGGACCGAACGCAACGTCGTCCTCGACCATGGTCGCGACCGTCTGGTTGTCGGGATTTTGGAACACCATACCGACTTTTTTTCTGATTTCAAAAGTGAATTTTTCGTCCGAAGTAGGCATGCCGTCTACTACGACTTCCCCCGAAGTGGGCAAAAATAAACCGTTTAGAAGTTTGGCAAGAGTGCTTTTACCGCTACCGTTTTTTCCGACCAACGCGATAAAACTGCCTTTTTCAACGGAGAAAGACAGGTTTTTGAGGGCTTTTAGACTGTGGCCCTCCCCTAGCGGATAAGAGTAACTTACCCCTGTGAGGCTTATATACGACATAACGACGATGATTATAACACGACTCCGAAAGAAATGCAAAACAATTTGCATATAATCCTTCGATTAAGCCTTTCGCGGGCATAATTGTGCGTTTTGGCATTGACAAAGAGAGAAATAAGCATTAAGATAAAATATACTATGTTAACGCTCGCGTACGCACAAGACTCCGAATATCTCCGAGAAACTTACTCGTCGCTCGGCATTGCGCTTCCCCCCGTCGGTTGCAACTTTTTGTATCTTGACGACGGAAAGGCGGTGGGGCTTATAAGGCTGATATTCGAGGACTGCGCGGTCGTAGACCTTATCAAGTTTGCCGACGGAGTGGAAGACGGGGACAAAACGTTCTTCGTCCACGCGACTTTCTACAAACTCAAAATAGGCGCGCCAGTCAAACTGAAATTCAGGGGACGGCACGAGGAATTGAAACCGTACGGTTTCGAAATCGACGGAGAGGACACGAGCGTTATAACGAGCGAAATCAATCTGCACGGCAACTGTAAAGGAAAATGCTAATGGAAGAAATCACTTCAAGAAACTTTATCGAAGACATCATCGACGATGAACTTGCGGCGGGCAAGGTGTCCAAAATCATCACCAGATTCCCTCCCGAGCCCAACGGCTATCTTCATATCGGACACGCAAAGGCTCTTTGCATAAACTTCGGCATGAAGGAAAAATATCACGGCGAATGCAATCTTCGTTTCGACGACACCAATCCCGCCAAAGAAGACGTCGAATACATGGAGTCCATAAAAGAGGACATCGCGTGGCTCGGTTTCAAATGGGACAGAGTGTTGAACGCATCCGACTATTTCGGCAAAATGTACGAATGTGCGTTGAAACTTATTCGCGACGGAAAGGCGTACGTATGCGATTTGACCGCGGAGGAAATCCGTCAGACGAGAGGAACGCTCACCGAACCCGGCAAGGAAAGTCCGTATAGAAACCGCTCGGTAGAGGAAAATCTCGACTTGTTCGAGCGCATGAGAGCGGGAGAATTCGAGGACGGCGCAAGAGTTCTTCGCGCGAAAATCGATATGGCGTCTCCCAATATCAATATGCGCGATCCCGTCATATATCGCATTTGCCATGCGGAGCACCCGCATACGGGCAGTGAGTGGGTTATCTATCCCATGTACGACTTCGCGCATCCCATCGAGGACGCCGTCGAGGGCATTACGCACTCCCTCTGCTCCCTCGAATTCGAGAACCACAGACCTCTTTACGACTGGGTTACCGAGAATTGCGGATTCCCCGCGCCTCGTCCCCGTCAGATAGAGTTCGCAAGACTCAACCTCACGCACACCGTCATGAGCAAGCGTTTCATCAAACGCCTCGTGGACGAAGGTATAGTTTGGGGCTGGAACGATCCTCGTCTTTCTACTCTCAGCGGTATCAGAGAGAGAGGTTATCCCCCCGAAGCGGTCAGAGATTTCTGCTCTCGCATCGGCGTGTCCAAAGCGGATAGCGAAGTGGATATTGCCATTCTCGAACATTGCGTCAGGGAAAATCTCAACCTCAACGCAACGAGAGCAATGGTCGTAACGAAACCCTTGAAACTCATCGTCGACAACTATCCCGAGGGCAAAACCGAGGATTGCTATATAGAAAACAATCCGCAAAAAGAGGACGCGGGCACCCACATCGCGACTTTTTCGAGAGAACTTTATATCGAAGAAGACGACTTCGCGCTCGATCCTCCGCCGAAATTTTTCAGATTGAAACCTGACGGAATCGTTCGTCTCAAAGGCGCGTACGTCGTGAAGTATAAGAGTTGCGACCTCGACAAAAACGGAAACGTCGTCGCGGTGCACGTGGAATACCTCGAAGGCACGAAGTCGGGCGAAGAGGGCGCGAATATCAAAGTCAAAGGTACCATACACTGGGTTAACGCGGGCGATGCAATCGACGTCAGACTCAATATGTTCGATTATCTTATAATCGACGGTCCCGAGGACTATATGGACAGAGTCAACCCGAACTCCCTCACCGTACTAAACGGCAAAGCGGAGGGCTTCTTGAGAAACGCGAAAGCGGGCGACCGCTTCCAATTCTTGAGAGAAGGTTACTTCATCAAGAGAGACGTCGAGGGAGAGGAATACAACTCCATCGTCGGGCTCAAAGACAGTTACAAAGTAAAATAACCGCTTATGCGGAAAAGAGGATATTATGTTCACTTGTAAAATTTGCGGAAGCGAAGTGGTCCCCGGACAAGCATATTGCACTACGTGCGGTGCGGACGTAGCGGAAAGTTACGAAGCGGAATGCCCGTCTTGCGGAACCAAAAACAGCGCGGGAAGTCGCTATTGCGCCAAGTGCGGTAACATACTCGGCGTGCTTGCGAAACCCGTTTGCGTGATTTGCGGTGCAAAAAATCTTCCCGGAGCGAAATTCTGCGTGTCATGCGGTGCCCCGTTGCAAAGAAACGAGGAAACCCACGACAGTCTCGACGTCATCGAGATGAGAAAAACGAAGATGAAACTCGACCTTCTCGTCAAGGAGAGAATGAAGGGCATAGATAAGGAAATCGCGGACAAGCGCGCCAAAATGCTCGACGACAAAGCAAAGAGCATACAAGAGGTGGACGACTACCGCGAACGTACCAATCAGGAACTTTCCAAGCAAGCGAGAATACTCGACGCATACCGTGAGAAAATCGACGAGATGGGCTCCGAGGACGTCGCCAAACTCAGAAAAGCGGCGACCAATCTCAAAGAACTCGTAGGATATTATTCGGATCCGTATTCCGAAATCGACGAGGACGAGATAGAGTCCGAAACTTACGTTTGTCCCGCTTGCGGAACGATAAATCCGCTCACGGTCACCGCGTGCTTGCATTGCGGACGCAATCGTGCGCGTGCGACTTTGCTACTTGCAAAGGGCAAAATCAAACAATCTCCTCCCGTCAAGCGCAAATCCAAGAAGATACCGGTGGACGAAATAAATCTCGAAGTCCCCAAGACTCCGACTTTCGACGAATTTGCGGGCAAAGAATTCGAGAGTGCGCAGACGAAGACCATCGAAAAGCCCAAAGCGGAGGAGCAGGCGAACTTCACTCAACCCGCAGGCTATCCGGGCGCGTATCCGTATCCGCCTTATCCGGCGTATCCCGCGCAACCGTATCCCGCACCTCAACAATATCCGTACGCACCCCCCGTGCTTTACAACAAGGAAACGGGAGAGCCTTACCAAATGCCCCCTATCGTGCAACCGGTGGCTTTCGTGCCGTACGTAACGCAAGACCAACCTCTCATGCAATACACTCCGACGGATATGCCCACGGCTCCCGTCGCAAAACCCGTGAAAACTTCCTCTGCGAAGTCGGATAAGAAGATTTGAGTATGGATAAATCCAAGGCAAAAAAAGTGGACGCTATGGGCATAAGGCTTGCGCCTACTCCCATGCGGGGGAACGACGTCAATCAACTGCCGTCGGTTAGGCAGGATTTCGTGTTGCGTCCGTCCCTTGAAATCGACGAACCGCAGGACGTCGGTCAAACTTATTCTACCGTAGACGATTTCCAACCCAAGGCAAAAGACGCGGGCAAAACGTGGAAACGTCGCAAACGCGGTAAGAATTTCGTTTGCGGACTTCTTATGCTTATAACGGAAGCAATCTTAGTGTTGCCGTATCTGTTTGCGGTGTTCGGTGTGAAAACGGACTTCTTGCCCTTTGTGTACGTCCTCGACGACTATAACGCGATAGGACATATCGTGAATTTCGCAAGTGGCGGCGGGAACTTTGCCCTCATCGTTCCCGACCTCATTCTTTGCGTCGGACTGCTGTTCGTTCTCGTCAATATCGTCAAGTCGATTACGGGGATTTTCGGCGGAGTCAAGGTCAGAAAATACGGGACTTGTTCGGTGCTGTATTTCGTGTTCGTCGCAATATTGTTCGTCATATCCCTCGTGGGTGCGGACAGTCTCGGCGTCGAAAAAATCGACTTCATGCAAGACGTAATCCACGGTTGGCAAACGAGTGAATGGTTCACCTTGTTCGCAACCGCCACGTTCGGAATAATAATGAGCATAATTTGCTCTTTCATCAACCCCGACAAGTCGGGATATATACGCTGAGTTCAAGGAGAAACTTATGGCTAAGAAAGATAACGTGCAAAAATTCACCCCCGAGGTTGAAAGAAGCGTTCAAAACGAAGAAGTAATGTATGAAAGCGAAGCGTACGGCTCTCCTCAGCCCGACGCGGGTATGGAAACTACGGTTATGAAGCCCGTCGGAATGGGCGGTCCCGTGCCTATCGTCGCGCCGAAACATAATACAGTACAACTTCAACCGATAATCGTGCCTCTGGCGGTCGTGCCCTATATGACGCAGGACAGCGACGTGTTGCGTACCGACGGCGCACCTTCGGGCGGAGAATACTACGGCGACAACGTTTCGGATATGGAAGCGACTCGCACCCGCGCAAAAGAAAAAGCAAAATCCGACAAAGGCAAAGTCAGAATTGCGTCTTTGTTCTTGTTTGTATTCTCCGCACTCACCGTCGTATGCTACTTGCTTGCGTACTTCAAGCCGAACGTTTTCGGTTTTGATTTTGCGGACTTCAATGTCATCGGCATAATCGCGGACTGGATAGGCGGGACCGCACCTCAAAATCTCGCAATCGCGCTTCTTTATATCATAAGCGCGGGCTTTGCGACTATCTGCACGATATTGACCTTCATCGCACTTCTTGTCGGCAAACTCCCCGCAGGCTTCACCTCGGTGCTTTTCCTTTGCTCTGCGGCGACCGTCGATGCGGGACTTATCTACCGTTTGATAGCGGATGACTTCGTGCTTGCGCAAGATAAAGCGTCCATCGTGATTTGCGGTATTGCAACGATAGGTTTCATCATATCCGTCATCGTCGCAATCGGTCTCGGCAAATCCGGCAAAAAACAGTCGAAAGGGAAATCCGTCGGCTACTACGGCAACGATATGATTTAATAGCGACCGCGCCCGCAAGGGCGCGTCGTCTTTTTAACGATAAATTAAACTTCAAGGCGTAAGTTTACTAAAACGGCAAATAAATGGGAATAAAAATCTTGCCTATTGCGAGCGGAAGCAAGGGCAATTCAACGCTTATAATGACGGACGACACGGCTATCCTCTGCGATGCGGGGATTTCGTGTGCGCGTATTAAAGAAGGTTTACGCATGGTGGGGCTGTCCCTTTCCGACCTCAGCGGAGTGGTGATTACCCACGAGCATTCCGACCATATTTACGCCGTTCCGAAAATCAACTCCGTAGTCCCGCTGTACGCCCACAACGAGACCGTCAAGGCTATATACCTAAAACAAGGGGAAGTCAAAAACTATCGCCACGTGGATTTTTACGAAAACGGATTCACGATAGGAGACATAGAGGTTTCGCCGTTCAGAATTCCGCACGACGCGGCGTATCCTCTCGGCTATACCTTTTCGCACGGCGGGCACTCGGTCAGCGTCGCTACGGATATGGGCGTCCCGACGAGGGGAGTGTTGAACAATATCAAAAACAGCGAAGTCGTGTTGCTCGAATCCAATTACGACGAGGATATGCTCAAAAACGGCAGTTACGCGCCTATGCTGAAACGCCGTATTCTCGGAAACCTCGGGCACCTCAGCAACGAATCTTCTGCGATTATGGCTGAGAACCTCATAGGAAGTCGGGTGCAAACGATAATCCTCGGGCACCTCAGCGAAAACAACAACTTGCCCGAACTTGCGTTCGGTGCGGTCAAGAGTAAACTCGACGCGCATAATTCGGATATCCGAGTCAAACTTGCGTATCAGCGCGAAATAGGAGAATTGATAGAAGCAGAATGAGAACGAAATTAAGTGCAAACGAAAGCGGATCGTCCTATCTTGTTGCCGTGTGCGGAGCGACCCTTGTCTCCACGCTGTTTTATTATATATTGAACGGCAGGACGGGAAGTTTCGGCGGTATGGCGGTGGCAAATTGGGTGAGTTATTTCGTCACGCAAGGCGCGTTTGTCGGCATTTCCGTGCTGTTTTGCCATATAAGGAAAGCGGATATAGTTTCGGTCGCGAAAATGAAGCCGTCCAAAAATCCTTATCAATATTTGTTGTTGTTTCCGATAGCGTTTTGTACTATTCTCGTGTTTTATCCGCTGGCTCTCCTATTCTTGCAATTCCTTGCGGTCATAGGTTATCCCGTGAGTAGCGTTATCTCGTTGAATTTCTCTTCGTTCGGCGTATACGTATTGGCGTTGCTTTTTATGGCGGTGCTCCCCGCAATCGGAGAGGAAATCGTTTGTCGCGGTATGCTCCTCGGCGGGCTTAATACGAGGGATATAACTTTCGGCATTTTCATCTCGGCGTTGCTGTTTAGCCTTATGCACGCAAATCCCCTTCAAACGGTGCACCAATTCGGACTCGGCGTAGTGCTTGCGGTGCTGTTCGTGCTGTCGGGGTCTATCGTGCCTTGTATGATAGTACACTTTCTCAACAACTTTATCACACTCACGGTAACGGCGTATATTCCCGAAGTGGATAGAATCGTCTACGACCTCGGTTATTGGAATTTTCTTACGGGCACGGTCAGCGTAGTCGTAGGGCTTGTGCTCCTTGCGATATTGTTCTATGCCTATTATAGACTCGGCAAGGGTAAAGAGGGCAAATTCAGCCTTTACGAAAACAAAGTCGAATACGACGATTTCACGATTACCGTGACTTACGATGCTCCGGGGAAGAAAACGAATTTCGTGAAGGATTGCTTTGAATTTCTTCGTTCGCTCTTCACCAAATTCGGTTGGCGCAAGGTCTACTACGCACTGTACGAGGCGGCGGACGTCGAGTGTCTCGGAAAGGCGCAACGCATACCCAACGTATGGCTCGCAATCGGTTTCGCGGTGTTCTATTGGGTGCTGACTTTCTTGCTTACTTGGCTATGACGAAAGCGTTCCAAAGAAGAGGGGAATTAACTTACCTTTTAGTCATCGTATGCACCTTGCTTTTGCGGGTTGCGACGGGGGAAGGCGTATACGAAAAAATCGGCGTCGACGGGGATGAGTTTTTCACTTTGATAGTGCAACTGTTCTGTTTCGGCGCGGTGCCTTTCATCTGTTGGTATGCGGTAAACGCAAAACGCAAAAACTACACAATCGGTACTTTACTATGTGAATTTAACTTCAAAAAACCCGTTTTCCGCGATATAGTGCGCGCGTTCTTCATCGGCGTATGTATGATATATCTTGCAACTATGCTGTCTTTCGTGTGGTCCACGGGGCTTAGAAAAATCGGATACGTCAACGTGTCGTCGGGAACGGAGTATTCTTCGGTCGGCGACTTGTTTTACGGGCTTGCAATGACGGCGTTGCTCCCCGCCGTATTCGAGGAGTTTACGCATAGGGGATTGCTTTTTGCGTGCTACCGAGACGGCGGTTGGAAAGTCGTTTTGATTTCCGCGCTTTTGTTCTCTCTTATGCACCAAAATATAAGGCAAACGGGCTATACCTTTTTCGACGGGTTGATACTCGCACTCCTCGTCTATTACAGCGGTTCGATTTTTCCCGCGATGCTCGTGCATTTTCTCAACAACGCGGTGTCCGTGCTTTGGAATTACGGCAACGACGTCGGCGGATGGCTGTCCTTTATCGGCAAGGCGTCGAACTGGTTGTACGGTTCGTATCTCGGCTATCTCGTAGGCGCGATACTTGCGGTGGTTTCGGCTGGAGTAATCGTTCTATTGTTCTATCGTATGCGTCGGGACGCGGTGGCGGAGTCGAGAATTGAAAGCACTCCGTTCCATTGCGAAAACGCTCTTGCCCGTCCTATATATAAAAGCGCGCCGTTCTGGATTATAATTGCAATCGGCGTCGCTACGACGACTTTCTCTTTCGTATGGGGGTTGATGAGATGAAAATAAACCTTATCGCAGTCGGCAAAATCAAAGAAGATTATTTTGTTTCCGCCGTCAAGGAATATAGCAAGCGAATTTCCCGTTTCGCGGATTTTTCGGTGGTGGAAATTCCAGATGCTCCGCAGTCGAAAACTCCCGAGGAGCAGAGCCGTATCGAGGGAGAAAAACTCCTCGAAAAGGCAAAGGGATATATCATTCTCCTCGACGGAAGAGGGAAAGAACTGTCGAGCGAGGGGCTTGCGTCTCTCATCGATAAAAAGTGCATAGACGGGGAGGGTGAATTCAGTTTTCTTATTGGCGGTAGCCACGGACATAACGAGGAGATGAGAAAGCGCGCGGATTTCGTATTATCGTTCGGCGCGATGACCTTCCCTCATCAAATGTTCAGAGTTATGGCAAGCGAACAGATATACAGGGCACTCACCATAAACGCCGGGTTGCCCTATCACAAGTGAGGAAGTATGGAAGACAAATTTATGCTCAGAGCAATCGAACTTGCAAGACAGAGCGCCGAGGCGGACGAAGTCCCCGTCGGTGCGGTCGTCGTCAAGAACGGAGAGATAATTGCGGAAAGCGAAAACAGAAAGGAACGGGATAATCGCGCGCTCTCTCACGCAGAAATGCTCGCACTCGCAAAAGCAACCGAAGTCGTCGGCAATTGGTGGCTCGAAGATTGCGACGTATACGTAACCCTCGAACCTTGCGCCATGTGCGCAATGGCGATGGTGTTGTCTCGTGTCAGAGGGGTATACTTCGGCGCATACGACGAAAAAACGGGGGCGGCGGGGAGCAAAATCAATATTTTCGAGGAAGGCCTCTTCAATCATACCGTAGACGTAAAGGGCGGAATTTCGGGAGACGAGTGCTCCGAAATTCTCAGCGACTTCTTCAAAAAAATGCGTTCGAGGAAGAAAACGAATTCTACGGATGAAAATTAGACGAATGAAAAACGCGGTGGAAACTCCACCGCGTTTTTTCTGCCGCAAAGATTAGTTCTGTCCGTGTGCTTCCGAGGAGGCGTCCGAGACGTACGCGTCGTCGGAGGAGGGAAGAACGCCCTCGAAATCGACGTCTATTCCGAAAACACAACCAAGAACGGTTGCAAGAACAGATAGCAAAACTGATACCAAAGTGCATACGATTTTCTTTTTGCTCATAGACTTTCTCCTTTACGGTTTATTCGCCCGCACGAGACAGCCTTGCGACGAAATAATCCTATCACTCCGAAAAGCGGAATTGCAAGATTTTATGTCGGGAAATTTGCAACTTTTTTAGACTTCCCGAATATGCTGAGATATGCTGGATTTTTTCGTAATTATAAAAAAGGGCAAATTCGAGGATAAAATCCTCGGCAGAAAGACCGCGGAATATATAGAAAGAGAATTTTCGGGTGTGGACAAAATCTTCGTAGACGATTTTTCGCCCGCGGATATACCACGAGACCGAGCGGTGGTTTTGCTCGATACGGACATGCCACTCGTGAGGGCAGAGGATATAAAACGGCTCCTTCCCTCTATGAAACGGCGGGGAGTACGCACTCTCTTGTTTGGCGACGGCGTCGAAGGAATTTATCTCGACGGTTATGCGAAAAACGGAGAAAATGTATATTCCGACGTTTTTTCTAAACTCGGTAGTGCAAAATCTTATAATATAGTGTATAATACGATAAAAGGACGAATTATCGACGGACTAATGAGCCACGACGTGATGATTCCGTCCGCAGAAACCGTATTCATCGACGACACCGCGCGATTCTCGGCAGGCGCGCAAGTGTTGCCGTTTTCCCGTATAGTCGGGGACTGCGAAATACGAGGCACGGTCGAAGGTTCCTACGTCGAGGACAGCGTCATAGGGGACGGTGCCGTATGCTCGTATTCCCACGTCGTCGGCTCTGCGATAGGCGCAAATTCGACGGTAGGTCCATTCGCGAGACTTCGAGGCGCAACCGTCGGCTCGGGGTGCAGAATAGGGGACTTCGTCGAAATCAAATCCTCTACCGTCGGGGACGGCTCCAAGAGCGCGCACCTCTCTTACATAGGGGACGCCGAAATCGGCAAAGGTACGAATATCGGTTGCGGAACGGTGTTTTGCAACTATGACGGCAAACGCAAGCACCGCACCGAAGTCGGAGACGGCTGTTTCATCGGAGCGAACGTCAACCTCGTCGCACCGATTAGGATAGAGGATAATTCTTTCGTCGCGGCGGGTACGACCGTCACCGAAAGCACGGATAAAAATACGTTCACGATAGGGCGCGTCCGCGCCACCACCGAAAAGAGGGAATGACCTCGAAAGGAGAAATATGTATCTCATCGTAGGACTCGGCAACCCCGGGGCAAAGTACAAAAGCACTTATCACAACATAGGCTTTATGGCGGTAGACGCAGTCGCAAAAAAGACTGGCGTCAAATTCGTCAAACAAAAAGCGACGGACTCACACGTCGCGGAGGGCGTTATCGACGGCGTAAAATTCGTGCTTGCAAAGCCGGATACCTTTATGAATTTGTCGGGGAACGCAGTGTACGCACTCGTCAAAAAATATAAGGTTGACGTCAAAGAAGAACTCGTCGTGGTGTACGACGACGCGGACCTCCCCGTCGGGAAAACTCGTATGAGAGAAGAGGGAAGCGCGGGCACTCACAACGGAATGAGGAACATAGTGGGCAGGCTCGAACGCACGGATTTCAAACGTATGAGAATAGGCATCAAGAACGGCGAACTTGAAAAAAAGGACGTTCAACTCATCGATTTGGTATTGTCAAAGGTCGATTATGCGGATAAGTCCGCGCTCGACGAGGGTATCTCTCTCGTTGCGGACGCCATAGTCGATCTCATCAAAGGAAAGGACGTTCAGCGTATCGAAGAAGTGCTGAACAGAAAGAAATGATTCCCGAACATTTGACACTTTCTCACCTTGGAGGGAAACTCTCGGAGTTATCTCGCCTCGGCGACAAAAGAATGCCCGACGGCAAACTTGCGTCTACCGCCGTGTTGCGATTGACGGAGGGCGCAAAAGCGCACCTCGGTTTTGCCGTACCCGCACTCAAACTTTACGTCACCGCGGACGCTTTGTCCGCAACCAGCATACAACGGAAACTCGACTCCTACGAAAAAGGTAGCGTGATTTATTTCCCTCAGCGGGACGACGTTCTTTTTCATCGCGGGGGAGTCGGCAACAAATTGTCTCGTGACCGCATAGTCGCACTCTCTTCTTTCGTCGCGGGCAACGCCGAAATACTCGTTGTCTCGGCGGACGCTTTGCTTCAAAAACTCCCCAAGCCCGAACTTTTCGCCGTCTATTCTTTTTCTCTTGCGAAAGAGGATATAATTTCACCGCAGACGGTTGCGGAAAAACTCGTAAATTCGGGCTACGTGCGCCGGGACGTTATCGCCGAGATAGGGGACTTTTCGCTGAAAGGGGATATAATCGACGTTTTTGCCGTCGACGGCAAAGCGTACAGGATAGACTTTTTCGACGAACTTGTCGAGGAAATCAAAGTCATAGACCCCGAAGAAATGCGCTCCCTCGGAGAGGTCGAGCGTGTATTGATTTCTCCCGCGGGGGAAATAATCTACGATGCGGGGCAAGTGGAACGGATAAAGGCAAAATTGTCCGCATACCCCGAGAACGAAACCGCCTTGCGTTTTATGGACGTACTGCACGAGGGCGCGAACGAGCCGTCCGCCGTGTGGACTTTGCCCTTCGACGACGAGGCTAAGTCGGTGTTCGATTATCTCGATTACGTCGGAGAAAAACTCGGCAGACAAACCGTAGTTATATTCGACGAACCGAAAGCGATAAACGAAAAACTCGGCGTTCTCGGAAGAGAGTTTGCGGGACGAATAAAAGCACTTTCCGAGAGCGGAGACGTTTTGCCCGAACACGAAAAAGCGGTTTACGCTTATCACGATTTCAAGCATGCGATTTTGCTCCGTCGAAAACTCAGTTTCACGTCTCTTGCGCTCTCGAATCCCATCTACGAGCCGACGATGGTTATAGAGCCGAAATGCCTGCCCGTCAGCAAATATTATCTCGATGCGGGAAGCATTTATAACGACCTCAGAGGGTTCCGTGAAAGCGGATACAAAGTCGTGCTCGCGTGCGGTAGCGCGGAGAAGGCGAAAGCGGTCGTGAGGAGTCTCGTCGAAGAGGACGTTTACGCAAGGTATAGCGAGGACGGAGAAACGTCGGGCGTGGACGGCGACGGCGTCGTGGTAACCCCTCTTCCTATCGAAAGCGGTTTTTGTTATCCGCACCTCAAAATCCTTTTGGTGGGCGTGTCCGAGTGCGTGGGCAAGCACCGCAGTGAAAGCGTAGTTTCACCGAAAACGCAGTTTATCGCACCGAAACCGGGGGATTACGTAGTGCATCGCGTTCACGGCATAGGTATTTGCGAAGGAACGCAGATAATGAAACGCGGAGAGTTCGAGAAGGAATTCATCGTGCTGAAATATCGCGACGGGGACGTTCTCTACGTCGCGACCGATCAGACGGATAACCTTCAAAAATTTATCGGAGAGGAACACCCTCGACTCAACAAACTCGGCGGAAAAGAGTTTGAAAGGGAAAAGGAAAAAGTGCGCTCGTCCGTCCGCAAACTTGCCGTAAACCTCCTCGAATTGTACGCCCTCAGAGAGAAAAAACAGGGATACAGATATTCCGAAGATACCGTTTGGCAAAAGGAGTTCGAGGACGATTTCCCGTATGAAGAAACAGTCGACCAGTTGAAGGCAATCGACGACATAAAAAAGGATATGGAGAGCGGAAAAATCATGGACCGCGTCGTCATCGGCGACGTCGGTTTCGGCAAGACGGAAGTCGCGTTCCGCGCCATGTTCAAGACGATTATCGACGCCAAACAAGCGGTGTTGCTTGCTCCCACCACCATACTTGCAAGACAACATTACGAAACGCTGAAACCTCGGCTCGACAAATTCGATATCGATTGCGCGTTGCTCACGAGGTTGCAGTCCGCCAAAGAAAACAACGACACGCTGAAACGCCTCGAAGACGGCACTTTGCACGTCGTCGTAGCGACTCACAAGGTTTTGTCGGGGAAGGTGAAATTCAACGACCTCGGACTTCTCGTGCTCGACGAGGAGCAACGTTTCGGCGTGGACCACAAGGAAAAACTCAAAGAAAAATATCCGCAAGTGAACGTGCTGACGCTTTCGGCGACGCCCATACCTCGCACTCTCAATATGGCGTTGTCGGGGATTAGGGATATATCCATGCTCGAAACCGCGCCGAAAGGCAGGCTCCCGGTGCAGACCTACGTTACGCCGTATTCGGACGCTCTCGTCAAGGACGCAGTCGCAAGAGAATGCGCAAGAGGCGGTCAAGTGTTGATACTCCTCAACGATATCGATGCCCTCGACGTATATTCGCAGAAGTTGCACGAGATACTCGACGGCGGAGTGCGAATAATTACCGCTCACGGGCGGATGAACCCCGTCGAACTCGAAAAGCGTATGAGCGCGTTTTACGACAAGCAGTACGACGTCCTCATTGCGACGACGATTATAGAAAACGGCATAGACTTGCCCGACGCAAACACCCTTATCGTGCTCGACGCGGGCAGATTCGGGCTTGCGCAACTCTATCAACTGAGAGGAAGAGTGGGGCGCAGAGGAGTGTTGGCGCACGCCTATTTCACCGTCCCCGAAAACGGCACCCTCACCGAAATCGCCGAAAAACGGCTACAAGCACTTCTCGACAACGTAGAAATCGGTAGCGGTTTCAAAATCGCTTTAAGCGATTTGAGCATACGCGGAGCGGGGAATATTTTGGGTGCGGAGCAACACGGACACATAGAAAAAGTCGGCTACGAAATGTATATCGAACTCCTCAACGAAACCATCGAGGAATTGCGCACCGGCACGGCGCATAAGACGGTCAAGGACGTGAGTATGCGAATAGACGCCTCGGCGTTCATCAGAGAGGGCTACGTTTCGGGGCGAGACAAGATGAGAATATACAAGGAAATCGCATCGGTACAGTCGGTTTCGTCGAGGGATGCCCTCGTGAAAAAACTAACGGACGTATACGGCGTGCCCGACAAACCGCTCCTCAATCTTATCAATATTGCGCTACTAAAAAACGTCGCGAAAAACTTCGGCGTGTCCAAGATTGCGATAGACGCAAGGGGCGCGGGCGCAAGTTTCTACGATGCGGACGTATTCAAAAACGAGGGGCTTATGCGCGCCGTCGCCACCCACGCTACCGACACCGTATTGACGTCCACGATACCGCCGTCCCTCGTGTTCGACGTGAAAAACATGAGTCCCGAAGAGAAAATCGACAAGGTGTTGGATTTCTTCCTTTCCGCCCTCGACTAACCTTGAAAAGACCGCAACAATAAAAAAACGCTTGCGTATGCGCGCTCTTGCGTGTATAATATCAATACTATTGTAAAATTATATCCGCACACGGAGATAAATTATGAAAAAAAGACTAATCCTTGCACTCGTACTCGTTCTCACGATTTCCTTCACGGTCGGCGCACTCGTCGGTTGCGATGAGATTTTCAAGAAAAACGAGGAAAGAGATGCAAATCAAATCGTAGCCACCGTCACTTACGGCAATCAGACCGCAACGGTGACCAAAGGTGAATTGACCGCGAGTTTCAATAGTTACGCCTATACTTACGTCAACTATTACGGCTTGACCTATCAAGAAACCGCGGATTATATCGTGAAATCCCTTGCGCAACACGAACTTCTCGTTTTGTTCGCGAAGGACGAAATCACCAAAGCGTACGTCGCGGCGGGCAAACTCCCCGCAGGCTCCGTTCCCGAACTCGTAACGCTCGAACAACTCCTCACCAAGAGCGAGATTTCAAAGGCAATCGACGAGACCAATTCGGATATGAATTCCTCCCTTGCGTCCATCATCGAGGACCTCGTCCTTGACGACAGTTACAACAACGCCGAAGAAGAGGAAACCGAAGAAACCGTCGAAGTTACCGAACCCGTCAAAGTCAGATTCGACTCCCTCGGCGGTAGCGACGTAGACACCGTGACCATCCAAAAAGGCACCAAAACGACCGCACCTACCGCACCTACTTACGACGGCTATGCATTCTACGGCTGGTTCACCAAGAACGGCTCCGCAGACGGCGATTGGGGCACCAAATTCGATTTCGACAACACCGCGGTTGACAAATCCGTCACCCTCTACGCAAAATGGGTTGAAAGCAAAACCGCAAGAGAAGTTATGCCCGAAGAAGAGGAAGAGGACGATTACGATCCCGATAGCGACGACGTCACCGTCAGCGAAAGATTCTTCGACGGCGACTTCAACGCCAACGAATCTTACGTTGCAAAACTCAAATCCAAAGAAATCGAACTCGATATCGACGTCGAAATCGCGGACGAAGACTTTGCGACTTACGTCGACAGAGGTATTGCACAACTCAAAAAGAATATCACGTCCAATTATCGCGACTATAACTACTATCTCAACTACGAGATGAAGACTCTCCTCATCACCAAACTCGAACGCTATATCGGCAACGAAGTCAATGTTTCGAGCGCAGAGGTCGAGGCGCGTTTCGCAAAACTCGTCAAGGACAACAAGGAAACCTTCGGCGCAAGCGAATCTTCTTATAGCGACGCACTCACGAGTTCCCTCTCCACCACCTACTTCCACAAAGTCACCGTGGACGAGAACAACAGCGGATACGGTTTCGTGCAAAATATTCTCCTCAAACTCAGCCAAGAGGATACCGATTATCTCGTCAATCTCGTGAGCGAAGGCACTCTTCCCAAGGAGAATATCCTCGTTCTCCGCGACCAAAAACTCTCCGCAATCAAAGTGTACGTCTCCAATCCGTCCTATGATTCCGAAGCGGAAGTGGACTACGGCGAAGACATCACGATAGTCGATCCGATGACCGATCCCGCAAACCCCTACAACGATTATAGCGATGCGGGCAAGGGCACCAAGACTCCCGACACGAAATACCAAAAAGAGGGCGGAAACGACTACGCGAATATTCTTTCTTTCGGAAAGGACGCGGACGGCAAGTTCGGCATCACCTACAACGTCAGCGAATGTCCCTCTATGCCTTATATGATTGAAACCGTTCCCGCACTCGGCGCAAACGGCATCGTCGAACAAATCTACGCAAGTTTTGAATCCGTCAAGGCGTTCGTCGCATCCGGCGACCTCACATACGCTCAAGGTATCTACTGGCTCAACAAAGTTGCAACCGCATGGGTATATCTCGTCGGCGACGACGGCGGTATGACTTCTTCGAGCAGTAACAACGGCGGTCTCGGATACCTCATCACTCCCGACGGCGAAGACAGCAGTTATCTCGACGCGTTCACCGACCTTGCGCGCGGTCTCATCAAGAAAGGCGCAGGCACCTACTCCGTAGACGGCACCGCAACCGAAGGCAACTTCTATTGCTTTGCGGACTCCTTCATCGAGAGCGGTTCGACCTCCAACGCATATGCGGGCATCTTCATCTTGCTCTGCTCCTACAAGGCGTGGGACGCGGACGCATATAATGCGTGCACGGGCAATACTCTCACCGCAAACGAGGACGGTACCGGCGTACTCCCGAGCGACTATATCCTCTCTTACGGCGCGACCGACGAAGATAACGTCACCGTAGGCGAACAAGTCGAAAACGACCTCACCGACGGCAAAAAATCCGACCGTTACAACCAAAAGGCAAACGATATGGGACTCAAATACGCGGACACCATCCAATATCACGAAAAGGTGTACAAGTCGCTCTGGAAGGACCTTGACTAAAATTGTGTTAAATCGTAAATAGTAATAAAAATCCCGACTATGCAGTCGGGATTTTTGATATTTTGATTTTGGTCGAGATTGTTATTCGAGATAATATTTTGACCAGCGGGCAACGCGGTCGGGGGTTATGCCGTAAACTTCGGCAAGATAGTTTTCAAAAGTGCCGTAGCGGGACAATATCGTGTCCACCGCAAGGTCGAAGTTTTCCTCGTGGTTGGTGAGGGCGTACATACACGCATTCACCGAATGCTCGGGCGTATGGAAGAACTTCATCAACTTATAAAGTTTTGCGTTGGTGTCCGCACGGTAGGCGTTTGAGAGCATATATTCGTATTTAACGTCCGAGAGCGCGCGCCCGAAAGCAAGTTCGATTATCATTGCGCAAACGCCCGTTCTGTCTTTGCCGGCGGTGCAGTGGAAGACGATTGTTTTCCCCTCGTCCATTGCCTCGAATATTTGCTTGTAGCCCTCTGCAAACGGCATATCGACGTAGGTATCCGACACCACGTGTATCAGCCCTTGCATTTCTTCGGGAGTGGCGGTGAGGAGGTGAAGTTTCGTCTTTTTGGTGAAGACGATGGAGTTGTCCATATCCTCTTGGCTGAGTATGGAAACGGCTACGTGTTTCGCACCTTTCGGGACGTAGTCGGGGGATTCCTTCATTTCGGTGCCTGTGCGGAAGTCGAAAACGACGTCCAAACCAAGGGAGTCGAGGAAGTGCTTGTCCGCGGACGTTTTGGCTTTGAGAGAGGCGGAACGAAAGAGTTTCCCTTCTTTGAAACGTCTGCCGTCTCCCGTGGTAAGTGCGCCGAAGTCACGGAAGTTGTCTAAGGTTATCTTATCTTTTCTCATAGTTAGTATTATAGATTATCGCGCGCGCAAGCGCAAGAGGAATTAAGTTAAAAATCCACTTTATTTCGTCAAAGTTAATAATGTGTAGACAACGGAGCGTTAAAGTGATACAATATACAAAAACGCTCCGTTCGTGTAAAATTCGGACGAAAAGGGAGAAATATGAGCGATTACATTATAGTTACAGACAACGCCGCCGACCTTTATTTCGGCTATTATGACGAGCACCCCACTACAAGGCTTCCGATGCCTTTCACCATCAACGGCAAGAGTTACGAGTTTGAAGAGGAGTGCCCCGATTACCCCGACTACTATCAACTACTCAAAGAAGGACATCTCGTAAACACCGCGCAAGTCAACCGCGCGACCGCCTACGATATGTTCAAAAAAGTTCTCGACGAAACGGGCAAGGATATGCTTTTCATTTCGTTCTCTTCGGGTATGAGCGGAAGTTACGCCAGCATGTCCGCAGTCATTAACGGACTGAAAGAGGAGTACCCCGACCGCCGTCTCGAAATCGTAGATACTTTGTCCGGTGCGGGTAGCGAAGGACTTCTCGTGTATTATGCGAAGAAAATGCAAGATGCGGGCGCAAGTATGGACGAGGTCATCGAGTGGATTGAAAAAAATAAACTTTGCGCACACAATATCTTCATCGTCGACGATATTAAGAACCTCAAACACAGCGGACGAATTTCCACAATCGCGGCTTTACTCGGTATGATTATGCAGGTAAAACCCATTTTCGAGTTGGATAACAACGGCGGAGTCGGGTTGCTCGGCAAGGCGATGGGTAGGAAAAAGGCTATGGCGGAAATGGTGCGCTACTTCCGCGACTACTACGAAGCGGACGCAAACGACTTCATCCTCATCGAACACACGTGCAACCAAAAGGATGCGGATTTGCTTGCGGAAAAAATCAAAGAACTTGCCGGCGACGTGCCTATCAAATTCGGATATATCAACCGCCTCGTGTCGGGCAATGCGGGCTATAACGCCCTCGTCGTGTTCTTCATGGGCAAACCTCGCAGAAAACGCATAGCGGACGAAGTCGAGGAAGTTATATCCAATATCAAAAACAAAAAGAACTAAAATACAGGACACGGCTTGCCGTGTCCTTTTAGGAGACAAATATGACCGAAGAAATCAAAAACTACGTGATCGAACAAACCCACGCGCTTATAAATGCGGGCTCCGTTTGCAAAGAAGCAAAAACCGTCGCGGAAAAGTGGCTCTCCGCCCTCGGTACCCCCGATGAAAAAGCGGAAACGGAACGCTATCTGCAAGAACTCAAAGAGGACCTCGAGACCATAGACGAGTTGCTTGCTTTCGTTCATTCTCCTTTATGCGAGCAAATCTTCGGAGACAAGGCGCAAGGTTTCATCGACCACGCCGAGCAACTGAAAAAAGAAGGCGCGAAATATTGCGATTGTCCCGCTTGTACCGCTTGTGCGAATATATTGAGCAAAGAGTCGGAAATTCTTGCGTAAAGAAATCCACAACGAAAACCACAAACGAAAAGCCCGTCAACAACGGGCTTTAATATTGCAATAATAGTCGGGTTAGTCCTTGTAACTGTCGAAAAGTTCCTTGAAAGCGGGGATAGACTGACTTATCATTTCACCGCTCACGCAATAGGACGCGCGGATATAGCCGGGGGCTGAGAAACTGTCGCCGGGGACAAGGAGAAGGCCGAATTTTTTCGCACGCTCGGAGAATGCGTTTGCATCGGGCTCCAACGCCTTGACGAAGAGATAGAACGCACCGGACGGCGGAACGCAAGTATATCCGATTTCGGTGAGCGCGCCGTAGAGTAAGTCGCGGTTGCGCTTGTACGCCTCGACGTCGGGAGTGGCGGAAATGCAACTTGCAACTACTTTTTGCATGAGGCTCGGAGCACAGACGTAGCCGAGGACTCTACCCGCTCCGCAAATTGCGGGGTATAGTTTTTCTTTCTCCGCCAAAGAGTTCGGGATTGCGATATAGCCTATGCGCTCTCCGGGAAGAGAAAGGGATTTCGAGAAAGAATAACATACGACGGCATCGGGGTAGTATTCGGGGAGAAAGGGAACGACTTTGCCGTCGTAAACGATTTCGCGGTAGGGTTCGTCCGCAATGAGGAAGATGCGAGAGGAGAACTTTTCTTCTTTCTTTTTCATAATCTCCGATAGTTTTTTCACCGTTTCCTCGTCGTAGACCGCACCCGACGGATTGTTGGGGCTGTTGACGATTACGCCTTTGGTTCTCGGAGATAGCGCGCTCTCGAACGCCTCGAAGTCGGGTGTGAAATCGGGAGCGAACGGTACGACGACGAGTTTTCCGCCTACGCCCTCTACGAACACTCTGTATTCGGGGAAGAAGGGCGCGAATACGACAAATTCGTCTCCGTCGCAAGCGAGGGCCTTCAACGTTATCGTCAAAGAGGCGGCGGCTCCGCACGTCATATAGATATAGTCCTTGTCAAACGTCGCCTTGAATCGTTTGTTCAGGTCGTCCGCTATCGTCGCGCGGACGACGGCGTCCCCTTGTGCCGACGTATATCCGTGTAGGGCGGTGGAGTCGGAGATAGACGTAAGCCTTATAATTTCCTCTCCGACGCATTCGGGTGCGGGCACGTTGGGGTTGCCGAGAGAAAAGTCGTAGACTTTGTCCGCACCTACCTCGTTAGCGCGCTTTTTGCCGTACTCGAACAACTCTCTGATGACACTGCGATGAGAGCCGAGTTCGTACATTTTTTCGTTGAATAAGTCTTTCATAATTACCTCGTAACTATGTTATCACTTATTAGACTTTTTTTCAAGCGTTGAATAATCCGAAGATAGGTGTTATTATATATTCAGAGGTGAATATGGAAAAATCCTACGAAAACAAGATTGAAGAATTGAAATCCGTCGTTGCGAATATGAGAAGAGGAGTGCTGTTCACGGGTGCGGGAATCTCGGTTCCGAGCGGTATCCCCGATTTTCGCAGTGCCGGCGGACTGTACCGGACTTCGCACGGAAAGTACAGTGCGGAATATATGCTGTCGAGCGACTATTTCTACGACGATACCGAGGGCTTTTACGACTTCTACAAAAACAATATGATTTACAAGGACGCAAAGCCCAATATCGCGCACGAGTATTTCGCACGCCTCGAAAAAGAGGGAAAACTGTTCGCCACCGTTACGCAAAACATTGACGGATTGCACCGAACGGCGGGAGCAAAAAACGTGTACGAATTGCACGGAAGCGTTTACCGCAACTATTGTCCGTTGTGCGGGAAATTTTTCGACCTCGATTACGTATTGAAGTCAAAGGGCGCACCGCGGTGCGACGCGTGCGGAGCGAAGATACACCCCGACGTCGTGCTTTACGGAGAGAGTCTGGACGGTGACGTATTAGAAGGCGCGATAGGCGCCATATCGCAAGCGGACGTTATGTTCGTGGTCGGGACGTCTCTCGTCGTTTATCCTGCGGCATCCCTCGTGGAGTTTTTCAAGGGCAAGCACCTCGTGCTCATAAACAAAGGGGAGACGACCGCCGACGGATACGCCACGATTGCCATACGCGAGGACGTGACCAAAGTCGTCCGCGATTTGACAAAATAAACAAATTTGCAATAAACGACGTTTATCTTTCGTTTTTGACAGATAAACGCCGTTTTTAGTTATAGCCGAGTTGTCACGGTTCTTATAAATCGTGCCGTTAATCCGTCATATGACGGTGACGCTTTTTGCAAGATTTCGAGGTTTGTCGGGGTTTATGCCGAGGGCAAGCGAAGTTTCGAGCGCAAGTTTTTGCAGGGGTATCACCGTCAAAATCGGATAGAGAAGTTCGTCGTCGAGAGGAGGGAGAAAAAGGTTTTCGTCCCCGCCAACGTCCCCGACTGCCGACAATGCGACCACCGTTCCTTTTCTTGCTTTCAGTTCTTTTATAGTGGCGCGTGTTCGTTCTTTATCGACGATACTCGTGACAACGGCGACGACGAGAGCGGTGTCGTCCACGAGCGCAATCGCACCGTGTTTCAATTCTCCCGACGGATAGGCGTCCGTCATTTTATATGTGATTTCTTTGAATTTGAGTGCACCCTCTTTCGCGGTGATTTCGTCCCCGCCTTTTCCGATGAAGAAAACTTTTTTTGCGGTAGCGTTCGCCATTATCGACGTCGATTTTACGATTTCTCGCGCCGATGCGATAAGCCCGTTCACCGCACATACGGGGAGCGGTCTCCCCGCGACTTTCATGGCGATGAGGTATAGTGCCAAAAGTTGGCAAACGTAGGACTTCGTTGCGGCTACTGCGATTTCCGCTCCCGCCATAGTCGTAAACACGTAGTTCGCTTTGAACGTGATAGTGCTGAGGGGGACGTTCGTCACGGCTAAGGTGCCGAGCCCTGATTTTTTGCACCGTTCGAGAGCGGTGAGGGTGTCCGCAGTCTCTCCGCTTTGGGTGACGAAAATCGAAAATACGGACGGAGAAAGAAATCTTGCCTCGTCGATTTCTCCCGCCACGAAAACGTCGACGGGGATATTCGCAATTTTTTCAAACACTCGTTTCCCGTATAATCCCGCGTGATACGCGGTCCCGCACGCGAAAATCGCAATTCTCTCCGATCGTCTTATTCTTTCTGCGCATTCGTCCGAGATTTCGCAAGAAAAAGTGTTTTCGAGCGCAGTGGGAATTTCGTCGATTTCGTTTTTCATATGACAGTCGCATTTTGCGGGCGGTCTTTGAAAGAAGGGGATTTTCTCTCGTTCGGTTTTCGTTCCGTCGTGAAAAATCGTTACGCTTCCCCTCGACACGACGGCGACGTCTCCGTCTTGAAGTATGCTTTCTTTGTCGCAATAGTTTTGCAAAGCGAGTGCGTCGCTTGCGACGAAACCGCCGAGTGCGCTTTCTCCGACAACGAGGGCGGTGCCTCGTTTGTGGCAATATACGTTGTCGTCCCCCTTTCGCAAGACGAGAAAAGTAGCCGAGCCGACGAGGGCATTTGCGGTGCTCGCTATCGCCGAGAGCATATCCCCTTCAAAGTTGCGTTCCATAAGGTGCGCGATGATTTCGCTGTCCGTATCCGACGAAAAGATTTCTCCGTCTGCAATAAGGCGGGATTTCAACTCGTCGCAGTTTTCGACGATGCCGTTATGCACCACCGCAAATTCGCCGTTCGGGGAGAGGTGAGGATGAGCGTTTTTCTCGGACACCTCTCCGTGAGTTGCCCAGCGGGTATGCCCGATACCGACTTTGCCGTCCGCGTCGAAAGGTATGGACCGAGAGAGAGTAGACACCCTGCCTCCGCACTTATACACCGAGAGCGTTTCCCCTCCGAACGCAACTCCCGCGCTGTCGTAACCTCTATATTCGAGGGCGGTCAATCCGTCGAGGAGGAGTGATTTAACGTTGTCGCAACCAGAAATTCCGATAATTCCGCACATAATTCACCTATGCGTATTTTATGAAAAATCCTTCGCTATTGACAACGGGGGCGTCGTTTGCTAAAATACTTTATATAATAAAGTAAGGCAATGCGAATTGCCATTTGGAGAATGGTATGTCAAAGACCGCGGAAATTGCAGAAAGACTTAAAGCACTCAGAGAAATCACAGAGATTTCCATTGAAGAAATGTGCGCCGTAACCGGCGTCGACGAAGAGACTTACGTCAAGTACGAAGAGGGCGAGAAGGACTTTTCGGTCACGTTCCTTTATAATTGCGCAAGCAAATTCGGCGTGGACGTAACCGCGCTCCTCACCGGACATACTCCCAAACTTTCGAGTTACAGCATAGTTCGTGCGGGACAAGGCGTACTCACCGAAAGACGTCATTCGTTCAGATACGAGCATCTCGCTCAAAACTTCAGAGGGCGCACGGCGGATCCGTTTTTCGTGACGGTGCCCTACGACAAAGACGCCGAGGAACAGCCCATTGCATTGTCCACCCACAAGGGGCAGGAAATGGATTATGTTCTCGAAGGCGAACTCAAAATCGTCATCAACGGCAAGACGGAAATCTTGAAAGCGGGGGACACCGCGTACTACGACAGCGGACAGCCCCATGGTATGATTGCCATAGGCGGAAAGGAGTGCAAGTTTATTGCAATCGTGCTCCGCGCCTTTGAGGAATAGGAGGAGATATGGACAGATTCGGAGTTGCCCTCGCCGCCGCAAAACCCGAAAACGTGATAGTCGACGGGGACTTTCGCATAACCGTAATTACGGATAGGATTCTTCGTTTGGAACATGCCGTAGACGGGAAGTTCGAGGACAGACCGTCGCAGTCCGTAGTTTGCAGAAATTTTGCAAATCCGCAGTTTAAGTATACGAAAACGAAAGATGAAGTGCGCATTGTGACGGCAAAGAAAGAATTTTTCGTCAACAAGCACACCGCAAACGTCCTCGTGAAAAAAGGAGACGGCTGGCGGGACGCACGCCACGGCGTGAACCGCAAAGGCACGGCGCGCACCCTCGATTTCAGTTTCGGTTGGATAAAGTTCGACACCTTGTTCGTGAGGATGGGGGACGGACTTTTTTCGACTTCGGGGGTTGCCGAAATAGACGATTCGCACTCTTTGCTTTTGAACGCGGACGGCACCGTTTCTCCTCGCGAATACGGCGTGACGGACAAGTATATTTTCGCTTTCGACGACGACTATCTCGGCGGGCTCAAAGAATTTTACGGTTTGACCGGGTATACGCCCGTCATCCCGAAATACGCCCTCGGCAACTGGTGGTCTCGTTATCACGCTTACACCCAACAGGAATACCTCGACCTTATGGACGAGTTTGAGAAAAAGGATATTCCGCTCACCGTCGCGACTATCGATATGGACTGGCACCTTGTCAAGGACGTGCCCAAGGACCTCGATTTTAAGAGTTGGCAAGGCAGAGGCTGGACGGGGTATACCTTCAACGAGAAACTTTTCCCCGACTATAAAGATATGTTCCGTCGGCTCAAAGACAAGGGGCTTGCGATTACGATGAATCTGCACCCCCGCGACGGCGTCAGATACTTTGAAAAACAATACCCCGAAATGGCAAGGGCAAACGGTGTGGACCCCGCAACGAAAAAGCAAGTCGAATTCGATTTCACTTCCCTTCGCTATATCAAATCCTATTTTGACTTACTGCATCATCCGTACGAAGATGACGGCGTGGATTTTTGGTGGATAGATTGGCAACAAGGCACGAAGTCGAAACTCAAAAACTTCGATCCCCTTTGGGCGCTCAACCACTATCATACGCTGGACGCGGGTAGGGACGGACGCACCGCTCTCGTGCTGTCGAGATATGCGGGCGTCGGCTCTCATCGCTATCCTCTCGGTTTTTCGGGGGATACGAGCGTGACTTGGGCAAGCCTCAAAATTCAACCGTACTTCACCGCAACCGCCTCGAATATCGGCTATACTTGGTGGTCGCACGATATAGGCGGGCACCTCTTCGGCAGAGGGAATGCGGAATTATATACGCGGTGGGTACAGTACGGAGTGTTTTCACCCATCAACAGGCTACACTCAAACAACAAATCTTGGAGCAAGGAGCCGTGGTTGTACGGCGACGAAGCGGAGAAAATCGCAACCGACTTTTTGAGACTACGCCATAGACTTTTGCCGTATCTATACACCGCAAACGTCGCGACCGCAAAGGACGGAGTGCCTTTGATTATGCCGATATACTACCTTGACAAGTCCAAAAACGGCTACAAGGCAAAGGACGAATACTTCTTCGGAAGCGAAATGCTCGTCGCTCCGGTGATTACGCCTATGAAGAGAGGAGAGAAGTTCTCTCGCACGAAGGTGTATTTGCCGAAGGGCGTATGGACGGACTTTTTCACAGGGGAGCGTTACGACGGCGGAAAGATATACGAGATAAAATCCCCGCTTGAGCGTATACCCGTTTTCGTGAAAGAGGGCGGTATCGTGCCCATGATTGCGAAGAGAAACGGCAACTCTCAGTCGTTCGACAACCTCGAAGTCAGAGTGTACGAGGGCAAAAATCGCTACGAGATGAGGGACGACGACGGAAGCGGTATCCTATTTGAAAACGACGGGAATACGTTGACGATTACCCCCGTAGATAATCGAAAACGCACCGAAATCGAAATTGCGTTCATACCGCATAGCGGGAACGAAAGGACATATTTCGTAACCCTCGACGGCACGCCTATAACGCTAAATCTCGTTGTGTAGGCGGAAAAAACCAACCACTAATCTCGGAAAAAACGAAAAGGTGTCGAAAATTGCTTGACATCTTTTTCGTTATTTAATATTATATCTAAGCATTTGTAGAAGTTTATTGCGGGGAGAACTAGCCCCTTGAACCGCAGTCTATATAGAAGAGACCTTGTCTCGCGACCGTTGCACGGTCAAAAAAATAACGAAAAATTTGGAGGTCCGCTATGGCCAAAGATTTGTCCAACATGGCAAACAACAATAAGTCTTATATGGCAAAGCCCGGCGAAGTGGAAAGCAAATGGTACGTCATCGACGCAACCGGTATGGTTCTCGGTAGACTCGCATCCCAAGTCGCATCCATTCTCAAAGGCAAGAACAAACCCGAATACACTCCTCACGTCGACTGCGGCGACCACGTCATCGTCATCAACTGCGACAAAGTCGTCCTCACCGGCAAAAAACTCGAGGACAAATACTATCGTTATCACTCCGGTTATATCGGAGGTCTCAAAGAGGTTCAATACAAGAAACTCATGAACGAGAAACCCGAATTTGTCGTCTACAAGGCAGTCAAAGGCATGCTTCCTAAAAACACCCTCGGTGCGCAAATGCTCAAGAAACTCCGCACTTACGCAGGAAGCGAACACAATCATCAGGCACAATGCCCTGAAACTCTCGAATTGAAGTAAGAGGTGAATTATGGCGACTAAGAAAGCAGCGAAAAAAGTTCAATATCTCGGCACCGGCAGACGCAAGAAAGCCATCGCAAGAGTTCGTCTTATCCCCGGCGGAGAAGGCACCATCGTCATCAACGGTCGTACTTTTGAAGACTACTTCCCCGTTGACACCATGAGAATGATCGTCGAACAACCCCTCGTCCTCACTTCTACCAAAGACAAATTTGACGTCGCAGTCAACGTCTACGGCGGTGGAATGACCGGTCAAGCGGGCGCAATCCGTCACGGCATCGCAAGAGCACTTTGCGTAGCGGACACCGAAGCATATCGTTCCGTCCTCAAGAAAGCAGGTTACCTCACTCGTGACCCCAGAGCGAAAGAACGTAAGAAATACGGTCTCCACAAAGCACGTAAAGCACCTCAATTCAGCAAACGTTAACTTCAACGTTTTATACCAAAGAAGAATATCAACAGGGAAAGCACCGAGTTATCGGTGCTTTTCATTTATGTCGAGGGAAGACTATAACAATTCAAGCGCAAACGGAAAAAGAAAAGCACTCCGCACGGAGTGCTTTCGGATTATTTGCGGAGAAATCAGGCAAGCATAGGTTCTTTCTTTCGCTTTTCGTAGATGACTACGAAGAGGATTATCGCTACGATCAACGTTATCGCTTCCGCAATGGGAGTGGCGAGCCAGAGCCCCGTCGTCCCGCCGAGGTGTGAGAGCAGGAACGCCGACGGAATGATTATCACGTAACCGCGGAGCAAGGAAATTGCGTGGGCGGGCATAGGCTTGTCCGACGCCGCAAGGAATGACGAAATTAGCAAGTTGAAAGAACTGAACAGCGCCGAGATGAAATACAGCCTAAGTCCGAGGGTGGCAAGAGATTGCATAGTTTGGTCGTCGTCCTTGTTGAAGATGCCGACGATGCCGTCCGCCCCGAAGAATATCGTAAGATATATGACGACGGACATTGCAAGGAGAGTGAAAAACGCATAGCGGAAATAGGCGTAAGTTTTTTTGTTGTCGCCCTCTCCGAAACTCTTGCTGACGAGAGGTTGGATACCGCTTGCGACACCGTTGTACATTGCGATGACTACGTAGAAAACGTTGACGATGACGGTGTACGCCGCCACGCCGATATTGCCCGATAACTTCAAGAAGAGTTTGTTGAAGATGATGAGTATTATGGCGGTGGAAAACTCCGCGAGGAAGGACGGTAGTCCGGCACCCGCGATTTTGCCGACTGTTTTGGCGGACGGCTTCCCGAAGGATGCGCGGAAAGAGTTTTTCTTGCGCATGAAGAAAGTCGATAGGATAATCAGACTGAGAACGGGGGAGAGGGCGGTTGCAAGCGCCGCGCCGAAAATGCCGAGTCCGCAGGGGAATACGAGAACCCAGTCGAATAGAATATTGAAAAGGTTGCCCGCTATCATCGCAATCATGGTGAGTCTCGGAGCACCGTCGTTGCGCACGAAGGATTGGAAGAGGTAGTTGTTGAGGAAGAAAGGCGCGAAACAGAGAATGACGGTGATATACTCCTTGCACATATCGTAAGTCGCCTCGTCCGCTCCGAGTGCGGTTGCGATAGGTCCCGACGCCGTCAAACCGATGATGAGGAAGATGAGGGAGAAAATCTCGGTCAAAATCAACGAATGAGTGAAGGATTTGTTTGCGGAGTCAAGGTCGCCCGCACCTTTCAAAAGGGAAAATCTCGTCGCACCGCCGACTCCGAGCATAAGCCCGAAACCGAACATAAAGTTGAATGCGGGGCATGCAAGATTGAGAGCGGTGAGCCCGTCCGAGCCCATACCTCTTGAAATGAAAAATGTGTCCGCAAGAATATAGCATGACATACCTATCATTCCGAGAACGTTGGAGAGGACGTACTTTGAAAATTCTTTGAGAGTTGCGTTCTTCATATTACCTCGCTTGGCGTGGCCTAATAAAAAAGTCAGACCTTCGTACCTGCAACGGCCTATCGATACGAACCCTGACGCGTCCACCCGGCGGCGGATATGTTTTATTTCGATGAGATGATAGCAAATATGCGAATATAAGTCAAACGAAAAAGAGGAATCGCATAAAAAAACGAGGCTTGCGCCCCGTTTTATGCATTGGATGAGGTTCAATCTTCCTCGATAGTTTCGGTCTCTTCATACCAGTAAAATCTATCGTTGACTTTTGTGAATGTTCCGTTAAATTTATCTACATCCCCGTCAAAGTCCACGAGGTCTTCGGTGAAGTTCGCGATTTCTTCCTCGGTGGCATTGTCCAACAAATATTCAAAATGTTTTTGTGTTACGGTTCCCGATTCATTTAATACGGTGTATGAATGCAAAAGACTGCCTTCAAAAACGCATGGAGCGTAGCCATAAGCATTGTCGTCGTTGGATTGGAGAAATGAGGTTATTTGATATTTATAGCGATTGATGACCTCTGTGGGAAGAAGATTGGAGATTTTATTTTTGGTGTTTTTGATTGTATTATAAAATGAGCCGTCACCGCTGTCCCAAATTATGACGTTGCCCTCGACGAAATAGGTTCCGCCCTCGTCCAGTAAGAAATAGTTTTGAATAGAAGAAAGGTTTGCGTTTGCGCTTTCCTCGCTGTCAAACTTAAATAAATACAACCCCTTATGCGTTGAATTGTAGTAGCCACCGCAACCCATAAGCCAATTAAAACCATAAGGCGAAGGACCGTCCTCTTCTCTTTCGGGGAGTTCGAAGTTCATTTGGTGGTCATATCCGTATTCTCCGGGATTTTCGAGGATATAAGTTGCGAGTTTGCCGACGAAATCTTCGAGCATACTTTCGCCGTTCGCGGTTGAATTGCCGTTGTTGGAATCACTGTCTTTGTCGTCGCACGCAACGAAAGTGAATGCGCACGCAAGCAATGCTACGCACAATATAATTGCTAAAAGTTTTTTCATAGAATGCCTCCTTAAGTATAAATGTAACGAATTGTTACAAAAATATAGTAACAAACTGTTACATTATTGTCAAGAGGTAAGTATGGTCGGCTTGAAAAAAATAAGAAAACAACGGAACTTAAATCAGCAAAAAGTTGCGATTGATTTGAACGTTTCGAGAGAGGCGTTGTCGTTGTATGAAAACGGTAAGCGAGAACCGAGTTTCGATATGCTCAACAAAATGTCCGACTATTTCAACGTGTCTATAGACTATTTGATAAACGGAAAAGAGTTTACGAAAAAATGATTAGCACAACAAAAACGCACCGCATTAGAAGTCTATGCGATGCGTTTTTTGTTAATCCGTATTGTGTTTTTGTTTGAGGTGCTTGTCGAGTGGAGTCGTACACGAATTAGTGCAGTAGCACGGTGGCGTAGGCGGCGATAGCGTTGCCGTCGCCTATATCTCCGACTTTTTCGTTGGTGGTGGCGGTGATGCCGACTTTGTCCGCGGTTATCGCGAGCGCGCTCGCAACGCGTGCGCGCATTTCATCTATATATGGCGCGAGCATAGGCTTTTCCGCGATGATTGCGACGGTTACGTTCGTTACGGCGTAGCCTTTGCCGTGGCAGATTTCCATAACCGTATTCAGCAATTCCATGCTGTCCGCACCGTCGAAACGCTCGTCGTCCACGGGGAAGAGGTGCCCTATATCCTTTTCGCCTATCGCAGAGAGTATAGCGTCCATAATTGCGTGTATAGGCACGTCGCCGTCGCTGTGCGCAACGAGGGAGTAGGGGCAGGGAATATACGTGCCGAGCAGGCGCACGCCCTTGCCCTTTTCAAGGCGGTGTATATCGTATCCGCAACCGACGAGGGGAATTTTGAGGTCCTCTTTCGTCGTGATTTTGATATTCGATTTTTCGCCATCTACCGCGACGACGGGGCAGGGGGAGTATTTTTGAACGACGGCAAGGTCGTCGAGATAATCTCCTTGAACGGCGGAGTACGCTCTTTCAAAGACGTCTCTGTCGAAAGCCATAGGAGTTTGTATTCCGCGGTAGTTTTCTCTGTCGAGGGAGAAGACTCCGTCCGCGACGCCCGCGATATTATCCGTCAATTTGACGAGGGGCACGACGGCGTTTCCCGCTCTCACTTCGGAGAGAATTTTCGCGATTAGATTTTCGGTTACGAACGGTCTTGCTCCGTCGTGAACGAGAACGACGTCGCAGTCGTCCGAGAGAGAAGAGAGGGCGTTATATACCGTTTCGGTGCGGGATTTACCCCCGATAGATAACTTGATTCTTTCGTCTTCGTCGAGGTGCGAAACAGAGAGCGCGCTCGTGAGTTCGTCGAAATAACTCGAATCGGTGGAGACGACCACTTTTTTCACCGCTCGGAATGCCAAAAACGGCTTGATTGCTTCGAGAAGCACGCAAGTAGAACCGCATTTTGCAAAAAGTTTGTTTTCGACGCCGTAGCGTTGGGAAGTGCCGGCGGCCGCGATAATTACGTTGACGTTCATACGCTATTCCAAAATTCTATACATAGTTTCCGCGGATTGTTTGGTTTGCTTTTCGTCCACGGACAGCACCTCGAAGCGAAGGACGTTGTTGCCGAAAGACACCGCGACGACGTCTCCGACCTTGACTTCCTTTGCGGGCTTGACCGCTTTGCCGTTGATTTCGATACGTCCGCCGTCGCACGCTTCTTGCGCAACGGTACGTCTTTTGATGACTCTGGATACTTTCAAAAATTTGTCTATTCTCATATTCGCTCACTTTCGGGCAAAAATTTTCCTCGTTTTCAAGGCTTGAAAAAGTGCGAAAATCGGCAAAATTCCTTGCGCGCGACACTTGACAACCTTGAAAATTGCTGTTAAAATAGGAAAATGCGCCACCAGCACGATTGCCTGCCCTCGAAATCCCTGATTTTGGGGGTAGGGGGTTGTATTTAACGACAATTAGTATAGCGCAACGTAGCAAAAAAAACAAGGCATTTCCGAAAAAATAACTTTTTCAAAAAATTTTTTTCGGGGAGCAAAAAACGGTAATTTTTTTTAAGGAGTGAAGCATGTCCCAACAAAGAATTCACAAGGTCATGTACGGCAACACCGAAAGATGTTCCTTCTCTCGTATCAACGACGAAGAAATTCTTCCCATTCCGTACCTCATCGAACTGCAAAGAAAGTCTTATGCAGAATTCATCGATACCGGTATCAAAGAAGTTTTGGAAGAATATTCTCCCATCAACGACTTCGCCGGAAAACTTCGTTTGGAATTTATTTCCCACAGTTTGACCGGAGAGCCCAAGTATTCCGTCAAAGAATGTAAAGACCGCGACACCACGTACGCAGTCCCCCTCAGAGTGAAGGTCAGATTGTCCCACCTCGACGGAGAAGAAGTGGTCGAAAGCATGGAACAAGAAGTGTTCATGGGCGATTTCCCGCTTATGACCGAATCCGGTTCTTTCGTCATCAACGGAGCGGAACGCGTCATCGTCAGCCAACTTGTCAGAAGCCCGGGCGTTTACAACTCGGAATCCAAAGACAAAAACGGCGTTTCTCGTTATTTCGCGCAAGTCATCCCTAACAGAGGCGCGTGGATCGAACTCGACCAAGACGCAAACGACGTATCCTGGGTTCACGTTGACCGCAACAGAAAGATTTTGACGACCGTCCTTCTTCGTGCTCTCGGTTACGGCACGGACGAGGAAATCATCGAACTCTTCGGCGGGGACGAAATGATTGCGAACACCTGCGCCAAAGACGCGACTTGCAAGAGCGAAGAGCAAGGCAAAATCGACCTCTTCCGCAGAATGCGTCCGGGCGAAGTTCCCACCCTCGAAGGTGCGAACAACCTCATTCGCAATCTCTTCTTCGACGACAAGAGATACGAACTCGGCAAAGTCGGCAGATATAAATACAACAAGAAACTCAGTCTTGCCACCCGTATCACGGGACAAACCGTCGCAAAAGACGTCGTCGACGGCGAAACCGGCGAAATACTCGTCTCCAAAGGCGAAGTCGTTTCGGCGGAAACCGCGATTGAAATCCAAAACAAGGGTATCAACGTGGTCTATCTCGCGTATACCGACGAAGACGGCACTCCGAGAGAATTCAAATGCATCGGTAACAACACCGTTGATATCAACGCATTCGGCATCGACGGCCGTGAAATCGGCGTGACCGAAAAGGTTTACTATCCCGTCCTCAAAGCACTTATGGACGAGATTCAAAATCCCGACGAATTGAAGTTGGTGCTCCAAGAAAGCCTCGCACAAGGCAAACTCGTCGTCAGACATATCACTCTCGAAGACATAGTCGCGACCATCAACTACAATATCGGTCTCCGCCACGGTTTCGGAACCTGCGACGACATCGACCACCTCGGCAATCGTCGCGTCCGTGCGGTAGGCGAACTTCTTCAAAACCAATTCCGTATCGGTATCAGCCGTCTCGAACGCGTCATCAAAGAGAGAATGAACACCGTTCAAGACAGCGCGGAAGTCACCGCTCAAGCCCTCATCAACATTCGTCCCGTTACGAGTGCGGTGAAGGAATTCTTCGGTTCTTCTCAGTTGTCCCAATTCATGGACCAACCCAACCCGATTGCAGAACTTACGCACAAACGTAAACTTTCCGCACTCGGCCCCGGCGGTTTGAACAGAGAAAGAGCAAGTTTCGACGTCCGTGACGTTCACTACACTCACTACGGCAGACTTTGCCCGATTGAGACTCCCGAAGGTCAGAATATCGGCCTTATCAGCTCCCTCTCCTCGTACGCGAAGGTCAACGAATACGGTCTCATCGAATCCCCTTATCGCAAGGTGGACAAGGAAACCGGCGTCGTCACCAAAGAAATCGTCTATATGACCGCGGACGAAGAAGATAAATACACCATCGCTCAAGCGAACGAAGAACTCGACGAAGAAGGACGTTTCGTACACGACCGTGTCAATTGCCGTCGCCGTGACGAAATCAACAGTTTCCCGAAATCCGAAGTCGACTACATGGACGTCAGCCCGAAACAACTCGTTTCCATCGCAACCGCGCTTATCCCGTTCCTCGAAAACGACGATACCAACCGTGCGTTGATGGGCTCCAACATGCAACGTCAGGCAGTTCCTCTTCTCCGTCCCCAAGCACCTATGATTGCAACGGGTGTAGAGCATCGTATCGCATACGACAGCGGTGTCATCAAAATCGCAAAGAAGGACGGCTTCGTCAAATACGTCGACGCCGACAAGATTATCGTCGAAGAAAACGACGGGCACGAAGAGGTTTACGTACTCTCCAAGTTCGAGAGAAGCAACCAGTCCACTTGCATCAATCAGCATCCTATCGTCAGCAAAGGTCAAAAGGTCGTAGGTCCCAAATACGACGAAGCGGGCAACGTAATCAGCGAAGGCACCGTTCTTGCGGACGGTCCCGCAACCGACGGCGGTGAACTCGCACTCGGTAGAAATATGCTCGTAGCGTTCATGAGCTGGGAAGGCTACAACTACGAAGACGCAGTCCTCATCAGCGAAGACCTCGTCAAAGACGACCTTTACACTTCGATACATATCGAAGAGCAAGAAATCGAAGCAAGAGATACCAAACTCGGCGAAGAAGTTATCACCCGCGACATCCCCAACCTCAGCGACGACGTGCTCCGCAACCTCGACGAAGACGGCATAGTCCGTATCGGTGCGGAAGTCAGAGCGGGGGATATCCTCGTAGGTAAGGTTACCCCGAAGGGCGAAACCGAACTCACTCCCGAAGAAAGATTGCTCCGCGCAATCTTCGGCGAAAAGG
>CAZLVK010000001.1:0-185110 GCA_964563025.1 uncultured Bacteroidaceae bacterium | reverse complement strand
CCGTCAATGGTCATTTTCTTGCTCATTGAGTGTGCCTCCATTTATTTTTACAGTTATTTTCGTATTGCTTGCGTGCGCGAGACGCGTATGCAAGTTATAGAAATTATAATCTTATAAATAATTTAAGTCAAGAGAAAAAGCATAACTAAAAACTTACAGGTTTATGTGGATAACTCAAAAGGGCATTGACATTTTTCGGGGGGGGGGTATAATGAGTTTATCAACATATGGAGGAACAAAGATGAAAAGAAAAAGCATTTTGTTCATTGTATCAATAGTTCTTGTTTTGACGCTTGCTTTTGCACTCGTTGCGTGCAACGACGGTGGCGGAAATTATGACGAAGGCGACGACAACGGAACCGTTGGCAATTTGCCGAACGATGATGATAACGGCGGTGAAAACGATAATGACGAAGACGACGCCATTACCGAACTTTCCGAAGATATGACTCTCGACGAGGTCAAATCTTTTTTGTCTAACGTTGAAAATTTAACTTGTATCGTTACCACTGTCGGATCAGGCGTTTGTTACGTCAATGAAAACTGCAACATAAGTGTTATAACGATTGCAAGCGTTGGAACGATGTATGTGGCAACGATTGTCGAAGATAATAGAGTATACGATTTGTCTCGAATCGTCTATAGCGATGAACATACAGAAGATACCATCGAGTATACGTGGAGCGAAATAGGCGTTCCCGACGATGTAACCGAGGAAATCGAAGAGGATAGTGGATCATATTTTGGCTACTTGGAAAACCTTACGATTACCGTAACCACAAAGGAAGGAATAGAGGGCTATGTTATAGTTGTCGAGGGTACTCAACACGTTGATTATGGCGAAAATGGATTTGATGTGGATTATACGATGGTGTGTTACGACTTCAACAAAACCGAAATGCCGTCCATAGATGAATACTTCCCGAATTATAAGGAATTGGCGGTTGAGTACGTCGAGCCCGCTGAGGAAGAATAACCGATAATTTTATTGGGCAAAACAAATCAAGCACCGCCGAGCGCGGTGCTTTTTTACTGCCGATTGCACGCCACTTGTGATTTCGGGCTATTTGGGGACGGAGCAAAAAATCACCCGCGGGCTATTTTTTGCTCCGTCCCCAAATAGCCTTTTGGAGGGAAAGGGAAGAGAAAGAACGGCGAATAGCAAAAGAAAAACCGCCGAGAGGGCGGTTGCTAAAAAATTATAATTTGACGGAAAACGGCGTTTATTTTTGTGAAAATTGACGTTAAAACAGGCGTTTTGTCAAATTGTGATATTCAGGTTCCTTGCCATAATGTCGAGGAGTGCGCTTAAAAGTTCGAGTTCGTTTTCTTCGAAATTGGCAAACGCGGTGGCGAAAAATCTTCTCACCGCTTCGTCAATGAGTCCCGCGATTTTCTCTCCCTCTTCGGTGAGGGCAAGACGTTGTTCGCGCTTGTCGTTCTCCGCAACCGTTACGGTGATATATTTGCGTTCTTTCAAGAATTTTACACTGCGAGATACGAGTGCTTTGCTGACGTCCGCATTTACTGCGATTTCGCTTGCGGTGACCGAGCCCTTTTCGAGAGAACTCAAAACAACTATCTCGTTGGGAGAGAGTTCGTAGTCCGCAAGGGCGTTCATTTGAAAGTCCGTATAGGATTTTTCGAGTTTGCGATATGCGCTGAAGTAGTATGCAGCGTGTTTAATGTCCATGATTTCCATAAAAATAGTATACCCGATTAACTAATAATTGTCAACATGTAATAGTTAACTTATTAAATTTTTAACAATTTAACCAATTTTTCCCCGCAGAAAGCGGATTATTTGATTGTTTTTGCATAAAATTTCTTGACGACAACCGTCACGAAGTGTTATAACGACAAAAAATGAGGTGAATATATGAAAGAATTTTTGGCGAACTATATCAAAACTTACGAAAATCTCGAAAAGTGGATCAAGATTGTATTTTGTCTTCTTTGGGATATACCCGCAAACCTTTACCGCTTTGCAAAGAGTGCGGAGAAGAACGACGTTCTCGGAATGGTGATTGCAGTCATACTCGGTATTTTCGGCGGATGGGTACTCTTCGTCATCGACCTACTTTGCCTCGTGTTCAAAGACAAAATCTATTGGCTCGACGATTTCTCGGACGGTTCGACGAATACCCCCGACGATAATTCCAGCGCCGACTGATCCGCAAGTTATTTCACAAAAACGTTATGAAAAGGCATTGCAACCGCAATGCCTTTTCAATACCCTAAGGATTTTATTCGTCGTCGTTTTCGCCTGCCACGTACCAAACTCCGTCCCCAAGAGGAAAAGAGTGAGTTGAAGGAAGGCGTGGCGAGTATTCATATGCGCATATGCGGGACGTGCTTTTATATGGTCGGGTGCTTTAATCTGCATATGTAGATAAGATGTCCCTTGTTGCTTATGCGGCGAAGCCGTCGGCACGTCACAAGGCACTTTACGCTATGCCCTCTAATGAGGGCGTTTATGCGACGAGCCTTGCTCCTCTTTCCCCTTCCGTGAAAATTGCGCCTAATCTAAACCAATTTCAAATATGCACTACCGCTGGCTTATTTTCACGGTGGGGATACCCCTAATGTTACGCTCGGAATGACAAATAAAAGCAAGCACAAACGCATATTGTCATTGCGAGCAACGGAGTTGCGTGGCAATCTCCTGGAAAGGCACCTCATACAAATAAGATGCGAGGTTATCGCATCGTTTTTGTGGGTGATATTTTGCTCCGCAAAGTGATATGTGTTTGCGACAAGTTTGAAGGAAGCGTAAGCGCACGCGGAAGAAAAAAGACACCCGACGAGCGGGTGCCTTTTTTAAGGGGAGATTATGTTTTTCGTTGGTACGAAAAGTGATTGTTTTGTGATGAGGTGTTTTGTTTTTTGTCCGCCGATTCGTTTGCCAAAAGGCAGAATGGCGTTTAGCATTATTGCCAATATCCTAAGTTTATCCGTTTGATTTATCAAGATAAACATTCGATTGTGCTATTTATCGTTCATTACGATGACGGACAAAGGATTTATATCCGAGCCGTTTTTGCTCATCTCGAAGTGCAGGTGATTGCCGTCGAGGCTCTCTTTTGCCATGCTTGTAGAAGTGGCGCCTATTTGTTGCCCTTTGGTCACGGTGTCACCTTGTTTAACGTTCAAAGTCTCGGCAAGAGAGTAATAACGGGACTCGTAATTTTCCGCGTGACTCACTACGACGTAGTAGCCGTTAAGGGTGTCGTAACCGGTCTCTTTCACGGTGCCGTCCGCGACTGAAAATACCTTGCCGTCTTCGGGGGCGAAGTCCATTCCGAGGTGGGTGGAAAATTGACCGAGGGTGGCGTTCCAGGCAAGGGCGGTTTCGCTGTAATCGAGGTTAGACGAGCCGTTGCAGGGCGCGGTAAAGGTCAAAGGTTCGACCGTCGGGGTGGTGTCGTCGGGTTTGACGACGGGAGTATCCGCTTGATCTCCTTCGTTGCCGTCGGGTTTCAAGACCGGTTCGTTATCGGTGTTGTCGGGAGTGGAAACCGTAGGGGTTACCTCTCCGCCGAAATTGCCCGTCGCCGCCAGCGCAATAACCGTTGCGACCGACGCGATTGTGAGCAAAATCATAAAGTACATTGCGTTTCGTTTCATAAAGCCGCCGAATCGTTTGGCAGTGGCTGTCATTTTACTCATTGTGTTACCTCCGTTGGCTGAATTATTGCCAGCGATGGCGCGGAATATACATCGAATAAAAAATATTTCGGAAAAATCGATTTGTTTGTTGACGGCGGGGGATTTAGATTTATAATTACAGTATGGACTATAACAAGAGTATGTACGCCTATATGCGCGACTACCGCGAAAAAAAGGACGAAATAGCCGTCGTCCGCGGTGCGCGCAAGACCACCTTTTCCGCTCTCGACAAGGAAATTCGCAGAGTGGCGGGCGGACTTTACCGTTTGGGAGTGAGAAGGGGAGACGTCGTTATGTGCGCTCTTCCTAATATCGAACAAGCGGTTTCTTTGTTGTACGCAACGTCCTTGCTCGGCGGGATTTTTTCTCCCGTGCATCCTCTGCTCGCAAAGGCGGAATTTGAAAAGGAAGTCTCTTTGCAAAAGCCTAAGGTCCTCGTGGTATCCGACGTAAGTTTCGGTTTTGCAACCCTCGGCGGGGGAGCGAAAGTGATATATTGTCCATACTGGCTACACGCATATTTCGGCTTGCCGTATGCGACTAAATTCGAGGAGTACGACGGCGGTGGGAAAATTCCCGCACTCTATATGCACTCTGGCGGGACGTCGGGGGCTCCTAAAACGGTGGTGTTCTCGGCGTATTCGGCAAACGCACTTGTACACAATCTGCTCTCGTCCATTCCGTACGACTTTTCCGATAGGGACGGTATGCTTGTGACATTACCGCTTTTTCACGGATTCGGGCTCATAGTCGGGGTGCACGCATCCCTATGCACAAATATGAAAGCGGTGCTCGTCCCGAAATTCAGCGGTAAGCGCGCCCTCGACGCTATCGTCCGTAACGGCGTAACCACTATGATTGCAGTGCCGAGAATGATACAAAAATTTCTCGACGCCGACGGGTTTTCGGGGGATAACGTTCGCACACTTGAAAACGTATACGTGGGCGGGGACGCACTCGATTCTTCCCTCGCGCGCGCGTTTAATAATAGGATGAAAGAGGCGGGCGCAACCGCCGTCGCACAACAAGGCTATGGTCTCACCGAAATGGGAAGCGTTTGCGTATTAAACCCGAAAAACGGCGATATAAATTCCGTCGGGAAAGCGATAAACGGCGTTCGCACGAAATTCGTCCGAGACGAGGACGGTAATTCCGAATTGTATCTGTCCTCGAATCAGATTATGACGGGTTATCTTCTTGAAAACGGCAAGATAGAAAACGATTTCGTCACCGTCGACGGCGAAAAGTGGTTGCCTACCGGGGACTTGTTCGAGGAAAAAGGGGAGCAACTATACTACTTGGGCAGAAAAAAACGGCTGATAAAGATTTCGGGTATGAACGTGTTTCCGAGCGAAATCGAAAAAATCGCGTGCGAATTCGACTTCGTCCGCGCGGCGGCGGCTTTTCCGATTGAAATCGGCGGCAAAACTTATATCAAACTCCTCGTTGAGGGAGAGGCTCAGCCCGATAAACTTGAAAAAGTCAAAAAGGAAATCGAAAAACGGCTGTCCCATTGGCACCGTCCCGAAATCGTTGAGTGCGTCAAACTTCTTCCGCGTACAAACGTAGGAAAGATAGACTACAAAAACCTTAAATAAAAGAATGGCAAAATGAAAATCCGCGGAAAAACTTCTGCGGATTTTTGCTTATTCTGCTATCTCTTTGCGATATGCGTCCAGAATGAGGTTTTGGATATATTCCCTCGTCTCGGCGTTTATCGGGTGCGCCACGTCTTTGAAAACTCCGTCGGGAGTGCGACGGGAGGGCATTGCGATGAAAAGGCTGTCGTCCCCTTGCAATATTTTCACGTCGTGGATTGCAAAGCATCCGTCGACGACGATAGACGCCACCGCTTTGAATTTTTCGTTTTCGGTCTTTACGAGCCTGATTTTTACGTCGGTTATATTGAGCATAATTTTCCCCCTGTAATATACCGATTCGACATATTGCCGTAAATATATTTTACCGCAAATTTCCGCACATTTCAATATCGAATTTTTTAGTCCGCGATTTGCACGAATTTTGGGAAGCGAAAATATAATATTTGGTATGGAAATCCCGAAAAAGGAAAGAATACGCTTTATAGGCGTCGGCGGTGCGAGCATGAGCGCACTTGCGTTGCTTGCTTTGCGTCACGGTGCAGAAGTCGGTGGAAGTGACAAAAATTCGTCCGAAACTCTTGAACGACTAAAAGAACAAGGCGTCGAAATCGCGACTCCCGCAAACCCCGACGCAGTCGAGGACGTTGATTTAGTCGTTTATTCGTCGGCGGTGAAAGAGGACGACGCCGAGTTGTCTCGCGCAAGGAAACTCGGAATCCGCACTTTGGATAGAGCGGAATATCTGGGGGAGGTCACGAAAAACTTCGGCTATACGATAGCGGTCGGCGGTACTCACGGAAAAACTACCGTGACCGCAATGCTGGCTGTCGTCTTGAAAAGGCTCGGAGTGGATTTCGTCGGGCATATCGGCGGGGAAACGGAATACGGGAATCCCGTGCTCGGCGGTGCGTTTGAAAATGCGGATTTTGCAAAATTTGTCGAAAAGGAAAAGGACGGAATTTTTCTCACCGAGGCTTGCGAATACAAGAAGAATTTGTTGCACCTAACCCCCGACGTCGGCGTGGTGCTAAACGCTGAGTGCGATCATCCCGATTGCTATCCCGACTTGAAAAGCGTAGAGGACGTTTTCGGGAAATTCCTCGACAAGTGCAAAGTTTGCGTACTTCCTCTTTCTCAAATCGGATTATGCTCATATGCTCGTATGCGCAAAATAGAATATGAAATCGAGGAGACCGAGAAGTGTGTGGCAAGAGTGCTCTCGGACGGTCGTATGGACTTATTTACATGCGAGAATACGGGGAATAAAAACGGCAAAATTCGTCTGAAAAAGAACGGCGAGACAGTGGCGGAAATCAACCCGCCGGACACCCTTCCGTCTACTCCGAAAAACGTAGCGTTCGTCTTTGCGGTGACCGACCTTATAGGACTACCTAACGAGGCGGTCGGGAAAGAAATCGAAAACTTTTCGGGAGTGAAAAGACGGCATGAATACGCGGGCACATTGAACGGCGCAAGAGTGATTTTCGATTACGCCCATCACCCGTCGCAGATAGAAAACGTGCTGACGGCACACCCCGACGCGCTCTTTGTTTTTCAACCGCATACGTATTCTCGAACGGCAAAATATTTCGACGATTTTGTGCGCGTTTTGTCGCGGGCGAAAGCCATCATACTTATGCCGACTTACGGCGCGAGAGAGGGCTCGAACAAAGAGTGGGACAGCGGTAGACTCGCGGAAGAAATTTTGTCGAAAAATGCAAAATCCGAAGTTTATGTTGCACATTCGCATAGTTCAACGCTTGATATAGTCAAAATGCTGTCGTTTGATTGCGACGAAATACTTATGCTCGGAGCGGGAGATATTTACGACTTGAAAGGGCGCATCCCTTACGACGAAGAATAGCAAGATTATATTATATCCTCGAAATTGAAGTCGAGAATGAGGTGCATATTCCTTGACATTGTGACGAGAGATTGACACTTGCTCATGGCGTTTTGATAGTCGTCCGCTTCAATCGAACCTTCTATTTCCGCGACCGCAACGGAGAAAGCGCGCATATCGGGTGAAAAGGTGAAGAGTTCCATATATTTGCGCCTATCTTCCCACCACTCCGCAAGTTCGCGAGTCAAGGTTAGAGCGTTGTCGTTCTCTTCGTGGATTGCGCTTTCGATGGCTTGGATACGTGCGTCAAGTTCGTCGAAAACGTCGTCGATATATACGCTTTCCAAAATTCCCGCCGTGAGTATTACGGCAAGCACTACGAGTGCGATGATTACCTTTTTCATTCTTCCTCCAATTTTGCAACGAAACTGTCTGCTTTATACGGCTGTACGAAGATTTCGTCGCCGTCGAGAAGGAGTAGCATAACGTCTTTTTGTCCGTAGCCTCTGTCCGACAAAGTTTTGAGGACGGTGTTTTTTTTGGTGCCTTCTGTTTCGGTGAGGGCTTCTCCGATGAATTTGCCTTCCATAATCAGTGCAACGGGAAGTTCCGCTTTTTCCGGGCTCATGCCGGCGTCGTCGGGCGTATACGGTTGCCGTTCGGACTTGAGGAGCACCGTCATCGAACCGTTTGTTTCGATTATCGCATACTCGACGTCGGAGGGATTGAAACAATTTTTGCCACGGAGTGCTTCCATAAGGTCGTCAATATCCATATTGAGTTCTTTCATAACGTCGGGTAGTATATTCCCTTCTTTGATGACGATGACGGGTTTGCCGTTGAGGATTTTTCTGAATCTTATGCTCTTCGACGCGAACTTCGTGATGAGGATATGCACGAGAAATAGGGTGAAAACGGGAATTATGCCGTAGAGTAACGGCATCGTCGGATCGCTCATCGGAAGACATACGAGATCGCTTGCGACTAAGGTTATCGCAAACTCGAACGGTTGCAATTCGCCGAGTTGCCGTTTTCCCATAAGGCGCATGGCAATGAGGAGGAATGCATATAGCACTATACTTCGGATAAAGATATTAAGCATACGCTTAGTTTGTTTGTCGTCTTCGGTTTTATTCGGGACTATTTTCTGAAACGTAATTTCTGCGTAGCAGTGCCTGATTTTCGTTTGCCGACGAGGGATACGAAAGTCTTGAAGTCCACGACGTCGAAAGCGGATATGAATATTATGAAGAAGAATATCTCATAAAACGCCGTCAGCACCATAGAAAGACTTTCTCCCGTATACCGCGAAAGTACTCCGTGGGTGAAGTAGCCGAGAAGTCCGAGGGGGAGAGAAAAGGCTATCGTACCCAAACTTTTCCCTACGCCGTCCAACCGTCCGAGTCGTTTTCTGAGAGTTAATAAGTTGAGGGTGGCGGTGACTGTGAAAGCAAGCGCACTGCCTATCGCGACTGCGTATACGCCGACAAGCGTAGGCAAGAAAAATATACAGGGGAGCATCGTCGCGACTCCGACGATATAATTGACGAAAGTTCGCTTTTCAAGCCCCAACGAGTTCATCACGGGAGTGGTCGCGTTCGCTATCGCAATAGGGAATACGAGAGCGGAACAAACGGATACGTACGTGCCGGCGTTTACGTCTCCGAAAAAGAGTTTGCCGAGGATTTCGCCGAAAGGAAGATAGAGAATGAAGAAGAGAGACGAAATCACCGATGCGAACACAATCGTCACTTTAAGTTTTGATTTTATAGTGTTAATCTCTCCTTTTGCGGACAACGAGGCAATATCGGGTATCAGTACTACGGACAGCGCGGAGATGATTGTGACGGGTGCCATAACGAGAGGCAACGCCATCCCCGATACCCTTCCGAATTCCGCCGTGGCAAGGCTTTCGGTCATTCCGCTCGCAACGAGTCTTTTGGGTATAACGAGGGCGGTTAGAGAGGAGGAGAGGGACGTCACTATCCGCATGGACGAGAGAGGTATGGTAGAGGATAGGATTTCCTTTGCGCCTTGCGGTTTCGACAGTCTTCCGCCCGTAGCGAAGAACAGAACGGCAAGGACTATGACGCAAAATAGGTCGCTGAGAGTCAGCGCAAGTGCCACGCCTTTTGCGCCCGTGAGTCCGCATATTAGCCCGCCAGAAAAAATCACCGCAAGCACGATTTTGCCTATCTCGTCCACGAGTTCGGTCGAGGAGAAACATAGGAATTTTTTTTGCCCCCAAAACCAACTCCGAAGGGACGCGTATACGGTCGAGGTCACGAGGGTGGGAAGCATAATGAGGAAGAGAGGCACGCACCTCGTATCCGCGAAAAGTACGCCGAGATGAGAATGAAGCGAGTAGAAAAGGGCGGTCAGCACGACGGAAGAAGACACGCCCAATAACAAGGATGCTGTCGTCAATGCGTTTTGCCGTTTTACGTCACCGCTTGCCTCCGCTATTTTTCTCGATAGTACCGTAGGTGCGCCCGCACATAGCGAAAACAGCAAGAGTAAAACGCTGAGGCTGATTTGATATAACCCGACAATCTCGGCACCGAGGGAGCGGGACATCCACATTTTGAAGAGGAAGGACGAGAATCTCGTCAGCACCGAGAAAATCGTTACCGTTAGAAATGATTTGAGCGTATCGTTCATAAAATACCTTATGCGGAAGTCGAAAATTGATGAGCGTATCGAGGAAAATCCCGTCGAAAAACGCGGTTTTTGGCTGAGAAACAAGGCAAACCGCAGAAATATTTGCGAGATTGTAGATAAATTCGTGCAGTTAGAATGTCGGTTTTTTCTTCCGCACGAGCGCATATGTAAAAAATTGTAAAAACAAAATAATTAACTATTGAAATATAAAAAAAGGTGTGATAAAATATATGCAATAAATCTTTTAAGGAGAAAATTATGAGAGATCTATCAAAAATCATCGAACAAAGAGATGCCCATGCGGATTATATGATCAGCGAAATCGCGCATATCTGCAAGGACATGCCTAAACGCAGCCCCGGTTCCGAAGGCGAGAAGATTGCTTGCGAATACATGGCAGGCGTCCTCAAAGACCAATGCGGATGCGAACGCTCGGACGTTGAACATTACAAGGAAAACCCCGGTTCCTTCTTCGGATGGATTTACATCACGCTTACTTGCGCGTTGCTCGCCACGGTTTCCTTCTTCTTCATCCCCATCCTCGGCGTCATCCTGCTTTCATTCGGTTTCCTCACCATGATTTTGCAATTCGGTCTTTACAAGAAGTTCATCGACTTCCTGTTCCCCGAAAAAATCGGTTCCAACGTCACCGCAATCAAGAAATGCTCGGGCGAAGTCAAAGGCAGAGTGTTCTTCAACGGTCACCCCGACGCAGCGTGGAACTGGCCCGTCAACTGCAAATTCGGCGGCGCGGTCTATGAAGCGCATATCATCGTTTCGGTTGTCGGCGCACTTCTCCAATATGCTTGCTGCATAGCGGCGGCAGTCATCACCGCATGCAAACCCGGCATCGCAAGCGCGACTGCATACGGCCCCGTCTTCTGGGTAGGCGTTGCATCCCTCGTTTTCGTTCCCTTTGAAATCGGTATGTACTTCATGTGGGATGAAAAGACCATCGTCGACGGCGCAAACGACAACCTCACCGCGTGCCTTATCTCCATCGCGATTTTGAAAGCACTTCACGACGAAGGCATCGTCCTCGAACACACCGAAGTCGGCGTCATCCTTTCCGGTTCCGAAGAAGCGGGCCTTAGAGGCGCAAAAGCATGGTGCGAAGCGCACAAAGGCGAATTCGACGACGTTCCCACTTGGATTTATTCCTTCGATACCATTCACGATCCCAAATACCTCATGGTCAACTATCGTGACTTGAACGGCACCGTCAAAGCGGACAAAGAAGTCAGCGACTCCTTCATGGAAGCGGCGGGACAACTCGGTATCTCTATCACCAAAGGTATGGTTCCTCCTTTCGGCGGAGCAACGGACAGCGCGGCGTTTGCACAAGCAGGTTTCCGTGCAACCGGCGTCACCGGACTCAACCATGTCCTCGAAAACTACTATCACACCATTCACGACACTTACGACAACCTCAACAAGCAAGGTCTTGCGGATTGCTTCGCAATTGCAGTGAAGTGTCTTGAAAACTTTGATAACCGTATCGAAAAAGGCGAAATCAAATAATTGAATTTTATCGTAAACCACGTCCCTCGGCATCCGCCGAGGGATATTTTTTTGACGGCGTTTTGCAACTAAACTTCGATGACTTTTCCTCTTGGGGACGGGGACAAAAGCGGCAAAGTTTGCCGTTTTAATCCCCGTCCCCAAGAGGAAAAGAGGTTCGGGCGGAAGGCGATAAGGAATAAATTGCGTGTAGAATCTTGACAAAGTCGGTAGGAAAAGTTATACTTGTTATACCAACATTCGGAGGTGGGTTATGCAAGGACCTGACGGTAGACATTTATTCGGCGTCGTGAAAGTAGGCGAGAAGGGGCAAATCGTCATTCCCAAAGAGGCAAGAGATTTGTTCGGCATAAAGCCCGGTTCGTCGCTTATGGTTGCGGCGGACAAAAACGGTATAGCGCTTTTCCACGAGGACGGAGAAATTTTCAAGGCTTTTTGCGCGGTGCTCGGAGGCATGTATGGTGACAACGACTGACCTCACCAAACGCTATAAGGATAAAATTGTGGTGGATTCTCTCAACCTCGAAATCGAGGACGGAGAAGTTTTTGCATTGCTCGGACCGAACGGCGCGGGCAAAACCACTACGATAAAAATGCTTTGTTGCCTTGTCGAACCTACGAGCGGGGACGCTGCTTTATGTAGGCACAGCGTGACGAAAGAACCTATCGAAGTCAAAAAGCGCATAGGAGTTTCACCGCAGGAAACGGCGGTCGCAAAGAACCTCACCGCTCTCGAAAACCTCGAAATGATAGCCGACCTTACGGGTAAAACTAAAGAGGACGCGCGCGCGATATACGAACGTTTTCGTCTCGATACGCAGGGCAAAAAACAAGCGAGAAAACTGTCCGGAGGCTGGCAACGCATATTGTCGATAGCGATGGCTGTTCTCCCAAACCCCGATGTCGTATTCCTCGACGAGCCGACACTCGGTCTCGATATAGAGGCAAGACGGGAACTTTGGGACGTTATCAAGGATATGAAAAAGTCCAAAACGGTCGTTCTCACCACGCACTACCTCGAAGAGGCGTATGCGCTTGCGGATAGAATAGGCATACTTAAAGACGGAAAACTCATCGAACTCGGCACAGGCAAGGAACTTATGAGCAAGTACGGCGACGAGCATTCGTCCTTCGACGACGTGTATCTCAAAATCGTGAAGGGGGAGATGATATGAACTTCAAAGGACTTCTGAAAAGAAATTTCATAGAAACCTTGAGAGATCCGATTTCCATACTTTTTGCGCTCGGTTTTCCCGTGTTTTTGCTCGTGCTGTTTTTCATCATAGACAAGTCGGTTGAGTTGGATATTGCAATGTTTTCTCCCTCGGAACTGACTCCGGGTGTAATCGTTTTCGGATACTCTATGCTGATGATGTCCGAGGGCAATCTGATTTGTGCGGACCGCAATTCGTCGCTGTTTTCGCGGTTCAGAACCTTGCCGATTCGCACCGTCGACTATATGATATCGTATGCGGTGCCCTTCCTTTCGATAGCGATAGGACAGTACGTCGTGACCTACGCCATAGCGTTTTGCTTCGGTCTTAGTTTCACCCCGCACGTATTCACAAGTCTGCTCTTGCTTTTCCCGATAGCGATAATCTTCGTGTCTCTCGGTATGCTTATGGGCTTCACGATGAACTCCGCGCAAATGGTCGGGATAGGGAACGGACTCATAACCGTAATCGCGATAATATCGGGAGCATGGTTCCCCGTCACACTCGTCGGGGGAGCGTTTGAAACGATAGCGACGATATTCCCGTTCTACAACGCCGTCTCGCTTTCCCGCGCCTTGCTGAACGGCGCGAACTTTGAGCGGTATAGGATTTATATCCTCGTCGCTTATGCGGTTATAGTCCCCGTAATCTCTGCTCTCGTGACGGCAAGACGGCTCAAAAAGGCGTAAGCCGTGCGATATTGAATTGACTATTGAAAAGAGGAATGGTACAATCGAGATATGAAAATTTTGTTCGTATGTTCATCTAACGTGTGTCGCAGTCCGTACTGCGAATTTTTGCTCCGCAGAATGATTGCGGAGGACGACGTCCTTTCCCGCGCGGGGATAGAAATCTCCTCGTCCGCGGTGCTTAATCATAGCAAGGAAATCTTCCCCAAAGCCGTCGTCGCACTCAAAAAAGAGGGATTCTCGGAAGAGGAGTTGCTCCGTCACAAACCGTCTCACAAGTCGAATGCGAGAGAGCGTTTCGAAGAGGCGGATATCATCATCGGTATGTCGAGATTTCATAAACTTCTCACGCCCGCAAGTTGCAGAGACAAATATATAACTCTGTCCGAGGTCGCCGAGGGCAAATATTCTCCCATCCCGGATCCGTGGCTTAAAACCTCTCAAGCCGACTACGAAAAGTCTATGGCGGTCTTGAAAAAGTATCTTAACGAGTATTTTGCAAAACTCAAAGCGCAATTCGCAAAATGACGAAATCGAGAGTTTAACTCTTGAAAATTATTGCATAAACTATGATTATTGATTTTCACACACATATTTTTCCCGACGCTCTCGCTCCGAGAGCGTACGCATCTCTCACCGCAAACGCAAAGGGTTTGTACACGCCGTCTCACGACCTTACGAAAGACGGTTTGCTTGCGTTCATGGAAAAGTCGGGAGTCGACAAATCCGTCGTTCTTCCCGTCCTCACCAAGCGGGAGCAAGTCTACAAAACAAACGAGTGGGCGTGCTCTCTACGGTCGGATAAGATAATTCCGTTCGGCGGTATTTATCCTTCCGAGCACTACAAAGAGGATATAGACTTCGTTTGCTCCCTCGGACTCAAAGGAATAAAACTTCACGCCGAGTATCAGCATTTCATTTGCGACGACACCGAAATGCTCCGCGTTTACGATTATGCGTTTTCAAAGGGACTTATCATCGTACAGCATGCGGGTTTCGACCCGATAGGTGGGGACGTGCTCAATACCTCTCCCGTGCGCTTTGCAAACGTCGCGAAAGAAATGCGGGGCGGTATTATGGTTTGTGCTCACCTCGGCGGGCAAAGCCAGTGGGCGGACGTCGAAAAGTATTTGGCGGGCTCAAACCTCTATCTCGATACGTCTATGGGAACGGAGTATTACGGCAAGGAGCAATTCGCGCGTATTCTTGCAAAACACGGCGCAGACAAGATTTTGTTCGGCTCGGATTCCCCTTGGAGCGACGCAGGTAAGGAAATTGCAAACCTCAAAACCGTATTGTCCCGAGACGAGCAAGAAAAAATATTTCACTCGAACGCAGAGAGAATATTGGGACTTTGAGCGAGCAAACTAACGATATGAGTTTCTACGACCTCGTTTACGAACAAGTGAAGAAAATTCCTAAGGGAAAAGTTGCGACGTACGGGCAAATCGCATGTGCGTGCGGTTCCCCTAAGGCGTCGAGAGCGGTAGGTTACGCTTTGCATTATAACCCCGATCCCGAGCATATTCCTTGTTTCAGAGTCGTAAATCGTTTCGGCGGACTTGCCGAAAAATTCGCATTCGGCGGTGCTTCCGCCCAAGCGGAACTCCTTCGCCAAGACGGTGTAGAAGTAGAGTCCCGCCTCGTTGACGGCACCCTCCGTTTCTTCGTCGACCTCGACGAATACGGACTCTTCGCCGTCCTCGCCGATTTTTAGAATTTATATTTATGAATACAATATCTAAAAACGCCCTTGATTTGTGATTTTATACGCTTTCCAATGAAGCGCGAGTGGACGAAATTCGGTTGCGATGAAGTGAATGACAAAAGAAAGTGGCGGAGTTTTGGCGAGGGGGAATTTTGAGTTGATTTAATAGGGCTTTTGTTTTATAATATCTCTAATAAGTATAAGGACTTGGTGAAAATGGAAGTCAGAACCAGATTTGCCCCGTCTCCTACGGGGTTTATGCACATTGGCAATTTGCGGACGGGTTTGTACGCGTATCTTTACGCGCGCAAGCACGGCGGTACGTTTATCCTCCGCATAGAGGATACCGACCAAGAACGAAAGGTCGAGGGCGCGGTTGAGGCGATATATCGCATTCTCAAGACTGCGGGGCTCGACTACGACGAAGGTCCCGACAAGGACGGCGGATTCGGTCCGTACGTGCAGACCGAGAGAATGGGTATGTACAAGCAATATGCAGAGCAACTCGTCGACCTCGGCGGAGCGTATTATTGTTTTTGCGACAAAGAGCGTCTCGAATCCCTCAAGGACGAGAACGGTCAACATACTTACGACAAGCATTGCAGAAATATTCCCGTCGAAGAGGCAAAGGCGAGAGTGGCTGCGGGAGAGCCTTACGTCATAAGACAAAAGGTGCCTGAGAACGTCGTGTCCTCTTATACCGACCTTGTCTACGGCGAAATATCCGTTTCGACGGAGGACATCGAGGACGGCGTATTGCTGAAATCGGACGGTCTTCCCACCTACAACTTTGCGAACGTCGTGGACGACCACCTTATGGGGATTACCCACGTTATGAGAGGCACGGAATATCTTTCGTCCACTCCCAAATATAACCTTATGTACGATGCGTTCGGCTGGGATCGTCCCACGTACATTCACCTTCCCCCTATCATGAAGGACGCGCAACGCAAACTCTCCAAACGTTACGGCGACGCAAACTTCGAGGATTTTCTTGGGAAGGGCTATCTCCCCGAGGCTATTGTGAATTATATCGCACTTCTCGGCTGGTGCCCGAAGAATAACCGCGAAAAGATGACTCTTCAAGAGATGATAGAGGAGTTCGACGTGGACGGTATCAGCAAGAGTCCTGCAATCTTCGACGAACAGAAGATGAGATGGCTCAACGGAGAATATCTCAAAGCGATGACGGACGAGGAATTCTTCGAGGTTGCGAAACCTTATATTCTCAAAAGCAAGGCGGGCGGAATCTACAACGACTTTGAGATCGCGCGCCTCATGAAAACCAGAGTTGATATACTCGGCGATATTCCCGAAAAAATCGACTTCCTCGTCGACTTCGGCGAGTATGACGTCAATATGTATTTGCACCAAAAGATGAAGGTCGATTTCGACGTCGCAAAGAAGGCGCTTGCCGTCGCCTACGACGCTTTGAAAGACCTCGACGATTGGTCTGAAGATGCTTTGCGCGAGTGCATGAAGTCCTCTGCGGAAGCAAATTCTCTCAAAGGCGGTCAAGTTATGTTCAGCGTTCGCGTTGCTCTTACCGGACAGCCCTCAACCCCCGGCGGTGCTATCGAAATGGCGGTCGTCCTCGGCAAAGAGGAAAGCCTAAAACGCCTTGCGTTCAGCATCGACTATCTTGCAAAATCCGTCGGATAAGGCGATAAGCGTATGAAAAGCAAAGTTGTAGCACTTATACTTGCCGTAGTTACGGCGTTTGCACTCTTCGCAGGGATTGCTCCCGCATGCGAAGTGGCGTTTGCCACGCAGTACGGGAACAAGGACACCACGGATACGAGCGCATTTTGGTATTACGGCGAAAATCATCTGAACGTAGACGCGCTCAAAACCGAAATCGCTAAATGGGATTTGTCTAAAGCCGGCGAACCCGTTGTTATCGCAGTGGTGGATACGGGCGTGAACGCCACGCATACCGTGTTCTCGACGGCAGACGTTATGTACAAAAAGGACGGAGTCGCGGTCGGTTACAACGCCTATAACGCCGTCAAAAACGATAATCCTACCGCCGAACAATTGGCGGCAATAGCGGACGATTCGAGCGACGGACACGGCACGGCAATCGCAAGTTCCATGGCTATCCTCATCAAAGAATTGGGACTTGAAGATTATATCAAAATCTATCCGATAAAAGCCTCCGCAAGTGGCAAAAGTTCCTTCCCCGTCGAAGTCGTAAACGAGGCCGTAGACTACGTTTTGAGCGATGAAACCGTAGGTTTCGACGTTGTGAACCTTGCCATGTGCTCCTACGACAAGGACGAGTGGAGCAAATATCAAAACAAATATATCGAACTGTCCTCTAAGTGCGTCGTCGTGGCGGCGGCGGGAAACGGGGACGATAAGAACGGTTATCTGTCCTCCGAAAAGCCCGCCTATCCCGCGTCGTATAACGGCGTGTTGTCCGTTATGGCGTATGATACAAGCGGGAACAAACGCGTATCGAGCAACTACGGCGCATACGACGTAATCGCTCCGGGCGAGAATATCTACGTCGCAAAAGGCACGGATAAATCCTATCAAACAACTTCGGGCACGAGTGCGGCGAGTGCGTTCGTTTCGGTGATTTCCGCAGTCGTTCGTCTCCGCTCGAATATCGAGGGCGCGGACGTCAACGCGAACGTAATAGCAAGCCATATTCGCAAGTCCTATTCGACTTTTGTAGAGGCGGACGGCGTGAAGATGAAAAAGTTCAATGCAGTGAAATGCGTGAGCGATGAGTTTTCGAGCGTTTTCGTCGAGCCTAACGGACTTGTCTTGTCCGACGACGGCACGCTTAGCGGCGATCTTACCGAACTGTATAAGAACAGAAATACCGTTTTGTCCATGTACGCATCCTTATTGCCGTACGGAGATACCAATCCCGAATTTGACGACAAAATCGTGTGGACGCTCACCGAAGTCCTCACCAAAGTCGTAGAAGGCACCGAGGACGACGAAGAACCCGAAACCGAAGAATACGAGGGCGTTCCCGTAATCATCGGAGAGGGTAGAACGCTGAATTATAAACCCGAAAAGGCGGGCAAATATATCGTCAAGGCGAGTATAACCGTCGGGGAAGATACGTTCTCGGCAAGCAAGTCGTTCGTGCTTTATTACACGTCCTACGATTCGATTGCGGGAGACGTGGAAGTCGTTTACGAGGACGAAGTCGCAAGCGATAATCCCGCGAAATCCGACGTAATCTATGCCGATGAAAGAAGAGTTTTCACACTCACTTATCTCGACTGCGTGGATTCGTCCGTCGAGGTCAAGTGGTTTGTGAACGGAGAATACGTTTCGTCGGGGAATACGTTCGAGTTCAAAGCGGACAAAGCGGGCGATTATACCATCACGGCGCAATACGGCGATTACAGAAAGGTGGAGAAATCGTTCAGTCTCGAAGTGCGTTCGACGGTGCTCCGTCCCGTATATCTCTCTTGCGTGATAGTAGGCTCCGTGGTCGTAGTCGCGATTATAGTGGCGGTTGCGGTTCTGGCAAGCAAGAAGTCCAAGAATAAGTCCGAGACCGAACAAAACGAAGAATAACAAGCGTATAATAGCAAAATCCCGTTTCGCATCTGCGGAGCGGGATTTTTTTGTTGCACAAAACCATCGGATAGTTCGGTGGCATGGTCGAATTTGTCGGTGTACGAAAATATTCCTCCTGCTTAGAACGTGAAAGAAGTCCGCGGAACTATTACGCGTTCGGCAAGATGAACTGTCATAGTTGCCAATGGCACGGGTGTTTTTGCACACGCCGTATGAAATTGAAAATATCATATAGTATTTGTGCCGAAGCGCCCGCATTTTTAATAATATAAATGCAGAAAGTGTCTATATTTTCAAAAGTTTCATAATTTGAAAAACGTTCCTTCGATGCGCGTAAAAAAGAATTTACAGCGGTGAAAGAGCGGACGCAGTTGTGCGTGCTGAAACCGTAAACGATTTAGCGACAGAAGTAAAACGGCGAAAAAAGTAAGTTTGAAGGCGATTTGCCTAAGTCAAGAGAACTAACCGTGCTTGCGATGTAGAATATTGGTGCGAATGTAATTAATCGTTCGTATGAATGCGCACAGAGAGGTGCAAAAGGAGCAAAAGAAAGGCTCGCCGTTTGGCGAGCCTTTTGCGTTTTGCGGGTGAGGATTATTCGTTGTAATCCTCGTATTTGTCGCGCTTTTCGACAATCGCTTCGGTGTTGGCTTCTGCGATTTCTTTGTCTTTCGCGGGTTTGCGGTACTTCTTCACGAAGAACACGATTACGACTGCGATGGTAGCGACTGCAATGATGATGGAAGGAATCATCCAGGCAAGGTTGACGAGGTCGAAGGAATTTTCTTCGGGAGTCTCGGTGGAGTCGTCTACTTCGTCGGAATCGGTGTCGCCGGTTTGAGATGCGGGCTTGACTTCGCGAACGAGGATTGCACTGTCGAGGGTGCCTTCGTCGGATTGCGCTTTCATATCATCGTAGACCTCTTCGGTTACGGTTTCGATAGTGATTGCGTCGAACATTGCGTAGCCGGTGGAGAGCAATGTGTCGTCGTCTGCGTCGTAGTCGCCGAGTTTGAGTTTGATAGTGGTAGAGGTGATGGAGTCGTCGAGTGTCTTCACGTAGAAGGTATATTGCTTCCAACCCTCGGACTTGATGCCTTCGAAGATGAAGGGATTTTCGGTGTCGTCCGCAGAGCCGAGATAGAACTCTATGCTTGCGCCCGCGCCGGTCGCGTTATGCGTACGCACGTACACGCTTATCTTATAGAAGGATTCCGCTTTGAGAGTGTAACTTCCGCTGGTGTAGAGGTAGGAACTCTTCGCCGTGTTGTTGATGACGAGGAAGTTCTTGCCGATGATAGAAGACACGTCGTTGCCGTCTACGTCCTTCATATAGAGAAGATCGCTTGCGGAGATGTAGTTGTTCTTCATATCTTCGTACATAGCGCGTTTTTGGAGAATGGTCTCGATTTCGGAGTCGGTCTTGTCGGGATAAGTCGTCTTGGCTGCGTCGATGTCCGATTGCTCGATTTCGTAATCGGATTGCGTGTAGGTCTTGCCGAAGAGGGAAACGGTTTGTCCCATTGCTTCGAGAATGTCTTTGTAGTTTTCGTCCTCGAGATCCGCAGAGTCGATTTCGTGTTTGGGAAGTGCGCTTGCGTCCGCATAGATAACACCGCTCTTGGTGTCGGATGCGGATTGCTCGGTGTCGGCGGAGCCGGACCAACCGGAGGGGGAGGAGAGAGTGCTTCTATCCGCTACGTTGTCGGATGCGGTATCGAAACCGTCGGTGAGGTAGGAGAGTTTTCTATCGACGTTGTTGTTGATGGAAATCGCGTTGAACTCGTCGTCGGTGAGGGAAGTGAGGGTTACGTTGTCGAAGAGGACGATACCCGAACTTGCCTCGTCCGCTACGTCGCCGAGGTCACCGGAAATGTCTGCGTCATAACCAAGACCGAGACGGAGTTTCAAGGAAGAAATGCTCGTGAGACCGATTTGAATGTAGAAACTGTATTCCGTCCAATCGGTGGAGCCTGCGGTCTTGACGACGAAGTTGGTGTTTTCGACGATGCTACCGCTCGAACCGCCGGTGAGGTAGATGCTGAAAGTGGTCGCTTCGAGAGTCTTAACCCACACGCTGAGTTTGTAGTTCGTGCTTGCGGATGCGGAGAAGGTGCCGGAAGAGAAGTAGCGGGTGTACTTGTTGCCGTTGAGTCCCGCAAGAGCAAGGACGTAAGGTGCGCCGATACGTTCGACGTTCTCGTAGTAGGTGTCGTCTTCCGCACCGTAGAGGGTGTCGAAAGCGGACGCTACGTCGTCGCCGAACAAGTGCTTGATTTGGTTGCTTGCGTTGTAGAAGTTTTCGTTGTCGGTTTGTTTGTCGAGTTTGACGATGCCGGCTACGAGGTTCGTGTCGTCTTGATAGGTTTCACTATAAGTGTTGGAGTCGTCCGCGTCGTCGCCGTCGGGCTTGTAAGTGGAGTCGTTAATCGTCCAGTTGGAAGGAACGCCCGCGTAATTGTTGTTCGCAAGGTCGCCTTGCGCAACGTTGCCGTCCGTCCACTTGGTGTCCGAAACGCTGAAGTTCGAGAAACTACCGTTGGTGAAGGACGGAGAAGTGGATGCGGAAGAGGATGCGAGGCTCACCGCTTTGACGGTGGTGCCGGTGGACGCGTTGTTGTAATCGTCGTATTCGATTTCGGTCATGCTGATATTTGCCACGAATGCCACGCCGTTTGCAAGCGTAGAGGACGACCAACGAGTGCCGGTACCGTAAGTGATACGCATAGAGAGGTTTTGACTTTCGAGTTCGTTGCCCATGACGTAGAAGGTGTATTCCTTCCATTCGGTGGTTTCGACGTCGTCGTCATCGTAGGTAGAGGTGTTGATGAGGGTGAAGGAGGACTTGTCGTTGCCTTCGCCGTCCACGAGGTAAATATAAACGCCGGAAGTGGATTTGATGCCTACGGTCTTAACCCAGAGAGAAATGCGATAAGTTCCGTTCTTTGCGACTGCAAATTCATCGGTCTCGAAGAGGAAGTAGGAGTCCGCACCGTTTGCTTTGAACATAAGTGCGCGTTCGCTTTCGATTGCGTACGGCGTGCCGGGGTGGGAAATGCCGTAACGGGAGAAGTCCGCGTCGCCTGCAAGGCTGACTACGCCGGCGGTAACGTTCACGACGGGAAGGGTGTCGTCGGTGCCGATTTTGTCAAGGAGACTGCTTGCCGAGAAACCTGCGGGAGTGCCGAGAGTGTCGTTGTCGTAATCCGCCGCGTTATCCGAAACGTCGGTGAAGTTTGCGGAAATCGAACTGCTGTCGAAGAGGTTGACGGTAGAGAGGTCTACCTTCGCGTACGTTGCGGAGGAGTCCTTTTCTACGTCGACTTCGTAGTCGGTGAGAGCGCCCGCGTTGTTCCAATCTTCTTCGGTGAGTTCGGCGAGATTGACTTCGTCAAAGAACGCCCAACCGGTGGAGAAGGTTCCGTTGGATTTATACGTGGTTTGATTTTCGTTGTATTTGGTTGCGCTTTCGTATTCGGTATAGGTCAACGAGGTGTTGTCGTAGGTGTTGCCGGTACCGAGCCACAAAGACATGGTGTAGGAAGTATTCTTATATTGATTGCCCGCAATATAGAACGTATAGGTCGTCCAGGCGCCGTTGGTGCCGACGGGGGTACCGCCGTAGTAACCGTCTTGGAATTGGTCGTCCGTTCTGTTTGCGCCGATACCCTTGATGAGGATGTCTTTGCCTTCGCCCGAGAGTTTGAGGGTTACGCCCGCGCCGTGTACGCTATAAGTGAGTACGGAAACGGAGATTGCGTAATATTTGCCTTTTTCGACAACGATGCTCTTAGAGGATTTGAGTCCGTTTGCGGTCATCTTTTGTTGAGAGAGCATATAGACGTTGGTGCCGACTCTGTTGTCCCCGAAGTTTTTGATGGTGGCGGGGAAGTCGTTCGAGGTCAGATAGTTTGCGGGATATTTGATGGTTGCGTCGCCCTCGCCCGCTTTTTCATAGTGGGTGGACGCGTAATCGGAGTAATTGTCGTCGAATTTGGAAACGTCGATGATACCGTTCTTGCCGAGACCGGTGGGCGCGTTGCCGTCGGTGACTACGGACCAGTTGGATGCGGTGGCGGAAGTGCCGACCTTGGTGGTGCCGAAATCAAAACGTCCGTTGGGGACTTTGACGGTGAGAGTTTGGTTGTTCGCGCGGAATTCTTCCGCGGTAACGCTCGAATTGCCGTTGAGTTCGGTTTGGCTTGCTGTTGCGTATTCGGTGCCTTCGATTTCAACGAGGCTCACGTTGTCGAAGAACGCGTAGCCGGTGGTGAGACCGCTGGTATATTCGGAAGTGTATTTGCCGAGACCGAGTTGAACGGTGAGAGAAGTTGCGGATTCCGCACCGCCCTCGATATAGAGGGTGTAAGTTTCCCACTTGCCGTCGGTGTCGATGGTGGCAAATTCGGCATAAGCGTTCGAGGAAACGTAAATTCTTGCGCCGGGCGTCGAGGATTCGGTTTGATTGCCGTCGTCGTCGAGGGTGCCTTGAATGTCGTAAGTGAGGACGTCTACGGACAACTTATAATACTTGTTCGCTTCGAGAGAGAAAGAAGAAGAGGTGTAGCCGTAAGCGGTGGGACCGTAGTCTTGCGTGCTTGCGTCCGTAATATCCGCTTCCTTGGGCATATAAATCATAAGGGCGTTGTTCACCGCGCCTTCCGCCGAAGAATAGTGGGATTTGAGAAGGTCGTAAACGGTGCCGTTCTCGTCTTTCCAAGCGGACGCGTTTGCGGTGTAGAGTGCTTGTTCGAGGCTGATTGCGCCTGCGATAACGCCCTTGGGATAAGAACCGCTACTGTACATAGACGCACCCGTCCAACTCGTAATCGTGAGAGGATAGGTTGCATCCGAGGACGTGTCTACAACCTTGAAGTCGGAGTTGGAAATCAAGAGACCTTCGGTTGCTTCGATTTCGGTTTCTTCTTGCGTGTCGTCCGTAGGAGTCTCGGAATTGTTGCACGCGACGAAGAGTGTGAGAGACAACACCATAAGAAGTGCGGTCATGAGTGCTAATAAAGTCAGTCTTTTCTTTTTCATACTTTCCTTTATGCCTAAGTGTGATGCGAATTTTATTTACGCGCGTATTCCGCGCGGTTATTATAATTATAGGCTAAAATATGATATAACAAAATCATTAATTTGGCAAACGGATTTCATATTTTCTTGCAAATTAAAGAAAATATAATTATGACAACGGAAATTTCGGGCGTGGAACGCCTGTCAAAATTTGAAATCGAAGATGAACGTAGCGAGAGAAAAACGAAACTATTCGCAATTTTTTTCGGCGTCGTAATAGGTGCGGTCAACGGACTTTTTGGAGCAGGCGGGGGTATGCTCGTCGTACCGGTTCTGACCTATCTATACGGGCTCGGTGCAAAGAAATCTCACGCTACGGCTATAATGATCATACTCCCTTTATGCGCCGTCAGCGCGGTGGTTTACGCGGTGAGGGGAAGTTACGATTACTCGATATTTCCCGCGACGATAGCGGGGGTAATCGTAGGGGGAATCGTCGGTGCGCTTGCCCTCAAAAAGGCAAACAACGTTGCGCTGAGATTTGTGTTTTATTTCCTTATGTTGCTTGCGGGGCTCAAAATGATTTTTTGACGAAATACGGTGTTTATAAGTCGAATTTGCAATATAAAGCGCATTTTCGTGCAATAATCGCACGGTGGCGCAATCAATGATTTTTGAAAAAGGACGTGTAAAATTATGAAAAACGATTGGATTTTTTTCTTGCTGTCGGGGCTTGCCGGCGGTATACTTGCGGGGATGGGAATGGGTGGCGGTACGCTGACGATTCCTCTGCTCACCTTTGCGATGGGAGTAGAACAGTTGACGGCACAGTACGTCAATCTTCTTGCCTTCGTGCCGACGGGGACGGCGTCCCTCGGACTGCATTTGAAAAACAAGTTGGTGTCCTTCAAAAACGTCGGGTATTTGCTTTTGCCCGCCGTAATCGCATCTGCAATATCTTCGATTTTTGCATTCGACGCGGGCAACGAAATTCTGACTACGCTTTTTGGTTGTTTCCTCGTGGCGGTGGCGGTTTTCTCTCTCGGAGCGGAGTGTTTGAAAAAAAGTTAAAATGGGGTATTTACTTTGCGCGGAAAATGTTATATAATATGAATACTAATATATAACCATAATCGGAGTATCCTCAAATCAAATCGTTTGGTCGGCTCCGAAAAGCAATATCACAACGTGCAGTAAAACTGCAAAAGGAACTACAAAATGTACAGAACGTTTCGTCGCGGAACACATCCTAACGCAAACAAGCGCACCAAGGACTGCCCGCTTTACGATTTCAGCATTCCTGACAAATTATACGTTTCTTTATCTCAACACATCGGCGCACCCGCAAAAGCGATAGTCGCAGTCGGCGACTACGTGAAAGAAGGGCAGATGATAGGCGAAGCGAGCGGATTCGTGTCCGCTCATGTTTTCGCACCCGTATCGGGTACGGTCAGCGCAATCAAGCGTTTGTCCACCGCGAACGGAGGAGAGGCGGATCATATCGTCATCGACAACGATTTCAAATATGACAAAGTCTCCCTTCCCGTTCTCGAAAATCCCGACCGCGACGAGATATTGGCACGCATAAAAGAAGCGGGAATAGTCGGCATGGGGGGAGCGACTTTCCCCACCCACGTCAAGTTTGCACCCTCGAAACCCGTTGATTCCCTCATCATCAACGGCGCGGAATGCGAACCTTACATAACTTGCGACTATCGTCTTCTCGTCGAACATACGGACGAGTTCTTGCGCGGAGTGCGCTACGAGATGAAAGCCCTCGGCGTGAAAAAGGCGTATATCGGCATCGAGTCGAACAAGAAAGAGGCGATAGCCATTCTTGCCAACAAATGCCCGGACGGCGGAGATATATCCGTGCTCACTCTCGTTGCGAAATATCCGCAGGGCGCCGAGAAACAACTCATCTACGCGATTTTGAAACGCGCGGTCCCGCCGGGAGGACTTCCCGCGGACGTGGGTTGCGTCGTGTCTAACGTTCACACCGCACTTGCCGTCGCAAGAGCAATCGAGCTCGGAGAGCCTCTCTACAAACGCGCTATGACGGTTTCGGGAAAGGGCGTTGACAAAATCGGTAACTATTGGGTACGCACCGGCACTCTCTATTCCTATATCTACGACCATTGCAGAGGTAGCGTTGACGAGGACAAGACGAAGAAAGTCGTCAGCGGCGGTCCTATGATGGGCTTTGCACAAGCAGACCTCAACGTCGCTTGCACCAAAGGCTCGTCCGCACTTTTGTTCCTCACCAAGAAAGAATTCAACACCGACGGCACCACCCAGTGTATCAATTGCGGAAAGTGCATTCAGCGTTGCCCGATGAACCTTATGCCCAGAGATATTGAAAGAGCGATTATCGCAGGCGACTACGAAACCACCGCAAAACTCGGAGTCATGAACTGTATCGAATGCGGCGTTTGCTCCTATTGCTGTCCCTCGAAACGTCCTCTCGTTCAGGCGATAAGGCTGTCCAAAAAAGAAATAAAAGTAAGGGGGATAAAGTGATATGTCTAAGTACGTAGTTTCGACCTCTCCCCATATAACCTCTCCGACGAGCACGAGAAAAATCATGCTCGACGTCATCATCGCACTTTGTCCGACGCTCATCGCATCCGTGCTGATTTACGGGTTCTATCCGCTTTTCTTGACGGTATTGAGCGTGGCTACGGCGGTTTTCTGCGAATGGTTGTTCAACGTGATAACCAAGAGAGAACAATCCGTCGGCGACTTGTCCGCAATCGTTACGGGCATGATTTTTGCCCTTAACCTTCCCGCCGTCGTCCCGTTTTACGTTGCGATAGTCGGCGCGGCGTTTGCAATCCTCGTCGTCAAAATGCTCTTCGGCGGTATCGGCAGAAACTTCGCAAACCCCGCAATCGCGGCGCGTATTTTTGTCATGCTGTGCTGGACGGGTGTTATGACCAAGTTCGTCGCACCCATCGACCTATCCGACGGCGCAAACCTCTTCACCTACTTCGGTCAAGCGGTCAATATCAATCTTCCCGACGCAATCACGACGGCGACTCCGCTCTCTATAGTCGAGGGAGTGACCGGCGGAAATCCCGCGGAAGGACTTAGCGCACTCGATATGTTCCTCGGAAGAATCGGAGGAAGTGCGGGCGAAGTTTGTACGCTCGCGGTGCTCATCGGCGCGGTGTATCTCGTCGTCAGACGTACCATAGACGTGCGTATTCCCGTCATCTATATAACGTCGGTCGTGATTTTCACCGCAATCTTCTACGCAAACACCGGTTACGTCGGAGAATATATTTGGACGTTCTTGCTCGGCGGTGGTCTTATGTTCGGCGCTTTCTTTATGGCGACCGACTATGCGACTTCCCCTAAGTCCACTCTTGCCGTCGTTTTGTTCGGCATAGGCTTAGGGTTCATTACGGTGATAATCAGACGCTTCGGCTCTTATCCCGAGGGTGTGTCGTTTGCTATACTCCTTATGAATATAGCAACTCCGCTCCTTGAAAAACTGCGTCCTAAGGCATTCGGTACTCCCAGAACGAATATCGCAAAGAAACCGAAAGAATGGCTTGTCAAAATCGAAGAGAAACGCCTTGAAAAGAAAGGCGTAAAGGAGGCGGAATAATGGCTGAACAAGTTGCAACCACTCCTAAAAAACAAAGATTCTTCACGAAAGACCTTGCAAAATGCGTTATCGTGCTTGCCGCGATAGCCCTTGTTGCGGGCGTGCTTCTCGGCGTGATGAACTGGGTGACTTACGTGGATCCCGACGAAACCATTATGAAAGACGTGGCTTCTTTCTTCGGCGTGGACGTAAGCAATATCTCCAAATCCGAGGACAGAGTCCTCGACGAATACGTCAACTCTTGTTTCGTCGCAAAATCCGCGGACGGTAGCGAAGTCGGATATTGCTACTATACGACGGGCAACGGCGCAAAGGACGGCACTATCGAAATGCTTATCTATATAGGCTCGGACGGTGTCGTTAAAGACGTGGTAGTCTACGACCAAGGAGAAACCGCAGGTTACTTCAACAAAGTCGAAAAAGCAAACAAAGCAAAATACGTCGGGCTTGACCTCGACGATATAGACGGCGTGACCTTCTACAAGAAAACTCCGTCGTCCGAACTCGGTGCGGGGGAAGTCGTCGCTCTTTCGGGCGCGACCTACACCTCGACGGGTTATCACAACGCGGTAGCCGCCGCCGTGCGCGCGTACAAAGCGTATAATAAGGAGGCGTGATTATGGCAAACGATAAAGGCAAAATTTTGACCAACGGCATAATCACTTCGAACCCCGTGTTCAGACTCGTTCTCGGAACTTGTCCGACGCTCGCGGTTTCCACGTCCGCATTCAACGGACTGGGTATGGGACTTGCGGCGACCGTGGTTTTGGTCTGCTCGAATATGCTCGTATCTCTACTTCGCAATATCATTCCCGACAAGGTGAGAATACCGTGCTACGTTCTCATCATAGCGACGTTCGTCACCATAGTCGAAATGGTGCTCAAAAAGTTTATTCCCGCACTGTACAGCGCGCTGGGTATATACCTACCGCTTATAGTCGTCAACTGTATCATTCTCGCAAGAGCGGAGGCGTTCGCAAGCACGAATAAGGTCGGAGACAGTATCCTCGACGGTCTCGGAATGGGACTCGGCTTCACCCTCTCCCTTACGGTTATGGGCTTCATCAGAGAATTTATCGGCGCAGGCACGATATTCGCGGGTTCTCTCGGCTCGGTATCCTTCGGACTTACCCTTGCTCCCGACTATGCGCTTTCGATATTCGTAATGCCCGCGGGCGGATTCCTCGTGTTCGGACTTATGATGGCTCTCATCAACTATCTGTCCGACAAGAAAGAAGAAAAGCGCAGAGCGCAACTCGAAGAGGCGGCGTCTCATATAGAGGACGCAAAAGAGAGCCTTGACGGCGTAGAGGAGGCGGCACAATGAGTTACTTCTATCTGATAATCGGTGCAATCTTCGTCAACAACTTCGTTCTCTGCCAATTCCTCGGATGCTGTCCGTTCCTCGGCGTGTCCAAAAAGACGGATACGGCACTCGGCATGGGTATAGCGGTTATCTTCGTCATGGGCATAGCGTCAATCTTCACGTGGCTCATACAGAAACTGCTCGTCGTGGCGGGGATAGAGTATTTGCAAACGATAGCGTTCATTCTCGTCATTGCGGCACTCGTCCAACTCGTCGAGATGGTGCTCAAAAAATTCATGCCCTCTCTATACAGCGCACTCGGCGTTTATCTTCCCTTGATAACCACCAACTGTGCGGTGCTCGGCGTTGCGATTTTGAATATTCAGAGTTACGGCGTCGCGGAAGGTATCAGTCTGTTGCAATCCTTCCTCAACGGCGTATTCAGCGGATGCGGATTTACCCTTTCGATTTTGCTCCTTGCGGGTATTCGCGAAAGAATGGATATTACCCTCGTTCCCAAGCCGTTCAGAGGATTTCCCATCACTCTCATCACCGCCTCTATTATGGCGATGGCGTTCACTGCGTTCAGCGGTATGATAAGTTAGGAGGAGCGATATTATGATTAATTTGATTTCTGCCGCGACCGTTGATCCGATGACTATTCTTTATTCGGTGCTGGTGTTGTTCGTCACCGCCCTCGTTCTCGGCATACTCCTTGCCGTCTGCGGAAAGAAGTTCACGGTGCAGGAGGACGAAAGAATAGGGGAGATAACCAAGAAACTCTCGGGCGCAAACTGCGGTGGTTGCGGTTACGCCGGTTGTGCGGACTTCGCAAAAGCACTCGTCGAGGGTAAGGCGGAAGTGGACGCTTGCTCGGCTACGCCCGCGGAAAATAAGAAACAAATAGGCGATATACTCGGTGTATCGGTCAGCGGTGAGGAAACGAAACTCGTCGTTTGTTGCAGAGGCGGTAACAACGCCACCGATAAGTATGAATATATGGGTTACGGCGACTGCAGAAGTATGGAACTTCTCGGCGGCGGTCGTAAACAATGCAAATGGGGTTGCCTCGGTATGGGCTCTTGTACGGACTGCTGTCCCGAACACGCAATCGACGTGCGCGACGGCGGATTTGCCTACATAGACCACGAAAAATGCATCGCTTGCGGTAGGTGTATCGTCGCTTGCCCCAAAGCAATCATCAAACGCATACCCAAACAAGCGAAAGTCTACGTCGCTTGTTCCAACTGCTTGCGCGGAGCAAAAGACGTCAGAGCAATGTGCAAAAACGGTTGCGTCGGTTGCGGTCTTTGCGCAAAGATTTGCCCCGAACACGCAATCGAAATGGTGAACAACCTTCCCGTCATCGACTACTCTAAGTGTATCAGTTGCGGAAAGTGTTCGGAAAAATGCCCGTCGAAGTGCATCATCTACCTCGACGAATAAAAAAGATTAATCAAGGGCAAACGCCCACAGGAGAAATAATATGGAAAAAATCGCAATAATTGACCTCGGTTCCAACTCTGCAAGGCTGGTTTTGGTCAACATACTCGAAGGGGGATACTTCGTCGTGTTCGACGAACTGAAAGAAACGGTTCGCTTGGGTCAGGATATGGATTGGGACGGTTTCATCAAGCCCCAACGTATTCAACAAACCATTAAGACGCTCACGATGTTCCGCCGCTTGTGCGACGCAAACCATGTTGACAAGATTTTCGCCTATGCGACCGCTGCCGTCAGGCGCGCAAAAAATCAAAAGTCATTCCTCGACGAAGTCGCTATGACTTGCGGTATCAAAATCAAAGTTTTGTCCGTGGAAGAACAATCCATGCTCGTCTATCAAGGCGTCATCAATTCTATGGATATCCCCAAGGGACTCATTATGGAAATGGGCGGCGGAAGCACCAACCTCATTTACTATAATCGTAGAAACCTCATCCATTACGACACTCTGCCTTTCGGCTCGGTCACGCTCACGGATTTGTTCAAGAACGACAGTTCGGAACCCGAAGAACGTGCAAGAAAGATAGAGGAGTTCATCGGCGAACAACTCGACAAAATTCCGTGGCTTTCGCAAGTCGAACCCGACACAAATTTCGTCGGCGTCGGCGGTGCGTTCAGAAACCTCGGCAGAATAAGCAGAATAATCCGCAAATATCCCTTCAATATGACGCACAACTATGAAGTGCCCGTAGAAGAATTCGATAATATCTATTCGATCATCAGAAAACTCGACCTCGACAGCACGATGAAAATCAAGGGGCTTTCGAGCGGAAGAGCGGATATATTCCCCAGTGCGCTTGCGGTTATGAAAGCGGTGCTTTCTCGCTTTACGTTCGAGAAAATCACAATCAGCGGTTGCGGACTTCGCGAAGGCGCAATGTTCCGTTACGCCGTCCCCGGCGTGAACGAACGCCCTATAAGCGACGTGCTCGGACATTCCTTGCGCACTCAAATGAAGTATTTCGATATAAACGAAACGCACGCAGAACAAGTGTACGACCTCTCTATACAACTCTTCAAACAACTCAAGGTCTTGCACAAGATGCCTCGTTCCTATGTCAGAGTGCTGAAAATCGCCGCTCTCTTGCACGATAGCGGAATGAGAATCAAATATTACAATCACCAACTTCACTCGGAATATATCATTCTCAACGCAAACCTGTACGGCGTGCCTCATAAGGATATAATTCTTGCCGCACTCGTCGCGTCCGGTCATCGCAAGACGTCCGAGATTTCGAGAGAGGAGATTGCCAAATACGGCAGTTTGTTCACTCCCGAAGACGTGGACGCAATCAGAAAACTCAGCGTCATACTTTGTATCGCGGAGAGTTTCGACCGCAGTCAAAGCGGTGTCGTCAAAGGTATCGATTGCGACGTTCTCGGAGACAGCGTAATTGTCAAGACCGCAACCGACGGCGGAGATTGTTCTCTCGAAATCAGAGACGCGATGTCCTCTGCGGCAGAGTTCAAAGCGGCGTATGGAAAGAACCTCGAAATCTTATAAGATAGTGCTTGCGTCGGGCTCGCCCCGACGAAAAGAACTTCTTGAAAAGGCGGGCTACGACTTTGAAATTCTCGTGCCTACCGTAGACGAAAAGAGCGTGACGGATAATCGCCCTTCCCGTCTCGTAGTCAAGGAATCCGTGTTGAAAAACCGCACGGCGGTGAGAGAGTTCGGACTCGAAAACGACGTCGTTATTTCCGCAGATACGATAGTTTATCGCAAGAAAGAATATGGTAAACCTCGTGATTTGCAGGATGCGGTGGATATTCTCACCACGCTTTGCGGAAAATGGCACAGCGTTTATACCGGCGTTACGGTGCGCGCGTTCGGCAAGGAAAAGTCCTTCGCCGTGCGCTCCCTCGTTCGGCTCAAAGCCTTGACGAAAAAAGAAATCGAAGACTACGTGTATACGATGAAGCCTCTTGATAAGGCGGGCGCGTATGCAATCCAAGAAAATACTATGGTTGAAAAATTCGCGGGCAGTTATGCGAATATCGTGGGCTTGCCTATCGAAAGACTGCAAAAAGAATTACGTAAGTTAGGAGTTACAAATGGCTAACATCGAATTGTCTATAGACCTCGGCAGTAAGTATATTACCGTTTGCCAAACGGGGATAGGGTTGGTGCTCAAAGAGCCCGCTATCGCTATCGTGACGAAGTCTAAGGATAAAATCGAAATCCGTGAGGCGGGCTTCCGCGCCGAAAGCATTTTGTCCACCGCGCTCGGCGGTGCGAAACTCGTGTCTCCCGTGCACGAGGGCTTTATAGTGGACGAGGAAATGTTCACCCTTTTGCTGAAATACTTCCTCGACAAAATTATTCCGAAATCCATTTTCCCGAATAGGATAAAGGCTATCGTGTCCATCACCTGCGCTATGACAAACTCTGATAGACGCCTTGTAGAAAAGTGTTTCGTGCGCGCGGGTATAAAAGAGGTCACTCTCGTCGAATCTCCGCTTTCCCTTATTGCGTATACGGGGAGTATAGGCGGACTTTTCGTGGATATGGGCGCGGGCAAAACCGAAATCGCCTCCGTCACCAATCACGGTATAGCGTGCGGTGTGGCGGTCAATATCGCGGGCAATACCTTCAACAACGCAATCATCGACTATCTTCAAAAGATATACGGCATAAAACTCGGAGACTACACCGTAGAGAAAATGAAGAAAACCGCTCTGTCTTTCTACGTGAACGACGAGGGCAGATACGTCGCAAGCGGTAGCGGAAACGACGGTTCTCCTCGCTCCATCAACGTTTCGGCAGAGGATATGCGTGAGGCGGTTATTCCCCTTGTCGACGATATTATCGAAGTGATTATGTCCGTGCTCGGACAAACTCCTCCCGAACTCAGCGCGGAGATACTGAGAAAAGGCATCTTCATTTCGGGCGGTTCGACGCATATTCCGGGAGTCGTCGACTATATAGAACAAGCGATAGAACTTCCCGTTACCGTGCTCGGAGACGTGGATAACGCCGTCGCACTCGGCGGGCAAAAATTCTTCGAGGACAAAAACTTGCTGAGCAACTTGCTCGGTATCAGACTCGACTAAGAAATATCGCCCCGAGGGGCGTTTTTCAAAAGGAGAAATATGAAATCTTTATCCGATTGCTACACTCTTTCAAACGGCGTAAAAATCCCTTGCGTAGGCTACGGCACCTACAAAACTCCGGACGGAGAAGTCTGTGCTGAGGGCGTGCGCGTTGCGCTTGAAAACGGCTACCGTCACATAGATACGGCGGAGTTTTACGCCAACGAAAAAGGCGTCGGAGAGGGAATAAAAAGGAGCGGTATTTCTCGCGACGAAATCTTCGTCACCACCAAACTTTGGAACACTCATCAAGGCTACGATTCGACTCTCTTTTCTTTTGACGAATCCTTGAAAAAACTCGGACTCGAAACCGTTGATTTATACCTCGTTCACTGGCCTATCGCGAACGACTATAGAGCGGAATATCCTCGTCGTTTTCTCGATACGTGGCGTGCTTTCGAGGAACTATACAAAAACGGTCGTGTTCACGCAATCGGGGTTTGTAACTGTCAAAAACACCACTTAAACGTGCTTTTTGGTGAATGCGAAGTGAAACCTATGGTCAATCAGATTGAATATCATTACGGCTTCCGCGACGAAGAAACGGTTGCGTTTTCAAAGGAAAACGGAATGATAGTCGAGGCGTGGGCGCCTCTATGCAAGGGTAGATTTTTCGGGCTTGAACCTCTCAAATCGATCGCCGAAAAATACGGCAAAACCGAGGCGCAAATCCTCGTTCGTTATCTCCTCGAACACGGCACCCTTCCTCTTCCTAAATCCGTCACTCCCGAAAGAATAATCGAAAACGCGGACGTGTTCGATTTTGCACTTTCCGTGGATGACGTCGAGTTGCTCGACTCCTTTGAGGGCGTGGGCAGACTCGGCTCGCACCCCGACTACGTAACCTTCTAAAACCTTTTTCAACAAAAGTCGCAACGATGAAACAATAAAAGACACTCTCGGGAGTGTTTTTTGTTTTATCCTTTTGCTATGAGAAAAATAGTTGTTACTTCGGGAAAAGGGGGAGTCGGCAAAACTACCGTAACCGCCTCCCTCGGTAGAGCGATTGCGGACGAGGGGTTCAAAGTCGTGCTCGTAGACGGAGACGTAGGACTCAACAACCTCGACGTCGTTGTCGGAGTGGAAAGCAAGGTCGTATTCGATATGGGGGACGTGCTACTCGGCAAATGTCGTTTGTCCCAAGCCCTCGTCGAGGACAGAGAGTCTACCGTCAAGGTGCTTCCGTCGGCGGTCAACAATTCGGTGGTTACGGCGCAGGCATTTAGGGGACTTATCGAAAGTTTCACCGAGTACGACTTCGTGCTTATCGACTGTCCGGCGGGCATAGAGGACGGATTTCATCGTGCGGTTTCGTCCGCAGACGAGGCAATCGTGGTGACTACGCCGTCCGCCTCCGCGATACGGGATGCGGACAAAGTCGTGTCCTTGCTCGGAAGTTATAGGCTGAAGGATATATCTTTGGTTGTCAACCGCGTGCGTTACGATATGGTTGCAAGGGGGGAAATGCTCGGCGCGTTGGATATAGGCAGACTGTTGCGCTTGCCCGTGGTCGGGATTATCCCCGAGGACGATTGCATAACCTTATATCAGCAACTGGGCAGGGTTCCCGATTTTTCTATGTCCGAAAAGTCCATGAGGCTTCTTGCGGACAACGTAATCAATTTCACGAAAGAGGTCAAGGAACCTATCAAAAAACGGAGGTGGATACGCAGATGAGATCGGCAAGAGAAATGGCTGAAAGAATGAAAAATATGCTTGTCCGCGACAAAATGGGAGTGGGCGAGGGGTTTTCGACCGCGCTTAAAGGGGATATTCGGAATCTGCTTCAAGACTATTTCGACTTGAAAGAGGTCGAGATAAAAGTCGAACTCGGCGACGACGGGTTGTATAATATCCGCATATACGGCACAGCTACGGCGGTCAAATCTTTCTCGTCGACTGCGGATATGCAAATGAAAAGGAATATATAGCGCGTCTCCCGCATAAAGTCTTGCAGAGGTGAAAATATGGAATTTGACCAAAACAAGAAAATCGACGTGCAAGTCAGCGAAAGCGATTTCGTTGAAAACAAAGTGGAAAGAAAGAAAAAATTCTCGTTGAAGGACAAAGGCATCGACCTTCTCGACGTTGCGATAATACCCGTTGCGGTCGGGGTGTTCGTATCCCTCGGCTTTTTGTTTGCGGGCGTATTCGGCGCGATTTCTCCCGTGACAAGCGACGTTTCCTCCCTCCTCGGCGCGCTTGGATGAAGATAAAATTAAGTCCTCTCTTTTTCGTGCTTGTCCTTTTGACGGTTGCGTTCGGGCAGGCGCGTTATCTTATATGGACTTTTTTTGCGGTTACGGCGCACGAACTCGGACATTCCCTCGTGGCGCGTAGTCGCGGGTATCTCACAAAGTCGATAGAAATTATGCCGTTCGGGGCGGTTATGAACCTCGACGACAACCTCGACGGTGCATCGGGAGTGCTCGTAGGTCTTGCGGGTCCTCTCGTAAACCTCGTACTGTCCGCATTGATACCGGGAATATGGTGGCTGTATCCGTCCGCTTATCCGTATACCGAGCCGTTTTTGCAAGTGAATTTGTCCCTTGCCTTATTTAACTTGCTCCCCGTTTATCCTCTCGACGGCAGTAGGGTGGTCGTGAGTATATCGAAAAACAAGATTAAGGCGGTCAAAGGAGTGCGTATAGCGGGGGTAGCGGTAGGGATTTGTTTTATCGCGTTTTTCGTCCTATCGATTTTTTACGGAATAAATTTCTCGTTTGCGGTCGTGGGCATTTTTCTCGTATACGGCGGAATTTGCCCAGCATCCGAAGAGGAATACGTTCGGGTTTTCGCTCCCGACGCAAAGGACTATTCTTCGGGCGTAGAGGAGAAAACGGTGACGGTAGACGGATCGGTGCCTATCGCGCGGTTATTCCGTTTTACGGGACCTAAAACGCGTACCGTTTTTAAGGTGCTTGCGGACGGAAAAGAAATAGCGATTGACGAAGAAAAATTGAGTTCTCTTGCTCGCAAAAACAAATTGTCCGTATCCGTCGGCGAGGCTTTGAAAAAGGATACGTAGGATTAAGAAATCCACGCACGGCTACTATAATTTGACAAAAACGCTCTATTGCTATAAAATGATGGCATGGACGATGATCAAAGAAACGAGCAAAACGAAGAGAAAAAGGGCTATTCGCCTATGTCCGAGACGCAAATAAGACGCGCCCGCAAAATATCCACCTTGGTTTCGGTGGTTGCGGCGGCGGTCGTGCTCGTCATTTATTATCTTAAAAAGAGCGGAGTCTTTTAGTTCTTTTAACCTTGTAACCGACGAGGGCGTAAGTCGTAAGGCGTACGCCTTTTTTCGTACCTTCGCCTTAAAAACAATATAAATCGGTGGGGCGTTGACTTTTTTTCGTATATATATTAAAATAATTATATTATATTATTAAGCGTCGTCGGTCGGCGCGGGAGAAACTAATGCATTACGTAGGAATCGATATTGGCGGTATGAGCCTCAAAGCGGGTATCATAGACGAAAAAGGTAACGTGCTTTACAAAAAGGCCGTCGTCACCGAACCCGATAAAGACGGTATGGAAATCGTCTCGGATATAGAAAAACTTATACGCGACGTCGTGTCCGAGTACGGACTCACCCTCGGCGAAATCGACGGTATCGGTATGGGCTTCCCCGGCTCCGTTTGGGACCAGAAAGGCGAAATCGTATATTGTTGCAATATCAACCTCGTCAAAATTCCCATCGTGAAAATTCTCACGAAATCCCTCGGCGTAAGCAATATCAAAATCAGCAACGACGCAAACTGCGCCGCTCTCGGCGAAACGAAATTCGGCGCGGGCAAAGGTGCTCTCAACAGCGTGCTTATCACCCTCGGTACGGGGCTCGGTACGGGTATCGTCGTAGACGGCAAACTCCTCACCGGCAATCGTTCGGCGGGCGCAGAGGGTGGACATATGCAGATAAACATCGGCGGTCCTACCTGCGGTTGCGACAAGAAAGGTCATTACGAGGCGTACGCATCCGCGACCGCACTTATTCACCAGACCGAAGACGCTATGCGCCGTCACCCCGAAAGCCTTCTTAATGAAGTTGCAAAAGCTGAAGGCGTGAACGGCAAAACGGCGTTTATCGCAGCAAAACAAGGGGATAAAGTGGCGAATGCGGTGGTCAAGCGCTATATCAAATATATAGGAATGGGGCTCGTAAACTTTGCAAATCTCTTCTATCCCGAGATTATCATCGTCGGTGGCGGTATCTCAAAAGAGGGCGACGTTCTCGTGAAACCCTTGCAAAGATACGTTTCGAGAAACGTGTACGGCTCGAAATATAATCCCAAAATCAAGGTGGTTGCGGCAACCCTCGGAAACGATGCGGGTATCATCGGCGCGGCTACGCTTGCAATGTAACGATGCAAAATTACAAAGATAAATTGGACGGTATCCTTCTCTCCGTCGAAAAGCCCGCGCGCTATACGGGCGGTGAGTGGAATACGCCGAATATGAACAAAAACGCAAGAGCAAAATTTTGCTTTTGTTTTCCCGACGTCTACGAGATAGGCATGAGCAATCTCGGATTGCAAATTCTCTACGACGTCATCAACCGCGAAAAGGATTTCGTCGCGGAGCGTTGCTACGCCCCTTGGATCGATATGGGACAGAAATTGAGAGAAAACGGCATACCGCTTCTTTCCCTTGAAACGGCAACTCCGCTCAAAGATTTCGACGTCATCGGTTTTTCGGTGCAATTTGAACTTCTTTATTCAAACGTGCTTTATATGCTCGACCTTGCGGGCATACCTTTCTACGCAAAAGACAGAGGAGAGGATTATCCTATCGTATCTGCCGGTGGTCCGTGCGCGGTGAACCCCGAACCGTTCGCGCCGTTTTTCGACGTTATCTTCATCGGCGAGGGCGAGGAAATCGACCTTGCGCTTTTGCGCCTTGTAGCCGAGGGTAAGGAAAAGGGTTGGAACAAAATACAAATCCTCGAAAAAGCCAAGGAAATCGACGGCATTTACGTTCCCGCTCTCACGAAAGAGGGAGAAAAAGTCGTCAAGGCGGTTTTGAAGGATTTTGAAAACGCGCCTTATCCGACTAAGCCTCTCGTGCCCAACGTGGAAATCGTCCACGACAGAGCGACTCTCGAACTCTATCGCGGTTGCGCAAGCGGTTGCAGATTTTGTCAAGCGGGATATTACTACCGTCCCATAAGGGAGAGAAGTGCCGAGAAGTGCGCCGAATACGCCAAGAAAATGGTGGAAAGTACGGGCTTTGGCGAAATTTCCCTTTGCTCCCTTTCGACCAGCGATTATACGGGGCTTATGGACCTCGAAGCGAGTCTTCGTCCTTACGTCGAAGAAAAGAAATTGACGCTTGCGCTCCCGTCCCTCAGACTTTCGAGTTTCACGAAAGATATGGCGCAGTCGTCGAGAAGAAGTTCGTTGACCTTTGCACCCGAGGCGGGTACCCAACGACTCAGAAACGTCATAAACAAAAACGTTACCGACGAGGAAATTATGAACGTCGGCAAGGCGTTTGAGGCGGGTTACGACAGCGTAAAACTCTATTTTATGATGGGACTCCCAACGGAAACCGACGAGGATATTGCGGGTATTGCGGAAATTTGCAGAAAACTCAGAGAATTGTATATACAAATACGCCACAAGCGCACGATAAATATATCCGTGTCTTGCTCGGTGTTTATTCCGAAACCCTGCACGCCATTCCAATGGGAAGAGCAGATTTCGTTCGACGAAATGTTGCGCCGTCAATCCCTTCTTCGCAAACTTTTGAGAGAAATAAAGGGAGTGACTTTCTCGTGGCACGGCGCGGAAACGTCGGTGCTCGAATCCGCCCTTGCGCGCGGGGACAGACGACTTGCGCCCGTAATCGTGCGTGCGTACGAACTCGGTGCGAAGTTCGACAGTTGGACGGAGCACTTCAAGTGGGACGTCTGGACGCAAGCGTTCGAGGACCTCGGTCTGACTATGCAGGAATATACCGCCGAAATCCCCGAAGATAAAGTGCTTCCGTGGGATTTCATCGACGTCGGCGTGACCAAAAAGTATCTCCTCGGACAAAGGCATCTTGCCTATCAAGCCGTCACTACTAAGAATTGCAGAGAGGGCTGTAACGGTTGCGGGGCGAACAAACTCGGGAGGTGCACGATAATATGATAGTGTTGAAATATCGCAAAGTCGGCTCCTCGAGATTCATCTCGCATATCGACCTCCTCAAGCACACGTCGCGTATAGTCCGTCGCGCGGAAATCCCCGTGAATTATTCGCAAGGGTTCAATCCGCACGCGTTGTTATTCTTCTCGTCCCCCTCAGTTTTAGGAGTAGGTTCGGTTGCCGAGTACGTGTCTGTCGACGTGGATATGACTCCCGAAGAGGTGCTGTCTCGCTATAACGCGTCGGTCCCAGAAACTCTCAAAGCGGAAAGGGCGTTTGAATTTGCCAAAAATCCGAATATACAAGGGTTGAACAATGCGGCGGATTACGTTTTCGATACTCCCTATTTCGTCCCCGATTTTTCTGACGGTTTGACGATAACATATATGAAAAAGGACGTCGAAGCCACCGAAAACGTCGCCGAAAAAATCTACGGCGTATTCGACGCCGACGGAAAACTCGGATTGAAACTTGCGTCGGGAAACGTCAATTTGCGTCCCGACCGCCTCGTCCCCGCACTCAACGAAAAGTTTGGGCTCGACGTCAAAATTACCGACGTCGTCAAGGTCAGACAATACGTCGTCGCCGACGGAAAAGAGTGGGACGTGGACTCCTATCTTGAACAAAATTTTGTGAGAATATAAATGAAAAGTTTGCTTATCGATTACAATCCGCGATGCGTCAGAGCCGCCCTTGTCGAGGACGGCGACCTTGTGGAATTTCACGTCGAGCACAACGCCATGCGCGGTATCGTCGGGAATATCTATAAGGGCAAAGTCGAGAACGTCGTGTCGGGTATGAAAGCGTCGTTTGTGAATATCGGACTCGAGCGCAACGGCTTTTTGTACGTGGGCGAGTCCCTCGTAGACGCGGGAAAACTCAAAGACGGAAGGGAACCGTCAACCGTCAACGTCAGCCCCGGAGACGTCATTATGTGCCAAGTTGTCAAGGACGAATTCGGCACCAAAGGTGCAAGGCTTACGACGGATATAACTCTCCCCGGATACTTCCTCGTACTTCTTCCGAACAGCACCTTTTTCGGGGTGTCGAGGAAGATAGAAGACGCAGAAAGACGCACATATCTCGAAGAGTTTACGAAATCGCTTTGTCCGCAGAATATGGGGTTTATCATACGTTCTGCGGCGGATAAAGCCTCGGATGAGGATGTTATCGCGGAAGCAAAGAGTCTTATCGACCTGTGGAAAAAGGTGGAAGAGAACTACAAAAAGGCGCAACCGAAAACCCTCGTATTTAAGGACGCGGAACTTCTTGAACGCGCCATTCGCGACACGTACAGTGAGGACGTCGAGAACGTCGTCGTCAACGAGCCCGCGCTTGCCGAACAACTCCGTGAAAAGGCGGGTAGAGTCAAAGTCAGCGTTTACGACGGACAGAGAAATATCTTCCGACATTACGGAATTTCCGAACAGATAAACCGCCTTGCGGACAGACGCGTAAACCTCGACAACGGCGCGTATCTCATCATCGACAAAACCGAAGCACTCACGGTCATCGACGTGAATACTGGGCACTTCGTGGGCGGTAAGGACCTCGAAGATACCGTGTACAAAACCAATATCGCGGCTGCGGACGAAATCGCAAAGCAGTTGAGAGTGCGCAACATAAGCGGTATCGTCGTCATCGACTTCATCGATATGACCGTGGACGAGCATAAAGAGGCTGTCGTCGAAAGGCTCAAACAAGCACTCAAAAAGGATAGGCTCAAAACTTCGGCGGTTGAAATGACCGCTCTCGGACTTGTGGAACTCACGAGGAAAAAGGCGAAACTTCCCGTCGATAACTTTATGTTGTCCGATTGTCCCGATTGTATGGACGGGCATACGGTGTCCGATATGCAAATGCTTTTTGTCATTCGCGACGAGTTCGTGGAATTTGCTCTCCGCGACCGCACTCACGATATTGCGCTTATACGCGTGAATCCTAAGGTGTGCGATACTCTCTTTGAAGTTCACTATTTGCCTCGCGAGGTGCTGAGAGTTTGGAAAGGGAAGAAAATTTATTTCCTGCCCGACGCGAACTGCGGACACGATAAGTTTGAAATCGTAGGGGTAGATTCCGCAAGTGCGCTTCCTAAGGAAGCGAAACAAGTCGATTTATACGCTTTCGGTGAATAAACGGTATAAATATTCGTATTGCAATACGGGCGCGGTTGTGCTATCATATACGGCGTGAGGTAGTTATGAAAACCTGGCAAATTGAAAATCTGAATTGCATTAAATTGAAAGAATCCACTCTCACGAGGACTGAAAACGAAGTCAAGGTCAAGATGAGCAAAGTGGCTCTTTCGTCTACCGACGTCGCCTATTTTGCGGGTTACCACGAAGGCACTCTCGTCCCGGGGCATAGCGGTATCGCCCTCGTCAGCGAAGCGGACGAATCCTTAGGACTCAAAATGGGTTCGCGGGTTGTGGTCAGCCCGTTCATCCCTTACGAGAGTCACGGCGTGAAAAAGGTCAAGGTTATGGGCGTCGATACGGACGGACTTCTTTCGGATTTCGTTTGCGTGCCCGCCGAAAACGTATACTTGCTCCCCGACGGAATCCCCGACGACGACGCGATTTTCGCGGAGTATATCGCTCTCGGCAACAACGTTTTTGAAAATATGGATTACGAGAAAGGGGACTACGTCGTCATCGTCGGCGCAAGCACCCTCGGACTCGTGCTTTCGCAACTTGCGCTTTACTATCAACTCGTGCCTATCCTCGTGGATCTCGATGCGGAAAAACTCCGCCTTGCGGAGCATTGGGGAGTGTATTACACGTTGAACCCTACCTACGACAACTTGGAACGTAGGGTAGAGGAAATCACCGGGGGCAGAATGAGCGAATTCTCGGTATTCGCAGGCGAGGGACTACCTTTCACGAATACCGTTCGCCTCGTGCAAGATAAGGGCGTCGTCATTATCGCCGGTTACTCCGCCCACGCAAAACACCAACTCGATATGGATACCGTGCTCGGCAAACAACTGACCATAAAAGGCGTCGGCAACGGCTACGGCGAAATGTCCTCCGCAATCAACCTTCTTGCAAACAAAATCATCAAAACGGACGGACTCATCACCAAACGCATCCACTTCGACGAAGTCCCCGAAATGGTGAACGAATGTGCGGAATATCCGTATCAGCACAACAAAATTTTGATAAACGTAGATTAGGCGCAAAGTTTGCCAACTTGCCGTAGGCATTAACACAAAGGCACTCGGTTGAGTGCCTTTTTTGACCGTCGTCGCTTTCTTTGAAAGCGAAATAGAGTGTGGTGCTTGTACTTTAATCTAAAGTTTCCCCCTTCCTCACGTGTTTCCCCCACCGCCGTTCCCCCTTAAAAGGGAACCCACAGCGGGTGCTTACGCACGGGGACACACTCGGTTTCGCGCAAAGTAACGTTCCTCGTTATGCCACTGCGCTTTGTGCGTGCCGCTACGCGAACCCAATGCACGCAGTCGCTTGTACTGACGCAAGGCGGACACCGCCTTGCGCCTACGCTCAACACTCGCTGGCTCGGCGCGTCGCGCCTCGAGTTTCGTATCCGAAAGAGTGCAGTCCGTGTATAAGAGCGCTCCGAAAAAGTGAGTGCGTTTATTCTCTTCCGACTAAACGGTCGAGAGAGATGCCCAAATAGTCTGCTAATACAAATAGACTTGCAAGTTTCGGGAACCCTTTGCCCGTGCGCCAATTGTGAACCATTGCTCTCGTCAAACCGGTGTCTTTCGTTATTCTATATTCCGTGACGCCCGCGTCAATCATAATTTCTTTCAGATTTTGTGAGAAAGGTTTCCTTTCGGACGACGCATTGAAGTAGGTTTCTTCGTATTTTCGTCCGACCAAATATTCAAGCGAACAGCCGAAATAGTCCGCAATTAAGACGAGGTGTTCAAAATCCGGGGAATATTCACCTCTCAACCAGCAGTAAAGCGAAGATAAATCCGCACCGATAATCGGGGCAAAAGTTTTAGGTTCGAGTTTGCGCTCAATCAAAAATTCGTTGAGCCTTTCGGATAAATTGGACATGATGCACCTCTTTTATAGAAAAAGTATGCTATTTTTGTCCCAAAAATACTTGCAATAGGAGAAACCATTACATATAATAAAAAGAAAGGAGTAGTTATATGGAAAAGTTTTTTATAAAAATCGGCGAAACGCTTATGATGGAAATTGAGGAGATTGAAAATATTGAATACTTAAATAAGAATTTGGGTTGTTACATGATGATAACGATGAAAAACGGAGAGAAATATATTTTGAATTTGCTGAAAAGTTGACCATTTCTCTAAACTTGCCGTAGGCAAATATCACTGCCGAAGGCAATATTACTCCGGCTATGTCGGAATATCACTTTGCGATAGCAAAATATAACTATTTCCTCTTGGGGACGGGGATAAAAGCGGCAAACTTTGCCGCTTTTATCCCCGTCCCCAAGAGGAAATAAAGAAAAAACGGAGCAGGGGCTCCGTCTTCAGTCAAGCAACGTGTCGTGGATGAGCGCGTAGGTTTGGGACGCTTTGTCCACCCAACTTTTATATAGATATTTTGCGAGTTGGCGGTTGGCAACGACCATTTTCAGTTCCATAAGGGTGGTGGTGTCGTTGTTGATTTTGAGAATTACCGTATAGGTCCCGTCCGCATTTTTCGAGTAGTCGCAAAAATATGATTGACGCTTTTTATAGCGCATACGGTTGTCTCGAGCATACGCCGTAATGTCGTCGCGTATGGATGCGGGTATTCGGGTGAAGAACAACGCCAAACAACTTGTGCCGTCTTGCGTGATATTGTAGTTTTCGCTCTTGGGGACTTTGTAGACGAGGTTGGTGTCGAGAAGTTCGCCGAGATATTGTTTGCACTCCATATATGTGAGCCAGTCGTTGTCGGAGGAGCAAATGTCGAGAACGGTAGACTCTGCGAGGGGTATTGCCATCTTTTCAAATACGAACAAAATTATGAGTTTTTGAATTTTGCTGTCAAGAGTGACTCGCGACTCAAAGTCCATTATTTCTCCTCCTTCGTTTAATAGGATAGCCATTGTAACACCAATCGCATAGAAATTTCAAGGCTTTATTGAAAAAAATTATGCGCCCGACAAAATGTGGTGCTCGATGAAATTTCGCCCACAAGAAAACCGCCCTTGCGGACGGTTTCCGTGATTTCCTATTCGCCTTTTCAGCCGAGAGTGTTTTCGAGACAACGCACGAAGAATTGGGTTGCCTTTTCGAGTTGGTCGACGTGCAAGCGCTCGTTGATGCCGTGAATACGCGCTTGGTCGTCAAGAGAGTTGATGAAGGGACCGAAACGGAATACGTTGTCGGTGAGGGGATTATAAAAGCGCGCGTCGCTTGCCGCTATGAACATATAAGGTGCGACGACTACGTCGTCGAAGGTTTCGAGAATGGAAGTGCGGATATTCTCGTATGCGTCGCAATGTACATCGGCTTCCGCGGAGGGATTGGAGTATTGGAGCATATTGACTTTGAGCACGCCTTTTTTCACGTCCTTTTTGAGGAGCTTTTCAAGGTACGCTTTTACGTCGTCCGCGGTTTCGCCGGTTATCATACGGTAATTGATATTCGCTCTTGCCTCTTTGGGAATGACGTTTCTTGCGTCGCTACCCCAGAGCATGGTGGGAGCAAACGTGGTGCGCACGAGGGCGTTCGTCATTGGCATAACAAGGGTGAACGCAAACTTGAGAAGAGGGGAGAATACGTCGCGGTTGGTGAACAGGAATTTGAACACTTTGCCGAGCGCACTTCCGCCACAATAGGGTGCGAGTTCTCTGAAAGTCTCTTTCGTGAGTTCCGTCCAACGGGTTTTCATGGGGTGGGTTTCCACTTTCGCGACTGCTTTTGCAAGCACTCCGTCCGCCGTGGGAGGGTTGGGGTTTGACGCGTGTCCGCCTTGTTTGTTGACGACGAGTTCGAGGTCACCGCTACCTTTTTCCGCCGCTCCGATGAGGGCTACGGTATGAGGTATTCCGAGAAGATTGCCGTCAAGGACGGTACCGCCTTCGTCTACGACGAATTCCATTTCAACGCCCTTGTCTTTGAGATACTTGACTATGCTCGACGCACCTACGATGGATTGACCGGGCTCTTCGTCGTGACCGAAACAAAGATACAAATCTCTTTCAAATTCTTTGCCGTGTTCGAGGTGATATTCCACCGCTTCGAGAAGGGCTATCATGTGGCTCTTCATATCCTGCGCGCCTCTGCCGTAGATATAGCCGTCTTCGGTGAGGTGTCCGCTGAACGGATCGTATTCCCATCCGTCGACGGGAGCGGGAACGACGTCGATATGGCTGAGATAGCAACCGCCTTTGAGCGCGGGGTTCTTGCCTTTCAAACGATAAATAATGGAGTAGTCCGCAATAATCGTGCGTTCCGCTTTTTGGTTGAGAAGGGGATACGCTTTTTCGAGCCAGTTTCTATAATCGATGAACGCTTGCTCGTTGTCGATATAGTCGTCAACCATGGAGACGGTAGGGATTTGAATCGCTTCTTGCAAGTGTTTGACGACTCTTTCCTTGTCCACTTTTGCGGTGGTTGCGAGTTCTACGGGTTTGTGAGTGGGTTTGTTCAAAGCGGTACGAATCACGAGTGCGAGGATGAAAAGGACCACGACTGCCGCGATTACTATGCCGACTATTGCGCCGATTGACATAATGCACCTCTAAAATTTTTATTGTATAGATTATATAACCATATTGATTTTTTTTCAAGATTTTTATCGATAAAAAATTAATTTTTGAAAAAACGGCATTTTATTGTATCGAAAACCGCTTGTAAACCTCGTGTTTTGCGAATAATCAAAACGAAAGGAATTTCTTTCCGAAAATCGCGCATAAGTCCGAGCGCGTTATATAAAAACCTTTCGTTGACATTTCGGGTGCAAAATAGTATACTATTTTACGATCCGCAATTCGCGCGGGTTAGTATCGTATTAAATTTGTGGCTTTGCCACAGCGGAGGTATAAATGAAATTTCAAAACATAGGCGTTGAGAAATTCGTAGAAGAAAGCATCGCTCTTTGTAAACCCGAGAACGTCGTCCTTATCACCGGTGAGGAAGAACAACTCGAGGCTCTTCGCGCAGAGGCAGTCGCTACCGGCGAAATGATTAAACTCAATCAAGAACTTCTCCCCGGTTGCTACTACCATCGCACCAAGCCCAACGACGTCGCAAGAGTCGAGGGCAGAACTTTTATCTGCACCAGAGAAAAAGAAAACGCAGGTCCCACCAACAACTGGAAAGACCCTCAAGAAATGTACGCAATGCTTAAGGACATCGCTCGCGACAGCATGAAAGGTCGTACCATGTACGTGATTCCTTTCTCCATGGGCGCGGTCGGCTCTCCTTTCTCTAAAATCGGCATCGAAGTTACGGACAGCATTTACGTCGTTCTCAATATGGCTATCATGACCAGAGTCGGTCAGAAAGTCCTCGATACTCTCGGCGACAACGACGACTTCGTTCGCGGTTTCCACGCAAAATGCGACGTGGACGAAAACAACCGTTATATCGTCCAATTCCCCGAAGACAACGCAATTTGGTCGGTCAACAGCGCATACGGCGGAAACGTTCTCCTCGGCAAGAAATGCTTTGCTCTTCGTATAGCGTCTTACCAAGGCTGGAAGGAAGGCTGGATGGCGGAACACATGCTCATCCTCGGCATCCAAAAACCCAACGGCGAAACCAAGTACGTAACGGCGGCGTTCCCCTCCGCTTGCGGAAAGACCAACCTCGCTATGCTTATCCCTCCCGTGTCCTACACCGAGAAAGGATATAAAGTGTTCACCGTCGGCGACGATATCGCATGGCTCAGAGTGGGCGCAGACGGAAGACTTTACGCCATCAACCCCGAAGCGGGTTTCTTCGGCGTCGCTCCCGGCACCAACGCAAAATCCAATCCCAATGCACTTGCCTCTACCCAAAAGGGCACCATCTTCACCAACGTCGCAATCAATCCCGCAGACAACACCGTTTGGTGGGAAGGTCTCACCAAGGAAGCACCCGCGGAACTCATCGACTGGAAGGGTAATCCTTGGCACCCCGGTATGGTGGACGCGGACGGCAAACCCGTTAAAGCCGCTCACCCCAATAGCCGTTTCACCGCTCCCGCAAAGAATTGTCCTTGCATTTCGAGCGAATTTGAAGCACCCGACGGCGTTCCTATCAGCGCGATTATTTTCGGCGGTAGAAGAGCGCAAACCACTCCGCTCGTATATCAATCCAGAGATTGGGACCACGGCGTGTTCGTCGGCTCCATTATGGCGTCCGAAACCACGGCGGCGGCAAGCGGTGCGGTCGGCGTAGTCAGACGCGATCCTATGGCAATGCTTCCTTTCTGCGGATATCACATGGGCGACTACTTCGCACATTGGATTGAAATGGGCAAGAAGATTAAGCATCAACCCAAGATCTTCAACGTCAACTGGTTCAGAACGGACGAAAACGGCAAATTCTTGTGGCCCGGCTTCGGCGACAACATGAGAGTCCTCGATTGGATCCTCCGCCGTTGCGAAGAAACCGTAGACGCAGTCGAAACTCCTATCGGTTACGTTCCCGATCCCGCGGATATCGACCTCAGCGGTTCGGACCTCACCGAAGAACAAATTGCGGACCTCCTCACCGTCGATAAGGATTTGTGGAGAAAGGACGCAGAGGGCATCAAAGAATTCTACACCAAGTTCGGCGACAAACTCCCTGAAACTTTGAAAGAAGAACTCGACACCCTCGAAAACAATCTTAAATAAGTTTTCCCGTCTTCGCTCTCGCGTTGCGGGAGCGAAGACTCGGATACGGACACCCCACGAAAATCCTATCGAGTATTCGCATAGGATTTCTGCATATAATTATGGAACTGTACGAAAGATTTTTAACTGAGCAAGTCGATGACAGCGGTAGGCTTACGGGCGTCGAATGGCACGTCCCCGATACCTATAACTTCGGATTTGACGTCGTGGACTACTTCGGTACCGTCGAGCCCGACAGAAGGGCTATGATTTGGGTATCTAACGATATGGAGTCCCGCGTTTTCACGTTCGGAGATATGATGCGCCTCAGCGCAAAATGCGCCAACTTCTTCAGAAAACTCGGCATTCAAAAGGGGGACAGAGTTATGCTCGTCCTCCGTCGTCACTGGGAGTTTTGGCCCGCTATCGTCGCTCTGCATAAAATCGGCGCAATCGTTATCCCTGCAACCGACCAGTTGAAGGATAAGGATTTCGTGTACAGATTCAATTCCGCGGGGGTGAAGGCTATCGTTTGTACCGCTACGGGCAACGTCCTCGAAGAGGCGGAGTCCGCTTGCAAAAAATGTCCTAACGTCGCCATTAAAGTGGTATCTAACGGCACGAAAGACGGGTGGGTGAGTTTTTCGGAGTTTGAAAATTACTCGGATTATTACCCTCGTCCGACGGACGGTAGCGCGCCTATGCGCGACGAACTGATGCTCATGTATTTCACTTCGGGCACAACCGCGTATCCGAAGATTGCCGCGCACGAACATACTTATTCGCTTGCGCATTTCGTGACCGCAAAATGGTGGCATAACGTTGAAAAGGACGGAGTCCATTTCACCGTCGCCGAGACCGGCTGGGGTAAAGCCGTGTGGGGAAAACTCTACGGGCAGTGGCTCCTCGGTGCGTGCGTATTCACTTATGACTTCGATAAGTTCGACCAAGATAAGGTGCTCGGTATGTTCGCGAAGTACGGCATCACGACGTTCTGCGCTCCGCCGACCATCTACCGCTTTATGATTAAGGCGGACCTTAGCAAATACGATTTGTCATCCCTCAAATATCTTACGACCGCGGGAGAGGCTCTCAATCCCGAGGTGTTCAACCAACTTAAAGCGAGCACAGGGCTTTCCATTATGGAGGGCTTCGGACAGACGGAAACTACGCTCACCATCGCTAACCTCAGGGGCGCGACTCCTAAGGCGGGTAGTATGGGTTTGCCTACGCCGATCTATAAGTTGCGTCTCGTCGATTACGACGGCAACGACGTACCTATGGGCGAGGCAGGGGAGATTTGCGTGGATATAAGCAGTGGCAGACCGTACGGATTGTTCAGGGAATACTACGGAAGTCCCGAACAGACGGCGGAGGCTATGCACGACGGACTGTACCATACGGGTGATACCGCATGGAAGGACGAGGACGGGAATTTGTTCTTCGTCGGCAGGACGGACGATATTATCAAATCGAGCGGGTATCGAATCGGGCCGTTCGAGATTGAAAGCGTAATTATGGAGCATCCGTCGGTGGTCGAATGCGCGGTGACGGGGGTGCCGGATCCCGTGAGAGGGCAGGTGGTCAAGGCGACTATCGTTCTTGTGAAGGGAGTGGAGCCGAGCGAGGAGTTGAAGAAGGAAATTCAGCAATACGTGAAGAAGGCGACGGCGCCGTACAAGTATCCGAGGATTATCGATTTTGTGGCGGAGTTGCCGAAAACCATTAGCGGAAAGATTAGACGAACGGAACTCAGAAAATGAGAAGGGCGCGGAACTCCGCGCTCTCTTTTTCGGGCTATTTGGGGACGGAGCAAAAAATCACCCGAGGGCGATTTTTTGCTCCGTCCCCAAATAGCCCGAAAGTGGTTGACATGTCGAGCAAGTCGCAGTATAATGTAATCGTAATAAATCGGAGGTTCATATTATGAGTAGAATTGCAAGAGAATGTTCGGATACGAATTGCTTCCACGTTATGGTGCAGGGGATAGCAAAAGAGTATATCTTCGACACCGATGAAATGAAAAACACTTATATTTATAACCTTAACCGTTTCAAAGTCGACGACGATATTAAAATTATCGCATATTGTGTTATGGACAATCATTGTCACTTGTTGTTATTTGTGCCCAGCGTTGAAAAGCTCGGTCACTTTATGCGAAGAGTGAATACAATGTATGCTCAATACTACAACTATAAAAACGAAAGAGTCGGATATGTGTTTAGAGATAGGTTTAAAAGTCAGGCGATTTATGATACTAAATATGTCGGAAACTGCCTTTGTTATATACATAACAATCCGTTAAACGCCGGAATTGTACATAATGCTGAAGATTATAAGTATTCAAGTATAAGTTGTTACAAATACCACAACGGCATCGTCGATTTTGACGCGGCGGGGGAGTTGTTCGATACCGAGCCATCCAACGTCGTTGCGATAGCAAATGAATGCGGTGCCGATGCGGAGTGCCCCGAGTGGATTGAAGTAAAAGAAAATGCGAGAACGGTTGAGGACAGAGCCTACGAGATACTGGGAGAATACGGCATGCCACCGAAGTTTTTGAAACTTGACGAGGATAAGTTTGCGGAATGTGTTCTGAGGCTGAAAAATGCCGGGATGACACAACGTGAGATGATGAAGGTCTTTGATCTGAAAACAACGAAAGCGATTAGCAGAGTGTTGAAAAGATAGGCGCGGAAGCGCTTATTTTTTTTGGTGTTTGATGGATTTTTTTTCTTGAATTGTAAGCGACGAAGGGTAATTTAGGGACGGAGCAAAAAATCACCCTCGGGCGATTTTTTGCTCCGTCCCTAAATAGACTGAAGGTGATTTTTTGCTCCGTCCCTAAATAGACCAAAATTTGGGAATGTGAAAAAGGGTATTGACAAAATTGAGTCCTATGTTATATTATATCGTTGTATATTGCCCGCGATGTGTACGCGTGCATATGTGTAAGGCGTATGTGATGCACGTGATTGGACGGCGGGTGAAGATAAAATGACACTACTTAGGGTTCCTGAGGATGGCAGAACCGAAAGGAACAGACTTGAGGTGAAATTATGAGAAACAACACAATCAGACAGACACTTTCAATCACAAGACTCGTTGTGCTTGCACTGTGCTTCGTATTCGTCTTTGCGTTTGCGATGATAACGATGACGACGACGGAAAACAGCGTGATAAGCGAAGTCGCGTTTGCAGCTGCAGAAGACGCTGATACTGAAACTGAAGGCGGTGCTGCATCATTGGTGCTTGATAGTTCTCTTACGGTGGACAACCTGAACTTCCCCGGCACGGACTACAGCAAACGCACTTGGACTTACTCGATTGGCTCTTCGACGACGGCGTATAGCGGTAGAAACACAAGTGCGGCAAGTTTGACGTTCAATGATTTGAACAGTAGTACTGCTTCTGTAGAAATTGAATTGGGTGATACCGAAACAAATGGTAGCTACACTTTTAGCGCAGCAACAAGTTCGGATATTTCGCAGATGGTCACTATAGGCGCTTGGAACTACGCACCGTCTTCGTTCTTGAAACAGATACTTTCTGCAAAAGGTGCGGACGGAAGTGCGCTGTATACGGTCACCGCAAAAGTTACTGCAACAGTTAAATATACATTTACAACTGACTATGGCGGAACTAAAAAATACAGTAATTTGCAATTTGTAGAAGCACGATCAAAAGCCACTACGGCAAATTCATTTGCGCAAGAAAGAATAACCGTTGCAAAGGACAGTAAAGAAACAGCATATGGCGAGTTAAATAGCTGTAGCAAAACTGAAAATGTTAGTGCAAGCATAGACAATACGATAACTTTGACCGAGGGAAACCCTTACATTTTTATTTCAACGGTTGGTCGTGGTTGGTCAACTTTAAGTGCGTCACACTCTGTGACAACGACTTTCTCCGGACTTAGCATAACTTACACAATTAAACTCGCGGGCGGTTCGAGCGGGGCAACCTTCTCGGACGGTTCCGGCACCTCAATCAACGACAGCGTCGCTCCCGAAGCGACCGCCGCTTCTGCCACGCCGAATAGATACGTTGAAAAGAACGTTTGGAAAGGAACCGATTGGAAATATAACGTCAAGGCTGACGGCAGTCTTGCGGAACCTTTCGCAAACAGCGTTTGGAACAAATATCAATATGCACAAGACAACGTGAATGCGAGTGACGCAATGTACAACTTGTACAGTTACGTCAACTCTAACACGGACGGAAAAACAATAAACGGCAATACATACTACAAGAGTCTGACTTTAACGGTCAACGATAGGTACGGTTACGGTTCAAAGACCAAAACTACGGCGGATGCGAGCAATCAATATTTTGCGTCGGGTATCAAATCTATCACCGTAGGCACGGAAACGTTCAATATCGTTTCGGATACGGCGGGCTCGTATAAGACCATTTACAAAGCCGAGGATTCCACTCCTTACGGCTGGTTCACCGTGACGAAAAACAATAGGGCACAAGTCACTATTTCGATGTATTTCTGCAAGAATATATCGGGCGTCAGCGTATTGGTCGGCGATTTCGGCGATGTGTCAATGTCCAAGACGGTCAACGTCAAGGGTATCGACTTCACGGATCCGAACGGGACGCTCACCGTCGACGATATGGACGGCTATACCGCAGAATCTTCGTCGTTCAAAGGATGGAACAGTCTCACGTGGTATAACAACAGCACGCTTTCTCTCGACCTCAATGCAAACGCGGAAAGCCCCGCCACGGACGACTTTGAAATCACTCCTTATATGTGGTTCTACTCGGTAGTCAAGGTGGACAGCCCCACGGGTACGCTGACTTCGGCGAATTGGACGAGAGAACAACTTCTCACCAAGGTGCCGTTTGCGGTAGGCTCGACGTCGAGTTTCAAATACGACTTCAAGACGGGCTACGCGGGCGCGACTTACGACGCGAACAATAACGTAAAGACCGGTCTCGACGGACAATCGGGCACGAGTGCGACCGGGGTAGGTTATTACCTCTTCACGTTCTACTGCATGGATATGTCGGGCAGATATAACGCCTCGAACAGCATTTCGTACTACGTCAAGGCGGACTACGACACTCCCGAATATACCCTCACCAAGACTTCAAACGGCAACAACCTCTCCAATACGGATTGGGCTACCGCCGAACTCACGGTGACTATCGTTCAATCCAAACCCTCTATCTCTGGCAATAACCTCACCTTTACGGATGCGGAAGAGAACACGAGATATATCTCCGTCAACGACGGCGTCATCAAGGCTATCTATCTCGATACCACTATCGACTCCACAGCCACTATCGCAGAGGACGGCAAGTCCGCAAACTTCGGCGGGGGTGAACCCGGTACGAGAATTTACGTCACTTACAGCCTCAACAGCGGTGTCGCGACTTGGACTATCACGTTCGGTAGAGACGTGGCATCGTCGGATACGAGCGGTGACACATATTTCGACTTCGCCTATCGCACCACCTTTGAAATGATGGTCGGCGACGATCCCGAAAACGAAACTCCCGTCACTTACGTCGCTACCGGTAGCGTCACGTCTACGGACGGCGTAAAACACTACGAGTGGCAAGTCCTCGTCGGCAAGAAGTACGTCAACGGCGTGAATATTTTCGTGGACAGAAACAAACCCGAATCTCCGCTCCTCGACCAAGACGACGACGAGAAAGACTTCTCGGAAATCGACGACGTATTCGATCCCTCTATCCCCGATGCGGCGGATAGAAAGTGGTTCACGAGCGGTTGGTCCGTCGAAGCGTTCTATGCGTTTGAAGACTCCCTCATTTCGCAGTACGGCAGTGATATCAAGGTCTACTACGCAATGAAGAATATCACCGCTATCAGCGACTTCACCACCGCTCAAGACGGTAAACTCTCGGTCAAGGCGTTCCTCGACGCTTTCGCAACCGGTTACGGCAATATCGAAGACTACGACTTCGACTATATCTATACCGCTATCGGCTCTAAACTCGACAGCGTAAACGAAATCAAACTCAACTTCAACAGCAACCTCGGCGCAGGTATGCGTACCTATTACTTCTGGGCGGTAGACCAAGCGGGCAACGTCAGCGATCTCGTAGGCTACACCTTCTTCGTCGATGCAACCGACTATAAGGTCATCGGCACCGTCGATAGCAACAGCATCTTCGCAAACGACGGCGTCGCAGAAGTCCTCGAAGGCGGAAAATCCACCGTCTACAAGAGAGGAGATATTATTTCCCTCACTTACGCGCTCGAAGACGGCTACGTTGCTTACAAACTCGACTACAGATTCGGCACTGCGGACGAGGACGTCAAGAATAAGTGGACCACCGACGATCCGCTTTCTCCCTCTCAATCCTATTCCGCTCCCGACGGAAGTCTCTCCCTCGAAGGACTCGAATTCAGCATTTTGCTCGAAAATACCGATCTCGGTAACCTCGGCAATATCCCCAGCAATAACGGAAATATCGAACTCATCTTCCGCTATCGCAGACTCGTCACCGTCACCGTCACAGGTACCAACGTCAGTTACGCCGGCGCACCTACCGAAATCCCGATGACCGTGCTCCCCGAAGTCGCAAAAGCGGAAATCGTCTACGCATGGAAACAATACACCGGCGATACCGACGAGTTCAACGAGCCTATTCTCTCCGACCTCGAAGGTGCTCCTACCAACGTCGGCGAATATGCGGTTACCCTTGCAATAGACAACGATAACTATATCGCGCAAACGGTCTCCGTGACCTCTTACAATATCCTCAAAAAGGATGTCACCGTCCAAATCAATTCTTCGGTCGGCGAATACGGCGACGTGCAAAATATCGGTTACGTCGTCGACGGCCTCGTCGGCGCAGACCTCGTCGCGTGGGATGCAATCAATTATCAATTCATCGGCTCCGACCTCTTCCTGCCTACCGCGGGCGAATGGCTCACCGTGAACGGTATCAAACTCGCTAACGGCGGCGGTTTCAAAAATCTCAACGTCGGTAACTATCTTGTTTCGTTCTCGGACGACGTCAAAGCAGACCTCGGCGATAACTACAACGTCACCTTCGTGACCGCAACTCATATCGTCACTCAAAAGAGTATCACCGTCATCGTCAAAGCCGACCAAGGCAAAACCTACGGCGACCAAGACGGTATGATTATCGTCGGCGTGGACGAAACCACTCTTCCCACCGGCAAACTCATCGCCGATATTTTCACCGGCGCGGTTAAGAGTAGTTCGGACGGCAATTTCATCTACTTCACCGTCCCCGGCACTCAACTCATCTCCCGTGAACTCGGCGAGGACGTCGGCTTGTACGGTTACTCCACCAGCACCGCATACTTCAACGTCAATGCGAACTATGCTATCACCGTCGATACCAACGGCGCTAAATACCAAATCAGCCAAAGGGTAGTGGCGGTTACCCCCGTTGCAAATCAAGAGTTCAATAAGAACGACACCGATTCCTACAACGTGGCGTATACTCTTGCAGAAATAGATCAACGTTTTGCGGAATATCTCACCGCAACGTGGTCCCTCGGCACAAAAGGCTCCGTCTCTGATCAAGGCGACTATACCACAACTCAATATGCGGTCGTAGGCAACTTCACGTCTTCTACCGCAAACGTCAAATTCGTGATTGCGGACGGCGATTTCATCATCACCATTCGAGAAATCGATCCCGAATCCGAAACCGTTATCGTCACCGTAACTCGCGTGACTCCTTACGTATTGACTTTCGGCGACGATTACTCGGTACACGTTTCTATCTCCAATGACAGTGCCGATTATCGAATCGTTCTTTCGAACGGCTTGGAACTCCCCGAAGGTTACGTCGTTCATTGGGATGCGGTGCTCGCAGACCAAAATGCGGGTATGCACTCCGTCGAAATCCTCGACTGTAAAGTCAAAGATGCGGATAGCAACGTTTTGGACGACTATGTCGTACTCGTCGACACTTACTCCGTCACCATAAACCCCGCAGTCATCACCGTTTACCCCTCGGCGAACAGCCAATCTAAGGTATACGGCGAACTCGACAGCGACTTCGGCATCGGTTTCACCGTCGCGGAAGGTCAAGAAGAACTCGCGGATAAGGTCAGCGGTTCCTTCGTCAGAGTCGTTTACTACGAGAACGGCACCTTCTACCGTTTCGGCGAACGCTACGACAACGCAAGCAGTGCGGACGGTGTTATCTCCTACAACGGTCAAAACTTCTACTACGGATACGCCGTGTCCTCCGCTTTCGTAAGTTCGGACGGCAACTACGTCGTGTACGTCGACGAAACCGCTCTCGCAGAGGCGCGCCTCGTCATCGAACCCGCAACTATCAACTACAACGATATTACTCCCGCGTTCTTCGGTACGGACAGAGCGATGAATAACTCCACCGAACTCTCTCCCTTCACCGTCGAACAAAAGAAAACCATGCTCGCGGTCTACTCGCAGTTGAAACGTAATACCGACGACGTCTATATCGACTTCACCGCAAATTACGTCAACGTCGATACCCACGAACTCGATGCAAATATCGGTGAGAAACACGTTCTTTTCGCCGACTTCGTCCTCGCAGGCGATGCAAGCGGTAACTACGTTCTCGTGAACGCCCCTCAAGGCTATATTCTCGAACAAATTTGCTACATAAAGGACGAGCCTATCTCCCTCACCAAACTCAACTTCACCCTCACCAAAGTCTACGACGGTAGCCCCAATTTCACCGTAGATAACGTGAGTATCAGCGTCAGCCTCGGTGATAATATGAGCCTTATGTCCTCGATTATCTTCCCGTCCGCTAACGTCACTTCCAACTACGCGACCGACGTCGTCTTGCTCTTCCCCGGACTCAAAGCAAGCAGTATCAACCTCGATATCAAAGAAGAGGGTATCGAAGCGGTCTTTACCGATGCGGGTATGGTCCTCACCGTCAGAAACCTCAGCGGTTCCATCACTCCTAAACAAATCGGTATCGACGAAATCGCGGAATACTCCGTAGCAAACCGCAGATACAACGGCCTCTCTCTCGTCGACCTCGAAATCGTCTTCCTCAACAGCGTTTACGCAACGGGCGACAGTTTTGAAAACGTCGGGCTCGAAGTCCTCGCGCACGCGTACGACAATATTATTACCGCGAACGCGGGCACGCATAAGGTGTTCGTCTCCGAAGTCGGCGTCAATGCAAATTCCAACTACACCCTCTCCTTCACCGCGGACGAACTCAACGAGAAGATTTCCTCTCTCTCCGTCGAAATCCTCCCCGCAAGAGTCCAACTCACCGTCGATTACGACAAGAATAAACAATACGAGGGCAATACCGATAGCGATAAGATCCTCGAAAAGGGTAGCGACGTCAGCAATTCTCAAGCGGAATCCGCCGTCACTCTCATCGCTGAGGACGCAATCGGCTTCGATGCTACCGCTTGGGCGCACGACAGCGCGTATATCTTCTACAACTTCGATAACGTCGTCTTCAAGTATAGCGTGAACGGCGTCGCCGACGCATCCGTCGCTTTCGACCAGAACGGAAACGTAATCAAACATAACGTCCTCATCAGCGGACTTAAGTTCACCACTCCCGCAGGTCTTGATCAGAGCGACGCGGACGTCGTCCTTGGCAACTACGTACTCGTCGCGTACGACTACGTGGACGGTGCATACGTCGAGAACGATAGATACCTTACTACCGACGCACTTATCTCCGACTTCGAGAACGTCGAGGTTGCAACCCTCGACCAAAAGGTCCTCTCCATCCAAACCGACGGTATCGTTATCTCCAATAAGGTCTACGACGGCACCAAGAGCGCGGACGTCGCCATCAAAGGCTCCTACGACGTTACCGGCTTCGGCGTCGCTCCCGAAGAAAAAGACTTCGTAACCCTCGCCGTCTCCGGTGAATTTACGGATAAGAACAGCGGTACGAGCAAGAACGTCTACGTCAGCATCACCGGCGTCAAGAGCACTTCCGATACCTTCGACTACGCAAAGAACTATAAGATTCAAAAGAACGTCTCCGCTATCGGTCGCGCAACTATCTATCAAGCCCCCGTCGTCGTCGACTTCACCGTCGCCGATAAGGAATACGACGGCACCACCTCGGTCAGCAAGTCCTCATATACGATTTCCGGACTCATGCCCACCGAAACCGGTAGATACTACGTCAAGAGTTACTTCGCCAAGTACGCCGACGCAAACGTCGCATTCGACGAAAACGATAACGTAACCGCCAAAAACGCGTACGTCTACGGCGTTGCGCTCAGTTGCAATACCGAAAACGTCATCAACTACTATCCCGTCATCCGCTCGACCGTAGAAATCGAGGGTAGAACTGCCGTCACGGAATCCGCTCTCGGCTCCGTTCTCTCCGCAACCGACGAAAACGGCGGACAAATCTACTACTACACTCTCGAAACCGTCAACGCGTACAACCTCACGCAAGCGGAATACGATAGCATTTCGGGAGCCAAACCCGCCGTCATCGGCACCTATACCAAGTCTTACACCAAGTACTGCATTGTCGACGACTCCGTCGAAATCGCAGGTAAGAACGTAGAGGCGGTTCCGTATCTCGACAACGCAAAAGGCACCGTAACTCCCAAGAACATTAAGGTCTCCGTTGTCGCAAATCCCGACAGCACCGCGTTCTCTAAGGAATACGACGCCACCACCAAGTTCTACGGCAACGAGGACGATTACTCAATCGGCAACAGCGGTTTCATGGCCGACGACGCAAATTATATCGGTCTCAACGTCGGTGAAAACGACGTCACCATAGAATATAAGAATTCTACCGTCGGCAACACCTACGTGGTATTCACCTTCACCGGTAACGCCCTCAAAGCAAAAGACGGCGTCGCGGAAGAATACGCGAACGTGTTCAAGAACTATACCACTATCGGTTCGACCGCTTCTATCGTCGCGGAAATCAAACCCCGCGTCATCACTGCGCAACTCGACTCTGTCACAACCACCTACGGCAAGGCGCCTGACTTCGACGGCAAACTCGGCTACAAAGCAGGGGACGGAACGGTCGTCATCAACGGCAACTACGGATATATGTCCGTTGCGGATTATCAAGTCGCATTTGCAGGCCGCTACGAAGAACTCGGCGAAGAAATCAGTGCATATCGCTATAACCTCGTTGACGGAGCGTTCGTGCAAGCGAACGACGGCGAATACGTCCGTATCGACGGAACCTTCGTCGAACCTACCGTAGACGTCAACGGCAAACTCGTCGCAACTTATCCCGTCGGTACCTACGGTGCGACCATTAGTGGCGGATCTTCCACCAACTATACCTTCAAGTTCGCATACACCAAGTTCGACGAAGAGGGCAACGTCGTCGCGGATAGTTCCTTGACGAGCAGTGAAATCGTTGTCGGCAAGGCAACCCTCAAGGTCCACGCAAAAGTCGGCTCCGGCGATTTCAGTTACAGCAAATACTACAAAGAAGGCGGTTTGCCCGAAATCAAACTGACCTACACCGGTTTCGTAAACGGCGACAACCTCTCCGCAGTTCTCACCGCACCCGTCGCATCCTTCAAGTATTACGACGGTAGCGCATGGTCCGACATCGACGAAAACGTAGCACCCGTATCCTCTCTCGGTAGCGGTTGCTACTATGCCGTCCATATCGAGACCGCCGGCGCAATTTCTAATAACTATAACATCGTTTGGGACGACTCCAAACTCGCAAAACTCAATGTTGAAATCGCTCCTATCACCGGCGTTAGAATGTCCGATGCAAGCACCGTCTACGATGGCTCCGCAAAGGGCGATAAGGTCGTAATTAAAGGTAGCGTAACAGATATCGACGTCGTCTACACCTACTACAAAGGTTCCGTTGCAGACGAAAACGTATTGACCGCGGCGGATCTCGTGAACGTCGGCGAATATATCGTCGTCGCAAGACTCACCAAAGTCATCGATGAGAATTACAGCAGCAACCTCGAACTCAGTTCCAAGTTGACGATCAAGAAAGCGGATATCTCCCTCGGTTACACTCCGTATAGTCTCGACTATTACGATTACAACCACTTCTCGGACGTCAAAGCCGCAATCCAAAAGTCCATCTCGGGCGTCGCGGCGGCAGACCTCAGCGCAATCAAGAACGCAATCAAGATTAATGTTGACGGCAAAGAAATTATCGATGCCGGAACTTACGTCGTCGAAGTTACCTTCGATTCCGAAAAAGCGACCAACGAGGCTGCAAACTACAACAGTTTCACGAAGAACTACTCGATAACCGTGCTTCCTGCGGAAATCGTCATCACCGCAGTACTCGACAGTTCTAAGGACCAAACCATAACCTACGACGAGGACGGCAATGTCATCAACACGGGTATTGCGTTCAAGTACGCTTTCTCGGACAAGTCTAAGGCATACGGTTTGAAGGATAGCAGTATTAATCCCGCTTACTTCATGGTCACTTACAAAGCGCAAAATGTGTCCAATAAGGCACTCCAAGAAATTTGGAGCACGCCTGGAGTGTATAACTTCAACATTGTATATTGCACTAGTAAGACTTCCACTGTCGTCAATGTGGACGGAGGTTATATTGCGCCTCTCAATATAGAGAAAACAAGCGCAAGCAAGGTGTCTTATACCAAGGGTACCGAAGATTCAAACTACAAGGTAGTCGGTATTTCCACCGGTGACTTCACCTTGAAAACAAACAAGTTTGTCAACAGTGACAACCTCGGAAGTATAACTACCAACGACGCATCTGTTTCGACGTCCGTGACGTTCTTTGTCAGTTACGTCGATGAAGAAAGCGTGGTCGATAACAAATACGGTAGTATTAGAGAATTGGATATAACCGTATACAACAGTGTCTGCGAAAAACTCATTCCGTTCGTCGATTCCTATGGCTATACTTCTGAAATTTTGCACGTCGCCGTTATGAGAATGGTCACCGGTAGCGGTAATAATATGGTAGACGTTTCCGTCGGAAGCACCGATATGCATCTCTCCGTCAACGCTTATACGGACGACCTTGAAAACTACAAGTTGTTCATGGTCTATTCGGACGGAAGCATGAAGGAAATCACCGATTATGAGGTGTCGTATCAATACGACGAAGCGCAAGATTATACGTTTGCATACGTAGATTTCAACACGGACAAACTCGGTTGGTTGGTCTATGTGCATGCAACGCCTATGACCGCAACCGTGACTTCGAGTGCAATTCCGTTCTGGGTATGGATAGTTATCGGCGTCGGTGCGGCAGCAATCATCGCACTTGCACTCGGCCTCGGTATCGGCTTGTCTAAGAAGAAGAAAAAAGCGGAAATCGCCGGCACCGGTATGACTATGGACGTGGACGTTCCCGACGAGCCCGTCTCCGAGCCTACTCCTGAACCTATTCCCGAACCTACGCCGGAGCCCGTTCCCGAACCTGAGCCTGAACCTGCTCCAGAGTCGGAACCGACTCCCGAACCTGAGCCTGCTCCCGAGCCGGAACCTGCACCCGTCAAGGTAAGGCCCGCAAAACCCACTCATGTCGGCAAGAAAAAACCGCCCGTAATCGGAGTCAAGGAAGGTGCGGACGTCAACGCAAGGTCAATTTCCGCTCCCGATTCCGTGAAATCCGCAGAGGACCCCGCACCTGTAGAAACTCCCGCAGTCGAGACTCCCGAAGCGGCGGCGGACACCGGAAAAGTACCGCCCGTGGTCGGCAAAAAACCTCCGGTAGTCGGAAAGAAAGACTAACTTATTAAAACCAAAACGCAAGGGAAAAATCCCTTGCGTTTTAGGTTTTGTAGGCGGATTATACTTCCAAGTGCAACACTTAAGCAAATGGTATTTGGCAAAGTCGCCGTTTGAAGGGGCGGTTGCATATAATAATCCGTCTGTGATACATATTTGATACGCCAATCGCAATAATGAAATCATAGAAGTATTGTATATGACGGCAAGAAATCGTTTTGGTAACCGAGCAAATTATAACGCACCGCAAAGATATTATCGGCATTACGGAACACGGACGCCGTGGAACGGCTTTCATAAAAGTTTAATATTGAACTAATACCATATACTCGAAAAGGGTGAAAAAATCTTTTCTTTACAATTAAACCACTATGGAGTATAATTTATATACTAAATAAGGGAGCATAATATTATGAAAAAAATTGCAATCGGTTGTGACCACGGCGGTATCGTTCTCAAAGACAGCGTTATTGCTACTCTTCAATCTCTCGGCGCGGAAGTCGTAGACCTCGGCACCTACAACACGGATTCCGTCGATTATCCCACCTACGGACTTAAAGTGGCGGAAACGGTGGCGAGCGGAGAATGCGACGCAGGCGTGCTTATGTGCGGTACGGGTATCGGCATTTCCATATCCGCGAACAAAGTCCCCGGCATAAGAGCGGCGGTCGTGACGAATACTTATATGGCGCAACTCACCAAAAACCACAACAATGCGAATATCATCGCTTTGGGCGGTAGAGTCATCACCCCTGAAGAGGCGAAGGATATAGTCACCGCTTGGTATACCGCGGAATATGAAGGCGGTAGACACCAACGTCGTCTCGATATGATTACCGACATCGAGAAGAAGTATAGCAAATAAGATGATTGAAGAAGTTCTCAAAGAGATAAAAACCGCTGAAGAGCAGGCGTCCGAAATGCAGACGAAAGCGTTTCAAGAGGGCAAAAGAATAGTCCTTGACGCCGAACTAAAAGCGGAAAAAGAAAAAAAGGAAACCGTTTTGCAATGCAAGGCGGATTTTCGTCGTGCGGTAGCCGAGGCTGAGAAGAACGCCGAGGCAAAGCGCGCCGAAATCATAGAGAGCGGAGAAAATTCCGCAGTCGAATACGTCGAAAGCAGAAAGGAAAAAGTAGACGAGACGGCAAATGAACTCATCGGAATTTTGCTTGACAAGTATATCAAATGATTGTTGAAATGAAAAAACTGGTGCTCATAGGGCATCGGTCGGACAGATTCAATCTATTCAAGGCGTTGCACCAAAGCAAGTTGGTGGAAATCGTCGCGACGGAGGATTTGGAAAACACCTCTCGTCTCGACAATTCGCGCAGTAAGGAGGAACTTGACGGGAAAGCGTTTCGCATAACCTCGGCCTTCGAGTTTTTGCGCGCCCAAAAGAAAATTGCGCAAAAGGCGCAAAAGGAAAGCAAAAATTCTGAAAATCCCTACGTATATACACCCGTCAAAGAAGCGCCGTTTAGTTCGATTGCAAGAATGAACTACGACGATTTTGCGCTTATCAGCACGCAGGAGTATGAACTTCTCGGAGACGTGGAGGAACTCGAAACAATCAAAAACGAGCGTCAAGAACTCGACTCCGAAAAACAAAAAATCCTTGCCGAAAACGAAATCCTCGGAATATACGAAAATCTCGAGACTCCGTTTTCGGAGCTCGTAGGCAGTAAAAACGTGCAAGTCGTAGTCGGCTCGGTGGTCGGATCGAAAGCGGATTTAGTGCTCGGCGCAAACGAAATCGACGGCGTATACGTCGAGACGTTTGCGGGACAAAAAGCGACGGCGTTCGTCGCCGTTTCGCTGAACGACAAGGCGGACGAACTCGCGTCCGTGCTTCAAAGTGCGGATTACGTGAAGTGTCCGTTCTCGTTCGATAAGACGGCGAAAGAGAAGAAAGCGGAAAACTCCGCGCGCATAGAAGAAATCGAAAAGGAAAAATTCGATTTGACGGTGCGCGCTCTCGAAAAAGAAAAAGTCGTCAGACAACTCAAAACTTTGTACGACTACTATCTTGTCGAAAAGGCTAAATTGGACGCAATAGACGGATTTGCCGCTACCGACCGTGCGTTCGTGCTCGAGGGATGGTTCCCCGCAGACAAAGAGGGCGACCTCAAAAAAATTCTCGACAAGACGTCGGATAAACTCGTATACGAATTCCGTGAACCCGAAGAGGGGGAGGCGGTGCCTACGCTCGTGCGCTCGAACAAAATCGTCGAGCCTTACGAGGATATTACGAATATGTTCTCTGTGCCCAAGTACGGCGAGGATATAGATCCGAACCCGATAATGACGTTCTTCTATTTCCTGTTCTTCGGCATAATGGTAGCGGATGCCGTGTACGGCATCATATTTGCGGTGGCGGGCTTTGTGCTGTATAAGATTTCAAAACCCGTTCCCGGCAAAGGCAGACTTATGCTCATCATTGCGATGGGCGGGGTGAGTACCGCCGTATGGGGTATGCTGTTCGGAAGTTATTTGGGCTTCCCGACGCCGGATATGAACGTGTCTTACGCACTGTTGTTTAATCCTCTCGACGAACCGCTGAAAATGCTGATTATGTGCTTTGCGCTCGGCTTTTTGCAAATTGTCGTGGGTATGTTCGTGAACGCGCTTAATCTCATAAAACACAAGAACTATCTCGGCGCGGTTTCGGACGTATTGTCTTGGTATTTCATTTTCGGTGCGATAGCGTGCCTTGCGGTCGGACTTCTCGTGGACGGCGCACCCGAGTATCTCAACTATATAGCGATAGCCCTTGCGGTCGTCGGCGTAATTATGATACTCGTCGGCGGAGTGAAGAGCGCGAAAGGTCCGATAAAAGGAATGATAGGCAGAGTGGGCAAGCTCTACGACATAGTCAACGTGCTTTCGGATGTGCTGAGTTATTCCCGACTTTTCGGACTTGCTCTGTCGGGCGGTGTCGTCGCAATGGTCGTCAATATGATATGTTCGATAGTGGCGGGCTTCTTCCCCGAAAACATACAATTTCTCGGCTATATCATCTGTATTCCCGTCTATCTCATCGGGCATACGTTCAACATAGCGATTTCGGCACTCGGAGCATATGTGCATAACTGCCGTTTGCAATACATCGAATTTTTCGGCAAGTTTTACACGGGCGGGGGACACCAATTTATCCCGTTTGCTTCAAAAACGAAATATACCTATATAGACACAAATAACGAATACAACTCGCTGACTGACGCGACTGACGTCGCGGTACGGGCGTAATAAATGCACCTATCGGTGCAGGAGGTAATATATGACTCTCGGAACATTTATCGCAGTTCTCGGCGCGGCGTGCGCGGCAATCTTTTCGGGCATCGGCTCTGCTGTCGGCGTAGGCTTGGCAGGTAAGGCGGCGGCAGGCGTAACCGCTGAAGACCCGGACAAATTCTCTAAGTGCCTCGTTCTTCAACTGCTCCCCGGCACGCAGGGCATCTACGGTTTGTTGATAGCGTTCATCGTTTTCATCAAAATCAATTTGTTCGGCGGTATCCTCGGATTGACCGTAGAATCCGGTCTCACGCTGTTTGCCGGTTGTATGCCTATGGCGGTAGTCGGACTTCTTTCCGCACTCTACCAATCCAAGGTTGCGTGTAGCGGTATCGCTCTCGTGGCGAAACGCCCCGAAGAAAGCGGTAAGGCAATCATCTTGACAGCAATGGTCGAAACCTACGCCGTTCTTGCGTTGCTGACCTCCTTCCTCGCAGTTATGATGCCTGCGGTCACCACCGTCGCGTAATAAGAGGAAAAGATGGGCAAAGAAGCAATTATCGAAAAGATTATTTCGGATGCCGAAGCGCGCGCGAACGCCATTCTCGAAGAGGCTCGTCTGAAAGCGGACGAGATTATCGCAACGGCGGCGCAGGAGTGCAAAGAATATCTTGCGAAAAATAAACACGAGATAGACGTTGCGACTTCCGAAATCGCTAAGCGTAGCGAAACCGTAGCCGAACTCGACGCAAGAAAGTTGGGACTGGGCGCAAAATCGAAAACGCTCGATCTCACCTATTCTCTCGTGCTCGAAAAACTGCGTAACCTCGACAAAAAAACGCTGAAAGCACTCCTTCTCGGAATGCTCGACAAAGCGGAGGGCGGAGACGTGGTGATTATTTCCGAAAACGAAAAGGATATAGTGACCTCAAAAGTCGTTCAGGACGTCGCGAAGAAAAAGGGTATCACCCTCACTTTGTCCGAGAAATTCGGCGATTTCGACGGCGGAATGATATTGTCCGGAAAAGGCGTTGACAAGAATTTGACCTTCGACGCCGAACTCGACGTGCTCAGAGAAGATACCGAAGGTAGGGTAGCGAAGGAGTTGTTTGACTGATGTCCGACAAGTTTTTGTTTGAAAACGCTCGAATAAAAGCCATGGAGAGCAAATTGCTGACCTCTCAGCATATGCAAAGGCTCGCCGATTGCTCGTCTGCGGACGAGGCGTTTCGAGTTATGCTCGAACTCGGTTTCGGACAAGGACAAACGATAGCGGTCGGAGATTTCGACGCACTCATCGGCAAAGAGGAAGAAAACACGGTGGCGTTGCTCCGCGCGTTCAATTCGACGGGAGCCCTCGACGCACTTCTTCTCGATGCGGATTACCACAATGCGAAAGCACTCGTCAAAGCGGAAATAACGGGGGATAAGCCCTCCATTATGCCCGAGGGATTGACCTCGGTCGAGGATATCAAATCTGCGATTGCGGGGGACTACGACGGCGTAACCGCTATTATGGCAGAGGCAATCGGAGAGATTGCGAAGAGAATTTCGGACGGTAGCGTGACTTCTCGTTATATCGATATAACGCTTGACAGGGCGACCTTCCGCGAACAACTCGAACGCGCAAAGAAGGGCGGAAAGAAACTCGTAGCGTATTTCGTTTCAAAGATAGATTACGCCAATATATCATCGTTCTACCGCACCGAGAAAATCGGAGCGGACGTGGAGTTTTTCAAGGAAAACTTCGTGGACGGCGGGACTATATCCATCGAAACTTTCGAGAGATGTTTCGGCTCGGACGAAAGTTTGAAGAGCGAATTGAAATCTACTCCTTACGGCGAAATCTTTTCTCTTCTTTTAGAGGAAGGACTCGTGCGGTTTGAAACCGAGAGGGACAATGCAATTCTCCGCGGTTGGAAAAAGGAGTTCAACGATCTCGATTCTCCCGCGCCTATCGTGTACTATTATCTTGCAAAACGCACCGAAATCAAGGTTGCGAAACTCATCGTGGCGGGCATCAAAAATCACGTAGACTCGTCGCTAATAAAAGAAAGGACTCGTGAAATTTATGGAGCGTAACGGTATTGCGGTCGTAGGAGATAAGGATTCCGTGCTTGCGTTCAAGGCGATAGGTCTTGACGTTTTCCCCGTTGAGGGAGAGGCGGACGCAAGAGAGACCGTCAAAATGGTCGCAAGAACTTACTCCGTAATCTTCATCACGGATAAAATAGCAATAAGTATAGAAAGTTTGCTCAAACGGTATAAGTCCCGACCTTATCCCGTCGTCGTCCCCATACCCTCCGCGGAAGGCAACAGCGGTTTCGGTATGCGCGGTATCCAAAGCGACGTGGAAAAGGCTATCGGCTCGGATATTTTGTTTGACAACAGAGAGGATAAATAATGGAAACAGGTAGAATCGTTAAGGTTTCCGGACCGTTGATCATCGCAGAAAATATGGCGAACAGCAAGATGTACGACGTCGTCAGAGTCAGCGAAAAGCAACTCATCGGCGAAATCATCGAACTGAGAGGGGACAAAGCCTCCATTCAGGTCTACGAAGAAACGAGCGGACTCGGTCCCGGCGAAGAGGTCGTATCTACGGGTATGCCCTTGTCCGTCGAACTTGCCCCCGGACTTATCGAGGGCATATACGACGGCATACAGCGTCCTTTGAAGAAACTCTACGAGGTTTCGGGCGACCGTATCGCAAGAGGAGTCTACGTACCCGCCGTCGACCACGAAAAGAAGTGGGATTTCACCCCAGTCGCAAAGGTCGGGGACGAGGTCTCGTCGGGCACGGTCATAGGCACTGTGCAGGAGAACGTCCTCGTACTTCACAAGATTATGGTTCCCTACGGCGTGAAAGGCATTGTCAAAAAGATAAATGCGGGCAGTTTTACCGTGGACGAAACGGTTGCGGTAGTGGCTACGGACAAGGGAGACGTGAACGTCGCTATGCTCCAACGCTGGCCCGTCCGTAAAGGCAGACCGTACCTTGAAAAACTCTCTCCGAGAACTCCTCTCGTCACCGGACAACGCGTCATCGACACCCTTTTCCCCATAGCGAAAGGCGGTGTGGCGGCGGTCCCCGGTCCGTTCGGTAGCGGTAAAACCGTCGTTCAGCACCAACTTGCGAAATGGGCTGACGCTGATATTATCGTCTACGTCGGTTGCGGTGAGCGCGGGAACGAGATGACGGACGTTTTGAACGAATTCCCCGAACTCAAAGATCCGCGTAGCGGTGAACCTCTTATGAAGAGAACGGTGCTTATCGCGAACACTTCGGATATGCCCGTCGCGGCGCGTGAGGCGTCTATATATACGGGTATCACGATTGCGGAATATTTCCGCGATATGGGTTACTCGGTTGCAATTATGGCAGACTCCACTTCCCGTTGGGCGGAGGCTCTCCGCGAAATGAGCGGACGTCTCGAAGAAATGCCCGGCGAAGAGGGCTATCCCGCATATCTCAGTTCCCGTCTTGCGGAGTTTTACGAGAGAGCGGGACTTGTCAAAGTCCTCGGCGGAAACGGCGAAATCGGCTCGATTACGGCAATCGGCGCGGTTTCTCCTCCCGGCGGAGACCTCAGCGAGCCCGTATCTCAAAGCACTTTGCGCATAGTCAAGGTGTTCTGGGGATTGTCGGCATCCCTTGCGTACAAGCGTCATTTCCCCGCAGTCGACTGGCTCACGAGTTACTCTCTATATGCGGATAAACTCGGTGAATGGTATCAGGACAACGTCGGAGACGAATGGGTGTCTCTCCGCACGCTGGCTATGAGAATTTTGCAAGAAGAAGCGTCCTTGAACGAAATCGTGCAACTTGTCGGTATGGATGCGCTTTCTCCTCGCGACAGACTCACTATGGAAACGGCAAAATCTTTGAGAGAGGACTACTTGCACCAAAACGCATTCCACGAAGTGGACACCTATGCGTCCTTGAATAAGCAGTGCAGAATGTTGAAACTCATCCTCGAATTTTACCGTCAAGGGAACGACGCGCTCGATAAAAACGTCGATATAGAGGATATTCTCGAACTGAAGATTAAGGACCAAATCGGCAGAGCGAAGTATATTCCCGAAGAGGAAATCGAAAAATTCGACGACCTCGAACAAGAACTCAAGAAACAAATGCTTGCCCTCTCCGGCGAAGGAGGCATCGATGCTTAAAGAATATAAAACCATAAGAGAAATCGTCGGTCCGCTTATGCTCGTCGAGGGCGTGGACGGCGCAAAATACGACGAACTCGTGGAAATCAGACAGGAAAACGGAGAAGTCAGACGCGGTAAGGTGCTCGAAGTCAATCGCGACAAAGCACTCGTGCAACTCTTTGAACCGTCTCAAGGCTTGCAAATGTCCTCCTCGAAGGCAAGATTCCTCGGCAGAAGTATGGAACTCGGCGTGTCCGAAGAAATGCTCGGAAGAGTTTTCGACGGTATGGGCAATCCTCGCGACGGCGGTGCACCTATAATCCCCGAAATGAAAATGGATATAAACGGACAGCCGATAAATCCCGTTGCCCGCGATTATCCCAACGAATTTATTCAAACGGGCGTCAGCGCGATAGACGGACTCAATACCCTTGTCAGAGGACAAAAACTTCCCGTGTTTTCAATGTCGGGACTTCCGCACGCTGAACTTGCGGCGCAAATCGCGCGTCAGGCAAAAGTTCTCGGCTCGGACAGCAAATTCGCAGTCGTATTTGCGGCGGTAGGTATCACGTTCGAGGAAGCGGACTTCTTCATCTCCGATTTCAGAAAAACGGGCGCAATCGAAAGGGCCGTCGTGTTCGTCAACCTTGCAAACGATCCCGCAATCGAGCGTATAGCGACTCCGCGTATGGCACTCACTGCGGCGGAATATCTTGCGTACGAAAAGGATATGCACGTACTCGTCATCACTACTGATATAACCAACTACGCCGAGGCTCTCCGCGAAGTTTCCGCGGCAAGAAAGGAAGTTCCCGGACGTCGCGGGTATCCCGGTTATCTCTACACCAACCTTGCGACTATGTACGAGCGCGCGGGTAGAATAGTAGGGAAGAAGGGCTCGATAACTCAAATCCCTATCCTCACCATGCCCGAGGACGACAAGACCCACCCCATCCCCGACCTCACCGGCTATATCACCGAGGGACAAATCATCTTGTCGAGAGAGTTATATAAGAAAGGGCTCAACCCGCCTATCGACGTGTTGCCGTCTTTGTCCCGACTGAAAGATAAGGGCATAGGCGCGGGCAAAACGAGAGAGGACCACGCCGATACGATGAACCAACTGTTCAGCGCGTACGCCCAAGGCAAAGAAGCGAAGGAACTCAGTTCCATTCTCGGCGAAGCGGCACTCACCGAAGTGGATAAGAAATTCGCAAGGTTTGCGGAAGAATTCGAGAAACGCTACGTGTCTCAAGGTTTTTCCACGAACCGCACGATAGAAGAAACGCTGAATATAGGCTGGGAACTTCTCGGTATGCTTCCGAGAGGGGAACTCAAACGTATACGCGACGCGTATCTTGAAAAGTATCTTCCCGAAAATAAGGACTAAACTATGGCAAGACTGAACGTAAATCCGACGAGAATGGAGTTAAGACGGCTCAAAAACCGTCTGAAAACCGCTACCCGCGGGCATAAACTCCTCAAAGACAAGTCGGATGAAATGATTCGTCAATTTATGTTGCTCGTGAGAGAGAACAAGCGCCTACGCGAAGAAGTGGAGGGCAAACTTTCTGACGCCCTCAAAAACTTTATGCTTGCGCGTGCGGTTTCGAGCGACGCGACAATCGAAGAGGCTATAGCGATGCCGTCCGCCTCCGTAGGCCTCGTGCTGTCCGAAAAGAACCTTATGGGAGTGAACGTCCCCGCTTTTGAAATCGAAGAGGGGGAGAGCAAGGAGCTTTATCCCTATTCGTTTGCGGGAGTTACAGCAGAACTCGACGGCTCCATAGCGACGCTTTCGGGACTTCTCGGTGACCTTTTGAAACTTGCCGAAGTCGAAAAAGCGTGCAATATGCTTGCGGACGAAATCGAGAAAAACAGGCGAAGAGTGAACGCACTCGAATACGTTATGATACCCCAACTCGAAGAAACGATAAAGTATATCACGATGAAACTCGACGAAAACGAACGAAGTTCGACGATAAGAATTATGAAAGTTAAGTCGATGATAGAGAACAGACAAGAGTAATAAAATCCGCCGTTCGGCGGATTTTTTTGAGCGATAACCAATGAAATATTAGTGTTTGGCAAATTGTTTGCCATATGAAAAACGTTTATCGGTGCGAAAACGAGCAACCGCAGAAGTCTTGTCGGTATATTCCGAGTTCTTTTGCAAGGGTAACGGAGCGGAGAAATCCGTTCTGTTTTTTGAAATCGGAGTCAAGATATTCCACTGAAAATTCATGTGCAACCGTTCGCCCTATCTCGTTGATAAGGGGTGCGTTCTTGTGCGGACTGACGGTGAGAGTGGTTGCAAAATAGTCGTATTTGTCTCGGTGTAAAGACAAAAATTCGGCGGTTTTATATAGCCGTAATTTGAAACATTCGGGGCATCTTCGTCCCCCTTCGTGCTCGTTTTCAAGCCCTTTAGACACCGTCAAAAATTCGTTTTCGTCTTGTTCGGGGACGATAAGTTTCACGGACGGAAAGTGCAAAATCAACTCTTTAAGTGCATTTTCGCGCTTTATAAACTCTTCTTTCGGTTGAATGTTCGGGTTATAATAAAACGCCGTCACGTCGAAACGTTCGGTGAGTTTTTCGATGGAACCGCAAAAGCACGGCGCACAACAGACGTGGAGCAGAAGTCGCGGTTTTTCGTTTGAGTTCATAATATCGTTTATCGTCATATCATCATCGAGAGGGCTATCAGATTTTGCCCGACGTAGTAGAACAGCAACACGAACGGGAACACGACGGTGCGGTTCACGGTTTTGTTGTAGTTGAGGAAAGCAAGTATCAAATCGCTTGCGGCGAACAGCACCGTCCCTGCCAAAATCATTTCGGTGACTTTCGTCGCGTCCTCGATATATAGGTTGCACGCACTTGCAAGGAAGGTCCCGGCAACGGCGGCGTAGAGGAGTGCGCCTACCGCCATGATGGGTTTGTCCGAGGCGAGGAGTTTCGCTTTGAACAAAATCACGACTATAACCGGCAGACCGATTATTATTGCAAGCAGAGGATAGCAGAACTCCGAGGTGCGGAGCAAAAACGCCGTGATGAACAGCACGTGTCCCGCGATGAAAGCAAGCATACCGCCCGCATCAAGTGCCATTTGAATTTTTTCGTTTTTAGAACGGTAGCCGAGGAGAACGTCTCCGATAAGTCCCGCAACGAGGGCGCAGAGAATAAGCGTCGAAGTGCTCGTCGGATTTGTCGAATACGCAATGGCACCGCTCACGACGAAACATAGACTCGCAAGACTTTTTGAGATAGTCTTTTTGAGTATTTCTCCTTTTTTGTCGAAGAGGAGAGTGAGTACGACGAAAATCGCCGTGATTGAGGATATAACTATTGCCACTGTTTTCATGATTTCACCTGCCTACATTATAGCATCGCGTGCGCGTGCGGGCAATATTATTTTTTAATATAAATAAATTAGTTGTTGAGAGTGGCGGATATGTATGGTATAATAATACCGAACGATTTTGCGCGTAGGCGTGTATGCGGGCGCAATACGAGGTAACTATGGAAATTTTGGCTGAAAACGGAATTTTGAATAACGACAATCCGCACGTAGTCGTCAAGGGTTGCGGAATCAAAAAGAAATTCGTCAACGCGGGCATCGAAACGGACGTGTTGAAGGGTATCGATATCGAGGTCGCGTCGGGAGAATTTCTCGCGATAGTCGGCGAGTCGGGTAGCGGTAAATCTACGCTTTTGTATCTGCTTGCGGGTATCGACAAACCGACGGACGGTTCTGTGGAAATCGACGGAGTGGATTTATCCTCGGTTGGCGACGACGTGCTTGCAAGTATGCGTAGAAGAAAAATTTCCTTCGTTTATCAATACGACAACCTCGTGCCCAACTTGACCGCGTACGAGAATATCGTCCTTCCCCTTATGCTCGACAAGCAAAAGGAAAGCGATTATGCGGGGAGAGTGAAGGAACTTGCCGAATATCTCGGAATAACTTCCCGTCTTGGAAACTATCCCGCGCAACTTTCGGGCGGTGAACAACAACGCGTGGCAATCGCAAGGGCGCTCGTCACCAATCCCGAAGTTATCTTCCTCGACGAGCCTACGGGCAGTCTCGACCGCGAGCGCGGTACGGGCGTTATGGAACTACTGAAAGACGTCAACAAGACGAGAGGGGTTGCCCTCGTCATGGTCACCCACTCGGAGTCCCACTCCAAGTACGCAACCAGAATAGTCAGAATAGAGGACGGACGTATTCAAGAATAATATGGCAATCAAATTAGCACTGAGAAACGTAAAATCAAGACCTCTTCGCACCGCAGCAACGATACTCGTCGTAGCGATAGCGGTGGCGTTGCTGTTTTGTATGTTCTCTTTTGAAACGGTAGTTTACGAATACATTTACGCCATAAAAACCGCCGATATAGGCGATAGCGATGTCATCATCAATACGTCGTCGTCGGGCGGTAGAATTATGAACGCCAAAAATCTCGAATCCGTCGAGGGCGTAGATAAGGTCGTTCCGACGCTGTCTATGTATACCGTCTATAAAGACAATTACGTGCGTGTGCGCGGGTTCGATAAAGGAGATGCGGAGGGGCTTCAAAAAATCAACGTCGTAGACGGCGACCTTTCCGCTTTCGACGAAAATTCGGATAACGTCGTCGTGTCCCGTGCTTTCGCGGAGGAAAACGTTTTGTCCGTAGGACAGGCGATTGATTTTGAAAACGGCACCAATTCCAAAACCTTTTACGTTTGCGCGATTGCGGAAAACGACGGCTACTTTCTGAACGCTAATCCTCACGTCGTCATCGCAAGAGCGGAGGGCGTCGTCAGACTCGTGTACGGCGAATTTGTCGTTTATAACGAAATATATATCAAAACCGCAACTCCCGACGAAGTCATCCGAACCTTGAAAGGTATGGAAGAATATCAAGGGTTCATCGTTGACTACGCCAAGGATATGCAATATATCGAAACGCAGTCGAGTTCTATGTCCGCACCCGTCGTGGTCGCGGGACTCGGAGTCGTACTTCTCGCGGTTGCGTGCGTAGGTTTTATCTCCCTCACTACTGTTGCGGATAGAAGAAAATATATAGCGAAACTCACCGTCGTCGGCGGTACGAAGCGTCAAATTTTCACGATTTTCCTCGTAGAGGTTTTGTTCGTTGCTTTCGTCGGTGCGGTAGTCGGCTCGGTGCTTGCTGGGGGACTGTTCGCACTTCTTGCGAAACTCGTGCTGTCCTCACTCATCTCGTTCAGCGTTTCCGCACTCAAACTGTTTGCATCGGCGGCGATAGGGTTCGCACTTGCCGTTCTCGGCGTTGCGCTTCCCGTCTCCTATGCGTTCCGCTCGTCGGTCAGAGAAAACGAGTTCGCAATAGGCAAGGGCGGTCTTGCAAGGATAATTATCCCCGTCATACTCACGATAATAACCGCCGTCCTGGTGATAGTCGAGCATACCGTACCGGGAGTCAAAGGCGGGATTTCAATAGTCAACCTTGCGCTTCTCCTCATTACGCTTATCGTGGATATTCCCTTTATATATCGCGGACTTGCGAAACTTCTTTCATTCTCAAAACGTGCGATACCGTCCTTGATCGGTAAGTTTGAAAGCAGAAACCTTCGCCACTTCGGGCTCCAGATTATGACTGCGGGAATGGCTGTGGTTATGCTACTCTTTATGGCGTGGTCCCTCACCACGGACATATTCACGGGGTATCTATCCGAATTTGAAAACAAAATCTTCGTGACCAACGTTCCTGCTTCGGTTGCGGATGAAAATAACGAATATACCGCGGGTATGCGCGGTATCGACGGAGTCCGAAACGCCGTGCCTTTGGTGTGGAAACAGATTGGCGTGGAGTTGCCGTCGGGCAAGGATAGGCAAGTCAACCTTATCGGCACCGCGAACGCTTTCGATTTGGTAGACGTTGACTTTATCACCGATGAAAGTACCGTGCGAAAAGCCGTAACGGATGACGGCTACGTCGTCATCGATAAGGCTTATGCCGAATTGTATGGCTACGAAGTCGGAGACACGATGACTTTCGAGATAGACGGCAAAACGGCGGACCTCACGGTGGGCGGTATCGTGCATCATATCCTTTTCAGCGGTAATTATGTGATAATCTCCCTCGATACCCTCAAATCGCACTTCGGAGTCGAGGCGGATACCGTAATCGTGGTCTCCGAAAACACCGCCGTCGTTGCAGACGAAATAAGAAAGGATTATTCCAAAAACAACTTCTACGTGGTCGAGGCTCTCACCATGTACGAATGGGATGCGGATTCCATGTCTGCGGTGTTCGACCTCGTCGGTGCGCTTGCGGTCATACTTACGGTGCTCACATACCTCGTGCTTGTAGCATCCGCAATAGTCTCCTTCCCGAACGACGAAAAGGCGCGAGCGTCCTTGCTCTCCGCCGGCATGTCCAAGAACGGACTTCTCGGAATGGAAACCGGCAAGAGTGCTTTCACCGCCGTCGTTTCCTATCTGTTGTCCTTTGCGATGAGCGTTGCGATGACCGTCTCTCTCATCAACGCACTCAGGATCTTCGATCTCTACTTCGAGTTTATGTACGACGCGGGTATGGTTGCCCTCACGGGGGGCGTGCTTGCGGCGGCATACGTGCTTATCCCGATTATCCTCGGCTATAAGCGGAAATATAATATGTTGAGAAAGTGATATGAAAACGAAAAAAATGTTGATTATTATTCTTGCCATTCTGTTGGTCTCCTCGTTTGCGGTGGGCTTTTCTGCTTGCAACAAAGATAAGGACGGAGACGACGGCCCTTCCGAAAGCGAACTCAGAAACTCCGCTTGCGTAGACCTTACGGTTGCAATTCTCGGTAGGATTGACGCGGGCTGGGGCGGGCTCCTCAACGGCGATCAAATAGCCTCTCTCGAAAACGGCGGGGACTATATTTTGTCCTATGAATGGACGAATTTCTTCGTCGAGGCAGTGAAAAACAGTGCGGTGCAAACCGCAAAAATCACAAAAGCGACGAACTTCGTTTTGTCGAGCGACGGTGCAAAGATTTTCGCGGACGATTTGGACGTGAACGCTATCGCTAAACTTATGCGCGAAATCGGCGTAACCTCGGACGATGCAAAAAATATCGCGTTCAATATCACTCGTTCTCTCGTTACGGATTCGGACGGAGTATTCAGTCGCGCGATTGAAAAACTCGACGCCGTTCCCGTGAGCGCAAAGGCGCGCGCTAATGCAGTGGACGTCAAAAACAGTTGCCGTAACAGCCTCGACTCCTTGTCTTCATTGACCGCAAACAAAAATGCCGTGGCAACCTCTCTCGATAATGCGGAGAATGGATTGAAAGCGTTGTTTGCGTTCGCTTACAAGTCTGCGGATTTGCTTGCGGGGGACGAAACGTTCGTGAGCAAAATTTCGTCGGGTACGCTCAGCGGAGTGACTATTGACGAAATGGTCACCTATCTCAACGGTGTAAAATCCTCTTTGAACGAATTTCAAAACGTGCTGACCGACGCCGAAGTCGAGAAACTCGGCAACGCTCTCGGTGCGGTGAACGACTATCTCGGCAGTGTCGTGTTTGCGAACGAAACGGTGAACTCCGCAGTCAGCGGACTTAAATACGCCTATTTTGCTTCGGATTATATCGTAACCGCATGCGACTTTATCTCTACCGTCGGCGACTTTGTGTTGACTAAAAACCTCGAAGGCACGACGAAAGATTATCAATCGCTTTCGGATTTCCTCACCGTCAATTCGGGAGAAGAGTACGCAAACGAGGGTAGCAATGCAAACGTCACCGTATTGACTATCCGCGCGATAACGTTTGCGCTCGGCGTCAATCCTTATATCAAAGGCACGGACAAATATTCGTCCGAAGTCGTGGCTGCGAAGCAAAAAGTCATCGACCTCTTCGACGATTTCGTATCTACGAGTGCTGGCGTTTACGAGAAAGAAATAATCTTCATATACGCAAGCAGTGCTATAAACCAAAACGACTCCGAAAAAGTCCTCGGAGAGGGCGTTACGGTTGCACGCATAGGTGAGATTTTGCAAAAGGAAATCGCGCTCGGTATGTTCAAGAGCGCGTACCAAAAATATGCGGCGGGGAATACGAGCATCGCAAATACCGTCCGCGATACCGCCAAAACTTTGATAAAATACTATTCGGGCGAGGACGCCGTTCTCGGCACCGCCGACTACACCGCAAGTTGGTATAACGAGGTCGTGACAAAATCCACCGCGAAACTCCAGAACGAACTCACTGCGGTTTTGCCCGCCGTGCAAGCGGATCTCAAAAATTACGTAGAAAGCGTCTTTGAAAATTTGATTGACGCATTTGCGGAAGTAGCGGTAGAAAGCCCCGTCAAAATCACCGACGAGGGATATAATCAACTCGTAGAAAAACTTGAAAACGCTTTCGCGCTTATTATGCCCGAAGCGGAATAGGAGGGAACTTATGGCACTTTTCAAACTCAAAAAGAAAGTTGTGGAAGGCATTGACAAAATGCTCAAGGACGACAAATTGTTGCAACTTATCGCGCCTTTGCCGGACGTCGAAAAAAGCAAAAAATTCTTGTTCATAGGTCCGCACCCCGATGATATAGAAATAGGTGCGGGGGCAACCCTCGTCAAACTTGCGCGTATGGGCAAAAGCATAAAAATGCTCGTTTGCACGGATGGCGGAGCAGGCTCGTCCGATCCGACGATAACTGCTACAGAAGTTGCAGAAACGAGACTTCAAGAGTGTAAAAAAGCAGTTTCAACCCTCAATACGAACGGAAACGTCGAATTTGAAAGCCTCGGTTTCGAGGACGGCGGTCCGTATACGGAGCAAGAACTTGCAGTCAAAATCGGCAAGGTCATATACGAATACGCACCCGACGTCATCTTTTGTCCCGACCCTCATCTCCCGACCGAGACTCACCCCGACCATTTGAAGTGCGGACGCGCAACGAACACCGCACTGTTCATTTCGAGTTATCGTCTCGTCGCCGAACGCAACGGACTTGTTTTGGACCCGAAGAAAATCAAGTCCAACCACGTCATAGCGTATTATTACACACACCGCGCGAACACTTTCGTTGAATTCACCGACGACGACCAACTCAAACAAATTGAGCTTATGAAGTGTCACGCATCGCAAATGTCTCCCGCACTTGCCGAGGGACAGGCGCTTTATCTCGCGCTCCGCGCAAACCGTATGGGCGCACAAGCAGGCGTCAAACAGGCGGAAGGTTTCTTCGTCGAGGCTCCTATGCATCAACACTGCGTGACCGAGTCGAACGAGTGGTAAAACGCTGTCGCTTTCTTTGAAAGCGAAATAGAGTAAGTGCTTATACTCTAATCTACATTTCCCCCTTCCTCACGTGTTTCCCCCACCGCCGTTCCCCCTCTACGGGGAACCCACGTCGACCGCTTGCGCGGGGGACAACACTCGGTTTCGCGCAAGTGAACGTTCCTCGTTATGCCACTGCGCTTTGTGCGCACCGCTACGCGAACCCAATGTGCGCAGTCGCTTGTACAAACGCAAGGCATTCCGCCTTGCGACTCCGCTCAACACTCGCTAACTCGGTGCGTCGCACCTCGAGTTCCGTCTCCGAACGAGTGTAGTCCGCGCATAAGAACACCCCGAACGAGTGAGTGCGTATACCGCCTACTCATACTGTCATTCCGAGCGTAGCGTGGGAATCTCCCGGAAGGGATCCGTCGATACCTCTTGACAGATAAATAAAAATAGAATATTATATATGTGCAATCCCAAACGATGAGTTATTCGGAGTGTAAGACGGCTAAGAAACATAGGATAATTCTATGCCACCGTTTTACGCGGTGGCTTTTCGTTTCAAAGAGGTGTTTTATGAAAAGAATCGGTGTTGTAGGTATGGTCGTGTCGGGGGACAGAAGCGTGTCCGTCGAACTTCAAAAGGTGCTTAGCGAATTCGGCGATATTATCGTCGGCAGAATGGGCGTTCCCCGCGGGGGAGTGAACACTATCGCTCTCATCGTGGAAGGGAGCGTCGAACGCATTTCCGCACTTACGGGCAGGCTCGGCAAATTTCCCGAAGTGTCCGTGAAATCCGCGATGACCTCGGTTGAAATCGAATAAAATCAGGAGAATATATGTTATGAAAAAACTATTATCCGCTATACTTGCTTTGACGCTTACGGCGTGTGCCGTTTGTTTTGTTGCTTGCAATGAGAATACCGTTCCCGATACGGACGAAAAAGTCGCGTACGTGCAATACGTCGCGGACGGCAGTCAGGCGGCAACTTTGCTTGCGGGCGGAAAGGTGGACTATATCGTAGTCGGCGAACCCGCCGCAAGTGCGCAAAAGAACAGACTTTCGCTCAACGCCGAAATGGATATGCAGACGGCGTACGCCACAGCAAGCGGTGTGAGCAACTATCCGCAAGCGGGCATTTTCGTCAAATCCTCTCTTGCGGGGGACGAAAACTTTATGAACTCTCTTTTCGCTCTCCTTGCCGAAAACAAAGAGTGGGTTGCGAATAACAAAACGCAAGTGACCGACGAGGCAAAGAAGTTGTATGCAAGTGCGACTTTCCCCGCAGTTGCGGTCCCTCGTTGTGCGATAGACTGCGAGAGACTCGACGAAACGGGACGTAACGAAATTCTCACTTTTCTCAAAACGGTTATGCCTACGGACGGCGACGGCAACGCTATAGACTGGGATGCGTGCAGTGATAAACTCTTCAACGCTACTTTTTCGACGGCAGACGGCGACGGTCTCCGTTTCTCTGCACCCGAAGGAACGCCCGCACTCGCTATGCTCACCCTTGCCTCGAACGGAAAACAAATAGGCGGAAAGAACGTTACTTACGAGGCGGTGTCTCCCTCGAATATAGCGTCCGAAATGGCGGCGGGTAAGAGCGATATAGTCATTATGCCCGTCAACGCGGGTGCAAACCTTATAAGACAGGGCAAGGATTATAAACTCGTCAGCGTTGCCGTCGACGGCAGTCTCTATATGGTGGGCAACACCGAAAACGGCGGAGAAATTTCTTTCGACGACCTTGTCGGCAAAAAGATTGCGTGCATAGGCAAAACCGGTGTTCCCGGACTCGTGTTCCGCTACGTGATGAGTGCCAATGGATTCACCCTCCGAGACGCAGAATAAATGAAAAAAACGACGGCAAAAAAACTCTTAGACAATATCCTTTATCCCGTTCTTGCATTCGGGCTCGTGGTCGGGATTTGGGCTATAATCGCGAAAGCGGAAAACAATCCTTTCGTTCTTCCGATGCCCTCCGTCGTGCTTGAAAAATTCTTCACGCTCGGTTCTGAAAGCGGATTTTGGGAGAGTGTAGGAAGAACGCTACTTCGCACGATAGAGAGTTTTGCGTTGTCCTTTGTTTTTGCACTTGCGCTCGCCTCTCTCGGCGGGGTGGTCAAACCCGTGCATAAAGTGGTTTCCCCAATAGTAACGTTTCTGCGTTCGGCGCCGACTGTAGCGGTCATACTTGTTTTGTATGCGTTTTTATCCAACAAAACAATGGCTGTCGTCGTCGGATTTTTGATAGCGTTCCCCGTCATGTATTCCGCGTTTCATACGGCTATCGCCGAGGTTGACAAAGACCTTCTCGAAATGGCGGACCTATATGAAGTGCGGACGCGGGATAAGATTTTTTCAATCTATCTTCCGACGATTACGCCCGTTCTTTTCGACACGTCGGAGTCTACGCTTTCGCTGACTCTCAAAGTCGTGGTGGCGGCGGAGATTCTGACGTCGCTCTCGGGCACGATAGGGGAGAAAATACAGACTGCCTATGCCTTGCCCGAAGTGGAGAGTTTGCTTGCTTGGACGCTTGTCGCAATCGTGTTCAGTTTCGTTTTAGAGGGCGTCGTCAAGATTTTGAAAAAGATTTGGGAGGTCGCAAGAAGATGAACGTGAAAATAGAAAACCTATCCGTCCGCTACGGCGACCTCGTCGTGTTCGACGGTTTCTCGACTGAATTCGAGGAGGGGAAAATCAACGTCATTCTCGGCGGTTCGGGAGTCGGAAAGACAACTCTCGTGAACGCAGTCGCGGGACTTGTTTCTTACGAAGGAACGGTTGACGGTGCGGATTGCAAAAAATCGTACATTTTTCAGAAAGACAGGTTAATCCCCTCGATTTCGGTGTATAAAAACCTTGATTTGATATTAAGGCGTATTGTCAAAGACAAGACCGAACGCAAAAACAAAATCGAAAAAATGCTTGAAGTCCTTGAGATCTCGGATTGCAAAAACAAGCGTCCGAACGAGATAAGCGGGGGACAAGCACAAAGAGTCGCGCTTGCAAGGGCATATCTTTACCCCGGTGAAATTCTCATCATGGACGAGCCGTTCAAAGCCCTCGATACCGCTCTCAAAGCAAGACTTATAAAAAACCTGATTGCGCTCAACGAGAAGTCGCCGCGCACCGTTTTGTTCGTGACGCACGCAATAGACGAGTGCTTGCTCTGTGCGGACAGATATATCGTACTCGGAGGAAAACCTGCCGATATTATCGTCGAGGGATGCATAGAAAAACCGTCGCAGAATAGGTCTCTCACCGACGACGAACTATTGAGCGTCAGACGGGATTTGTTGCTTGCGCTTGAAAAATGATTAGTTTTCTTCGACGTCGTCCGAGTCTCGGGTGACGTCGTTTTGTATATTCTTTTTGAAGACGGCGTGGTTTTTCTCCATAATCCTTTTGGTGTACGGTATTTTGGCAAGCGCGAGGGATATGGCCGTACCTACGAGGACGGACACTCCGCCTTGTAGACAGTTTCCGGGAATATCCGCCGCGGAGGAGACGAAAGCGACTCCGAAATCACCGGTCGAGAGACCTAAAATTATTCCTCCGCCGACGTAGTAGCCTACTACCATTTCAACGGCGGATACGATGAAAGCGACGACGACCGAAACGGGCATAGAAATCTTTTCGTTTTTGATTACGGCTTTCAGCAATTTGAAAAGAAGTCCCGCGATAAGTCCCTCTAAGCCTTTTACGATGAAAGTAACGGGCATCCAGGCGGGAGAATAGACGAGGTCTGCAAGCATAGAGCCGACACCGCCCGAGATAAATCCGCCGATAGGACCTAAAAACACCGCAGATACGAAAATGATCGTATCCCCGAAATTTACGTAGCCCGACGTGGAAACCGAGGGAATTGCGATAACTATGGTCGCAACGAAAACGAGTGCGGAAAAAACCGCTACTTCTGCAACGAAAACAGTTTTTTTCATTTCTCTCTCCCATTCCGACTATACGGGCGGTAGTGGAATCTCACCACATCAGCTGTTGGGGCTGTCGGACTAACTTGCGTATTACCAACGGTAGGGAATCTCACCCTGTCCAGAGTTATATTTGATGAGATAATGATACACCCGTGCGGATAAGCCGTCAATATTTTTTTGAAAATCCGCAACCTAAAATATGGCGCGCATAGGGGTATATTTGCTTGACAATAGGGAAAAATGTGGTATAATAAAGAAACTTTATGTCATATACGCGCAATCGGCGCGTGTGGGTGTAAAAATCAAAATTCGGAGAACAACAATGAAAGAAGGTATCCATCCCGAGTACCACACCGTGAACGTCATCTGCGCTTGCGGTCACACATTCCAAACCGGCACCACTAAAAAGTGCGACGAACTCAGAGTAGAAATCTGCTCCAAGTGTCATCCTTATTTCACCGGCAAACAAAAACTGGTTGACACCGGTGGCCGTGTGGACAAGTTCAAGAAGAGATACAATCTCGATTAGTTTGGAATCGAAATGCAGTTACCGGTGTTCGGAACTGCATTTTTGCTTTTTTAGGGTAAAACGAGCGTTTTAACGGGCAAAACAATGAGTAAAAAAGAAAAAGCAGTCAAGAGAACTTCCATCGGCGGGCAAGCCGTTCTCGAGGGCGTAATGATGAAGGGCGCGACCGCTATCGCGACTGCCGTACGCACCGAGGCGGGGGATATTACCGTCGAGAGCACGCGCACGAAATCCGCAAAAGAGAAAAGTGCGTTTGCAAAACTTCCCTTCGTGAGAGGGGTGGTCAATCTTTGCACCCAACTCTACGAGGGTATGGGTATATTGATGCGTTCCGCAGAAGTTTACGGCGATTTTGCGGAACCGAGCGAATTTGAAAAAAAGGTCGCGAAAAAGTTCAAAATCAATCCGATGAATATCCTCATGGGCTTTTCTCTCGTCCTCGGCATCGTGATAGCCGTTGGACTGTTCGTGGTGTTGCCGAACGTTATTGCGTCCGCACTCTTTAAGATAGACGCGCTTGCAAACTCCTCCGTTTCGAGTCTGTGGTATAGTCTCATCGAAAGCGCGGTGATGCTCGTCATTTTTACCTCTTATATAGTTCTCGTCAGTCTGATGAAGGATATACGCAGGGTGTTTATGTATCACGGTGCGGAGCATAAGGTCATCAACTGCTACGAGCACGGGCTCGACCTCACCGTAGAAAACGCGAAAAAGATGAGTCGTCAGCACAGCCGTTGCGGTACGACGTTTATGTTTTTGGTCATTATGGTCAGCATAATCGTATTCGCTTTCGTCAACTGGGGGCTCAGCGACCTTCCCGAAATCGGAGAGTGGTTCTCTCAGCAAAGCAAGGGAATACAAGGACTCGTCAGAGTGCCCGTGAAACTTATCTTCATACCCGTAGTAGCGGGGATTTCCTACGAAATATTGAAGCTTCTCGCAAAATCCGACGCGCTTTTCGTGCGCTTACTTCGCGCTCCCGGTATGGCGTTGCAACTCCTCACCACGCGTGAGCCCGACGACGATATGCTCGAAGTCAGCCTCACGGCGTTCAAGACGGTGCTTGCAATGGACGAAGATCCGAATTATCCCACGAGAAAATTCGATATAAAAATGCCCGTACCCGTCGCGAGAAAGAGGATTGCGGAGACCGCTCCTACCGCCGACGAAAGCGATATAGACTGGATTTTGGTGGAAGTCACCGGCAAAAAGCGCGGGGAAGTGCAAAACCTTTCTCATATCTCTGCGGTCGAGTACGAAAACGCAATGCGGATTGCGGAGAAAATGAAGGACGGCGCGCCCTTGCAATACGCACTCGGCTACACCGAATTTTACGGCATAAAACTCGTGGTCAACTCCTCGGTGCTCATTCCTCGTCCCGAAACCGAGGAACTCGTGGAAAAGGCTATCGCTATCGTGAAAGAAAAGAGCGGGGACGAAAAAGTGACCGTTCTCGACCTTTGTACCGGTAGCGGTGCAATTGCGGTAGCAATCGCAAAGAACACGACGGCAAACGTCAGCGCGTGCGACGTCAGCGTCGGTGCGGTGGACGTTGCGCTTGCAAACTCCGTAAACACGGGCGTCAGAGTGGATTTCTCGAACGGCGATATGTGGGGTGCGGTAGCGCACAAACGTTTCGACGTCATCGTGTCCAATCCGCCGTACATACCGAGTGAGGACGTGCTGAAACTCGACGTCAAAGTCAAGGATTTCGAGCCTACGCTTGCCCTCGACGGAGATAAGGACGGACTCAAATTTTATCGCATTATAGCGAGCGGTCTCGACGAACACCTCGAAGAGGACGGAGTGCTTCTTCTCGAATTCGGAATCGGTCAGACCGAGAAAATAAAAGAGATATTCGCGGACTACGAAATTGAAATCCACAAGGATATGGAAGGGCTCGACCGCATAGCGGTCGTCCGCAGAAAGACGGAATAAGTCTTTAATAAAAACTTAAACCTAATCGTTTACAATCAAGGTGCAATATGAAAATATCGGATGCAATGTTGGCTAAACTCGAAAAGATTAAAGGTCGTTATCACGAGATAGGGGAACTTCTCTCGAAGAGCGAAGTCATTGCGGATCAGAATAAATTCCGCGAACTCGGCAAGGAACTTGCGGGACTCACTCCCATCGTCGAGTGTTACGAGCAATACGTCTCCCACAAAAAACAATTCGACGATTGCGAAAAGGAGTTGTCCGTTGAGACGGATACCGAAATGCGCGAACTCATAAAAAGCGAACTCGACGACCTCAGGGACGCTCTCGACGAGGACGGTAAAGCCCTCAAAATCGCTATGCTCCCCAAAGATCCCAACGAGGACAACAACGTTATTATTGAAATACGCGGGGGCGCGGGCGGAGAGGAAGCGAGCCTTTTCGGCACCGAACTTATGCGTATGTATCGTCACTACGCCGACCTCAATCGTTGGAAAGTCGAGGATATAAACATCAATATGACCGAACTCGGCGGAGTCAAAGAAGCCGTGTTTATGATTGCGGGCAAAGGCGCATACGGCAAACTCAAATTTGAAAGCGGTGTTCACCGCGTGCAAAGGGTACCCGAAACCGAATCACAGGGCAGAATACACACCTCTACGGTCACGGTAGCCGTTCTCCCCGAAGCGGAGGACGTCGAAGTCGAAATCAAGGAAAGCGACCTCAAAATCGACACCTACCGTAGTTCGGGTGCGGGCGGACAGCACGTCAATAAGACAGAATCCGCTATTCGTATGACGCACTTGCCTACCGGTATCGTCGTCGAATGTCAGGACGAACGCAGTCAGATTAAGAACAGAGAAAAAGCGATGAAAGTCATGAAGTCGAGACTCTACGACTACTTCCAATCGCAAGCGGATAAGGAATATGCAGAAACCCGTCGCTCCCAAGTCGGCACCGGGGATAGAAGCGAACGCATCCGCACTTATAACTTCCCGCAAGGAAGAGTCACCGACCACAGAATAGGTTTCACCCTCTATTCTCTTGACAAGTTTATGCTCGGTGATATGGACGAAATGATTTCCGCACTTCAGATAGCGGTACAAAACAAATTGCTCGAAAACATCGAAGAATAAGGAGGCAGACTATGATTGTTAAGTACAACAAGACGCACCATGTCATAGAGGAACACGCATATAAGCCGAATTTGCAGGACGTAGCGAACCCCAATCTTCACAGAAAGGTTTTCTCCTTCGGAGAAGTTCCCAAGACTACGTTCAATATGCGCCACGTTCCGATGGAATGTCCTAAGGATATTTACATAACCGACACCACCTTCCGTGACGGACAACAGTCCTGCGAGCCCTTTGCGGTCAAGGATATAGTCAACCTATACAAAATGCTCCACAAAATGAGCGGTCCGAACGGTATCATCAGACAGAGCGAATTTTTCCTATACAGCGAAAATGACAAGAAAGCCGTAGAAAAATGCCTCGAACTCGGTTACGAATTTCCTCAAATCACCTCGTGGATAAGAGCAAACGAAAAGGATTTTGAACTCGTCAAACAATTCGGCATCAAAGAAACGGGCGTTCTCGTCAGTTGCTCGGATTATCATATCTTCAAAAAGATGAATATGACGCGTGCGCAAGCACTCGACAAATACCTCTCCATCGTCAAAATGGCGCTTGAAAGAGGCATAGTCCCTCGTTGCCACTTCGAGGATATTACGAGAGCGGACTATTTCGGATTCGTCGTTCCGTTCGCAATCGAACTTATGAAACTCAGCGAAGAGAGCGGTATCCCCATCAAAATCCGCGCGTGCGATACTATGGGTTACGGCGTTTCTTACCCCGGCACCGCGCTCCCTCGAAGCGTACAAGGTATAATCTACGGTTTCCGCTACTATGCGGAATTTCCGTCCGAACGCCTCGAATGGCACGGTCATAACGACTTCTATAAGGCGGTCACCAATTCCGCTACCGCGTGGCTCCACGGGTGCGGTTCGGTCAACACCACTCTCCTCGGCATCGGGGAAAGAACGGGCAATACTCCTCTCGAAGCAATGGCGATAGAGTATACGTCTTTGCGCGGAAACAGCGGTGGTATGGACCTCTCCGTCATCACCGAAATCGCGGATTACTTCGAGCACGAAATGGGTATCGCAATCCCCGAAAGAACACCATTCGTCGGCAGGAACTTCAACGTCACGAAAGCGGGTATTCACGCGGACGGTATGCTCAAAGACCAAGAAATATACAACATATTCGACACCGACAAAATCCTCAATCGTGCGCCTCGCGTAATCATAGACCGTTTCAGCGGACTTGCGGGACTTGCGTTCTGGATAAACAGTTACTACTCTCTCCCCGACGATGCGAAAGTCTCCAAACAAGACCCGTTGGTTGTAATGATGAAGGACTATGTCGACGGACTCTACGAGCAGGGTAGAACGGCAAGTATGTCGGATATAGAACTCGACAAATTCATCAAACGAAACGACAGCGCAAGGTACGCGGAATTCGTCGCGTACGAGAACGGATACCGCCCGAATTTCGACGAAATCGATTAATTTCAAATTGGGGCTTGTATTTCGGTTATATTTTTTATAAAATATAATCGGAGGTGTGAAATGATACAACTTATTACCGGAGCAAAAGGAAGCGGAAAAACCAAAAGAATCATCGATATGGCAAACGACAACGTCGACGTCGCCAAAGGTGATATAGTGTTCGTTACGGATACGGACAGATATATGTACTCCATTCGTTATCAGGTGCGCGTTATAAATACCGCGGTGCTGAAATACGACGGCGAACAAAACGTCAGAGAGGACGCCCTCATCGGCTTTATCAAGGGTATTCTCGCAGGCAATCACGACATCGAAAGTTTCTATATCGACGGCGCGCACCGTATGCTCGGCAGAACCGTTCAGGAAATGGAGGACTTCTTCACGGATATTTATAAGGTCGCGAAGGAGACCGAAACTACTTTCTACCTTACGGTCAGCGAAAACGAGGAGAACTTCCCCGAATTCCTCAAAAAATATCAGGAAAACAAATGAACTATATCAGCACGAGAAATGCGTCGCGAACCTATTCCGCGAGTGAGGCAATAGTCAAAGGGATTTCCGATGACGGCGGACTTATCGTTCCGTCGTCTTTTCCCGCTATCGACAAGGATTTCATAGAGAGTTTCGGGGAACTCGATTACCCCGAAAGAGTCGCCACCGTCTTGTCTAAGTATATGGAGGAGTTTTCGTACGACGAACTTCTCTCGTACGCTAAAAAGGCGTATTCCCGTTTTGACGGCGATCCGTGTCCCGTCACCAAAATCGAAGACGGCTTGTTCGTACTCGAATTGTGGCACGGACCTACGTTTGCGTTCAAGGATATGGCACTCACTCTTCTTCCGTATCTCCTCACCGCAAGCAAGCGCAAACTCGGACGCGAGGACAAAACTCTCATTCTCGTTGCTACCAGCGGAGATACCGGCAAAGCGGCTCTCGAAGGGTTCAAGGACGTGGACGGTACCGAAATCATAGTTTTCTTTCCGAGCCAAGGCGTCAGCAAAATGCAGAAGTTGCAAATGCTCACGCAAGAAGGGAAAAACGTGCACGTCGTCGCCATCAAAGGCAACTTCGACGACGCTCAAACCGCAGTCAAGGAAATCTTCAACGACGAAGAAACCAACGAACGACTCGAAAAAATCGGTGTGACTATGTCGTCCGCCAACTCCATAAACTGGGGACGTCTCGTCCCGCAAATCGTCTATTATATTTCCGCTTACGCAGACCTCGTCGCAAGCGGTGAAATCGAAAACGGGAAAAAGGTCAACTTTGCCGTCCCGACAGGGAATTTCGGCAATATACTTGCGGGCTACTATGCGTACAGAATGGGCTTGCCCGTCGGCAAACTCGTCGTCGCAAGCAACGAGAACAACGTGCTCACCGATTTCTTCCGAACGGGCGTCTACGACCTCGACAGAAAATTCTACAAGACCACGTCTCCCTCGATGGATATTCTCGTGTCCTCTAATCTCGAAAGGCTAATCTTTGAATTAGAGGGTAGGGACGACAAGAAAGTCGCGGAACTTTATTCCGCTCTCAAAAAGGACGGCAAATTTGAAATCGATACGGCTCTCATCGAAAAGAGTATTTTCGAAGCGGGCTGGGCGGATGAAGACGATACCGTCGACGCTATCCGCAATTTTTTCGACCTCGACGATTGTATTCTCGACACGCACACCGCCGTGGCGGCAAGCGTCTACACCGACTATCAAGGAGAAACCGAGGACGATACTCCCGCGGTTATCGTGTCTACGGCAAGCCCTTATAAGTTCGCCGTGGACGTATACAACGCGATTGCGGACGGCAAAGAAAACGACGTAGACAAGGCGGTCGAAAAATTGCAATTTGCCTCGGGACTCGAATGTCCGCAAGGTCTTCTCAGCCTCAAAAACAAAAAAATACTTCACTCGAGAGTCATAGAAAAAGGGGACACCAAACGGGCGGTTCTCGAAATTATGAATGCGTGAAGTTTGCTCAAACAGGAGTTTATTATGGAAAACAGCAACGATAAAGCACCGATTCAGAAACAAAAGGTTGTTTACAGTGCGTTGAAACCGACCGGCGATTTGCAACTCGGCAACTATATCGGCGCGCTCAGAAATATGGTCAAAATGCAAGACGACTACAAATGCGTATATATGGTCGCAGACTTGCACAGCATAACCGTGGATGTCGTGCCCGCAGACCTTCGTCGTCGCACTTACGACTTTATGGCACTCTTCCTTGCGATTGGTTTAGATCCCGAAAAGAGTATCATAGCCGTACAGTCTCACGTTCCCGAACACGCCGAACTTGCCTGGGTGATGAATTGCTACACCCAATTCGGCGAGGCAAGCAGAATGACGCAATTCAAGGACAAGAGCAAGAAAAACCCCGAAAACGTAAACGTCGGTCTCTTCTCTTATCCCACGCTTATGGCCGCGGACATTCTCCTTTATCAAACGGACTTCGTTCCTATCGGCAAGGACCAACAACAGCACCTCGAACTTGCAAGGGATATAGCGGGCAGATTCAATTCAAAGTTCTCTCCGACATTCACCATCCCCGAGGGTATCTATCCCAAGACGGGTGCGAAGATATACAACCTTCTCGATCCGACCACCAAGATGGGAAAGACGGACGACAACAGCGCGGGCGTTATATTCCTTCTCGACGACCCCGATACTATTATGCGCAAGTTTAAGCGTGCGGTTACCGATTGCGGAAACGAAATCGTGTATAGAGAAGACAAACCCGGCATCAGCAATCTTCTCACGATATATTCCGTGTTCAAAAACGTGTCTATCGAAGACGCGGAAAAGGAATTCGCGGGCTCGAGTTACGCCGATTTCAAGTTGAAAGTCGGAGAAACCGTAGTCGAATATTTGCGCCCGATACAGGAAAGATATCGTTACTTCATGGAACATAAGGACGTGCTGAACGAGATTATGCGCAAAGGTGCGGAGGATGCGAGTCGTATCGCACGCAAGACGCTATCCAAAGTATACAAAAAAGTCGGCTTTGTCCAACCGTAAGTCATGTTCGGATATATCGTTCCCGACAAGAATAATATGTATATAAAGGACTTCAACGTCTTTCAGGGGTTCTATTGCGGACTTTGCAAAACCCTCGGTAAGACGGGCGGTCCGCTGACTCGGCTTTGCACGAATTACGACACGACTTTCTACAACGCGTTTTTGCACGCGATAACGAATACGCCGGTAGTCGCCGAGGGTAAATTCTGCGCCTTGAACGGCAAGAAGAAACCAGTAATCCCGCCAGACGATTTGTCTATGAAAGTGGCGGACGTATCCGTGCTTCTCGTCTACTACAATCTTTGCGACGACGTAGAGGACGGCAAGAAAATTCGTGCGATAGCGAAGTGGAGACTGTATCTCAGAAAACGCGCCGCCGCAAAGCGTTTGCCCGACGTCGATAAACTTATGCGCGAACAATTCGGACGGCTTGCAAAACTCGAAAAGAACAACAGCGATTCTATAGACGAGGTTGCGGATTGCACCGCGGTCGTCATGCGCGATATGACGAGATTGCTTGTTCCGACTACCGACGAAATCGACGTGTTCACCTACAACCTCGGACGGCTCATATACCTTATGGACGCCGTAGACGACATTGAGGAAGACAGCAAAAAAGGCACCTACAACGTCGTCGTCAACAACTATGGCAAATGCACCGAAAAGGCAGTTTATCTCAAAGAAAACGCCGATGAACTTGCGTTTTTGCTGAAATCGACTTACAACCGTATGGTCGGAAGTTACAACAAAATGAACGTCGTCGTAGCGGAAGGAGTTATCTCCAACACCGTCTACCTCGGCATCGATATGCAAATAAAAAGACTTCTTAAAGGAGAAGACAAATGCCACAAGATCCGTATGTAATCTTAGAAATCAATCGCGACGCGTCCCAAGCGGAAATTCTCGAAGCGTATAAATCCAAGCGTAGTTTCTATCAAGCTCACGTTTTCGACGAGGGCGAGGCGGGTGCTACGGCGGCAAGAAAACTCGAAGAACTCGACCAAGCCTATCAAATGGCTATGGAGGCGTCTCACGAGACCGCGACCGTCAGCGACGAAAACGACTCGTTCGGATATTCGGACGTCAAGACTCTGATAAAGAACAAGAAGTTCGACGAGGCTCAACGTCGCCTTGACGATATAACTCTGCGCGACGGCGAATGGCACTACTATCAAGCCATAATTTTCTACGAGAAAAGTTGGCTGAACGAGAGTAAACGTCAACTCGAAATGGCACTTGCCGAGGATCCTAACAACGAAAAATACAAAAGGTCTCTTGAAAACCTCAAACGCAAAATCGACGGCACAAACGCATTTGAAAGAGAAAAGAGCGGAACGAATTATAACAATAACGTACCGCCTAAATCCTATTCTCAAAACGCGGACGTAGCGGACGGCATTTGCACCGCTTGTCAAGCACTCTGGTGCGCGGATTGTTGCTGTGAGTGTATGGGCGGTGACCTTATCAGGTGCTGTTAGTCCGTCTTTAAGCGGTAACCTTATAGTGAAAACAAATAGACAGCGCATTATTTATGAAGTGGCGTTGGGCGGTGTGTCCGCGGGTATCGCGACTCTGCTCGTAAGCCTTTCGGTGGTCGTCAAATACGGCACCATCGGATTTTTCGTCGCGGCGTGCGTTGCGATAATGATTCCGCTGTCTCAAAAATATTATTTTGCGTCCGTAGCATCGTATATAGCGTCCTCCTTGATTTCATTTGCAATCACGGGGGATTTTTTTGCGGTTTCGGGCTACGTGGTCTATTTTGCGCCGATGGCGATTTTGTCGGGCATTCTGATTGAGAAACGGGTGAAGTGGTATATATCCTTGCCCGTAAAAGCGGTATATATCAACCTTGCGCTTGCGTTTTTATACTATGTCGCCGGCAATATTATGATTTCTTCGGATATTATCGGAGAAATCCCGTACTACGCGATAGCCCTCGTCGGGACCGTTGTGTTGCTTGCCGTGGACGTTTTGCTTTACTACGTCTATCTCTACGTGAAAAAACGCACCGAAAAGGTGCTGAGAAAACGGGATAAAACCGAAACCGTCGAGGAAAACGAGGATACTCCGTTCGATTTCGAGGACGAAGAAGATAATGACGAATGATTCAGTCCCGCCCGAGTTTCAAAAATTCAACGCCCGCGAGGAGCACATCCTCGATTTTTTCGTTTTTGAGGGAATAAAAAACGATTTTGCCCTCTCGTCGCATAGCGACGATTCCCGCCGATTTCAGATATTTCAGTTGGTGAGAGCAAGTCGTTTGATTTAGAGAAAGCAAAGAACATAGGTCTGTCACGCACATTTCGGAGATTGAAAGCGCGCATATGATTTTCGTCCTCGTCGCGTCCCCGCATACCGAGAAAAATTCGGATAATTCGTAAAGCACCGCATTCCGCGGGATATACGTTTTCACGAGCTTGGCGGTGTTTTCGTCGAGAAGAATTTCCATAGCACTATCATAACTTACTTTTCGGAGCGAAAAAATCGTAACTTTGTTTTTTATCAGCGCATATTGTGATAAAAAGTCATAGGAGCGGTTATGTTTGAAGATAATTGGTATCTGTTTTTGCTCGTCGTGTTTCTTGCATTTTCCTCGGACGGCAATATGTCTACGCGGGAGATAGCGGTTATGGGTGCGGTGTTGTTTGCACTGTGTATGACTGCGGGATGTCCCTCTGAGACTTCGGACGGATGCTTTTGCGGGAGGGGTACGGCGCAAACTTGATTTAACGAAAGCGACTGAAATCCGTTAGCGGGCGGGGAGCGACCGCGACACAATATGTTCTCAACTTATAATCTTTATAGATTATATATTTACTAAAAAACGTTTTTGGGCTATAATCATTTTATGGTCGATTTCAAAGCGAAACTGAAAGACGTCCCCGATAATCCCGGGGTGTATATGATGCTGGACGAGAGTGGTGAGATTATTTACGTCGGCAAGGCGAAAAATCTCAAAAAACGCTTGCGCCAATATTTCGTCGATTCCGTGAAAACGGTCAAGGTTATGGCTATGCTCGACCACGTGGCGGACTTCCGCTATATCATTTGTGCGAGCGAAGTGGACGCCCTCGTCACCGAAAACAACCTCATCAAAAAACACACTCCGCAATATAATATTCTCTTGAAAGACGACAAGTCCTATCCTTTCGTCAGGATAGATTTGAGGGAGAGTTATCCGACTATCGACCTCGTGAGGACGCTACGTAACGACGGCGCGAAGTATTTCGGCCCGTATATGCAATCGGTGAATATCAAGGATATATTCGATCTTATCCACACCGCTTTCCCCGTCCGCGATTGCCATAGAGATATGTCCAAGCCCTCTCGCCCTTGTCTTAACGCGCATCTCGGCAAGTGTATCGCGCCTTGCACGGGAGAGGTGTCCGAGGAGGAGTATCGCAAGGAAATCGAAAAGGTCATAAACTTCTTGAAAGGAAACGACAGAGAAGTGGAAAAAGTTTTGACCGAACGGATGATGCGCTTTGCGGAAGAGGAAAATTTCGAGGTCGCGCAGAGGTACAAAGAAAAACTTGCCGTCCTTGACAAAATCGTCAGAAAGCAAGTGTCCGCACTCCCCAAAGACTTCAACCTCGATATATTCGCGCTCGAATCCAACGGCGTGAACTCGGCGGTCGGTATGCTCGTCGTCAGGGGGGGAAAACTCGTGGGTGGCGAAAACAAAGTTTTCGCGGGTGCGGAAGAGGATTTGTCCTCGTATCTATATCAGTTTTATAAACTCACGCCTCCCGTTTGCGACGAAATCGTAACCGACGGCGTCCCGGACACGGCGGTGCTCTCGGACGGCGTCTCCGCTCTCGTCGGGAGAAAAGTCCTCGTGCTTCAACCCAAACAAGGGGTGAGAAAACAACTTCTCAACCTTGCGCATACCAACGCACGCGACGCACTCGAAAAACACGGTACGGTCGAGGAACGGAAAGAACTCCGCACGACGGGCGCAGTCAAGCAACTTGCCGAACTTCTGAATCTCAAAACTTTGCCAAACCGCATAGAGGCGTACGATATTTCCCACGTTTCGGGAGTGGACAAAGTGTCGAGCATGGTGGTTTTCGAGGGCGGTGAGCCTAAAAAATCGCATTATAGAAAATTCAAAATCAAAACCGTTGAGGGAAACAACGACTTTGCGTGTATGCGCGAAACTTTGCTGAGACGGTTGGAACGACTAAACTCCCCGAACGAAACCGACGAAAGTTTTTCTACACCGCCGGACCTTATCCTCATCGACGGCGGGAAAGGGCAACTTGCCTACGCTCTCGACGCACTCGCCGAGGCGGGACGCACCGACCTTGAAATGCTATCTCTCGCAAAACGAGAAGAGGAAGTCTTTCTCGGCAGCGCACCGAAGGAAAGTATACTTTTGCCCAGAGACAGCGTCGCACTCTATCTTCTCCAAAGGGTGCGCGACGAGGCACACCGCTTCGCAATCACGTTCCATAGGAACTTGCACTCCAAACGTATGAGCGAAAGCGAACTCAGAGAGGTTGAGGGCATAGGCCCGAAAAAAGCGACCGCACTGCTTAAAAAATTCGGTTCTGCTGAAAACGTTAGAAACGCTTCTGCGGAGGAAATCGCGGAAACGGACGGGTTCTCCTTAGAGAGTGCGCAAAAACTCCTCGACAAACTGAACGCAAAGAAATAGAGCAATTAACCCTTGAAATCACGGACAAAATAATCTATAATCAATCTATCGCACGTTTGTTCTCATATAATAGTTATATGAGAATCGAGAAAAACGTAGGCGCCGAAAGGCTTTCGACTTATAAGGGCGGGGGTGTCGTTGGGGCGCTGTATATCCCCGAAACCGAAGAGGAATTTGTCTCTGTTGTGGCGGGTGCGTTTATACTCGGCGGCGGTTCTAACGTGATAATATCCGACGGAGAAACAGAGACGCCCGTTGTCTCGACAAGGCTGTTGAACAACGTCAAAGTCGAGAACGGAACCGTATACGCAGAGACGGGAGCAAGAGTGTCGAAAGTCCTATCCGTCGCAAGAGAATTCGGACTCGGCGGGCTTGAATTTCTTGCCGGAGTGCCCGCAACCGTCGGCGGTATCGTCAAGATGAATGCGGGAGCCTTCTCGTCGGAAACGAAAGATTATGTGTTGAAAATCAAAGTGTTAAACGGCGATTCTATAAAATGGCTTGACTGCGACGAGATAAGTTGGGGATATAGAAAGGGTGTAGAAGGCACCGTTCTTGCCGTCATGTTCGGACTTGAAAAGACGAGTGCGGAGTGCTCGAAAGATAGGGCGTTACGCTATATTAAACGGCGCAGAGAAATTCAACCGCAACAGCCGTCCGTCGGGAGTGTGTTCAAAAAATCGGAGTTGCCTGCGGGAAAATATATAGACCTCGCGGGACTCAAAGGAACGAGTATAGGCGGAGCGATGATAAGCCCCGTCCACGCAAACTTCATCGTCAACGTAGGCGGCGGGAGTGCGGAGAATTATATCGCGCTTGCCGAACTTTGCGAAAGAAGAGTAAAGGAAAAATTCGGGATTACCCTCGAAAGGGAATTTGAGGTGCTCAGATGATAAAAGGCGATTACCATACCCATACGAACGCAAGCGACGGAAGAAGTCCGATGAAGGACAATATCCGCCGTGCAATCGAACTCGGTCTCAAAGAAATCGCAATAACCGAACACAGTTTCGGCACCTTGCTTTGTCATCTGACCTATCCTAAATTCGATTTTGAAAAGGTGAGTCAGGAACTGAAAAACAGAGAAAACGAAATCCGCATTCTCGTGGGAGTCGAGGGCAATTTGCTGAATGCGAGGGGGGATATGGACGTTCCCGCAGATGTGATACCGCACGCGGATATATTGCAACTCGGTTTTCATAGGTTCTTGCAACCGAAACACCTCAAAGGCAATTTATTCTTTGTGCTGATAAACGGATTCGCACCGAGAAAGAAGAGAGAAACTCTCGTCGAGGTGAATACCGAGGCGTATTTGTCGGCAATGGACCGCTATCCGATAGACGTCCTCGTTCATCTCAATCATCGCGCGCTCGTGGACGTGAAACGAGTCGCCGAGAAAGCGAAAGAGAAAAACGTATACGTCGAACTCAACGAGAAACACATCTCTACGCTTGAACGGGATATAGACGTCCTCGTCGATAGCGGAGTAAACTTCATCCTCGGCTCTGACGCCCACGAAACCGCCAAAATCGGGAAATTCGACAAGGTGATGAAATTCGCGGAAAAGCACGGAATACCAAACGAGAGAATATACGGAAGGGACAAACTCCCCACGTTCAAAAACAAATCGGAATATAGAAATGAGCAAAGATAATTTCAGAGAAACGGCAATAAGCGAACTTACCGCCTCTCAAGTGCCTACCGGCAAAGAGGCGTGCGCTTTCATATCCGCGGTGGCGAAAAACGCGGGGTATATCCACATAAACGGCAAACGCAAAAATTTCGTGGTCGCGGTGGACGGCTACGGCGAGGCACTCTACCTCGTGGCGGTGCTGAAAGAACTATATCCGTCCGAATTTGAAATCTCGGCGGACGAAATCAAATCGGGCTCCAAAAAAGGGGAGCGCGCGTACACGGTTGCGGTGCAATCGGGGTACGTCACGCAACTTCTCGAAGATACGCATATCGCGGATGCAAACGAACTCGACGGCGTCGAAGTGGAAGTGCCGGTAGAATTTGCAAGGGATTACGCTCTCGGCAAGGCGTACCTCAAAGGGTTGTTCCTTGCTTGCGGGGGCGTGTACGTTCCGAGCATATCGGACAGCGATGAGAAAAAAGACGGCTATCACTTTGAATATCGCATTGAGGAAGAAGAGGGCGCGAAAAGCGTTGCGTCCTTGCTTGCGGGCTACGGAGTGCAAGCGAAAATCAGCGAAAGAGGGGCTATGCACCTCGTCTACGTCAAGGACAAGGAAAGCGTGCTCAGAATGCTCGGCGTTCTCGACCTTTACGACTGCCAAAGCAGACTCAACAAAATCATCGAGGAACGCGAAACCGCAAACGCTCTCAATCGCGCGGTTATTTGCGAAACCGCCAACCTCGACAAAACCTACGAGGCAAGCAACAAACAACTCATCGCAATCGGCATAATAGAGGAACGCGACGGGCTTAGTTCGCTGTCCCCGATACTCTACGAAACCGCGCAGGCAAGGCTCGAATATCAAAAGGCGTCCTTGCAAGAACTTGCGGACATACTCGGCGTCAGCAAGAGTTGTCTCAACCACCGACTTCGCAAACTCGTCGAGATTGCCGAAAGCGGAGAAAACTAACGAAACGATACTTTATCATATAAAAACTACGGGTTAAAACTCGAATAACGACAGGGAAAAAGGAAAATGGGAAACTTCGTTCATCTACATTTGCACACCGAATACAGTTTGCTCGACGGCGCGGTCAGACTGACTAAGCAAGTGCTTAGCCCCGACGATCCGAACAAGACGTCTACGGTCAGCCCGCTTGCAATCGCCCTCGAAGAACGGGATATGGACTCGGTTGCGATAACCGACCACGGCAATATGTACGGCGTGCATATTTTCGTCGAACAAATGCGCGCGGCGGGAATCAAACCTATCATCGGAAGCGAGTTCTACGTCGCCGACGATATGAACGTAAAAACGTCGGATGTGCTATATAAAAATCGACATCTTATCCTTATCGCGAAGGATTTGACGGGTTATAAAAATTTGATGTTCTTGTCATCGAAGTCTTTCGTGGACGGTTTTTACAACAAGCCGAGAATCGACCTCAATCTTCTCAAAGACCACACCGAGGGGCTTATATGTTGTTCGGCGTGTCTTGCGGGACAGGTTCCGCAACTTCTTCTGCACAACGACTATCAAGGTGCGGTCGAGTACGCAACGAAAATGAGGGATATGTTTGCACCAGGGGACTACTATATCGAACTTCAAGATCATGCACTCCCCGAAGAAAAGAAGATTCTACCGCTTCTATATAAACTCGCAAACGAAATCGGCGTAAAGGTTGTCGCGACAAACGACGTTCACTATATCGAGAGAGAGGACGCCGACGTGCAAGACACTATGGAGTGCATAAACCTCGGTTGCAAAAAGACCGAAGTCAACGGTATGCGCTTTGAAAACGACAGTTTCTATCTGAAAACCGAAGAGGAGATGAGGGAACTTTTTGCCTGGTGCCCCGAGGCTATCGACAATACAAGGGAGATAGCGGACAAAGTCACGGACTATTTCGTTACGGATACCAAAGGCGTCTATTACATTCCCCGTTACACGAACGAGGAAATCGGAGACAGAACCACCGCGCAATATCTCCACGACCTTGCGTGGGAGAGAATCAAAAACCGCTATGACGTCATCACTCCCGAAATCGAAGAAAGGCTGAATTACGAATTAGGCGTTATCAACAAGTGCGGATTCAACGACTACTTCCTCATCGTTTGGGACTATTGCAATGCGGCGAAGAAGATGGGTATTCCCGTCGGCCCCGGAAGAGGAAGCGGTGTCGGGAGTTTGGTCGCCTATTCGATAGGTATCACGGATGTGGATCCTCTCAGGTACAAATTGCTTTTCGAGAGATTCTTGTCCGAGGAAAGGGTATCCATGCCCGACTTCGATATAGACTTCTGTTTCGTGCGCCGTCCCGAAGTCATCGACTACGTCGTGGAAAAGTACGGCAAAAACAACGTGTCTCAGATTATCGCGTATTCCACGATGAGCGCGAAAGCGGTCGTTAAGGACGTTGCGAGAGTTTACGATATTCCCTATAACGACTCAAACAACTGGGTGAAGAATATCCCCGGCGGGAAGTATTTGCTCAAACAAGTGCTGACTCCGGGCACAGAGGGATATTCGGACGATTTCAGAATGCTTTACGAAACCAATCCGCAGGCAAGAGAAATCATAGACGTTGCAATGCGTCTCGAAGGTATGCCAAGGCAGACCTCGGAACACGCAGCCGGTGTCGTCATTTGCGGTGAGGAACTCGTCGGACACGTGCCCCTTTCGAGAAATAAGGACGACATAGTCACGCAATTCGATAAACTCGTCGTCGAGCATATCGGACTTCTCAAAATGGACTTCCTCGGACTCAAAACATTGACGGATATATCCGAGGCTATCAAGTACATAAAAGAGGATAAGGGCGTCGACGTCGACTTCCACAAACTCGGCTACGAGGATCCGAAAATCTACGAACTCATTTCGTCGGGCGATTGCGAGGCGGTATTCCAACTTGAAAGCGGTGGCATGAAGAAGTTTATGAACCAACTTCAACCGACGAACATAGAAGACGTTATCGCAGGCATTTCGCTTTACCGTCCCGGTCCTATGCAATTCATCGACGACTTCATCAAAGGCAAACGCGAGCCCGACAAGGTCGAGTACGCACACCCGCTCCTCAAAGAGGTCCTCGAAGTCACTTACGGCTGTATCGTCTATCAGGAGCAGGTTATGCAAATTGCGCAAAAGGTCGCGGGCTATTCTTTCGGCGGTGCGGACATTATGAGACGTGCCATCGCGAAGAAACACCTCGACATTCTCGAAGCGCAAAAGGAAATCTTCCTACACGGCGGTTACCTCAAAGGAGATAAGACGAACAAGCATATACCGGGCGCGGTCGCGAACGGCGTCAGCGAAGAGATTGCAAGCGCGCTGTTCGATTCGATTTTGAAATTCGCAAGTTACGCTTTCAACAAGTCGCACGCGGCGGCGTATACCTTCCTCACCTACCAGACGGCGTGGCTGAAATGTTATTATCCCGTACACTTCTTGGCGGCGGTCATAAACAACAGAATATCAAACGCCGAAGAGGTCACTCATTATATCAACTATCTCCGTCGTCAAGGCGTCAAAATTATGGCTCCCGATATAAACCGCTCAAAGAAGTTTTTCTCCATCGAAAAGGGTAACGTGCGTTACGGACTTATGGGCGTCAAAAACGTCGGGGAGCAAGCCATCGAATACGTCATCAAGGAAAGGGAACAAAACGGCGAGTTCAAGGACATCAAGGACTTCGTTTCTCGTTGCACGGGACAGATAAACAAACGTATGGTCGAGAACCTCATAAAGGGCGGTGCGTTCGACTGTTTCGGCAAGACGCGCTCGACGCTTATCGCGTCCTACGAGGGTATTATGAATCAAGTGGCAAATGACAAAAAAAGCAGTTTATCCGGTCAAATGTCACTGTTTGACGACCTAATCGAGGATGTTGAGATAAAATATACCGAACTTGCCGAATATTCCAAACAGCAAATTTTATCCGAGGAAAAAGAGGTGCTCGGCATGTACGTCAGCGGTCATCCTCTCGACGATTACGTCGTGCGCCCCGGCGACTTCAACTTCGATACGGGTATGCTCTACGTGGAGTCCGACGAGGTCGAGGGAGAGGACGAGGAAAGTCAAGATAACGGTATGGTCGTGGACAAGAGTCTGTCGGGCAAGTCCGTCAAGATGGGCTGTATCGTCGCGTCTTATGAGAGGAAGGTGACGAAGTCCGACCAAAGACGTTTCGCCGTCGGCAAACTCGAGGATAGAATGGGTGCGATTTCTTTCAGTATGTTTGCCCGCGCTTACGAGCAATACGGCAAGTTCCTCGAGGGAGACGCTCCCGTCAAAGTCTACGGCAGAATAGACCTCCGCGACGAAAGCGAGCCCAAAATCAACGTGGATAAAATCGAGCCGTGGGAGAATAACTCCGCAAAACAAAAGAGCGGAAACGGCGTCATCTACGTTCTCGTCCGCGACGACAGCGAAATGAAACTCATAGGCGGTGTGCTTGCGATACATAAAGGGGACGTCCCCGTTCAAGCGCAAGTGATGAAAAACGGAAAATATTGCCTTATGGAATATTCGCAACGAGCGGACGCCTCCGACGAACTTTTGAAGAGACTCAAAAACATAGTCGGGGAAAACAACGTCAAGTACGTCGTGAAATAAAAAAGAAATCGTGCGCCTTTTTCAAAATTCGTTATTGATTTATGCGCGTGCGTGTGTTAGAATGTTTAACAGTGAACATTTTTGAGGTGTGTTATGGCACGAAAAGAAAAGAAAATAGCAATCCTTACAAGTGGCGGAGATTCCTCCGGAATGAACGCGGGTATCCGCGCCGCCGTCAGATACGCGCTCTCTAAGGGCTACACCGTCTACGGAGTCCGCCACGGTTACGTCGGACTCGTCAACGACGATATTTTTGAAATGCAATACAATAGCGTTTCCAACTGCGTGCATACGGGCGGTACAATTCTCCGTACGGGCAGAAGCGGTGACTTCAAAAACCCCGAAGTCCTCAAAGCGGCCGCGAATAATTTGCTCAAACGCGGTTGTGACAGTTTGATAGTCATCGGCGGAGACGGCTCTTTCCGCGGGCTTCTCGACCTTCACAAGATGACCGACCTTCGCGTTATCGGCATCCCCGGCACTATCGACAACGATATGGGATTCACCGACTATACGATTGGTTTCGACACGGCGTGCAACACCGTTCTCGACGCGATTTTGAAACTCCGCGACACAATCACTTCTCACGACAGAATAATGGTCCTCGAAGTTATGGGACGTCATTGCGGAGACATCGCGCTTTATACCTCGCTTGCGGGCGGAGCGGAATACGTAATCCTTCCCGAAGCACCCGTTGACGTGGACGCTATCGCAAAGAGTGTAAAAGACGGCTTCGACAAAGGCAAGACTTCCACTATCATCGTCCTTGCAGAAGGCAGAAACGACATAAAAGACGAACTTATGAAAAAGGTCGGAGAAGCCACGGGCAAGACCATCAACCATATCGCTCTCAGTTATATCCAAAGAGGTGGTATCCCCACTATGAGCGACAGAGTGCTTGCATCCCGTTTGGCGGTCCGCGCGGTCGATCTCATCGACGACGGACAAAGCGGTAGAGTAGTCGGCATCAGAGGCGGTAACCTCATCGATATGACCGTCACCGAGGCTCTCAACACACCCAAGACTTTCAACGAGCAAATATACAACATTTCTACTCTCATTAGCAAATAATAACACCCACGGCGTTAGCCGAAAAACTTAGGAGATTCATATGAAAAATTTGGTTGGAGCATGTATGTTCGGACAAAGCGGAGGTCCCACTTCCGTTATTAACAGTAGCGCGGCAGGCGTTTTCACCGAAGCGTTGAGACAAGGCAATATCACCGCGGTTTACGGCGCGGAGCACGGTATCGTCGGCATCCTCAACGAGAAATTCTACGATATGGGCAAAGAGGACCCCAGAGAAATCGAACTCCTCAAATACACCCCGTCGAGCGCACTCGGTTCCGCAAGATACAAACTCAAAGACGCGTCCGTGGACGATACGGATTATAAGCGTATTCTCGAAGTGTTCAGCAAATATAATATCCGCTATTTTTTCTACAACGGCGGAAACGACAGCATGGACACCTGCAATAAGATAAGCAAATATTTGCAATCCGTCGGTTACGACTGCAACGTCATCGGCGTGCCCAAGACCATCGACAACGACCTCTACGGCACCGACCATTGCCCCGGCTACGCAAGCGCGGCAAAATATATCGCAACCACCGTTATGGAATGCAACCTCGACGCAAAAGTCTACAACTTCGGCCTTGTCTGCGTCATCGAAGCGATGGGCAGAAACGCCGGTTGGCTCACTGCGGCGGCGGAACTTGCAAACTATAAAGGTCTCGGCGCGGACCTCATCTATCTTCCCGAAGTGCCTTTCGACGTAAAACAATTTGTCGAGGACGTCAGAGAAGTTTGCGCAAAAAATAACAACAAGTGTATCGTCGTCGTTTCCGAGGGTATCAAGGATAAAGACGGCAACTACGTTTCCGAAAGCAAGGTCGGCGCAAACGACTTGTTCGGTCATGCCGAACTCGGCGGTCTTGCCGCAAAACTCGCGGGACTCATCAAGAAAGAACTCGGCGTGAAAGTTCGTCCTATCGAACTCAGCCTCATGCAACGTTGCGGAGCACACCTCGCAAGCCGTGTGGACGTCGAGGAAGCGTTTGAAGCGGGCGCGTTCGCAGTCAGATGCGCAGTCGAAGGCGAAACGGATAAGATGGTTATCTTTGAGAGAGATTATTCGAGCGAAGAGTATTCCTGCAAACCCGTACTTATGCCCCTCGAACTTGCAGCCAACACCGAAAAAACCGTCCCCCTCAACTGGATAACCAACGACGGCAAAGGCGTCAGCGAAGAGTACGTCAAATACGCACTTCCTCTCATTCAAGGGGATGCGAAAGCACCTCTCGAGGACGGTCTCCCGAGATTTGCTCAACTCAAAAAGGTATACGCACAAAAATAAGCGGTAAAATACGGCGGTACCGCCGTATTTTGCTATCTCGGAGGAAAATATGGAAAGAAAATACGCGACCGTAGAACATTACGAATATTGGAACAGCCATATAGCAAATTCCAAAAATTATAAGAAAGTCTTGAAAGCGGGCAACCCCGACGAAATCAAGCGTATCAAGGAATGGAAGGCAGAGGATAAGGCGCAGTCGAAAGCGTTCAAGAAAAAATACGGTATGTTCCGTTATCCCCTCATGGCGGATATATTCGATATAGCCGAAGAGGATAGGTCCCTTGCAAATTCCAAGACCGCCTTCAACAAGGAAATCAAGATTGTCAAGGACGTCGTCTACAAAGAAATCGACGGACAAAAACTCGTGATGGATATATATCTTCCCGCAAACCCCGTCGGTGAGAAAAATCCCGTCGTGGTGGACGTTCCCGGTGGCGGTTGGGTTATCCACAATCGTCCGCGCAGAGACGGATACGCAAGACTTTTCGCCGCAATGGGCGCAGTCGTTTGCGTCATCGACCACAGACTTTCTCCCGAAGTTTTCTTCCCCGAAAACCTCAAAGACGTCGTCGATGCAATCAACTTCCTCGACGAAATCAAGGACGAATTCAATCTCGACGTTAACGACGTTACCATAACCGGCGACAGTTCGGGCGGTCATCTTTCCGCTTGTGCCGGTTGCGCCTCGTCCGTTCCCGAGTACGGCAAAAAATTAGGCCTTGCCGAACTCAAAGTCAAAATCAAGAGGTGCATCTTCATATCGGGCGCGTTCAGTTTCGAGACCATGTACAGAATCCCGTTCACGCACACCCTTATGGTCAGATATTTCAGCGGAAGAAAGTCGAGAAGCGAGTTCCGCAGTTGGGAGTTCTATAAGGAATCCATACCTTATAACTACCTCACCAAGGACTTCCCCGAATCCTACAATAACGGTGGGGGACTCGACCTCTTGTGCCTCGGCGAAGCAAAACGTATGGCTAAAAAACTCACCGCCGCGGGTGTCAAGAACGAATATAAAGTCGGCAAGAATATTCTCAACAATATGCATTGCTACGTGCTCCGCACGCCGTTCGCTCCCGCACGTCACGATATGACGGTGATTATGGATTGGTATCGTCGTTCTGAAAAAGAGGCGGGCGTCGATATGAGCGCGAATTTCGAGAGAGTCAAAAAGTCCCTCGAACACAAATGCAAATGATAGATCTTCTCGTCGGAGACGTGATAGAGTGCGAGGTCGTTGACCTCGGAATAGAAGGGGAAGGCGTCGTAAAATACGGCGCGTTTCCTATTTTCGTACCCTTTGCGCTCCCCGGTGAAAAGGTCAGAGTAAGACTGAACTATGTCAAGAAAGACGTTGCGTTCGGCGACCTAATCGAAGTTTTAACACCGTCAAACGAACGCGTAAAGCCCCGTTGTTGCTATTTCGGCAAATGCGGTGGATGCGACCTTCAACATATGTCGCACGCTTTGCAACTCGAAACCAAACGGGTGTTTGTCGAGAGAAGTCTGTTAAGAAACGGCGGTATAGAATTTGCCGTTCCGCCCGTTGTCGCACTCAACGAATGGGGATATAGAAACAAACTGTCTTTGCCTTTCGGCGTGAACGGAGAGAAAAAAGTCGTTCTCGGTTTTTACGAAAAGCGCACTCACAAGGTCGTAAGTCTGAAACATTGCGCCTTGAACGGAGATAGGGCGGCGACTCTCATTTCTATCGTCACCGAATGGGCAAACGAACACGGTTTGTCCGTCTACGACGAAAGAACGGGGAAAGGACTTCTTCGTCACCTCGTTGCGAGACTGACGAATTTCGTATCCGCCGTCGTCGTGATAAACGGAAAGAGTTTGCCGTATAGCGACGACTTGTCGAGAAGACTCTCGGACGCTTTCGGAGATTTTGCCCTTTACGTTTCGGTCAACGAGAAAAACAGCAATGTAATAATGACGGACGGCGTGACTCTCGTTTCGGGAGAGGAACTCGAACAAAATCTCGGTGCGTTTAACGCGAAAGTGTCGCCGTGCAGTTTTTTGCAAGTCAACGACGAAATCCGCGACGCCATATACGATGCGGTTGCGGATGCGCTTTCGGACTTCGACGGTGACGTCGTCGAACTATACTCCGGCGTCGGCATGCTGACCGCCCAACTTGCAGTCAGACTGAAAACGGCAAAAATTACTTCGGTGGAAATCGTTCCCGAAGCGGTAGAGGACGCCAAAGCACTTATGCAAAAACTCGGACTCGGCAACAGAGTGCTTTGCGCTCTCGGCGATGCGGGAGAGTTTATGAAAAGTTATAGGACGGGCGGAAAAAAAGCTGTAGTCCTCGACCCTCCTCGAAAGGGCTGTTCCGCCGAAACGATAGACGGAATAATCGACGCGGGATTCGACCTCGTCGTTTACGTGTCGTGCAATCCCGCCACCCTTGCAAGAGACTTGAAAACTCTCGTCGAGAACGGCTACGAACTGAAATCCGTTCAGCCTTACGATATGTTTCCTCAAACATCTAACGTGGAAACCCTCGTTTGTTTGTCCAAAAAATAAGGAAAGAAAATATCGCACCGCAAGCATAGAGATTTTCGATTACAGTGTGTCCGAAAGCAAGGGCAACGGCGGTAAACGTTCCTCGATTTCCGTAGTTGTGAATTGAAAGAATGCTCAAAAATCACTTTATATATAAGAATATTGTGAAAAAGACGGCAAAAGCCGTCTTTTCGTATTGTGTTTTTCTCGGATTGATGATAAAATCGTAGTATGAGAATAGCGATTGCGAACGGAAGTGTTGAATACGACGGTATCCCCGTGCTCGAACGGGTTGATTTCGTCGTGAACGACCGTGAGAAAATCGCACTCGTCGGCAGGAACGGTTCGGGAAAAACCACACTACTTAAAGCCCTTACGGGAGAAGTCGAACTCGTGAAAGGGACGGGTGAGGGAGACCTTTCCTTCGTAACCGTCGGGAATCCCGTCGTCGGGTTCTTGAAACAGACGGCGCGAGACGACGAAAATCGCACTATGCGCGAAGAAGTTTTGTCCGCGTATGAGGAACTTTTGTCTATAGAAAGGGCAATGGAATCCGCTCTCGATGTTTTGCAAACGGACGGCAGTGAGAAAAACGCGACGACGTATTCTCGTTTGCACGAAAGGTTTGAAAAGGCGGGCGGGTACACCTATAAAAAAGAGTATCTCACGGCGGTCAGGAAGTTCGGATTTTCGGACGACGACCTCGACAAAAAACTCGTTTGTTTTTCGGGCGGTCAACGCACGAAAATCGCGCTTATCAAACTTCTTTTGTCAAAGCCCGACGTGCTCCTCCTCGACGAACCGACAAACCACCTCGACCTCGAGGGAATAGAGTGGCTCGAGAAATATCTTGCGGACTACAAAAAGTCTTGCGTCATAGTATCGCACGACAGAATGTTCCTCGACAAAATCGTGAACGTCGTCTACGAAATCGAGTACGGCGAAACTACTCGTTACAACGGCAATTATTCCGCTTTCGTCGAACAAAAGAGGGATAATTACGACAAGGCTTTGAAGGACGCGCTCCTCAGAAAAAAAGAAATCGAACGCTTGCAAAAAGTCGTGGACAGATTCCGCTACAAGGCGCATAAGGCGGCTATGGCGCAAGCGAAACTTAAACAAATCGAGAGAATAGGCAAGGTGGATATTCCTGTAGGATACGACAAATCCACCTTCAAGGGAATGTTCCAGCCGACTGTCGAAACGGTCAGAAACACCGTCGTTATGGAACATTTATCCTTCGGCTACGATAAGCCTCTCGGAGAGATAAACACCATAGTCGAAAAGGGGCAAAAGGTCGGAATCATAGGCCCCAACGGTTGCGGGAAATCCACGCTTATACGCACGATAATGAAACTGATACCCCCTCTCGACGGGCACGTCAGGTTCGGACTTCATTCGGAGATAGGCTATTTCGACCAGACCAAAACGCAAAGTTTTTCTCCGCTCACCGTCCTCGAAGATTTCAAAAACGACTTCCCGACGTATACGGACGGAGAGGCAAGAACGGCACTCGGCGCGTTTTTGTTCTCGGGCGACGACGTGTTCAAGACGGTAGGGGACTTGTCGGGCGGTGAAAAAGTCAGGCTTGCGCTACTCAAAATATTCAAGCGCAGACCTAACGTGCTTATCCTTGACGAGCCGACTAACCATATGGATATTATCGGCAAGGAAACCCTCGAAAAAATGCTCGAAGAGTACGAGGGCACCGTCATCACCGTTTCCCACGACAGATATTTCGTGAACAAAGTGTGCTCACGCCTCCTCGTGTTTGAAAAAGGCGGGCTGAAAGCGTACGATTGCACGTATTCGGAGTACGAGCAACTTTATGCGGTCGGCGACGAGTGCGAAGAAAACAAAAAAGCCGTAGTCAAAAAAGGCAAACCCGTTTCTGCGGAAAGGGAAAGAGCGAAAAGACTGCATCGAATAGAAGTGCTCGAAAGCAAAATGTCCGCAATAGACGAGAAAATATCCGCTCTAAGAAAAGTAATGACAGAAGATGCAAGCGTATTCAGCGACTACAAAAAACTTGCGGAACTCGAAAAAGAAATAGACGCGCTCGAAAAAGAGCAACAGCCGTTCGCGGAAGAGTGGGAACGACTGATATCCGAAGAATAACGACTCGTCGTTTAGGAGGGAATATATGAACGAAAAATTGATTTCGACCGTATCGGCAATTTGTCTTGCCTATATGATAGTGCTCGTCGTGGCGTTGCTTGTCCACGCACTCAGGCAGGATAAACTCGGCAGATTCAGGTTCTTCAAAAACTTCAAAAAAGGCAATTTCGTTTGGATTTATTTCGTGGCTGTGCCTATCTATATGCTGGGTATGGCGTACGACGGACAGCACGGATTGGGGCTGTTTCTGGACGCGGTGAAATCCTCGGTCGAAATAGTCGTTTTGAAATACGAATACGACGCCGTCGCGGGGCTTGCCGAGGCGAATGCGTTCTATACGGCGGTCGTGTACTTATGCTTTATTCTCGTCGCGATAAACGCCGGCATGTTCACTTTTGCAATCTTCGGACAAAGAATGATAAACGAGTTCAGATTGTATTCCGTCAAACGGAGCGAAAGAGTCTACGTCCTCGTCGGGTACAACGAAAGAACGAGAATGATAATAGACTCTATCGTCGAGAAAAACGAAAAGGGCGGGAATGCGAAAATCGTACTCTTCGCAAACGTGAACGGCGACACTATGGACGAGTTGTTTGCGTCGGGAGTGGCTGTCGTGCGCTTCAATGAAAGCGGGCTTGAAACCAAACTCGAAAAACTGTGCGGTAGATTTGATAATAAAGTCGTAAACGTGATTTTAAATGCCGAAAACGACGCATTAAACCTCGTGTATTGCGAAGAACTCAGCAAAATCGTAGAACGCACCGGCTTCAACGGCTGGTCTATCGACAACCCCAAAGGTATCGTCGCGTACGTGTTTGGCGACGAGCAAAACGAGTACGCTTTCACCCGCCTTGTCGAGAAAACGAAAGGCTCGGTGCGATACGTCAACAAGTATAAATTGGTGGCTATGGATTTCCTCGACCGCTATCCTTTGACGGAGTTTATGAGTGAGAAACACATTGACTATTCGACGGCTACCGTTCGTCCCGAAGTGGACGTCAACGTCGTTATGATAGGTTTCGGAAAGACCGGTCAACAACTGTTTTTGACATCTGTCGAGAACAACCAATTTTTGACGATAGAAGGCGAGAAACTCGTGCATAAAAAAGTGGATTACTTCATCTACGACAAAGAGGAATCCGACAACGATAAAGACCTCAACCATAACTATTACCGCTATACGAAAGAATTCAGAGAGGACAAAGACTTTGACGAGAGCAATTATTTGCCCCTTCCCGACAACCCCGCAAACGTCAGTTTTGAAAAAATCGATATTAACGATACGAGTTTCTACGGAAAGATAAAAGAAAACCTCACGGCAGAGGCGGGGCATATCGCGGTCAATAACGTCATCATCGCTTTCGGCTCCGACCTCGACAACCTCGACCTTGCGGAAAAAGTCGCAGTCAAACTCAGAGAGTGGGGATTTGACGAGAGCACCAAAGTCTTCGTCAAAATCCGCAACGACGATTTGTACAACAGCGTGCTTCATGACGATTACGAGAAAAACGGAGAGTTCATCGTTTTCGGCGGTGAGAGAAGAACGGTTTATAACGTGGATAAAATCGTCAATCACGAGATAGACTTGCTTGCTCGTCGTCGTCACGTTTGCTACGAAACGGAATACGCCGAAGCCGGCGCGTCCGCGGAAACTATCGAGAAAAACGCTATGAATACTTGGTACGGCGAGTACGCTCAGTACAAGAGGGAAAGCAACGTGTACGCGTGTATGTCCATACGCTTGAAACTCAACCTTCTCGGCTACGACTGTGCGGATATAAACTCGAAAGAAGAGGACGCTACCGAGGAGTTCTTCAAGGCGTATCAAAAGGACGACGAAATCGTATATCAACTCGACGAGAAAGGCAACGTCAAAACATTGCAGGATAAAGAACAGGTCGACTACGGCGATTGCCACTTCAAGAGTAATACTATAAGAAACAACTTCGCCGTTCAGGAACACGAGCGTTGGAACGCCTATATGATTTGTTGCGGATTCGTCCCCGCCTCGAAAGCGGAAATCGAGTCCTATCTCTTGAAAGGCAACAAGGACGACTTCGAGAAGAGTTTCAGAAAGCATGGCAATCTTACCACTTACGAGGGGCTTATCGACTTTAGAGAGTTCAAGGGCAAAGTGGTCGGGAAGAAACCCGAAAAGTGCGACGTCATCAAGTACGACTATCAAATCCTCGACGACGTAAAATGGCTCCTCAAAAAGAGAGGTTGCAAGGTGATAAAAATTAAGAAATGATGAAATCTAAAGATAGAGAAAGCACGCTAAATGCGTGCTTTTCTCGTATCGCGTGGATTGTTCTTCCGTCGGCAAGTGCAAAACGATTATTAGCCGTTCCCTTTCGGTGACACTCTCGATTTGCATTTCGTGCCGAAAACCGCGTCGTCGACAGTTATCTTGTCGCACGAGCAGATACCGCCCGAATTGAATGCGCAGGACGCGGAACATTGAACCATACTTTCGGCGTTTTCGCCGAAAAACTCTTCTCCCGCTTCTACGTCCGCAAAGGATTGCGCAAGCGCACCGCCGTCGCGTTTTATGCGACTAAGGCATTTGCCGTTTTCTCCGACGGCGATGATACCCGCAAGGCATTTGCATTTTACGTTGTGTTCACAGTTCGAGGTTTTGCAATTTATTTCTTTCATATTGCCTCCTTTTAAGGTAGTATGCCCAATCGCGAGAAAAATAATACCGCACTAAATTAAGATTGAAATACGCGCGCGTATGTGCTACAATATCTAAAAAGGAGAATAATATGAAAGTTATCTTGTTACAAGACGTCAAAGGCCAAGGCAAAAAGGGCGAAATTATCACCGTCAACGACGGCTACGCGCGCAATTGCTTGCTCAAAAAAGGATTGGCTCTCGAAGGCACTCCCCAAAATCTTTACGTGGCAGAACAACGCAGAAAATCCGCAGAGGCAAAGGCGGCGGCGGAAAAAGCCGAGGCTCTCGCACTTGCGGAAAAACTCAAAAACGTAACCATCGAAGTCAAAGCGAAGGGCGGAGACAACAACGGAAAAATGTTCGGTAGCGTAACCAACGACGACGTGGCGAAGGCACTTGCCGAACAGGGCTACGACGTGGACAAAAAGAAAATCGAACTCAAAGAAAACATCCGCGATTTCGGTGATTTCGAGGTCATCGTGCGCGTGTACGCAGGCGTGGCGCAAACCCTCAAAATCCGCGTAGTCAGAGCATGAGCGAATACGTAACCTTCCTCACGGGAGATTATAAAATTCTGCAAGACGACGACAAGTATCTCTTTTCGGCGGATTCCGTTTTGCTTGCGAATTTATCTTCGGTCGGCTGTCAGGATACCGTCGTCGATTTAGGCACGGGGAGCGGAGTGCTGGCGACGCTCCTGGTAGTCAAGAAAAACGCAAAGAAAGTTGTGGGTGTCGAGATTGACTCCGCGGTTTGCGATATGGCGAGACGAAGCGTCGGGATGAACCGCTTAGAAGATAAAATCGAAATTCTGCACGGCGACGTGAGAAAGATTTCCGAGGTCGTGAAAAAGGAGAGTTTCGACAAGGCAATCTGCAACCCGCCGTACTATTTCGGTGCGGACGGAACGGAAGGCTACGGAACGAAAGCGGTCGCAAGAAAGGAACTCGAAGCCACTCTCGACGACTTTATATCCGCAGCGTCGTACTCTCTCAAAAACGGTGGCGATTTGTTTGTGTCTTACAAATTCGACAGGCTTTGCGATTTGTTCGTATCCTTGCGCGGTCACGGCTTGGAACCTAAAAAAATCGTCCTCGTATATCCCAAACTCTCGAAGGGCGTAGATACCGTTATCGTGTCCGCAAGAAAGGGCGGTAAGACGGGGCTTGTGCCCGAAACTCTCGTCGTTATGGACGAGGACGGGAGATATACTCCCGAAGTCAAAAAACTCTACGATTGATATGGCAAAACTATATATTGTCGGCACGCCGATAGGAAACCTCGGCGACGTAACTCTCCGCGCGCTCGAAACTCTCAAAAGCGTGGATATAATCGCGTGTGAAGATACGCGTCGGTCCCTTGCGCTCCTCAACCGCTACGACGTGAAAGCGAAACTCGTCGCTTATCACAAGTTCAACGAAACCGAATGCGGAGAGAGACTTATCGATTCGATAAAAGAGGGCAAAAACGTCGCACTCATCACCGACGCCGGCATGCCTTGCGTGTCCGATCCCGGCGCAATCTTAGTCGCAAAGTGCAGAGAAGAAGGAGTCGAAGTGGAGTCTGTTCCCGGACCTACCGCCGTCGCTACCGCAGTCGCACTCAGCGGAATAAAGAGCACCGGTTTCATCTTTTTAGGTTTTTTGCCGGACAAGGCGAAGGATAGGAAATCCGCGCTTGACAAGGTGAAAAACGCTGGGCTTCCGATCGTGCTGTACGTTGCACCTCACGACCTTAGCAAAACCGCATCGTCGCTACACGAAATTCTCGGAGACAGACGGGTGTACGTCGTGAGGGAAATCACCAAACTTCACGAAAGCGTAACAGTAACGTCTCTTGCCTCGTTCGAGTGTGAGGAGAGAGGAGAAATCGTGATGATTGTAGACGTCGGTGAAGAGAGAAACGATTATCTCGATATGACGATAGCGGAACACCTCAAAGCGTATATCGACCTCGGAATGGACAAAAAAGAGGCGGTGAAAAAGGTTGCGTCCGAACGAGGGGAACCGAAAAACGTCGTTTATCAAATAGCCCTCGAATCGGATTGACCGACAACGTGCGATTAGAATGACGAAAAATAAAAACACGCCGATGGTCTCGGCGTGTTTTTGTAGCGTTCGTTAGAAATCGAAATCGTTGTTACCGTTGAAATACGATAAGTCGATGAACTTGTCGAATCCCTTGAATAGATATTTATCCGAATTGAAGGATTGTACCGAAATCGGCGTGCACTTTGCCAGTCCGTGTCCGAAATCCTTATAAGAGCCTTGCTCGGCACATACGTAACTTCGGATATATTGCGCAGTTACGACGGGCATATATATGCGTTTTATGAAGATTTCGCCGGGCTTGATGAGGTCCAATTTGCTGACGGGCACGAGAGGTATTTCGGCAAGCGAGTTGACGCTCGGATTGAGTTTGGATTCAAGCGTCAGGACGGAGTGCTTTCCGCATTCTGCCGAGAAAATCTCTTTCGTCGGTCTGTTCTGAGAGCCGAGGAAGATTTGCGAGTTGCAGTTGTCGCGGATGACTATCGCGCGGACGTCACCGTATACGGCGTCGATTTGCTTGTAGGATTGCACAACGAGGTGAAACCATATGTTGCGGGACCTCGAAGTCGCGATTTTGTTTTCAAGGTCTTTGATTTCGGGAATATTGCCGAATTCGTCAAGGAGGAAATGTAGCGCGCGAGTGGACTTTTTGTTTTCGGCGCGTTCAAGCATCTGACGGTAAACCCAGTCTACAAAAAGTCCCGCCACTTGGAAGTCGCTCTTTTCGTAATCGCGCGTGATGAGGAAAATCGCAAACGGTTTTTTCTCGCTGTTGTCGAGGAAAACCGTATTGTGGGACGTGAGTGCGAAGATGTGTCCTTTGAACCAATCTTTCATGCAAGTGTCGAAAACACCGCAATAACTACGCATAGTGCCGGGTGCGTTATTCAGCGCGGTAGACATAAGTGCGACGTACATCGTCGGTTTGTCTTTCAACAAGGGGTGACGGTTGAGTTTGGTTTCATCCGCAAGTATGGGATTTTTCAGCGCGAGATAGTATTGTTGCAAAGTCGCGTAATTCATTCTGTCGCGAGTGATGGTTTCGGGGTGGTAATACGCATCGTGGAGCATGCAATGAATGAGCCCTTTCAGAAGTTCCTGTGCGCCCATTTCCCAGGTTATGTCGTGCTTGCTTTTGGGAATTATCATCGTGCAAGCCATTTGATTGACGAGGTCGGAGACCGTCGCTTCGATATAGTCGCGCTCGAAAGATAGGTATTCTTCGTAAATTTCGCCGTTCGGGAACGCCTTCCCGTCGTATTCGATATAGCCGTCCTTTGAAAATTCGGAAGGGTTGCCGTAAAGCGAGAGATTTCTCTTGACCTTTCCCGTGCGCATTATTACGCCTTTGCCGACGGATTTCAACTTCATTTTCGTGTCGTACAGTTCGAGGAGAGGGTTCCATTGGTCAGAACGAGTTAAGTTTTTGAAGTTGACTACGAAAACGTCGTAGCCTTGGTCGCGTAGGTGTTTCGCGTTTCTGTCGAAGAGTTCGCCTTTGGGGTCCGTAAGGAAGAGGTTCGGCTTATTCTTTTGGGAGGAAATCGCTCTCAGTTGAGGTTCTATGCAACCGGTGGTTTTACCGCTTCCCGTAGTGCCGACGCAAAGTTCGTGGGTGTAGGGGAGATAGTAGTAACGAAGTTCGCACTTCGCTCGCTCTTCGGGGGATAGGTCCGCGACGTCGTTCATCGAATAGATTTTGCCGTCCTCGCTCACGTAGTCGCTGGCAATAGGATAACCGTCGATTTCGGTGTGTGGGAGGTCCTTATAGAGAACGGTGACAAGCCCGTCCTTTTCGGTGAGGTCGGTGTAATTTATAAGTCTCGAATCTTCAAGGAAGTCCGCTATGTGTTTTTCGCGAATTTTATCGGCGGAAGAAATTCTTTCCATGGTTATTCCTCCTTAAAATCCTACTTGCGCTACGGGTTTTGCGGAGGAATTTGTGATTTCCTTCCAGCCGTACTGCCCGTAGTTGTTTATGTGGTACATAATCTCCGAATATTCGAGTCCCGGAGAAGTTATCGCTTCGACGAAAGAGAAGTCGATTTTGTAGCGTTTGTAGGCAAATACCACGTCTTGCTTTATGGACGAAATGTATACGTAATTGAGACGCGCACGCTCGGAGTAACGCGCGTTCGCCTCGGCGGGAAGTACGGTGTAGCCCGCTTTCAGATAGGTGTCGAAAAGTTCTGCTATCTCGTAGAACAGTTTGGAGTTTTTCTCGTCGCCGAGAAGAGAGTAGGCGTAGGCAAGATAGTACGTTGCGGGAATATCTCCCCAGCATACGCACTGATAAAGCCTCACGATGCCCTCGTGAATATTGACGGGACAGCCTATGCCGAGAATGCGTAGAATACCGATTTGACGGGTGCATATGACATCCCCGGATGCTCCCGCGGTATTGATTTTTGCAAAACGCACGTCCGCTTGATAAGTCTTATAGTGAGAAAAATCGAACCAGCCAGAATTGACTGCGCCCTCTGCGGTACTCGCCATATATTGGAGTTTGTTCAGCACGTCCCCTTTTATGTCGAAAAGGACGTCGAGGTCGGAGTATTCGTCCCCGTATTGTCTGTCTCCGTAGACGGCAAGTTGGTCGGTGGTGAGCCCGAGAGAAGTGAGGTCGCCGAGTATGAAATCGCTTGCGCTCTTTATGAACTTATCGTCAAGACGGTAGGCTTTGCCGATGAAGTCGATTATACGCTTCGAGTCTTCGAGATATGCGGGACATATGGCGTTGGACATTATCGTCGTGGACAACACCATGTTGTAAAAAGTATCGTAGTGTTTGAAAAATAAATTCACTTTCTTCCTCTCCTGTGATTCTTGCAATCTTCGTTTTTAGGATAACTTTTTTGAGACGCAATGTCAATAGAATTCGGAGAGTAATATTGACTATATCGCGCGCGTGTGGTATCCTTTTTTTTTAGGAGATAACGCCGTACGGGACTTGTCGTCCTAAAAAATTCGGCGGTATTTAGGATTATGGGAAAAGAGAATTCGGACATGACGAACTGCGCCGTACAAGTGCCGAGCAAAGTCCTGCATTTTTTATCGGATAGAGATACTTTCACCTTTGACGATTTGGTGTTGACAGTGTGCCTTAATGCGACGGATGCGTTCAATTATATTAAGTATTTTTTGAAAAACGGCATCGTTTCGGACGAGGGCGACGGAGTTTTCAAAGTGATTGCAAGCCCCGAAAAACTTAAAGAAATCGGAGAAGAAACGCAATGCTCGAAGTTCTCCGAAGAAGAAATGAAAGAACTCGGAAGACTTCTTCCGATGGAAATTTTTGCGGTTTTGAGCAAGGTATTGAACGGCAAAAACGTCACCTACGGCTACGTGCGCGACGCCGTTGTCGAGGTCTGTCCGTACGATTTGCTTACTTTGTTGGTTGAGTTGGAAATCGTCGTTTGCGAGGACGGCAAGTATTATAGCGCAATTTCCGAAGACGAAGCGAAACGAATCTCGCGCTTTGTGACGCGCAGTGTTTCTCCCGAAAACCCGCTCGTGGATAGAATCGAAAAATTTTCCGATTACAAGTGGAAAGGACTTGACTGCGATGATGAATACGACGAAAACGACTATGACGATGAGTTCGAGCCCTCGGAGATGGTTTCTCCCGACCAAGTCGGTTTCAACTTGTGCGAACATCAAGGCGACGACGTCGACGTGACGGTGATACACGGGAAGAAAAAACTGTCTTTCTACGTTCCGTTCAAGTTCTTTTCGCCGGCGATGGCGCTGAGAACGTGCCTTAAAAACAACTCGAACAAGGACGTATGGGAGTTCTTGGGATTCGATATGGATATCCTTGCCGTCGATTTCTTTGAAATCGAGGACCACTCTCCCGAAGATATTGCGACGTTTTATCTCGTGACGGGAGAGAACGAAAGGTTGGAGATTGACGGATATGCCGAGTTTATTGAGTTCGCACCGAAAATACTCTACGATATGCTGAAAAGAGAAGAGGAAATAACCTTTGAAGTCGAGTTCAATATCGAAACGTATCGCAGAGAACTCAAATGCCACAAAACATTCCCGTGCGAAATTATAAACGCGGACGGTATGAAACTCGGCTCGTCGTGCTGTTTGACCGGTCCGGCGAAAATCATCGCGTATCTATGCTCGATGAGAAACAAAGACGACGACGTAAAACGCTTTTTCGGGGTAAAATCTATCGACAGAAGAACGTTCGATCCCGCACGTATGGTACGCGACGCATACGTAGAGGTATGCGGTGAGGTCAAGAAAATCGATCCGAACGTTTCGATACGCAAACAACTTACGGACGAAGAAATAGACTATCTTGCCGACAAGAACTTCGCCGTTCTACATATGGCGTTTGTGAGTGAGGTGTAATTATGAATTACGAACAATTGGTGAAAGAATACTTCGATGAAGTAACGGTGCGCGATTTTGGTGATTTTGCGATAGTGGCACCGCCGATTTTCTTCCGCTCATACAACGAAAGTCTGGCAATAAGGATTGAAAAAATCGACGGCGGTTTCCGATTCACCGATTGCCATTGTGTGTCCGACTATTGGGAATATCTTGGCATAGAAGAAGAGGAATATAAAGCCGAAATCGATAGGCTATGCGACTTGTTCGGGCTCGATATAGACCACAGCGAAGAAGGGCGTGGTGCGATTTTTGCGGACGTCAGATGCGAAAGCGACGGCGCAATGAGACACTTTTTCGGATATTTTGTTCAAGGCGTGATTATGCTTGCGCACGTCGCGTTATAAGCGTAGGGCGTCGGCAGTGACGAATATTGAAAAATGCACGAATTTAAGGTTTAGAGGTATAAATATGAACAAAAAAGTATTGATTTTGTCGGGAAGCCCCAGAAAAGGCGGTAATTCGGATACCCTTTGCGACGAGTTCGCAAGGGGTGCGGTAGAGGCGGGTAACGCCGTCGAAAAGATAAGAGTTGCCGAGAAGAAAATCGGCTATTGCAAAGGGTGCTATTATTGCTCCGACCATGCGGGCGAATGCGCAATAAAGGACGACATGGCGGAGGTCTTGCAAAAGATGATAGACGCAGATGTGATAGTCCTTGCAAGTCCCGTTTATTTCTATTCCATAGATGCGCAACTCAAAGCCCTCATCGACAGGACGGTCGCAAGATGGCTCGAAGTTCACGACAAAGAGTTCTACTATATCGCTACCTGCGCGGACGAAGAAAAAGCGTCCGTCGAAACGACGTTCGCTTGTTTCAGAGGTTATGCGGATTGCGTAGAGGGCGCAGTCGAAAAAGGCTTGATTTACGGCACGGGTGCCTATGAGAAAGGTGAAATCCTTTCCTCTCCCGCAATGAAAGAAGCCTACGAGGCGGGAAAGAACGTTTAGCCCTACGACAAGCGTAAATCCTTGCCGGGAATGCGTTTATAAAGCGAATGTTCAAAATCCGTCAGCCTTGAGAAAATGCGCTCGCCGTAACGGGACATCAACGTGCTTTCGTCGAGGTTGGTGGTGACGACGGTGGTGCGTTTTTCGCGGAGCCGTTCGTCAAGCGTCAATTGGAGATATTCGATTGTGACGTTTTTGTAGATAGGCTCGGTGCCCAAATCGTCGATGACGAGAAGGTCCGCGGTCAGAATATCTTCAAGAAGCGTCGCTCTCTTTTCGAGGGGTGCAAGGTGCGCTTCGAGCATCTTGGCGTTGTATTCGTATGCCGAGAGCACGAGTGCGCTTCTGCCTTTATAAAGGACGGTTTTCCGTGCCATTGCGGACGCCAGACAACTTTTGCCCGTACCCGTCGCGCCGGTGAACACGAGAACGTGTTTGTTGACGTGGGGGTAGCGGTCCACGTAGAGAGACATTAGGCCGTAAAGTTTGTTGAGGGCGTCTTTTTGTTTTTCGTCGGCTTTGTCGGGGTGATTGTCCTCGAAAGAGAACGGAGCCCGTTTTTCGATTTCGCACCTGCGCGCAAGTTCGTCGAGGTATAATTTCGTCACGCATTCGCAGAGAACGCCGTGGACATATCCCGTGTCTCGGCAATATTTGCATAGAGGCGCGGGGGTGAAATCGCTTTCTTTGAACCCGTATTTTTCAAGAGCGTTCTCGTACGCTTTTTTCTTTTCGTCCGCCGTGTCGAGTGAGTCGCCGTTTTTGAGAGCGTTGAATTTTGCGACGGTATATTCCGCTTGCGCCTTGGAGATTTCTTCTATGGTAAAGGCGCGTGCACGCGTAGCGGCGCAGTCGTTCTTGTGCTTTTCTATGGCTTCCACTTTAAGGTCGAATGCTTTTTTCAGTGCGTCTTGAGTTATCATATATCTATATCGTCGAATTTATCTATTCCGCTGAACAGCGTTTGAAGTTGGTCGTCGGTGTAGGTGCGCTCGGTGTATTCGGGCTTTTTACCGCTCGTAGGCGCGGGTTGGGATTTCGCCTTGTCGAGAGTGTTCACGCCCGTCGTTTTCCAGGCGGACAAAATCTGATTCATATAGGTGACGGGGTAGGGCTTGCCACAGGCAAGTTCGCAAGCGTACTCGATAATATCGTCGGTGAAGCCCCAAAGCGAGGTCCAAGTGCGGTAATATTCTCTGTCTTTAGCCGAGACGTTTCTGCTCGTGCCCGCCTTTTCGAGGATGACTCTGATTTTGCTATCTTGCGCAATGCCCGCGGATATGAATTCGTCGATACTCTCCGCCGACACGTAGCCTTGCGCGTAGAACTTGTTGATTACGTTGTTGAGCCCGTCGAGAGTGCGTATTCCGCTGACGAAACAGTAGTGCGCGATTTTGAGAAGCGCGTCGTCGGTGAAACCTTTGCTCGTCCAAGGAATGGTGTAGGTCTCTACGACGTGGTCGAGGGATTCGTAATAGAGCCCCATTGTCTTGTTGATTTCAATGGCGAGGCCTATAAGGCGTTCCCTTCTCTCGTTTGCGTCCAGCATCTCTTCGGAGGTGAAGACGTTCATGCGGTAAAATTCGTCGAGTTTTTGGTCGAGGCGCTTGAAAGATTTGGTGCCTTTGAGGAGTTTTGCCGCTGTCAAAATCGCACTTTGCTCGAAGCCCCAACTGTGTTGCCATTTGAGTAACGCTTGCTTGTCCTCGATATCCGCACCGCCTTTTCTGCCGAGAGCGGAGAGGACCTCTCTCATATCTTCCGTTTGCGCTTCGTATTCGGTGAGTTTGCGCTCCACGTCCGCGACCGTCTTTACGCCGTCTGCAATCCAACTGCGCGCCACCGCGAAGATATAGGGGTATCTGACGCTCTGACCTTTTGCGTTTATGCAATACTGAACTATCATCAAAAGCACTTCGGTATCGATCTTCGTGGATTCGATGAAAGAGTAGTATTCGTTGTATTCGTTCGGGGTGATGAGGCGTTCGGGGAAGAGGGATTGCAAAACCGAGTTGAAATCCGTCCACTTGTCCGCCTTATATTTTTTCGGGGGTTGGAGTCCGCGTTTTAAGGACAGATATTTGACTTCTATCGGTTGACGAGAAATGATTTTGACAAGTCCCAAGTCCTCGAATTCGCCGTAAATCGAAAGGAGTTCCTCTTCGGTGACGTCGAGAACGGACAAAAGAGTTTCGGTTTCGTTCTGCTCGTTCGACGTGCAAAGATACAAACCGTAAAGGTATACCTTGATTTGCTTTTCGCCAAGGTACGGCAAATGCTCGTTGATAAACAGGTTATCGACGAGAGTGAACGTTTCCATCAAAAAATCGCTTGAAAATTTTGCAAAGCCCACTGTACACCTCAATTTTGCGTGTGCATAGAGAGTAACACATTTTCTTTGAAAATGGAACAAACAAATTCAAGATTTTTTTCTTTCACAACATATGGTGCCGTTTGCGTTTTTCAAGCGAATTTATTTGCGCCGAGCGTTTGACTTATAGGGGAGAACGGTGCTAATATAGTTCCAGATGGTAGCGGATAAACCCATCAATAAAAAAAACCGAGGTATTCTCTTGAAAAAGTCTTTGAGGTTCATCACCCGTTCGGCCCTTATCGGCGCGCTGTATTTCGTGCTTTCCACCGTCGTATCCCCGCTTGCGTTCGGTCCCGTGCAATTCCGTTTGTCCGAGGCTCTCGTTTTGCTTGCGGTCTTTTTCCCCGAGGCGATACCCGGACTGACGGTGGGGTGCGTGCTTGCGAATTTCGCCTTTTCTCCTTACGGCGTCTATGATATGCTTTTCGGAGGAATTGCGACTTTTCTCGGCGCGGTCGGGACGTACGTGCTTAGGAAAAATATCCCGCTGTCCGCACTCCCGCCGATTGTGTTCAACGCGTTGCTCGTGCCCGTGGTGTGGGTGCTCGACGGAAGCGATACAATTTATATCCTATCCGCACTCGAAATTCTTGCGTCCGAGGCGGTTACGGTAGGCGTCATCGGCATACCTCTTTGCTACGCGCTTCGTCGCGCTTTCACGAGGACGGGTATATTGGGCGCAAAAGAGGAAATCGTATATAAAAGAATACCGCGTGAGGAAAGTGAGGAAAAAGACGAATAATCTCTTTTCAATTTTTCCCGCTCGTGGTAATATTATAAAAAAGAAAAGGAGTGGCTTATGCACGAATTTAAGAATATGGATTTTATGAACAGTTCGTTCAATACGGGCGCGTTCGTGATAGCAAAGGACAATCCCATGGTCGCAAGTTGGGGTTTCGTCGGCGTTATGTGGGGCAAGAAAGTTTTCGTCGCACCCATACGCGATAGTAGATATACGAGAGAACTTCTCGAGAAGAGCGGTGAGTTTACAGTCAGCGTACCGGCGGCGGGAACCTTCAAATCCGAACTGTCTTTCTGCGGTACCAAGAGCGGTCGCGACTACGACAAGTGGGCGGAGACCGGTATGGAAAAACAACCCGCAAAATCCGTAGACACCGTCGTCGTCAAAGGTTGCGAAAGATACTTTGAATGCAAAGTTGTGGGCGTTCTTCCTATGGGGGATATGGACGTGAGCGCGGTCGAGAGATGGTATCCTAAGAGTGAAAAATTTCCCGTTGGCGACAAGCATAATTTCTATTTCGGTGAAATCGTAGAGGAATATTGATGAAAATCTGGGGCAAACTGATGAAGGGAGACAAAATGCTGAAGGACGTGCTTTTTGAAAGCGCGCTTGTGGTATCTCCTCAAAATTTCAAACGCGATTTGCAAGAAGTGTGTTATCTCCTCGACACGTCGACGCCCGTCGTTTTGCCGACGCATTATAAGCACTTCACCCGATTCAATCGCATAAAATTCTTGCCTCGCGACTTCGTGGAAGAGGTCGATTTCACAAGCCTCGTTCTTGAACTCGTAATCGAGAAGAAATAGCAAAATCGCGCTTTAATCGAATAAAAACGAATAATAAACCTCTTGTTTTGCAAACTAAACAAAACAGGAGGTTTTTATATGTCGAACGGAATCGTAAGGCGCATAGACGAACTCGGTCGTATCGTTATTCCCAAGGAACTTCGCAAAACGATGAGACTAAGAGTAGGCGACGAAATGGAAATTTCGGGGGACGGAGAAAAACTCGTCATCAAAAAATACGGCGCGTTTGAAAACTTGAAAACCGCCTCGGACGAACTCGTTAATATGGTCGCGGAATACGTTTCGGGGGCGTGCGCTTTCGTCGTCGACAAAGACAAGGTCGTGTCCTTGTCCAAAAACGTAAAGGGTATCTCCGTCGGCGATGAAATCTCCGACTTTCTTATGAGGATAGTCGGAAGCAGAAGTTCGGTCGTGCTCGATACGAAGGAAAGTCTGTTTCGCGATAAGCCATTCGACGGAGTGGTGGTGTCGGAACCTATCGTCGTCAGAGGGGACCTCGTCGGCGCGGTCGTCGTAACATCACCCGTTACGCTCGACGAAAACGAACTCGGATACGTGCGCTTTTCCTCGGCAATTCTCACCGCCGTGATTTCGGACTGATGAAAAAAACGAAATCTCGATTTCTCGGCGGGGCTACCGTGCTTGCGTTAGGGAGCGTCGTCGCGAAAATTATAGGCGCGATATATCGCGTTCCTCTCACGAATATTTTAGGTGCGGAGGGTATGGGAATGTACCAACTGGTCTTTCCCGTTTTTGCGTTGTTTATGGTGCTGTCGAGCGCAGGCATACCCACTGCGCTCAGCCGAATAGTCGCCGAAAAACGCGCTCTCGGTCTCGATACGAAGAAGTATTTGTATCTGTCGTTGACCGTATTATCCGTCTTGTCGGCAGTCTTTTCTCTCGTCGTGTTTTTTGCGGCGGACGCAATTTCTGCCTCGCAAGGCAATTCCGCAGTCGCGATAGGGTACAAACTCATTTCTCCGAGCATATTGTTCGTCGGGATAATAGCAGGGTTCCGCGGTTGGTTTCAGGGAGAAAGATATATGCGCCCGACAGCCATATCCAACGTAGTCGAGCAAGTCGTCAAACTCGTCGTCGGATTGACGCTTGCGGTATATATGTCGAAGAGGGGCGTTATACATGCAGTCGAAGGCGCAATTCTCGGCGTGACGGCGTCGGAGGGAGTTGCACTCGTCTATCTTCTTTTCACCTACTTTGTCAGAGAGAAAAAGAAAGGTCGCATTTTGGAAAACCTCAAAATCACTAAGGACGAAACCAAGGAGATGATGAGAGTTGCGGTGCCGATCGCCGTAGTGGCGTTGCTTATTCCGCTATCGAATTTTTTCGACAGTATGATTATAGTCAACGTGCTGAAAGCAAGGGGGACGGCGACCGAAATCGCCACAGCCGAGTACGGCTTGTTGTCGGGCCCGATAAGTTCTCTGATTAATCTTCCCGTCGTCACGATAATGTCTCTTGCCGTTGCTATTGTGCCGTCGGTATCCGTATCGAGAGTACGTCACGACGTCCCCGCGATAATGGCGAAAAGTGCGTTGTCGTTGAAATTGTCCTTTGCTATAGGCGTGCCGTCCGCCGTTTTTATGATGATATTCGCAAGGGAGATAATCGGAACGTTGTATCCGTCGCTCAGCCCGTCCCAACTCGACGTCGCGCAGAATTTGCTCGTCATCTCGTCGTCGAATATCGTTTTTAACTCTGCGATGCAAGTCTACGTTTCGCTCCTTCAAGCACTTGACAAGACCAAAAACGCCGTTTTAAGTGTCGTTTGTGCAATTATCGTCAAGGTGTGCTTGTCTGTATTGCTCGTAGGCATCATAGGCATAAACGGCGGTGCCGTAGCCTCGGTCGCTTTCGGAGTGGTTGCGCTTTTTGCTTGCTATTTGTCTTTTACGAGGCTCACCGGGTTGCGACTCGAAGACAAAATCGGGCGCATTTTTATATGCGGTGCGGTGGCGGGCGGAGTGAGTTTGATTCCCCACTACTTGATTGAAGGCAATATTGTTTGCTTAGTCGTAGGTTTTGTGCTAAACTATATTATATATTTCTACCTTATGCTTCTGCTCGGGGTATTGGATGAGGACGAACTCAGGTCCTTGCCTTTCGGCGGAGCGTTCGGGAAATTATATAAAACGGTCAGATTTTGGGAGTGCGACGATGGATAACGAGTTCGGCGGAAAATCATTTCAGTATTATACGGCAGAGGATTTCGTTCTGCCGTTTTCTCGTCCTAATAAGAGGATAGATTGTTTCGTGGATTGCAAAGGGTACGAAGATACGCTTGCCGTCAAGAACAAAGTCCTCGACGTGTTCGGCGACGATATTCTCGTGAAGAGCAAAATCGGAGAAGAAGTCGTAGAACTTAAAGCGTGCGAACTTGCAGATTTTGACGGAGTCTATATCCCTGCAGAATCTAACGTCGTATCGAGAAAGAGGTTTGATTTCAGTGACCTCGAAGAAATCTTGAAACGTTTGAGAGCAAAGGACGGGTGCGAATGGGATAAGGCGCAAACTCCCGAAAGTATCCGCGCGAATATCATCGAAGAGGCGTACGAACTCATCGAGGGTATAGATCTCGGCGACAAGGAAAAAATGGTCGAAGAGGCGGGGGACGTGATTTTGCAATCCGCATTTATTGCCGAGATGTCCGAAGAGGAAGGCAAGTTCGATTATGCGGACGTGTTCACGACGCTGTGCAGAAAACTCCTCGACCGCCACACTCATATATTCGGATCCGACCACGCGACGAATGCGGAAGAGGCACTTGCATTTTGGACGGAAGCGAAAAAGAAAGAGAAAAAATACGAGAACAACACGGACGCGATGAGCAGAGTCCCCGTCAATTTTCCGTCACTTTTGTACGCCGAGAAAATCCAAAAAATCGCAAAGAAAAGCGGTTTTGATTGGAGTGAGGTAGACGACGCCGTCGAAAAGGTCAAAGAGGAACTGAACGAACTTCTCCTCGCCGAAACGCAGGACGAGAAAGTCGAAGAGGCGGGAGATTTGCTCTTTGCCGTCGTCAACGTTTTGCGCTTTTTCAAAATAGATCCCGAAATCGCTCTTCGCGACGCAAGCAGAAAATTCAAGTCGAGATTTGCGACGGTCGAAAGACTTGCGACGGCAAACGGAAAGACGATAAAAGATTATTCGTTATCCGAACTCGAAGAGTTTTGGAACGAGGCAAAGAAAAACGTAAAATAGCAAAAACGGTGGTTTAATGTTACATATCGGCGACTTAAAACTCAAATCCGACATTATCTTTGCTCCGATAGCGGGCTTTTCCGACGTCGGCGCAAGGGCGTTGTGTTCCCGCTACGGGGCAGGTCTCGTCTACACGGAAATGGTCAGCGCAAAAGGGCTTTGCTACGGCAACAAGGGGACCGACGACCTTCTTTATACCACCGAAATCGAAGCACCCATAGCGGTTCAGATTTTCGGGCACGAACCCGAATATATGTATCGCGCGGCAAAGGACGAAAGACTTCAAAAGTTCGACGTCGTCGATATAAACATGGGTTGCCCCGTGAAAAAAATCGCGGGCAACGGGGACGGCAGTGCTCTTCTCGAAAATCCCGTACTCATCACCGAAATCGTTCAGGCAGTCAAAGAGGGATCGGGAAAACCCGTAACAGTGAAGATCCGCGCGGGTGTGAAAACGGGTGAAGTGCTTGCCGTCGATTGCGCTATTGCCGCCGAAAAGGGCGGTGCGGACGCAGTCGCGGTGCATCCGAGATTCAGAGAACAAATGTATGCGGGAGTCGCCGACCACGCCATAACGGCAGAGGTCAAAAAGGCGGTCAAAATTCCCGTCATTGCGAACGGCGATATAGTGGACAAAAAGTCCCTCGACGAGGTGAAACGCATTAGCGGTGCGGACGGATTTATGATTGCAAGAGGCGCACTCGGCAGACCTTGGATTTTTGCGGACCTCAGAGGTGAAGAATACGACTTCGACGTGAGACAAGCGGTAGAGGAACATATCGCTATTTTGCGTGAAAGACTTCCCGAAAAGGTTGTCGCAAACGTGATGAAATTGCAACTTTGCCATTACGCAAAAAACACCGGCAACTCCAAAGCGGTCAGAACGGCTATATCCACCGTCAAGAGCGCCGAGGACTTGTTCGCGCTCGTGAACGAATATTTTAAGTGAGGAAGATATGTTCAACATAGTTTTGGTCGAACCCGAAATCCCGCAAAACACCGGCAATATCGCACGCACTTGCGCCGCAACCGGCTCTAAATTGCACCTTGTGAAACCTCTCGGTTTCTCTATCGACGATAAGTCGTTGAAGAGAGCGGGGCTGGATTATTGGCATTTGCTCGACGTGACTGTGTATGAAAATCTTGCCGAATTTCTCGAAAAAAATAAGGACGGCAGAATGTGGTTTTTGACGACGAAGGGCGCGAAAAGATACGACAAGGCTGACTTCAAAGACGGAGATTACCTCGTCTTCGGAAAAGAAACCAAGGGGCTTCCAGAAGAACTTCTTCACGACAACTACGATTTAGCCGTGCGCATACCTATGATTGCGGATGCAAGGAGTCTGAACCTCAGCAACTCCGTAGCGATAGTCGTCTACGAGGCAATCAGGCAGAATGATTGCGCAGACCTACTCGAAAGCGGTCATTTGACGCAGTTCTGAATGTTGTTCGTGTATGTTCGGAGGGGAAGATGAATAAGGCTGAAAACGTCATCAAATATTACGTGCTTTGCAACAGATTGAAAAACGTCGTCAGAACTGGATGGCTAAATTTCAAAATTCAACCCGAAAGGCTTGAAAGCGTCGCTGAACACGTTTACGGTACGCAGATGCTCGCAATCGCTATGAAAAGCGAGTATGAATATGACGTCGATATCGAAAAAGTCTTGAAAATGCTTGCAGTCCACGAAACCGAAGAAATTTTGATAGGCGACTTGACCATGTTTGAAATTTCGCGCGAAGAAAAGGAAATTATCGGGCACGATGCGGTCAAGAAAATTTTTGAGGGCTTAATCGACGGAGAAGAGTACGAAAATCTGATAAACGAATTTGACGAGCGCGAAACAAAAGAGGCGCAATTTGCATATTTTTGCGATAAACTCGAAGCGGATTTGCAGGCGAGAATTTATGATTTGAGCGGTTCTGAAAGCCCAGAAACGATGCGCGAAGGAGAAAAATATTTCGTGCAATTCAGCGAAGACGTGTCAAAATTGAGTTGGGGACAGAAATGGATGAAGTCAGGGCAAGAAAGATATTGTTTCGATGAAAACTTTTTTGCCGTTTCGGAATTTGCACTGCGCAACAACGTCTTGAATACCACTGAAAATAATTGAAAGGAAAAAAGAATTCAATCAAAAACCGCGGACGAATTTCCGCGGTTTTTCTGTGTTTAGTGGTTGTTCAGTCGTCCAAACCTATCAAATAGTCCGAAGATACGTCGAAATAACTTGCCAACTTGTAGATTGCGCCGACTGTCGGCTCCTGTTTGCAATTCTCTGGGTAACTTATGCTCGCGTTTGGCTGACGAGGTTGCCTTGGCGGTCGATTTTGAGGACGGATTTTCCCATATAGTCGTAGACGGTGAAGTTTTCGTCCGCAGTGTCCACCGCGAAGGTCGCGTCCGTCACCCAAACCCCCGGATATTTGCCGTACTCTTTGTAGATGCTTTCGTCGTAAACGTCCGTCGTGTATTTGAGAATTTCTACGAGGTCGGTGATTTCGGCGGTATTATTGTCGAGAGCGGAGATAAGTTCGTTCGCCTTTTTGTGTCTGAAAATAGAATCCGCCGTTGCAGTTTTGCTGTCTCCCTGCTTGGTGTGGAAGTGATTCGATCTTGCGTAGCGGTCGGTGATTTCGGTGATATAGACGTCGGAAATATCCTTTTCGACGTTGACCGCACGGTGGGTGTTCAAGTCGAGCATATTGAGACTGAACGGAGACGCAACTTCGGTTGTGCGGAGTTTTGCGATTCCTTCGTCGATACTTTTAGAATTGATAACGTCTCTGACGGCGACGTAACGGGATAGGTTGTGAAGATTTTCGTTGTCCCCGAAAATGTAGTTGCTAGAAAACACCATACCGCTACCGTTGAACGAGAACGCACTGCCGGACAAGCGTTCCACCATCGTGTAGGACACGATATAGTCGTCGCCGAAATTATATTTGATGAGGGCGGTGTTTGCGAGATTGAAACATTCGTTGTCGTCGTTGTGCGCAAAAAGCACTTCGCCGTCGGATTTTTTGAGAACGAGGGTAGTACAACCTTCCGCTTTGCGATAAAGTTCGGGGAAAAGCATCAAAAGATAGGATTTTCTCGAAATTTCCGCTCCGTCCGCTCTACCGTAGATTTCTTGAAGCAAGTGCGGGAAGGATACGGAAAGTTTGTATTCGATTTCCGAGATAATAGAAGAATAATCGGTTGCCATTTCGTCGAAAGATGCGATTCTCTTTTTTAGATAAGCCTTGAACTTGCTTCCGATTTGGAAGCCCATTTCGTAATCCGTGCCTTTGACTTCAAATAATTCCAGCATACGTTGCTCCGACCGTGAATTGTGCCAAGAAAATTGGCATAGGTATTATATATCATTTTTGAAATAAGCACAACCGTTGTGCGAATTTTGCGGGGAAAATGTTGACGGAACGAAGGTAACCCTTCGCTGCGTTGCGTGATGAAGAAAAGGATACGGTTCGTATGTCCGCAAAATTCAAATTGTTATAAATACACAAAACGTGTAGTGATAATTTTAGTGTGTTTGTTGAAAACCGCTCAATTTCTTAAAAAACGTTAATTTTGCATAGAAATCGCGTGGTTTTGGCGACGTTTAGTTTGCGACTAATACACGATAAGTGTTATCATTGGCATGCGGTATAATTGCAAAGTACACGAAAAGTGTTTAAAATTGATGCTTAAGGTCAGAAACGGCAATCGAAATGCGACCGAAAACGAATGTGTGCTCATTTTATTGCAAAACTCTTATAAAAGTGATATAATCTTTGAGAATAAAATATTATGCGTGCGCTTGCACGCTCATAAGGAGATTTCAGTATATGGCAAAAAAGACTGTACGCGACATCGACGTGAAAGGCAAAAAATGTTTGGTCCGTTGCGACTTCAACGTTCCTATGCAAGACGGCGTCATCACCGACGAAAACCGTATCAACGGCGCGCTCCCTACCATTCAATATTTGGTTGACAACGGCGCAAAAGTGATTCTTTGCTCTCACCTCGGCAAACCCCACAATATTTTTACCCCCGGTTTCGGTCTTACCAAGAAAGAAAAGAAAGCCGTCGAAGCACTTCCCGAAAACGAAAGAGAAGCGGCGAAAGCGGAATATATCGCAAAAGCACTCAAGAACGATCCTAAAAAGTTCTCCCTCAAACCCGTTGCGGACAGACTCGCTCAAATCTTCCCCGGAAAAGTCAGTTTCGCGACCGACCTCGTCGGCGACGACGCGCATGCAAAGGTAGCCGCACTCCAAGACGGAGAAATCGTTCTTCTCGAAAACACTCGTTTCGACGCGGGTGAAGAGAAAAACAGCGAAGAACTTTGCCGTAAACTCGCAGATTTCTGCGACGTATACGTAAACGATGCGTTCGGCACCGCACACAGAGCGCACGCAACCACAGCAGGTATCGTTCAATACGGATTTGCAAAAGTCGCGGTCAGCGGTTTCCTCATCGAAAAGGAACTCAAATTCCTCGGTGCGGCAGTCGAAAATCCCGTTCGTCCTTTCCTCGCAATCCTCGGAGGTGCGAAAGTCAGCGACAAAATCGGCGTAATCGAAAATCTCATCAATAAGTGCGACGCTATCATCATCGGTGGCGGTATGTCCTACACCTTCCTCAAGGCGCAAGGCTTCAGCATCGGCGATTCCCTCCTCGAAGAGGACAAAATCGAACTCGCAAAAGAACTCATGGCAAAAGCGGAAGCAAAAGGCGTGAAACTCTATCTCCCCGTTGACAACACCATCGCGGACGCATTCTCCAACGATGCGAATATCAAACACACCCGTGGCGACGGTATTCCCGACGGCTGGCAAGGTCTCGATATCGGTCCCAAGACCATCGAACTCTTCTCGGACGCTATCAAATCCGCAAAGACCGTCGTTTGGAACGGACCTATGGGCGTTTTTGAAATGGAAAACTTCGCAGTAGGCACAAAGGCAATCGCATCCGCGCTTGCATCTATCGATGCAACCACTATCATCGGCGGTGGCGACAGCGCGGCGGCAGTCGCAACCCTCGGCTATGCGGATAAGATGTCCCATATCTCTACCGGTGGCGGGGCTTCCCTCGAATTCTTGGAAGGCAAAGTTCTTCCCGGTATCGCATGCCTCAACGACAAAGACTAATATAACTAATTCAATGAATAATTCGCGCTTCGGCACGACTATATAAAGGAGAAAAAATTATGGCAAGAAAACCTATCATAGCAGGCAACTGGAAGATGAACAACACCATCGCGGATACCAAGGCTCTCATCACCGACCTTATCCCTCTCGTTAAGGACGCGAAATGCGACGTCGTCATTTGCACCCCCTATACCGACCTTGCAACCGCAGTCGAAATGACCAAAGGCACCAATATCAAAGTCGGCGCGGAGAACGTTCACTGGGCTGAAAAAGGTGCGTTCACGGGCGAAATCAGCGCGAATATGCTCGTCGAACTCGGCGTTGAATACGTCATCATCGGACACAGTGAACGCCGTCAATATTTCGGCGAAACCGACGCAACCGTAAACGGCAGAGTCAAAGCGGCGCTTGCGGCAGGTCTCAAACCCATCATCTGCGTTGGCGAAACCCTCGAACAACGCGAGAAAAACCGTACCAAATCCGTCGTCAGAAAACAAGTCAACGGCGCATTTGAAGGCATCTCCGAAGAAGAACTCAAAAACATCGTCATCGCATACGAACCCGTTTGGGCAATCGGCACCGGTAAGACCGCAACTGCGGAACAAGCGGAAGAAACCATTAAGAATATCCGTAGCATGGTCGCAAAACTCTACGGCAGAAAACTTGCAAACAAACTCCGCATCCAATATGGCGGAAGCATGAACCCCAAGAACGTATCCGAACTTATGGCACAACCCGACATCGACGGCGGTCTCATCGGCGGAGCGTCCTTGAAGGCAGTCGATTTCAGCCAAGTCGTAAACTTCTAAGCAAATTTATGCGCCCGTGTTTTGCGGGCGCATTAAATGCGCAAATCGCAAAAATAAGGTTTTAACAAACAAAAACGTGTGTATAAACGTGCCGTTTTGACAATACAAAAAACGGCGCGCTTATGATTTGCACGACCAAAAAGGATATAATATGAGACAAATCGTTCTTGTAGTTATGGACGGCGTCGGACAGTCTAAGACCGGTCTCGGCGACGCCGTTACGCTTGCAAATACTCCGACTCTCGACAAACTTCTGTCCACGTGTCCGCATACCTATATCAAGGCGCACGGCACCGCGGTCGGACTTCCCTCCGACGACGATATGGGCAACAGCGAAGTCGGACATAACGCACTCGGTTGCGGTCAAGTCTATTCGCAGGGTGCGAAACTCGTCGAAGAGGCTATCGAAAGCGGTGATATATTCAAGTCATCCGCATGGACTACGCTCAAAGATAATTGCTTGAAATTGGACGGCACTATGCACTTCATCGGGCTCCTTTCGGACGGCAACGTGCATAGCAATATCTCCCATCTCGTCGCACTTATCAAGGGCGCAAAAGCGGACGGCGTAAAGAAGGTCAGAGTGCATGCTCTTCTCGACGGAAGAGACGTCCCCGCGACTTCCGCTCTCGTCTACGTCGAGCAACTCGAAAACGCTATGGCGGAACTGAACGACGGTGCTTTCGACGCGCGTATTGCGTCCGGTGGCGGTAGAATGAAAATCACGATGGACAGATATTTCGCAAACTGGGATATGGTCCGCGACGGTTTCTACACCCACGTCTACGGAGAGGGTAGGGGATTTGCGTCCGCTACCGAGGCAATCGAAACCTTCCGCGCCGAAAATCCGGGTGTCATCGACCAAGACCTTCCCGCTTTCGTCGTGAAAGAAAACGGCGAGCCCGTAGGCGCAATGCACGACGGCGACAGCGTCATCCTCTTCAATTTCAGAGGGGACCGCGCAATCGAACTCAGTATGGCTTTCGACAACGCCGACTTCGATAAGTTCGACAGAAAGGATATGCCCAAGGTCGAATACGCGGGTATGCTCCAATACGACGGAGACCTCAAACTCCCCGAAAAATTCCTCGTCGAACCACCGAAAATCAAATATACGCTCTCGGAATTTTGCGTGAACCATAACGTTCCCTCTTACGCCGTGTCCGAAACTCAAAAGTACGGCCACGTGACGTATTTCTGGAACGGCAACCGCAGTGAAAAATTCAGCGATACCCTCGAAACCTGGGAGGAAATCCCCAGCGATAAGGTGTCCTTCGACGAGCGTCCCTGGATGAAATCGGCAGAAGTCACCGACAAAGTTATCGAGGCTATCGAAAGCGGTAAATACGGCTTCATCCGTTGCAACTATCCGAACGGCGATATGGTCGGTCATACCGGCAATCTCGACGCTACGATAGTCGGCGTAGAGGCTGTTGATCTCGGACTCCAAAGACTTCTTCCCGTCATAGATAAAGCGAACGCTATCCTCGTCGTAACCGCCGACCACGGCAACGCGGACGAGATGCTCGAAAAGAACAAAAAAGGCAAAATTGCGGTGCGTACGGCGCACTCTTTGAACCCCGTTCCGTTCATTGTTTACAACGCGGACGTCGAAATCGCAGACGGCGAATTCGGACTTTCGGGCATGGCTGCAACCGTCGCAAAACTTATGGGTTATGCTCCCGACGAGCATTGGGACAAAGCGATTATTAAGTAAGCCTAATTTTAGTGCATAATGAAAAAATCCACCGTTTATCGGTGGATTTTTTGTGGATAAAACATTGTTTGGTGAAATAATGGTGGTGTTTATGTGTCGTTTCCCTTCCGGGAGATTCCCACGCTACGCTCGGAATGATATGATTGTTTTTGTTCGAACTGCACTATGGGCGGGTGAGTATACGCAATTACTCTTTCGGAGACGGAACTCGAGGCGCGACGCGCCGATGTAAATGCTCAAATATTGAGACCGCCAAGCGCAAATACTCAATTGTTGAGATAATATAAATATGAAAACAATTGGCGATAATATCAAGGAACTCAGAAAAGTCAATGAGATGACGCAAAAGGATTTGGCAGAGAAGTTGGGAGTGCCCTTCAAAACGATAGGACACTGGGAAAACGGCTACACCGAACCCGATGTGGCGCATATCAAAAAACTTAAGGAAACGTTTGATTGTGCGTATGAAGATTTGTTCGATATAGAATAAAAATCCGACGATACTCTCGTCGGATTTTTTTTGTTTAATGCTTTGATTGTGTCTGTTTGAAAATTACTTTTGACGACAATTAATCCTTTTTTGTTTCGTCTTTTTTGGGCTTTGGAATAGGGGAGAAACATTTGTCGAGATCGCCTCTTCTTTCAAGCACTTCATAGAGGTCGTCGGGGACGTTGTCTATGATTTGCGGATTGTGCGTGAAACAAAAATATTCTTCTGATAAATCAACGTTCATCGCTTTTACAAGTCGCAAGTCCTCTTCTTTGATTACGGCTTCAGCAATATTTTGAGCCAATTGCTCGTTATCGTCTATATATAACTCTTTTGGAAAAACGACAAACCATGAGCCCTCGATTTTTCGCGGGTCCAAAATGGTGCCTATATCCCCTTTGTGCGCCCCTTCTTTGGCGTAACACTCTTTTTCGACTATTAGTTCAACTATGTCGTATTCTTGCATAAATCAAATCTCCTTATTATGAGTATAATACAGTTTTGCAAAGTTTGTAAATTTATTTTTTTTGATTAGCGTATGGCGTTGCGAGCAAAATTTTCCCGTCAGGGTAAACCGTCCAACCTGTTTTGAACGTTATGTACTCGTTGTTGTCTTTTCGTTTTAGAGTAATTTCAATGTTAATTTTTTGAGCGTAACTGTTTAGATTTGCGAGAGTATAATTTCCGGTAGAATAAGCAATATATGCTTGTTCTGAAAATTCTTTTTGCAAATATTCCGAGTCGCTAATATCAAATCCCCACGCTTCAAAAAGTTGCTTTTTATCTCCGACTTCTTGATGGACAAACGCATACCTTGTAAATTTAATTATCGGACATTCTATCGTAACGGTCATGCGCTGTACGTTATTCAAATAGCAATGACAATGCGGATGATGCGGAATAGCGGGACAAATATTGATAACAAAACAGCACCCGTTTAAGTTTAGACAAACTGAACAATGAGAAGAATTGTTTTCTTGTGCATATATTCTTTTCGTTTCCGCCGTGGTTGCAGGCGCGGTGCCGGGATGGATGATTTTTACCCATTCTGCAGATAATAATTGTTCCGTTAAATTGTTTGCGTCTGATAAGTTCATATTAGACCTCCTTGCGAAGAATTTAACCTATGGGAAAGCGAAAAAGCAAGTTTTTATGACAAGCAATATGAGGCAAATAGTAAAATAAAATCCGACGAGGATTTCATCGGATTTTGAGGTTGTAAGCCGTATTTTGAAAAAGATTATTCGGCGAAGTCGGGCTCGGGGGGATTGAGCGCAAGGTTTTCTTCCATGCGCAAGGCTTGCTCTTCGTCTTTTTTCTTGAAGATTTTCTTTATCGTAGCAAGGGCAATCGGGAAGAATATTGCCGTCGTCACGAACTCTGCAACGGGGAACGCGACCCAAAATCCGGTAAGTCCGAGGTCGGTGTAGTTGGACAATACGTAACCGAGGGGGACAAGTATGCCGATTTGGCGGAGAAGGGATATAAGCATCGCTTTCACTCCTTGTCCAATCGCGTTGAACATAGCAATCATGATGACCGAAACGCCTGCCGAAACGAATGCGATAGAGCAAAGTCGGAGTGCTTCGGAGCCGACCGCAACCTTGTTTGCCGTGTCGGGAGAGAAGAGCGCAAGAATATATTGTGGCATGGAGTGGAAAACAATCAACCCGAGAGTCATATAGCCAAAGGCTATAAGCATAGAGGTGAAGAAAGTTTTGTCGAAACGTTTGCGGTTGTTTGCACCGTAATTGTAGCCCATGATAGGCATACAACCTTGGTTCAGTCCGAACACGGGCATGAACACGAAAGATTGCACTTTGAAGTAGATTCCGAACGCCCAGACAGCGTCTTTGAAGCCGTTGAGGATGACGTTTGAAATCATATACATAATCGAGCCGATTGCGTTGAGCACGACGGACGGAAGCCCGACTTTGATGATTTCGAGGACGATTGCCTTTTGCACTCTGAAACCTTTTTTGAAGAAGATTTGTATGTCGAAGTGCTTTTTCGTGAGGACGATGAGGGGGACGAACATAGACGCAATTTGTCCCGTAACGGTGGCGATAGCCGCGCCGACCGCGCCCATATTACCCGCAAGGATGAAAATCGGATCGAGGATGATATTCGTTATCGCACCCGTCAATTGCGCAATCATAGGTATTATCATGTTGCCCATCGCTTGTAGTATGCGGTTGAGCATGGTTTCCACCATAACGCCTATCGAACAGCAAATACATATGGTGAGATAGGTAGTGCCCATTTCTTGAACTTTCGCCCAATCCGCACCACCATCGAGTTTGGCGGCGGCACCCGTCGTATAGGCGGAAATGAAGCCGTTCGCTACGAAGTAGCCTATCACCAAAAAGGTAAGTCCGCAGAGGAGGGAGAGGAGAAGTCCGGTTTGCGCGGCGGCGCTTGCGTCTACGTTTTTGCCCTCGCCGAGTTTTCGAGATATAACCGAACCGCAACCGACTGCAAATCCGATTGCGAATGCGTTGACGAGGAGTTGCATAGGCATGGCGTAAGAGAGTGCGAGCACTCCGTTCGTCGCATCGTACATACCCACGAAAATGCTGTCTACAACGTTATACAGCGCCTGAACGAGCATGGACAATATAGAAGGACCGCTCATGTGCAAAATGAGTTTTCCGATAGGTTCTTTTCCGAGTTTCGTCGATTGTAAATCTTGAGTCATATTTATCCTAAGTAAAGGTTTTTCAGTCGTTGTTCAGTGGTGTTTCGGGAGCCTCCGCATTGCCGTCGGGAGTCGCAAGAACGGGGTTCAGCGTAGTGGGAGGAAGGGTGCCGTCACCCTTGTAAGATGCTTTCAAAAATATGGGGGTGAGCAGGGACGTGAGGATAATCAAAATGATGATGAATGGCATAATATCCGCACTGACCATACCCGCCGAAACGCCCTTTTGAGCGCATACGAGGACGACCTCCGCACGCACCATCATACCGACGCCTACACGCAAAGAATCCTTGACGGAGTACTTGCAAATTAGCGCGCCGAGCCCGCATCCGACAACCTTGCCGAGAATGCCCGCCAAGATGAACGCAAAACCAAAACCGACCATTCTGCCGTCAATTCCGCCGAATGAAGTCTGGATTCCGATATTTGCGAAGAAAACGGGAGCGAAAATCAAGTAGTTGCTCGTTTCGATTTTTTGGTCCACGTAATGCTTCTCTCCGATGTTGGAAAGAATAAGTCCCGCAACGTACGCACCCGTGATGTCCGCCACTCCGAACCAGTGTTCTGCCGCCCATGCGTAGAAGAAACACATGGCGAAACAGAAGATGGGTATTCTTCTTGTGTGCGGGTATTTTCTGGACACCCATTTGAGCATCGTATCGAGGACGATACCGACCGCGATAGCCGCCGCAAAGAATGCTATCATCATGCCTATCGTCTTGCCGATTTCACCCGCCGAACCGCTGTTTTCGAGGCTGATGAAAAGGGAGAGAAGTATGACGCCGATTATGTCGTCGAGGATTGCCGCCGACACGATAGAGGTGCCGACTTTCGTGTTGAGTTTGCCGAGTTCTTTGAGGGCGGCTACGGTTATGCTCACCGAGGTCGCGGCGAGGATTGTACCGTAGAACATATTGCTGAGAATCGTGTGCGTGTCGAGATTTGAAAAACCGCCGTTGAAGAGACAGGCTACGATGAATCCGAAACCGAGGGGGAAGATTACGCCGAGAGAGGTGATGACCACCGAGGGTATACCCGTGGACTTGAATTGTTTGAGGTCTGTTTCTATGCCCGCCGAGAACATAATCAAAATGACGCCGATTTTTGCGAGGAAGGAAAGTCCTTCGAGGGTGAACGAAGTCAGAATTTTTTGTCCGGGAATGAGTTTGATAAGACCGATAAGTATGCCTGCAACAAGCATACCGATGACGGTGGGGAGCCCGATTTTTTTGCAACCCATCGACAACAACTTCGAGAGGAGAAGTATCATCGCAAGGGGGAGAAGTATTTCGTATTCCATATATTGCCTATACGTCGCGCGACGCAGTTTTTTAATCAATCTTTTAGAAATCCGTTATACTCTTTCTTGGAAAAATAGTCAAGCGTACTGCACTTGTTGCGGATAAAAGTAAATAAAACCCATATCTTGCGTGTCACGCGGTATATTGTTATATGCGAGTACAGAGACTAAAATATATCAATAGCGTTGACACGTTGGTGTCTTCGTGGTAAAATGGTACAAGATATTGTATTTTACACGCACGCGTGTGAGGTGCTATCGGAGAAGCAAATATGAACGTAAACGTGATTTTGAACTTAACCAACGCAATCCTCGGAGTAGCCGGCACGATAGTCGTGCTTGCGCTTTTGTTCGTGCTTGGTTTGGTCGTGAGGAGTTTGCCGACGGGACTTCGTCGCGCGGTGTCCGCTCTTTTTGCGATAGCGTTTGCGACAACATTTTTGACGGGAATCGTATGGCAAGCGTTATACGTGCTTGCGTCCCGTTCTGCGTTTTACGCCGTATTGTCGCTGAAATTCGTCGGCGTCTCTGCGGTTTTCGGACTTTTCCTTTTCTCGATGGACGAATTCAGATACGTTCTTTCTCTCGGGAAGCGTTCCTTGAAGGGACTCGTTTTCGACGAGGGAAAAACGTCGAATTTTGTCAAAGGGAAGAAATCGTCCTCGTCATCGTTTGAACTTAAAGTATCGTCGGTGCTGCTGCAGTGACGGTTCGGGGGGATTACCCGTTTTCGCGACCATCGTCGCAACAATAATTATTCAGGAGAAAAACGTTATGCTAAAAATTGAACATTTGACAAAGAAATATCCCAAAAGCGACAGGCTTGCCGTCGACGATATAAGTATCGAACTTCAACCCGGTGAAATATTCGGCTTCCTCGGACAAAACGGTGCGGGTAAGTCTACCACAATCAAATGCCTCACCGGCATACTTCCTTTCGACGGAGGCAGTATCGAAATCTGCGGTCACGACATCGCGAAGGATCCTATCGGCGCAAAGATGAATATGGGTTACGTCCCCGACAACCACTCCGTCTACGAGAAACTCACGGGCAGAGAATACGTTGATTACGTCGCGGACCTATACAAAGTCTCCCTTGCGGACAGAACGGAAAGATTCGAGCGTTATATCGACCTCTTCAAACTCCGTTACGCGGCGGACAGACAAATCAAGGCGTATTCCCACGGTATGAAACAAAAGATTTGTATCATAGCGGCGCTTATTCACGAACCTAAACTTTGGGTTCTCGACGAGCCTATGATGGGCTTGGACCCTCAATCCACGGCGGAAATCATCGCACATATGCGCGAACACTGCGCAAAGGGCAATACCGTATTTTTCAGTTCGCACAACCTTGACCTCGTCAAGAAACTCTGCGACAGAGTAGCCGTCATCAACGAAGGCAAACTCATCGATATGTTCGACCTCAAGAACAACGAACAAAACAAGGCGAACCTCGAAGAAAGATTCTTCAAGATCACCGGCACTTACGAAAAACGTTTGTTTGAAGACTACGCCGCACAAGAAAGCGCGGATATGCGCCCCGATATGCCCGTCGAGGATAACGACACCGTAGAAACGGAGGATAAGGACTGATGAAACAATCCATTTCTTGGCAAAGCGTTAAGACGCTGTTCCGCCTCGACCTTCGTTCTCGTTACGGAACGAGCACCGAGATGACCGCCAAAGACAAGGGAATGAAAGCCGTCAACGTGCTTTTTGCTCTCGTCGTCTATGCGCTTCTCGTCGTCGGCATCTACTTCCTCACGAGAATGTTCGTCGTGCGTTCGGGACTCAGAATAGAGTTTCTCGTGCTTATCACCTTGCTCACCATGGGCATCGAAACGATAGTCGCAATCAGCACCGTCGTCAAAAACCTGTATATGAACGGCGACAACGAACTGCTACTGCGTTTCCCCGTCAACGGCGCGGAAATTCTTCTTGCAAAATCCATTTATTGCGCACTTCACAACTTCGTGGTATGCGTGCTGTTCACCCTTCCGTTTTACGTGGTATTCGGCGTGGTTACGGACGCGGCGGTCGGTTATTATTTTGCCGCCATCGGCATGATAATTTTCTCGACTATGTTCCCGTTCTTCATCGCAAACCTCGTCGCAATCCCCGTCATGAAGTTCGTGAATGCGATAAAGAACCAATTCTTGCTCATACTCATCTTCATCATCCTCGTGATATGCGGATGTTTCGTGCTTTATATGGAAGCGTTGTCGAGCGTCCTCACCTATCTTTCGGACAACAACGCAAGCCTTTTCACCGACCCCGTGATACAAGCGAAACTCACGAACTTTGCGACGCACGCCTATCCTTTCAACTGGTATGCGTACGTGCTCAACGGCAAAGTCGCGGGCGGACTTACGGCGAAAGATTTGGGACTTTCCTTCCTTTGGATATTCCTCATCAACGTCGTTCTCGGCGTGGGTGCGTACTTCGTCACCACGAAGTTCTACTACGGCACGATTTTGAAGGGTATCGAGACCGAGAAGGTTACCTTCCAAAAGAAAAATCAGAAGAACAAAAAGCGTTCGGTATTCGCGACGCTCTTCCACAGAGAGTTCTTCCTCATTTTCAGAAGTTTCAACTACAGTTTCCAATATCTTGCGATGGCGTGCGCGGCTCCCGTTATGGTCTACTACTGCAACGAACTCGCGGCGTCTATGGGCAAGAAGAGCGTCGGCGCGACAATAGTCCCCGGACTCACCTTGCTCGTTATCATCATCTTCGTCACCATAATCGTATCCTTCGCCTCGACGACGATTTCGAGGGAAGGCAACGTGTTCTATCACACCAAGGTTATCCCCGTCAGTTACACCACTCAAATTCTGGTCAAACTTTTCCTGTACTCAATTGTCGGCACTCTTTCGGTGGCGCTCAGTTGTCTTATTGTCGGGTTGACGTTCGGCTCGGACGAGTGGGGGAACGTTCTGACTCCTACGGATACGGGGGCAATCTTCGGCATTTCCGAAATGGTCGTGCTTGCGCAGACGTGTCTGTCCATGTGGGCGGACATCAAGTCTCCGACGTTCAACGTGTCGGGTGACGGCGAACTTGTCAGCGCAAACAAGAACGTCGCTCTCGCACTCTTCACGGGTATCATCACCGCTGTGTTGTACGGCGTGTTTGCGATGATTTTCAGTTTCGGATTTTCGATAGGTGACTCCAATTTCGTGATGACGCGCCCCATGGTTTACGGCATACTCGCCGGCGTATCGGGAGCGGTATTGATTGCAAGCGTATGTTTGCTCTTCGTCAATCTCGAAAAACGCTATCTCAAGATAGTGCCTTAATCGGAGAACCGTAATGAAAAAAATAATGATCGGCATATTGGTGATAATTCCCGTGATTATCCTTGCCGTCGTCTCCGCAGTGTCCGTAGTGGTTTCCACGAGGGCGCACATAGGCGTAGAGGAGATTTCGTTCGACAAGAACAAAGTCGCAATCGCATTCACCGGAGAAATTTACGACGTAAACGATTACGTGAAAGTCACCATTCTTCCCGAAAAGGCGTCGGACAAGACTTGTACTTGGACTATTGACGAAAACAGTATTCGCTGTTTCGACACCGCCTATCAGGAAGAGTACGAATACTATATCAACAACAAAGACGAAGACCAAAACGTCAAAGAGGTGCTCCCTCCCGTCACCCTCGTGGACTCTTACGGCAACGCCGTGGATGAAAACACGAGCGGACGTTTCAAAGTCAATACGAGTTGCACGTTCGTGATAAAGGGATCGGCGGAGACCGTCCAGGCAAGTTGCACCGTGCAGGTCGCGGACGACGAACTGAAATCGGTAGAAGTGGTAGGGGAGAACAGACTCCTCGAGAGCGAAAGCACTTTGCTCGACGTATATCTCACTCCCGTCAACGCTACCACGACGAAAGTCGAATGGCTGTCTTCCGACGAAAGCGTTCTCACCGTCGACTCGAACGGCGTAGCGCACGGCGTGAAAGCGGGAAATGCGGTGGTCAAAGCAAGAGTGTACGTTTCGGACGCGGAATATATCGACAGTGCGGACTTTGACTTCACCGTCGAGAAAAACGTTACTCTCCTCGGCGCGGACGTGGTCACTCATACGAGAAGAATATCCCTCTCTGCACTCGGAGTCGAGGCGACGGATATTATAAACACGGTCAACTGCACCGTTGACGGAGAAAAACTCGTAATTGCCGACGACAAAGAAGAGGCGAATTTCGAGACCGTAAACGGCGTTTGCACACTCTTCGTCTCGGACGGCATCGAAATCAAGAACAAGAGTATCTTCGCCTACAACGAGAACGAGGATTATATCCTTGCGGTAGGAGACGCACTCAACTTCGAAGTCGGCTGGAAGAGCGCGTTCAAGACGGACGAAATTTCGGCAACTTGGACGGTCGGCGACGAGAGGGTGGCAACGATAGACGGAAACGGCGTACTCGTCGGCAAAGCGGACGGTATAGTTACCGTAACCGTGACGGCGGGCGAATACAGTGACGAAATCGAAGTGATGGTCAGAAGCAAGGTGGTCAGCGTAATCATCGACAGGACCAAGACCGAATATTCGGACGCGGGACTTGCACTCGAATACGTCATTCCGACTTTGCGTTATAAGGATATATCCGTGAACACGGACGTCGAGGCAAACTATATCGACGTTGAAATCGTGTTCCCCGAACCGACCGCAGACAAGCAAGCGTTCTACGAGGCGTTCACGTTTGAACTTCTCGAAAACGGTGAAGCCAGCGACAAGGGCTACTTCGTCGGCAATCGTCTTTACTTCGACCACGAAAAAGTGACCGAAAAGACCACTCTCACCGTGAAAGTGACCGCCAAGTATCCGAAATTCAAAGACAGTCTGCTCACCACGGACTCAGTTGAAATCAAAGTTGTAGACGGCGTTGCAATCGACAGTTATTCCGCTCTCAGAAAGACGGCGGACGCAAAACAATACAATGCCGTTCTCGTGAACAGCATCACGCTATACGACGTTGCTGTCGGAACTTTCGACGGCGACACCACGAAGTGCGTATACGAAGGCAAGACCGCAAGCCAACTCCATATGTATAAGAGTTATTACGGCAACGGATATATGTATTCCGCAGAACCGGGACAACTCGACAACAATATGAGTGCGCTTCTCTACGTCAAGGGCGACGACGTGACGATTTCCAACGGCTGGTTTAGAGGAAACAACACCACCAAAGACGTCATATCCACCGAAGATACCGACGGACTCAAAGGCGTTTGTGTTATGGCGGGCGCGTTGTATGCGGGTGACCGCGACAGTAAAGGAAACGATACGTTCGTGAGAGGAAACAAAGCCGAATATTGCATTTTCGAGAATGCGGACGTGCTTTATAAACCGCTCACGTGCGAGTGCTATATCGACGGTTGTATCTTCCGCAACTCTTCGGGTGTAGGTATTTACACTCGTTGCTGGACACTAAAAGAAAACAACGTGATGTATACAACTCTCACGATAAAGAACAGCGTTATGTCAAACCTCACCGGTCTCGGCATCAATCTCGACTTCAACAAATATAGCAGTCTCGGCGACGAGTATAGAGACCAGATGATTGAAGAGGGCAGAGTTACCACGTTCAATCAACTCGGCTTCCTCGATATATACAACTGGCAAAGCGTCAGCACGATGAGATTTTTGCCGGATACCGCAATAGGCACGAGCGATGCCGAAATCGCGATTGCGCAAATGGTCAACGCATTGCTCCGTGAAAAGATTACGGATAAGTCCCTCGACAGTTTCCGTTACTCTTATAACCGTGAGGAATATTTCCACCTCGGCTTTATGAGTACGGGTATGCTCGATAAGTCCTGCTTGTCGGGCGTAATGCAAGACACCCGTCTCACCGTTTTCACGAGCGATATGGTCAGCGGTATAGGAAATCTCGTCAAGAACACTTGCTACTTCTTCGTCTACGACAACGAGACCGAGGACATAACTCCCTCGTCTACGTATACGATAAACAGAAAACTTATCAACAGACTTCACGGTGTGGGTGTAGAGTACAACGAAAGCATACCTTACTCCTTCATCTAATTTGGTTAGCAACGACTGCGGATTGAATTAACCTTCAGTCCGTGCGTCAAACGGAGATATATGAAAAAAGTTACGATAGGAATCTTAGTCATTATACCGATTATCATTATGCTCGTCGTGTCCCTCGTGTCCGTCGTGGTTTCCGCGAATATGCATATCGGCGTCGAAGAGGTTACGCTTAGTCGTACTCAAATCGACGGCATATCCATCGGTCGCGACCTCGTCGCAAACTATATCGACGTCACGATAATTCGCCCCATACCTCCCGAGACCGAACTCGGCGGTTTTTACGAAGCGTTCAAGTTTGAACTTCTCGAAAACGGCTCTATCAGCGACAAGGGCTACTTCGTCGGCAATCGTCTTTATTTCGCGGGCGACAAGATTAGCGAGAAAACCTCTCTCACCGTGAAAGTCACGGCGAAATATCCGAAGTTCGCAAACCCCGACCTCTCTTCTGCGAGCGTGGATATAAAGGTCGTAAACGGCGTCGAAGCGAACGACTTCGAGACTTTGAAAGCGGGTACCGAGGACAAACTCAACGTTTGCCTCGTAGACGACGTGAAATACGACGAAAGCATTCGCGCCGACTATCCCATTTTGACCAACTCCAAAGGCTTGTACGGCAACGGCTTTATGCTCTCGGCAGACCCCGGTCAACTGACCAACACACACGGTGCGCTTATGATTTGCAACGCAAACGACTCTTTCGTGTCCAATGCCACTTTCCGCGCTAACGACTCGGATAAGGAAATCATCACCGCAGACGATACCGAAGGACTCCAAGGTTCTTGCATTATGTTCGGCACGACGGGACACGGACACGGCGACTATGTGGACGGCGTCTATTCTTATCTCTCAAATACGAGAGCGGAATATTGTATCTTTGAAAACGGTAACGCACTCTACAAAGTATTCACTTGCGAAAACTTCGTCGAGGGTTGTATTTTCCGCAACTCGGCAGGCGTCGGCATCTACGTCCCGACAAGGACGTGGGAAAGCAACGGGGTGGTTGATGTAGGATTTTCCAAATTCACCACGAAGAACTGCGTTATGTCAAACCTCACCGGTATGAGTCTCAGTTTCGAGTATAAGGACTATTTGCCCGGCGACGACAGAGAAGAGGAGCGCAATGCACTCATTGCCACGGGTAGAAACACCACCTATACTCAACTCGGTTTCCTCGATATATACAATTGGCAGAGCATAAACTCGATGAATTTGCTTCCCGCCGACGTTCTCGGTTCGGGTTCCACCGAAATGGCTCTTGCGCAAGGTATCAACGCAATTCTCCGCGACAAACTCCTCGATAAGAGTATTGCGGACTATCGCTACGAGTATAACCGCGAGCAATTCTTCCTCATCGGATTTATGAGTTCGGGCGTGCAATATCCCACTTATCTCGAATGGACGTTCGAGGACGAAAGACTCACTTACGTCACCAGCGATATTCTCAGCGGATTTGAAAACGTCTTGCAAAACGAGGTATATCTCTACACCTATAAGAACACCGTCGAAGACATTATCCCGTCCTCGACTTATACCATAAACAATAAACTCATCGACAGACTCCACGGAATCGGAGTCAACTGACGACGGCAAAATTGCCGACGAGTTTCCGCAAACGGTTTTGCGGAATATAATCTAATGAATAGCGCGCGCGTATATACGCGCAGGAAGGATAAACTATGAAAAAATTAATGGTAGGAATATTGATAATCATTCCTATAGTAATCGTTGCGGTCGTTGCCGCCGTCACCGTCTTTATCTCGGTGACCGCATATATAGGCGTCGAGGAAGTTACACTCTCCTCTAAGTCTATCGAAATCGGCTTGACGACCGACGAGGTCGATTTGAACGACTATCTCACCGTCACGATTCTCCCGGAAAAGGCGAAGAACTACGATATAGAGTGGGAAATAGAAGACCTCGTTTGCCTCGACGAAGATTATTCCGAAAACTACGCGAGCGGTTTCGTCAGCGAAGTGGCGGCGGTCGTTACGGATACGTCCGCGGGCAAAATCAGAATCAATACCTATTGTCGTTTCTGGGTGAAAGTTTCGGCGGACGGTATCTCGGACAGATGCTTCGTCTACGTCGTGGATAAAGCGGTCAAGAAGATTACCATAAAGGCGAATACCAATCTCGTCGTAGGTGACGTAACGTATGCTGAGGCAGTCTATACGCCTATCGAAAGCGTTGCGGACAACGTCGTTTGGTCATCCGACGACGAAAATATCGTCAGAGTCGACGGGAACGGTATTATTACCGCTGTCGGCGCAGGTACGACCACCGTTCACCACTACGCAACCACGGAGGACGGTCAAGTGTCCGCAAGCGTCGAAATCACCGTTTCGGACGGCGTGACGAGGTTCGGGAAGGAATTCTATTCCCATACGAACGAAATCTCCCTCGACGACTTGGGTGTGGACGAAAGCGATATTAGCGCACTCGATAATTGCACGATACAAGACGGCAAACTTGTGTTGCCCGTCGGCGTCAACGCAAGTTTCGAGGTGAACGGCGAAAAAGTCAACGTCTACGCTTGCTCGAATAACGATATTGAAATCGAACACGCGAAACTCTTCGGCGCAGAAAGCGGGCTAACTCTCACTACGGGCGCAAACCTCTATCTCACCGCGAAGTACAGTAGCGTATTCGCGGACGGCGTACCCGCAGTCAGTTGGTCGTCGGACGACGAAAACGTCGCTACCGTCGACGAAAACGGGGTAGTGACTACCGTGGGCAAGGGCTACGTCACAATCACCGCAACCTCCTCCGACGGCGTCGCAACCGTAACGTTGCACGTCGAAGAAAAAGTTTCGGTGCTTGCTATCGATAGAAGTACGCAGAGTTTTGAAGTCGGTATCGGCAGAGAAACCGTCTTTGCATCCGCAAAATACGTCAATCCTACGGATTTGAACGACTTGACGACGACGAACAACTCGTTCGCGATAAACTTCCTCCGTCCCACCGCGCCCGAAAATCTCGACGAGGCTGAAGAATTCTACTCCGCCTTTAACTTCGAGGTCTACGAAAACGGCGAAAAGTCGGACAAGGCGTACTTCGTCGGCAACGTCCTCTACTTCGATAAGGACAAAATCACCGACGAGACCAAGCAAACTCTTACCGTCGTCGTTAGCGCGAAATATCCGAAATACAGCATCGCGGATTATACGACTTGTTCGTTTGACGTAAAGGTCGTATCGGGCGTTGCGGCAAATTCTTGGAAGGACCTCAAAAGAGCGTCGAACGAGCAACGCGCCATCTCTTTCGAGTCGAACGTTAAGTTCATGGACAACCCCGAAGGGACGTACGACAACTGGCGCGACATCGGCATATTCGCTTACAAGAACGTTTACGGCAACGGATATATGTATTCCGCGGAGTTCCAACAAGTAGGCGCAAACGACGAACTAATCCTCATCCCGACGAGCAACGTCACGATTTCAAACCTAACCGTCCGTTGTAACTCGGCGCAAGACGAAATCTCTTCCGCCGACGAGACCAAGGGTATGACGGGTAGAGCTATCAATATCTATCAAATCGGAAAAGGGAACGCCAACCACCACGAAAATATTACGATTGAGTACTGTGTCATCGAAAACTGCGGAACCGCAATAATCATCGATAACGCCGACGTCACCGTCAACGGCTCCGTGATAAGAAACTGCATCACTACGGGCATTTACGCAAGCACCAACGCGGACGAAACCGGCGTGTGCTACACGCACCTCACCCTCCGCAACTGCATTATGTCCAACCTCGTAGGAACGGGATTGAATATCTATTACGGCGGTTACAGCAACAGCGAAAACGAGTACTGCACTCCCGAAATGGCAGAGAAAAATATCGCGGAGGGAAAGAACAGCACGCTCACGCAAGAGGGCTTCCTCGATATATACAATTGGCAACCCATCGACGTATTGAACTTGCTCAGCGACTACGACAATGCCCTCTTCTCGATGCTCAACACCATCGTAAGAGAAAGACTGCTCTCCAATAAGGACTTCATGGACACTTGGTCGGTGAGTTACAACAGAACGGATTATTTCCACCTCGGATTTATCTCTTCTGCGCTCGGTGAGGAGTCTAAACTCACATACACCCTTGCGGACGAAAGAATACAAATGGTGAGAGCAAGCGAAGTGATGGGCTCCCTTCCCGTCGCACTCGACGCAATGCTGTTCAGTTACGGTCAAACCTACGGAGACATCACTCCGCAAAGCACCTACACGCTGAACAACAAAACGATAAATAGGTTGCACGGCAACTAAAAAGGGAGTTTAACGGTACAAAATAAGCACGTAAACGTTGCGTGCGAGCATATAGGAGCAAAATATGAAAGGAGAAAAACTCGGTCTGATTCTTGAAGGCGGTGGAGCGAAGGGCGTCTATCAAATGGGCGCAATCGAGGCACTCTATGAGGCGGGCGTCGTTTTCGACGGCGTCGCGGGCACTTCTATCGGTGCGGTCAACGGCGCGGTTCTCGTGTCCGAGGGCGTGGAAAGAATGGCCTCCCTTTGGGACGAGGTCACTTTCAGCACCGTATTTGATATAGATCCCGATTGGATTTCCAGATACAAAAATAAGGACTTCGACCTCGACATGATGTCCTACGCCGGGAAAAAACTCACAAACCTCAGAGAAGTCATAAAGGACTCTTACGTCAAAAGCGAAAAGTGGCTATATGACCGTCTCGACGAAAATAAGGTCAGAGCATCTCGCCTCGATTTCGGTCTCGTCACTTACGACATCACCAATATGAAACCAGTCGAGTTGATGAAAGAGGAAATCCCTGCAGGCAGACTTGTGGACTTTGTCATCGCGTCCGCGTCCTTCCCCATTTTCCCGCCAAAGGTCATCGACGGCGTCAAGTACATAGACGGCGGTGTCTACGACAATATGCCCATAAATCTTCTCGCGCGTCAAGGCTACAAGAAGTTTGTGGTCATTCGCACCAACGTGGAATCCAAACCCCCTAAACGCGGTATCGAAAGAGAAGGTTTGGATATAACTTATATTATGCCTCAAAGCGACCTCGGTCTCGCTATGGCGTTCAACGAGGAGAAATTCGGCAAAATGCGCAAACAAGGCTACGACGACGCTATGCGCGTTCTCGACGCCGGCTTGATTTTGCCCTATAACGAATAATGTCCGATAAAATCATACTAATAGACGGCAACAGTTTGCTTCATCGCGCCTACCACGCCCTTCCCGGTCTCAAAACCTCGAAGGGAATGTATACGGGCGCGATTTTCGGTTTCTTGCGCTTGACCGCTAAACTCGTCAAAGAGCAAAAACCCACTCATATCGCGGTCGCTTTCGACTTGAAAGCACCCACGTTCAGACACAAAATGTTCGACGGCTATAAGGCGACGAGAAAACCTATGGACGCCGAACTTGCGATGCAGGTCGAACCCCTCAAAGAACTCCTCACCGCAATGCGACTCAAAGTGGTGAGCCTCGAGGGTTACGAGGCGGACGATATTCTCGGCACGCTGTCGCTACGCTTTGACGAAGACACTATCATCGTCACGGGGGATAGGGACAGTTTTCAACTCGTGAACGAATCCACCCGCATTTTCTGGACGAGAAAGGGAGTTACGGACATAGTCGAAGTCACTCCCGAAAGTTTGTTATCGGACGGTTTCACCGTAGAAAAATTCATAGACTACAAGGCGCTTCGCGGAGATCCGTCGGATAATATTCCCGGAATCAAAGGTGTCGGCGAAAAGACCGCAAAAGACCTTCTCGACAAGTACGGCAGTCTCGACGAGGTGCTTGCGCGCGCGGGCGAAATCCCCGGCAAACTCGGCGAAGCGGTCAAGAACGGCAAGGAGATAGCACTCCTTTCCCGCACCCTTGCTACAATCGACAGAGAAGTCCCCGTGGATTGTACTCTCGACGATATGGCGTTCAACCCCGTGTTCCCCGCCGAAGTCAAGACGATGCTTCAAGAACTCGAACTCAATTCTATTGTGCAGACTATGCAATTTGAAGAGGGAGAGGACGCTGTGCAAAGCGTAAAACGCGAAATCGTGAAAGAGGAAATAACCTCTCTTGACGGCATAAAAGAAAAGATGACGGGGGAGAAAGTCGCTCTCCTCATCGGGAACGAAATCTCGTTTTCTACGGACGGCGGGACCGAATACGTCGTGTCTTGCGGTGACGATTTGTTCGCGGAAATGACCGTGGACGGCGCACTCGAAGAAATCAAAAACCTCGTCAAGGACAAGACTCTCGTCTGTTACGACTCGAAGTCGCTACGCAAAAATTACGGTATCGAGGGTAAGGACTTTTTCGATATTATGATAGCGACGCACCTCGTTCGAGAAAGCGCGCCTATAAAATCTATAGACGCCGTTCTCGGCGCCGAGGGCTTGGAAATTTGCGCCGCGAATATGCTTTACTATGCGGGCGTGCTCAAAGCGCAAATCGCAGAAAAAGGACTTGAACGGCTCTTTTACGACGTTGAACAACCGCTTTCTGTCGTTCTCGGCAAAATGGAAGAGAGAGGTTTCTCCGTCGAGGCGGATAGACTCGACGCCCTCAAAGTCAAGTATACGGACATAGTAGACGACCTCACCAAACGGATTTATTCCGCCGTCGGTTTCGAGTTCAACGTGGCGTCACCCAAACAACTCGGCGAAGTGCTTTTTGAAAAACTCGGACTCAAACACGGCAAGAAAACAAAGACCGGGTATAGCGTCAGCGAAGACGTGCTTTCGGGACTTGTCTCCGAACACCCCGTCATTCCCCTTATTCTCGAATGGAGAAGATACACCAAACTTCTGTCCACTTACGTCGTCGGGCTTCAACCTCTCGTGAACAGAGGAAAAATTCATACGGAGTTCAATCAGTGCATTACGACGACGGGCAGGCTGTCGAGCACCAATCCCAATCTCCAAAATATCCCCGTCAGAAGCGAAGAGGCTAAGGACGTAAAAAGTGCGTTCGTCGCAAGCGGAGATAACGTGTTGGTGTCGGCGGATTACAGCCAAATCGAACTTAGGCTCCTTGCGCATTTCAGTGGGGACGAAAAACTCATCGAGGCTTACAATCGCGCGGACGATATTCACGCTATGACCGCTTCTCAAATCCTCGGGATACCCCAAGAAGAAATCACCCCCTCTCAAAGACGGGACGCTAAAGCGGTCAACTTCGGCATCATCTACGGTATGAGCGACTTCGGACTTGCGGAAAACCTCGCAATTCCGAAGTATAAGGCAAGAGAGTTCATAGAAAGGTATTTCGAGACCTATCCGACCGTCAAAGAATATCTCGACGGAAACGTCGCCTTTGCAAAAGAACACGGCTACGCCGTCACTTTGCTCGGTCGCAGAAGAAACTTGTCGGATATAAACGCGTCTAACTACCTCGTGCGCTCGTCTGCCGAGCGTATGTCGAAAAATACGCCGTTGCAAGGCTCCGCAGCGGATATAATCAAACTCGCTATGCTCGGCGTCGAAAAACGCTTGGAGGGTATGAAATCAAAAATGATTCTCCAAGTCCACGACGAGCTCATCGTGGATACGGCGACGGACGAAATTGACGAGGTCAAAAAGATTTTGCAAGAGGAAATGGAAAACGCCGTTTCATTGAAAGTCCCCCTCATCGCGGAAGCCGTAGTGGGAAAGAAATGGAGCGACCTCAAATGAAAATCGCAATAGTAGGCGGAATAGGCTCGGGGAAAAGCGAAGTGCTCGCGGTAGCGAAAACGTTAGGGTATGCTACGCTCTCCGCCGACGAAGTGAATGCGGAATTGCTCCGCGACCGCGATTACGTCGAGAGACTAAGAGAACTCTTCCCGACTGCGGTCAAAAACGGAGTCGTGGACAAATCCGTCTTGTCGGCGATAGTTTTCTCGGACGAAAACGAAAGATTAAAATTGAACGCTCTCGCACACCCCGAAATCGCAAAGAGAATTAGAGCGGTAGGGGATGCCGTCGTGGAACTACCACTTGCGTTTGAGAGCGGAGTCATAGATTTGTTCGACGAAATCATACTCGTCAAGTGCTCCTTAGAGACTCGTCTTAACCGCCTCGAAAAGAGGGGAGTAGACAGAGACCGCGCGAAAAAAATCATTGCGGTGCAAGCCCCCGACAGTGCCCTCGAAAAGGTCGCAACCGCCGTCATCGACAACGACGGAACGGTGGCGGAACTCCGCGAAAAGGCAACTTATATGCTTGAAAAAAATAAATGACTTGTTTTTTTTGAGCATATAGTTTATACTTAAACAAATAAAACTTTACGGAGATTATTATGATAAGCGGAAAAAAAATCGTGCTTACCGGCGCAAACAGCGGTATCGGTCTCGAAACGTTGAAACTCCTCGTCAAAGGGGATAACAAAATTCTCGCGGTAGACCTCAACGTCAACAACCTCGAATCCTTCGACAAATCCAAAGTCATCGTTATGCAATGCGACGTCTCGACCAAGGAAAACGTCGACCTCATCTTCTCGACCGCCATCGAAAAACTCGGCGCAATCGACATTTTCTACGCAAACGCGGGCTTCCCGTATTACGAGAAAGTGGATTACGTGAACTGGGAACGCACCGAAAAAATCTTTGCGGTCAACGTGTTCTCTCCTATCTATTCCTACGAGAAATACGTGGAGTATATCGGCGACAAGCAAGGTGTGTTCGCAATCACCGTCTCCGCAATCGGCAAGATGGCAATGCCCGGATACGCACTTTACAGCGCAAGCAAATTCGCAATGCAAGGTTTCCAAGAAGGAATCCGCTACGAAAAAGCGAAGAACGTTCAACTCACTTGTCTTTATCCCATCGCAACGGACACCGGATTCTTCAAGAAGGCGGCAGAGGGTAGCGGTAGAACGATTACCGAGCGCCCGTTCCCCGTACAAAAGCCCGCACACGTCGCGAAATGTATGGTCAAAGGCATCGAGAAAGGAAAGAAGTACGTCAATCCTTCCAAGCTCTTCGTTATGTCCGAGGTGCTTATGGCAATCTGCCCTCCCGTCAAATGGGCATACCTCGCACTAGAAAAGAAGAAACTCGCAAGATACCTTGCCAAGTAATAGAGTAAAAATCAAATCGAACTACAACAAAACGAACCGTATTTGCGGTTCGTTTTTCATAGTCTCAACGGGAAAGGATTTTGTATTCGTCTGTTTTTGACAAAAGAAAAAGCCTTGCAGATGCAAGGCTTTTGCGTTTCACGATGATTATTCTGCTTTAGGTTTTTTTCCGTTGCGGACGAAGAGGAACGCTATCGAGCAGGCGAAAATCGAAAGTCCGAAGAGTGCGCCCACGAACACAAGATATTTTTCGTCTCCGATTATATCGTTAATCAAGAAATCGACGATATCCAAAGTCTCCATTTCTTCGGTGAGCATGGACAAGAAGCATTCGGTGAAAATCGTCGATACGGACGCCGCCGCGATGAGAAGTCCCGATATGAGATTGAAGAGTTTGCTGTACACGCCGACGGATATGGTCGTGATTGCGACGATGAGATTCAAAATCGCGAGCACGAAGGTGAACGTGGGAAGAAGTTGCACGATGATTTCAAGAGTGCTACCCGCAAGGTCTCCGTTCACGAGATTGATGAGGGGAGTGATGCCGTCGAAAATGGCAAGTCCTTTTGAGCCCGTAAATTCGAGGGCGCCGTTGGTCTCGGGATTGACGAGATAGCCGAGGGCACAAATAATCGCGACGAGAGCGGAAAGGACGATGAGTACGCTGTTGCGCGCTCTGCCGTAGACTTTTCTCTTCTCGGTGGGCACCGCCGTTTCGGCTTGTTGCGTCGCGGACTCTTGCGCGGGAACGATGGCAACGGGTTCGGAAGGAACCGCATTGGGATTTTGAGGAATGAAGGTAGGTTGAATATCCGAGGTGACTTTGGGAATTTTTACGCCAATGGTAACTCCGCAACTCGGACATTTGATTTTGTGTTTGTAGCCGTCGGGGAGACTCGACGCATTCGCGGGAGGCTCGAAACTGATTTCGGCTCTGCAACTCGGACATCTCGTATACATTTTAGACGCTCCTTATTACTTTATTCTATACTATTATAATATTTTCGCTTGGCGGTGTCAATGATTTTATTTTCAATAAATCATTACGGCAAATTTGCGGGCGGAGAGTGCGGATAATCACCAATCGGTTGCATATGCGGTGCGATTGTGCTAAAATAGCAATGATTTCAGGTGCTTGCGAAGGCAAGATAATCGGGAAGAGCGGTGAAAATCCGACACAGCCCCCGCTACCGTGAGGAAGTGATGAGATTATGCCACTCGAAAGAGGAAGGCACTCCGACAGATACCCCTGTCGTCCGAGTCGGGAGACCGGCCTGAATGACGAGACAACCGTTTCGGTGGGAGACGGAGGTAGGCTTTCGTATTACCTCCCGAAACGGATTAAAGGACGGGAGGTTTTTTATATGTCCAAACAAGTTTCAAAAATATTGGTTGCAATTTTGCTTGCAGTCGTGCTGTCCGTCAGTGCGGTGCTGTTCGTCGCGTGCAACGACGGAGAGTCCCAAATCGATAAACTTCAGCAACAAATCAGCGATTTGCAAGACAAACTCACGGGTTACGAAGCCAATGACCAAGTGAAGAATATCACGATTTACGTCGGCGACGAAGAACCTATTGCGGTGTCCACGAAAGAGAACAAAGTTTTCTACGTTTTGAGCGACCTCGTCGAAGAAAACAAGTTGACGGCGTTTGCGTCCAGTGGCGGAAGTTACGGCGCGTTTATCACACAGTTGAACGACTTGTATTACGATGCGTCGCACTATATTTCTGTGTTCCACACGATAGACGACGACAACCTCAAATCTCCGAACGGAACTTACGACGAAAACTATAATTTCACTCCTACGGGCGGTTATCAAACGCTTGAACATAAGAGCGTGACTTTCTTCTATTCGAGTGTCGGCGTGTCCTCGCTCCCTATCGTTGACGGTGCGAGTTACTATTTTGCGCAAATGTCATATTAAGCGGTTTAACATTGCAAAATAGATGGTTGAACTATGGATAATGTGAATAATACTCGAAAAAGCAAATCGGAAAAAGTACGGTCGAGTGCTGTTTTCGTGGCAAGGGTTGCGCTGATGGCGGGTATGCTGACGGCGTTCAAATTCGCATTGTCTTTCATCCCCAACGTCGAGGTTGTTACGGTGCTAATCATCGTGTTTGCCTCGGCGTGGGGACTTCGTTACGCTTTACCTGCAACCCTCGTTTTTTGTGCCGTCGAAGTCGCGCTTTACGGCGGGGCGGGGTATCCGAGTTGGATAATTTTATATTTCATTTATTGGCCGTTGCTTGCCATCGTTTCTTGGGCGTGCCTCAGAAAAAAGCAACGTGTTCTCGTTGCGACGATTATAGGAGTTGTCGGCAGTGCGCTGTTCGGCGTCATGTCCGCTTGCACGGATACTCTTTGCGTCATCGGGCTTATTCCCGACGAAAATCTTGCGTCCTATTGGCTTCTTTACTACGTTCGCGGATTATGGTTCGATCTCGTGCACGTGGTCAGTTCGTTCTTCACGATAATCGCACTATACGGCGGGCTTGTCAAAATTTCCAAGCGTATTCAAACGCCGAAAAATTTCGTCGCTATCGAAAACGACGAGGACTTTTCTTGATTTCTTTGTCTTATTTTGTCTACTATTGTCGAGAGTGCTCCACCTGAACAAAATCGTGCTATTATATCCTCGTCAGGAGGAATTATGAGCAACGTCCCGCACCCTAAATGCGCTATCAGAAATTTGGCAATTGAAGCAAAGCGTCGGCTTATGAAGAGGGAGTATTATCCGTCAGTTCTGGAACCGTCCAAAAATTTCACGCCGTCCGAAAAGGATATGTTTTTGCGTCTCCGCGACCTATACGAAAAGGGAGAGGAGATAACCAACCCCGTCGAACAACTCGCCGACAAGGAATATATGAACTCTCTCCCTCACGACGAGAGGCAAAGGTATATCATGAACCTCTGCGCAAACTACGTAGAAATGAAAAACGAGTTAGCGTCGAGACTTGCGAATTGCCCTACCGCGTTTGAGGATAGAAAAAAGAAATTTCTTTAAGCGGACGAACGTCACCGCACCCAAGGCAAAGAAAAGGGGAGAATACCATACGAATTGTCCCTTGCCCCCGATTTCTACCGAGGCAAGATAAATTCCGCCGATGACAATCGTCGCGAAAAGGTCCGTCAAAAATTCCTCGGCACGTCTCGATTTTCGGAAGTACAAAAGGGCGGGGATTCCGCCGATAAATCCGAACGCAAAAGATATAAGCGCGAATAATGCTTGTCCGCTCCAAGACGCACCGAGAGTCATTTGAGCAGTTTTTTGATTAGTCCGCCTTCACGGACGGTACCGCCGTATTTAAGTGCGGTGACGTAGCCCGTTATCAGCAAGTCTCCCGTTTCTACGTCGAGGCGTTTGACGCTCAGGTCTCTTCCCGCAACCGTCAGAGTTTCGTCGGTGAGGTTTACGACGAGTCCCTTATCCGTGAACGTGGGCACGCTTTTTACACCGCTTACCGACAGCAGTTTGTGGTTGTCGAGTTCTAAGCGGTGATTTTTGTTTTTGTCGAGATTTTTCGAGTTTTCCATACGAATAATATATGCGCGCGCGCTTAATGATTGACATAATTTTGAAAAGATAATAAAATAAGGCGGTAAAGGGAGAGAATTATGGAGAAAAAACGCACGCCGAAAAGATACGCCCTTGACAATTCGTCGCTTTTTTACCCGATTATGGCGACGAAAAAGGCGCAAAGTATTTTTAGAATCGAGGCGGAACTCGACGAGACCGTTTCGAGCGAGTTGCTTTCCCTCGCCGTAAACGAGGCGATGGACAGATTCCCGACCTTCAAAGTGCGCTTGAAAAAAGGCTACAACTGGCATTATCTCGAAGAAAACGAAAAGGAAGTTTTGGTTTTCCCGAGCGACGGAAAGTTGTTGCGCCCCATAAACCCCGTAGAGACGAACGACTACCTTTTCCGCACGTCTTACCGCGATAATCGGATAATCCTCGAAGTCTTTCACGGGCTATGCGACGGCACGGGTGCAACGATTTTTTTGAAAGGCATCGTCCAGAAATACCGCGAGGCACAAGGCCGTTCCTTCGAGGGCATTGACGGAGCGATAGACTTCGACGCGACACCCTCCGAGAGTGAGTCGGAGGACGCTTATGCCAGACATTATTCTCCGATAAAATTCGGCGGTATCGACGTCAAAGGTCTGACGGGCTCCGCACCTCATTTGCTCACCGGTACGATCGACGAAAACGGCTATTCGGCGATAAGAGGGGAGTGCAACTATTCGGACGCGTCCAAAATCGCGAAAGAAAACGGTGCGACGTTCACCGCTTTTACCGCAGGCGTGCTTGCCTATTCGATAGAAAAAACCGACGACTGCAAACGCCCCATCGTGATGATGGTCCCCGTCAATCTCCGCTCGGTATTTCCGTCCGAGAGCGTGCGCAACTTCGTGACTTTCGTGCGACTCGTATTTAGACCGCGCGCGCTTAAAACGCTCGACGACTTCGTCGCAAGCGCAAAGGAACAACTTGCCGTAAACGCGACGAAAGAGAAGCTGTCCGCTATGATTTCGACAACCGTTCGCGCCGAGAAAACCCTTCTTCTGAGACTTACTCCGCTATGGTTCAAGACGGGGGTGGCGAAGTTCATCCGATTGTTTTTGAAGTCCCGACAAACGATAATTCTGTCCAACCTCGGACGGACGGATATGCCCGACGGCTTCGGTGTGAAAAGGGTGCTGTTCAACGTGAACGTGTCCAAAAACGCAAAGGTGAACCTCGGCGTAACCAGCACCGGCGGGCGTACACTCTTCTCGTTTACGAAGAGTATAGTCGAGAACGATTTGCCTCGTAACTTCTTCGACGTATTGCGCGGAATAGGCGTATGCGTAGATGAGATATAACGACGAAAAATATAGTTTATCTGCTCAAAACGGCAGAATAAAGTGAGGATATATGAAAAAACTCAATTCAGTAGAACTGCGCAAGGCGTACCTTGACTTTTATCGCGAACACTCTCACGCAGTGATTAAGGCTGCGTCGCTTATACCCGAAAACGATCCGACGGTGTTATTTACTACGGCGGGTATGCACCCCCTCGTTCCGTATCTTCTCGGCGAAAAACACCCCGCGGGCAACCGCCTTACCGACGTGCAAATTTGCGTGCGTACAGGTGATATTGACGAAGTCGGCGATGCGTCTCACTGCACGTTTTTCGAGATGCTCGGAAGTTGGTCTCTCGGCGACTATTTCAAAGAGGACGCCATAAAGTGGGCATATGATTTCTTGATTAATCACCTCGAATTCGACCTTGACAAGTTTGCCGTCAGCGTGTTTGCGGGAGACGACGTTTGCCCCCGCGACGAGGAAAGCGCAAACATTTGGCGCAGCCTCGGACTCAAAGACGAACAGATTTTCTTCCTTGACAGAAAACATAACTGGTGGGGACCTTGCGGTACCACCGGTCCTTGCGGTCCGGATACCGAAATGTTCATCGACACCGGCAAACCCGCCTGCTCGGAGGATTGTTCTCCCGCTTGCGACTGCGGTAAGTATATCGAAATCGGCAATAACGTTTTCATGCAATACTTTAAGGACGCGGAAGGCAACTACGCACCTATGGAGAAAAAGAACGTTGATCAAGGCATGGGCTTTGAAAGAATGCTTTGCATTTTGAACGGCTACAAATCCGTCTACGAAACAGACCTCTTCGACTTCGCTATCAAAAAACTCGAAGAACTATCCGGCAAGACTTACGGTGAAAGCGAAGAAATCACCAAGGCTATGCGCATAATTGCGGATCACACTCGTACCGCAACCTTTATGATAGGGGACGTCAAGGGCATTTCTCCCTCGAACGTCGATCAAGGCTATATTCTCCGTCGTCTTATCCGTAGAGCGATGCGCTATTGCAGAACTCTCGGCATAGGATACGACGCGTTGAACGAAATTTCCGCTCTCTTCGTCGCAAAATACGGCGACGTATACAAGAATATTGCGGAGAATGCGGACAGAATCCAACAAGAACTCTCCCTCGAACAAGAGAAATTCTCCAAGACCGTCGAGCAAGGGCTCAAAGAATTCGACAAAATTCTCGCCCATCTTCCCGAAGGTATGAAAGTTTTCCCCGGCAAAACCGCGTTCAGACTTTACGACACTTTCGGATTCCCCATCGAAATGACCGCGGAACTTGCAAAGGAACACTCTTTCGACGTGGATATGGCGGGATATAACAAGGCGTTCGAGGAACACCAAGCCAAATCCAAGGCGGGTGCGGAACAAAAGTTCAAAGGCGGTCTCGCGGACGGCGGTGAACAAACCGCAAGACTCCACAGCGCAACGCACCTTCTTAACTACGCACTCAAAAAAGTGCTCGGCGACGACGGCATAATGCAAAAGGGTAGCAATATCACTCCCGAAAGACTTCGTTTCGACTTCAACTTCCCTCGTCCCTTGACCGCGGAGGAAATCAAGGCTATAGAGGACGTCGTGAATTCCGAAATCCAAGCGAACGCCACCGTCAAGTGCGAAGAAATGTCCGTTGAAGAGGCGCGCGACCAAGGCGCAATCGGCGTGTTCGGCGACCGTTACGGCGAAGTCGTCAAAGTCTATACGATAGGCTCCAGCAAAGAGATTTGCGGAGGCCCTCACGCCGCGACTACCGGGGAACTCGGAAAGTTCCGTATCGTCAAAGAACAGAGTTCATCGGCGGGAATCAGACGTATAAAGGCGGTTCTTGAATGAAAGTAGACTCTCACGTCCACACCCATCATAGTTCGGACGGCAAGGATACGATTGCCGAAATCGTGCGCCAAGCGAAAGCAAACGGCGTGTCCTATCTTTGCACCACCGACCACCTCGATATGGATTTGAAGTGTGGCGGGCATACTCCCATTCCCTGGAGACATATCAACCTCGACAATTATCGAAAAGAGTGGCAAGAGGTCAAAAACTCCCTCGACGGCGACGATTTGGATTTGTGCTTCGGCATAGAAGCGGGGTGGTCTAAACCCGCAGAGAGCGTGCTGAAAGACTTGCTCCCGCGTTACGAATTTGACGCGGTCATCAATTCCGTCCACTTCGTTTACGGCTGGGACGTATACTTCTCTCGTGCGTTCTGGTTCAAGAGCAAAGCGAAAATGTACAGCGGTTATCTCGACGCGATTTTGTCGAGTCTCGGCGCTCCTTACGAGTACGATATAGTCGCACATATCGGCTACGTGACGAGGAACGCTCCTTACCGAGACAAGTCCTTGCGTTACGCCGACTATCCCGACAAATTCGACGCGATTTTGAAGGGTATAATCGAAAGAAATAAAGCTCTTGAAGTCAATACGCATACGGAGTTGTTCCCGTCCGTCGAAATTTTGAAAAGATATTACGAACTCGGCGGAAGAAAAATTTCGTTCGGCTCGGATTCTCACAACAACGAACTCGTCAAGAAGTATTCCGAGACCTGCAAACTCCTGAAAGAAATCGGCTTCACGCATTTCAGCGTGTTCCATAAGCACGTCGAAACGAAAATCCCGCTCGAATAAGTTTTTCGGAGGAGAAAATATGAAATTATATCTGTTAGGCAGCGGCGGCTGGATACCGAAAGAAAACCACACGAGTTGCTTTATGCTCGAAAGCAAAGGCGAACTTGTTTTGCTGGATGCGGGCACGGGAGTCGCAAGGATGTCCGAATATCTCGACGTCATAAAAAAGTACGATAGAATATCGATAATCTTGTCCCACTATCATCTCGACCACCTTATCGGACTCATCTATTTGTTGCCGTATATCGCGGATAAGGAGTTGCGCATTTACGGTCCCGGCAAACCCGTATACGAGAAAACCACTCACGAGTATATGAAAGAGTTGTTGCAGACGGCGTTCTTTTCGAGAGATATCGACAAGTTCTCAAAGAGCGTGAGTTGCATAGACTATGCGGGAAAGGATTTCGATATAGGCGACCTTCATATAGGCGTGACGGCGCAAACGCACAGCGCACCGTCTTTCAGAATATCCGTTGACGACGACTTGGTCTACGCGACGGATACGATTATCGAAAAATCCGCGTGGGAAAACGTAACTCCCGCAAAACTTCTTCTCCACGAATGTTGGGAAATCAAGAGTAGCGAGGGTAGCAAACATACGTCCGTCGAAAAACTCCTCGGCGATATACCTCTCGATAGGTTCGGGAAGGTTCTTCTCGTGCACCAAAACCCGGAATGGAGCGAGGACGACAAACGCAGAATAGCGGAGTTGATTGACGGCACGAACGTTTCCCTTGCCCGCGACAACGAAATATACGAATTGTAAAATCAAGGTCCGATTTGTTCGGACCTTTTTCGTCGGGACGCTTTTTTGAACACTCGGAGCGTCAAAAAGGGCGTAATAGACAATTAGTGCTTGAAAAATACGCTATTAGCGTATATAATCTTAGAAAAGGGAATTCGGAGGTACGCTATGCCCAATCTGTATACGGCTTTTCTGTCGTCGAACTTTTCGTCGCTGAAAGAAATCCGCGAAAAAGTTACGTCGTGCTTTCTCGACAACAACGTGTTCCCCGTTGAGATGGAGCATTTCGTCGTCGATGCGAATAACGGTTTCGGCAATATAACTAAACTCATCGACGATGCGGATATGTTCATTCTCATTATGGGCACGACGTACGGCAGTCGGGATAAGAACGATATAAACCGCACGAGTTGGACGGAGAAAGAGTATAAATACGCTATCGATACAAAAAAGGCGAATATGCTCGTCGTGATTTTGCAAGAGTTGGCGGATATGGTCAATAATAACGTCGACGAAAAAAGCGATGAGGAACTTGAGAAACTATACGCTTTCCAGAGTGCGGAAGACACTCGCTCTCAAATTGCGTTCGCACGCGAAGTCATGGGCAAGTCTTTTATGAAAGTCGCTCCCGTCGACCACGTGTACGAAAATATCAATCAATTCGTGCAAAGCGGGTTCAAGAATAAATCCTTTGTCGGTTGGAGCAAAAACGTCTCGGATGCGGAAATAGAAAAACATATCAAACCCGGAATTTATTATCATTGCCACGTGATAAGCGCAAAACGCAAGGACTATTTGAGAGTCGGTCAAGTGGAAATCAAACGCGGTGACGGCGGTTATAAATTGGAGTTCGTCAATGGCAAAAATTACAAGGCGAAAGTCGTTGAGGACGAGGACGGCAATCCTAAAATCACCGTCAATACAAGAAAGTATACGCTTTGGTCGGGGAGTTATTCGTTAGACGTCGCAAGCAAGAAAATAGAAGGCATTTACAAGGCTCAAAAATGCGACGAGGAAACGAACGGAGACAAAGTAATCGGCGAAGGCGTAAGGGACGGCATACATAAGTTTGAAATAGACTACATGGACGACGAGTACGGCAACGTGTTACACGGAAGGTCGCAAGATGCCGTCACGGAAGGAAAAGACGGCAAAGAATGCAGAGTCGAAATATTTGCAACCGAAGAAGGAAGAAATAAATACGTAATAGACTTTTTCTCGGACGAGGACTAAATATGGATTATAATAAAATAACCGAAATGATAATCGGCGCAAAATCAATCGTGTTCAGCGAGGAGTTGCGCAACAGCATAAGCATGAAAGGAGAGGCGGACTACGTCACAAAGGTCGATTTTGCAGTGAGCAATTACGTGAAGAGCAAGTTGCTCGAAATCGATCCCCAAGCGGGCTTCATGAGCGAAGAAGAGGACGTAGGCGAACTTGCAAATCGCAGATATATCCTCGATCCTATTGACGGCACCACGAATTTGGTGTTCGATTATAGGCTCAGTTCTGTCTCTCTCGGCTTGTACGAGGACGGCAAAATCGTTTACGGCGTGGTCTACAATCCCTATATGGACGAGGTTTTCACCGCCGTCAGAGGTGAGGGAGCGTATCTCAACGGCAAGCGCATCTACGCCGTGGATAGAGAACCTCACGACAGCCTTATAGAGTTCGGAGCGGGCTCGACGCTCAAAGGTGAGGCGGACGAGGCGTTTGCCTACGGCAAAGAAATATTCAAAAACTGCCTTGATTTAAGACGTATGTGTTCGTCCGCACTTGCGATTTGCTATATCGCGGCGGGGAGAATAAACGGCTACTTTGAAAAACGCTTGAAACCTTGGGATTATGCGGCGGCGTCCCTTATCCTCGAAGAAGCGGGCGGTGCGCTTTGCGACTATAAAGGCAATCCCTTGCAGTTCGACACGCCCACCACGATAATCGCCGGCACTCCGAAAACTCTCGAATATCTGAAATCCGTCATCGTGAAATAGTTTCGTGTGCTACACGGACGGAATAATTAGTGATTAAGCCCTATCTTTGGATGGGGCTTTTTCGTGCGGTGCGAGGGTTTCATCGCGGACCTCTGAAAACTAATTGCGATATGGCGTAGATGCAAACCTAAAAGAGAAAGGGCTGCTTTTAATAAATTTTTGTTGCAATCGTCGTTTTGTTGGATTTTCGGGACCGAGACGGGTATAGTTGTGAAAAAACTCAGGAGGTTACAACTATGGTTTACGGCTATATCCGCGTGAGTACGGAGAAACAGACGCTTGAGAATCAGCGTTACGAAATCGAAAGATTTTGCAGGGATAACGGCATCGAGGTGGACGTTTGGTTCGAGGAGACTATCTCGGGCGTTATGAGTATCGACAAGCGTCGGCTCGGTGCGCTACTTAAAAACGTCAAAGAGGGAGATACCCTCGTCGCTACCGAGATTTCACGGTTCGGCAGGACGCTGTTTATGGTCATGGAAATCCTCAACATTTGCCTCGAAAAAGGGTGTAGGGTGTGGACGATTCGGGACGGATACAGGCTCGGCGACGACTTGCAATCGAAAGTCCTTGCTTTTGCCTTCGGGCTGTCCGCGGAGATCGAGAGAAACTTCATATCCCAGCGCACGAAAGAGGCTTTGGCTCGTATGAAAGACGAGGGCAAAACTCTCGGACGACCTTATGGGAGCAAGAATAAACGCTATAAACTCGACGGGAAAGAGGATAGAATCGTCAGTATGCTGAGGCGCGGAAAGACCTATACCGCCATCGCGAAACGGCTCGGCGTACACCGCAGTACGATACAAAAATATATCGAAGTCAGGGGACTCGACAAAATCGTCACGATGAACAACGTGCGTCCGTCGGTTTATTTCGCGAAAATGCGGGAAAACGGCGGGAATGAAACAAAGGAAAATCCGTAAAGCGGTAAACTAATTGCATTAATTAAAAATATTGTCAAAAAAAACCGTAAAAAAGGTTGGACAAAAACTATATTTTTGTTATAATGTTGTCGAAAATTAAAGGCGATTAGAATGCCGAATTGCAATGAGGAGATTCCATGGACAAAAAAGCCCTTCAAGAAAAAATGGATTTGCAAAAATGGTTGGATTCCGAAACCAATCATATAGATATGTGCGGTCGCTACGATTATTGCACTTTCTGCGATAAGACGGACGCAACCCCTTGCGCCACCGCTTTTGAAAAGATGAACGAACAAAAAGTCGAACCCGAAGTCGCGGTCGAAGATTTGACTTCCTCCCTCGGCAAAAAATTCGACTACGAAAAAGTCATGGAGAAGAAAGCAAACCGCAAGAGCCTCACTTTCGCCGAGAAGTACGCACTCTCCGACGAAATCGTCAAGGAGCGTTACGAAATCATCAAGACCGCTCTCACCACCACCGAGAAGGGCGAACCCAAAATCAAGTCCAGAGTTTCCAAGCAATGCGACACCTATCGCAGAAACGGGGACATCATCGCAAAGGTTACCATCATCGGCACGTCCTTGCGTATCAATCTCCCTCTCGATCCCGACGCTCCCGAATTCAACGACGGCAAAACTCCTCACGTCAATATGGGACACAAGAAAGTCTACGAAGAGGTTCCCTTCCAATTCAAGGTCAACAGCAAACTTGCATTGAAACGCGTCCTCGGACTTATCGAAATCGTCAAGGCACTCTAATAATCAACGAGCGAAAGACACACCGCAACCGCGGTGTGTCTTTATATAAGGCGAATGATTTCATTTTAGCATCAAGGCGGGTCAAGATATGAAGTAACCGTTTGCCTTGCGAATGAAAACGCAATCCGAACTGTCGCAAAAAAAAGCACCGCAATGATGCGGTGCTTTTTTCTCAGCCGTAGAGTAGGGGATTAAGGAAGGATTACAAGACTTGCGTAGACGGCTGAGCGCAAGCTGAAACAAAGATGTGTAAGAACTTGTCTTACAAGCGCATTATTTTTGCCAATTATTAAAACAACATTAAAAAATTGGGGGGTTTTGAAAAATTTCATAAATTTAATTTTATGCAATTTTTGTCGGAAATGTGAAAGATTTATTAAAAAATTCAACGTTTTTGAATAATTATACGAAAATTGTCTAAAATTTACGAATATTGCGTTTGACGATGAAAAATTAAGCGTGTATATGCGAAACACGGTTGCTTATGCTGCGAAGCCGTCGGCGATTTTCCGGAGGAAAATCGTTCTGACGGCACTTGCAACGCAACTTCTCCGCAACGAAAATTTTTTGCTACAACTCTTGCCGACTCAAAACTCAATTTGTAGTTCCGCAAAATTTCCGTTTTGGTTAAATTAGGGCGGGGACACCCGCACACGATTGATATAGTGCGTATATCAGTGCCGTTTGCTTCCGCGAGATTCCTACGTCGTGCTAATGCACTCCTCTGAATGACAAAGTGAATGGGAAAACCGACTGTGGTTATAAGGGCGGGGACACCCGCGCCCGATTGTCATTCCGAGCGGAGCGTGGGAATCTCGCGGAAGCGTACCGTCATCGCTTTCTTGAAAGCGACAAAGAGGGTAGTGCTTGCACCTTAATCTAAATTTCCCTCTTCCTCACGTGTTTCCCCAATCGACGTTCCCCCTCTACGGGGAACCCACGTCGACTGCTTGCGCAGGGGGACACACTCGGTTTCGCGCTAAGCGACGTTCCTCGTTATGTCACTGCGCTTTGTGCGTGCCGCTACGCGAACCCAATGCACGCAGTCGCTTGTGCTAAACGGCTCCGCTCAACACTCGCCGGCTCGGCGCGTTGCGCCTCGTGTTCCGTCTCCGAAAGAGTGCAGTCCGAGTATTATGACTCTCGGAATGACATAGCAATAATAAAACCCGCTCGGCGAGCGGGTTTTGGTTTGCGTTGAGGTTATTTCACGAAAGCGGAGAAGGCTTTGTGCGCCGAGTAGACGTCCGCTTTGGAAATGAGTTCGTAGGGGGCGTGCATGGAGAGTACGGGAACGCCGAGGTCTACGGTGTCGATATTGTAGTTGGCGAGGAATTTCGCGACCGTACCGCCACCGCCGAGGTCCACTTTGCCGAGTTCGCCCGTTTGCCAGATGACGTTGTCGCGCGCGAAGATGCCTCTGAGGTAGCCGATAAATTCCGCACTTGCGTCGTTGGAGCCGGACTTACCGCGGGAGCCGGTGAATTTATTCATAGCGACGCCGTAGCCCGCAAAGGACATATTGCCGTCATAGGAGCCGTTTTCAGCTTCGAAAGCGTCCGCATAATGAGGATCGAACGCGGCGGTTACGTCTGCGGACAAGCATTTGGAGTTCGCTCTGACGACCGCGCTGTCCACGCCGTAACTGGATGCGATTTTGTCGATGATGTCCTTGATGAGGATGCATTGCATACCGGTGTTGCCTTCGCTGCCGATTTCCTCTTTGTCTGCGAGGACGGTGAGGACGGTTTGGTCGGTTTCGGTCTCGAAGGTTGCGGTGATTTCGGGATATGCGCACACTCTGTCGTCGTGGCCGTAACTTGCGATGAAGGAGCGGTCGAATCCGACGTCTTTTGCCTTATATGCGGGGACCGCTTCGATTTCCGCGCTGAGGAAGTCTTCTTCGGTTATGCCGTAGCGTTCGTTGAGAATGCGGAGCACGCCGAGTTTGACCGCGTTCTTTTCCTCTCCGACTGCGGGGATTCCGCCGACGATGAGATTGAGGTTTTCAGCGGGGAACGCGGAGCCGAGTTCCTTCTTGACTTGTTCTTGTGCAAGGTGGGGGAGAAGGTCGGTGATGTAGAACACGGGATCGCTTTCGCTTTCACCAACGCTCACGGTCACTTTGGAGCCGTCTTTGAGGACGATTACGCCGTGAAGAGCGAGGGGGATGGTGAACCATTGATACTTCTTGATACCGCCGTAGTAGTGTGTTTTGACGTAAGCGATATTCTTCTTTTCAAAGAGGGGCACTTGTTTGAGGTCGAGACGAGGGCTGTCCACGTGTGCAACCATAATTCTGATGCCGTTTTTAGCGATGTCCGCGGTGCCTGCCTTGATGAGGAAGAGGCTTTTTCCGCGGTTGTCGTAGTAGAGTTTGTCGCCGGGCTTGATTTCCGCGCCGAGGGAATATTCCTTGTAGCCGTTTGCTTTTGCCATTTCGATGGATTCGGCGACGACTTCGCGCTCGGTCTTGCCGTTGTCGAGGAAGGTCTTGTAGCCTTCTGCGTAAGCGGAGATGGCATTCAGTTCTTTTTCGTCTGCCGAAGAATAGACGTTTTGTCTTTTATAGGTCAGTTCCATATAAACCTCACAAATTTTATTTGTGAAAATTATACCACAAATGCGTGCAAAAGCAATAGGATTAACCGAAAAAGAAAAAGAACGCCGATTATACGGCGTTCGCAAGTCAGAGTTTAAGGCTCACCGCAATACATAAATCCTGCAAAATCGATTTCGTCCCAAATATCTTTAAGCAGTCGTCCGTCCTCAATAGCGGCGGTGTTTCTGAATTCCTCTTCGGTCTCGAATTCTATATAGGTTGTCTTCAAGTCTAATCTGATGCGGTCGTCGCTCGTCAGATATACGGCGTATGCAAAACCGTCGTGCTTGAACAACATTTCGGCATAGAATTTGAGACCTTTGATGAATTCGTCGAAAGTCGCTTTGAAGGGTAGTCCTCGTTTATATTGTTCGCGGGCAGTGGTAGGAGAAACGAGCATAGGATAACTGATGCCGAGTTTGCGCTCGAATTCTTCTTCGTCTGCGCTGAATTCCCAACCACAATTCGTACATTCGCCGTTGCCGTAATCGTCTTGCATTGCAAGTCCTCCGCAGATAGAACACTTCGTTATCGTAGTTTTTGCAAGCGGATCTACATAGTCGAAAAATTTGAAATCGGCAGGATTGAGCCCGGATACGTTACGGTTATGCTTTTCCCACTTAAATTGCGCAAGGTCTTTCCAATCTAAATTTTTTGTCCATTCATAGGTTGTGGGCAAAAACTCTCTGACGTTGCCCTTCATCGAATCGAACGGCTCGTCGTAGCAAAGTATTGCTTGAGGTTGTATTCTTTTCAACATTTCATTGTAACCGAGCATAAATTCTTCTTCGCAATTTTCGCGATAGTAAGTGCAGACCGCGACCGTAGAGCCTTTTTCTATGCCCTCGAAACAAAAGTCGAAAGAATTTCTATCTCCCCAAGAAACGGTCGGGATAACTTTCAGCCCTTTGCTTTGCCAATATGCACCGCACCAACGGTTTTTGAATATGCTTGTCATTTGCAACGGTAACGGCATGTTTGTGAAAATGCTGAAATCGGGACTCAGCAAATAACGGTATTGTTTCAACTTTTCAAGTTCTTTCTCAGGTTCCGAATAGACTTTCTCAAATTTCCAGTCGTAAGTGAAAAAGTGAATCGTCTTGTTTTTGTTATCCGCGTCGTTGATTTTGGCGTTTACGTAACTGAGAAATTCGATTTCGTCGAGGTCGATATCTTGTTTCTTGATAATAGGCATATCGAACGGAGCCGAATTTCCGTAATAAAGGAACTCGTTTCGTACGAGAAGTTGTTTTTTTATTTGCTTATCTTCTTCATATTCGGTTATTCGTTTTGTCATGAATTGTCCTCGTTATTTATAATTCTTATAGTCGGGTGGCAATATGTTTTTGTCTCTCTTAGGAAATCCTGTTGTCCAATTCCATATGTGGTCGTGTGGAAAGAAATGATCATTATGCGCATCTTGATGAAAATAGTCGCGGTTTCTTATGACTTTTCCTGTGGAATCGAACCATCTGCTTTGTTTCTTTTCACCATGGACATATAAATCATATCTTGAATTGGGCTTAACATTCCGAGTCGGCAAGGCACCATGTTTATCTATCCTGACTATTATTACAGTTCTGTTTGGAACTCCTCCTGCTCCCATTGTAACACACCTCCTTGTTTTTATAGTAAAATCGGTTTTTGCGTGGAATACGGCAAAAAAAGATTTAGCACAAGGATTAAGCAAATCGCAAGGTTTTATGTCGAGTTTTTATTATAAGAACTTTTCGAGGATTTCAAACGTGGTCGGTCCGATTTCGAGCACTGCCGTGTGGAAGGCTTTGTCCGTGCCGTTGTACGAGGCGCGGAGTTCCCTCATCTTGTAACAGCCGTAGCCGTATGAAGAGTAGACCGCGGGGTTCTCTATCATATATTCGTAGGCGCGTTCGGGAGCGGTGAAGATTTGTGAGTAGACCGCGTGGCTTGAAAACTCGTCGAGAGTCATTCCGTAATAGTTGATTTCGATATCCACTATGGTGTAGAGATAGGTGATGAGTTCGTCGTTCAGACATTCGATTTGATACGCAAGTTTTTCTTGCTCGGTGCCTGGGAAGTATTTTGCGCTGTAATATTGAGCGTATGACGCCCAGCCCTCGGCGTAGCCCGTGTAGCCGAGAATAGTACGAAGAGGATGTGCTCCGCTCGTCTTGAAATAGGAGTGTTGAAGTTGGTGCCCGGGGATACCCTCGTGGGAGATGATATCGAAACCGTAATAACCGCCGGCGTTGTATTCGTTGACGTAAATGGTTTCCTCTGCGGAGGAATCGTCCACCGCGGATTTGAAATAACTCGCGGGGTTGTAGAAGTCCGCCATCGACTCGGGAACGGACTTCAAAGTCGCGGACGGTACGCTGTCGGGAATTGCGGGGAAGTCGGCGGTATACGACGTTTTGAGGAGCGTATAGTATTCTTGAAGTGCCGATTTGGTCATATTGACGTCAAGGGTGACGTCCTCTTCGAGAGTGGACGCAAGGGTGCGAAGTTCGCTCAACTTTGTATTGTACGCCGAAAGCAAATTGGAGTAGGCAACGTCTACCGAGTCGCTTGTCGATGCTGTTTCTTCAAAGAGAAGAGCGTAGTAGTTTTTGCCGTTCGGATAATTCGACAATGAGAGATTTTCGGTTTTGCCGTCGAGGGCTTTTACGCTTTCCGATAGCGTTTTGTATGCGGGTATGAAACTTTCTTCTATTGTCTTTCGGGCTTGACTTATATAAGTGCTTTTTTGCGCCGAGGTGAGGAAGTCGCAACTCTCGATTTTATTCTCGAACACTCCGATGAGGAAGTGTTCCTCTCCCTCTTCGACGGTCGCCATGGATTCGCATTGTTCGGCTATTCCCTCGTAGATGAAATCCGCTCTCGCGTATCCCGCCGCTATACGTTTTTTCTCGAACTCGACGTATTCGGGGAAGGCGTCCTTGGCGTCGGATGCGAGCAATATCCAATTTTGCACGTCCTTTTCGCTCTTGAATGCGTACTTGTCAAGGTACAAAGGAAGATACACGTTCCAACCGCCCGACGAGCCGAGGTAGTTGTCGTTGAAATAGTAGTAGTCCGCGCGCTTGGAGTAGGTGTAGAAATAGTTCATCACCGTGTCGTAGGCGCACTTTTCGTCGAAGGATAACTTCTTGTAGTTTATGGAAGTGAGATAAGTGCAAATATCCTTTATCGATTCCATATTCGACTTGTATTCGTTTTCGTCGAATTGCGGACGAGGCAGGGTAGCCTCTCCGCCGTCTATATCGAAATTTTCGGGGTTTGACAGAAGTATGTTGACCGAGATTGCGTCCCCCGACAGCATAGACGCGAACAATTCATCGAGGAGTGCGTTGAAATATTCCGAGCCGTAGGAAATAGAACAGCCCGCAAAAGTCGTTCCGAGAGCGACGGTGATAACTATTACCGCGACGACAAGCGCCGTCAATTTGAGTGATTTTCCGATTCTCATACCACTATTTTACAACAATATCGGTCAAAATACAATAGCGGGAGCAAATCTTAGCGGATTTAAGTCTTGCGCGCGCGGTATCATTATGATATAATAATACCGTAGGAGCAGTATAACTATGGAATATAGAGGAGAGGGTGTTGCCGCTCTTGTCAGCATCACCGACGATATGCAAACCGCCAACCTCATTATGGTTGACAAAAAAGTCAAGGATCTTCTCAGATGCCTTGCTTATTACGACGAGTTCCGCACCGTTTTACAGTACGTGAATCGCGGTTTCGACTATCAGGCGGAAAAGCGCAAAGCAATGCAGAAGGTGGGAGATTACAACGTGCTTCGCTTGCCGAAGTCCGAGAAAACTCTCGTCGCCCTCGTGTCCAATATGCTCGTCGAGTTCGACAACGGCAAAATGGACATCATCGCTTTTGCAAGCGTCTATTTCCCCGCCACGACCAATCAGGATAGTTATGAGGAATTCGTTTCGGGAGTCATAGACCCCTTCAAACTCGCTCTCGTCAGCCTCGTCGTAGGCGGTATAGAAGAGGAGACTCCTCTCGTCGAACGCACCGTCGAATTTGCGCCTACCGGTCTCGGCACGCAAACGCAATCCTTGCTTATCGCGCTCGTGAACTCCGTCAACGAGGCGCAACTCGACGCCGAAACTCGTGCGGAATTGCTCCTCATCCTCGAAGGCTTTGCGGCGGCACTCGACAGCAGAGACTCTCTCATCATCAAATCCATATGGCTCGGACTTCGCAGAACGCTGAGTTCCCTTCGCATTTGCGAACGAGAGATTGCAAGAATGAACGAAGTCATGCTCATGTACCTTATGCAAAAATAGTTTATCAAAATTATGCAAAAACGGTCGTCTTATCGGACGGCTGTTTTTTTGTCGTAAAGCGGTAGAAAACGAAATGCAAATGAAATAGTCAAAAATCACAATCAGCACTTTATACGGCGGTTTTGAATAATAATAGACGGATTTGCGATTTTGACGAAAATAATTCAAACTGATTGTTTCAGTCGGTTGACATTGCTTTTTTATAAGCCTAAAATAACCGTCGAGGCGTATCTATGGAAAAAGATTTGACAGTCGGGAAACCGCTAAACGTCATTTGGAAATTTTGTCTACCGCTGTTCGGCAGTATCATTTTTCAGCAACTTTATAATCTTGCGGACAGTTTCGTCGCGGGCAAGTTTATAGGCAACGACGCCCTTGCCGCCGTCGGAAATTCCTATGAGATAACCCTCATCTTTATAGCATTCGCTTTCGGTTGCAATATCGGTTGCTCGGTCGTCGTGTCGAAACTCTTCGGCGGGAAGAAATTCGAGGATATGAAAACCGCCGTATATACCACCTGGATTTCGGGTAGCGTGCTTTGCGTCGTATTGATGGTCCTCGGTATCACTTGCGGGGAACTCCTTCTGTCCCTCATCAATACGCCCGAGGAACTTATGGCGGATTCCCTTCTGTATCTCGACATTTACGTTTGGGGATTGCCGTTCGTGTTCTACTACAACATATCGACGGGTATTTTCTCGGCTATGGGGGATAGCAAAACGCCTTTTATCTTCCTTGCCGTATCCTCTCTTGCGAATATCGGCGTAGACATTCTGTTCGTGGCGTCTTTCGATATGGGCGTGGCGGGAGTCGCGTGGGCAACCTTCCTTTGTCAAGGAGTCAGTTGCGTGCTGTCCGTCGTCGCCGTTTTGTTCAGGCTCAAAAAAATCAAAACGACAGGCAAAGTCAAACTCTTTTCGGGACGTATATTCAAGGAAATCGTCATCATTGCGGTGCCGAGTATCTTGCAACAGAGTTTCGTTTCCGTCGGCAATATAATCATCCAAAGCGTCGTCAATTCGTTCGGCAAAGCGGTTATGGCGGGGTACTCTGCCAGCGTGAAACTCAACAACCTCGTCGTCACGTCCTTTACCACTATCGGAAACGGTATATCGAATTACACCGGGCAAAACCTCGGCGCAAACAAAACCGAGCGCATTATGCCCGGATTTAGAGCGGGACTGTTGTTTGTGTGGATATTGTGCGTGCCTATCGTGGCGTTGTATCTTGTTGCCGGCAAACCTCTCCTTCTCGTATTCCTCGAAGAGGGCGGTTCGGAGGCTATCGAGACGGGACTCAAATTCCTCAATATTGTTTCGCCGTTCTACTTCCTCATAGCCGTCAAAATCGTTGCGGACGGCGTTCTGCGCGGAGCGGGCAAGATGGGACGTTTTGCCGTCACGACTTTCTCCGATTTGATTTTGAGAGTCGCACTTGCCGAAGCACTCTATAAGCCCCTCGGCTACATCGGTATCTGGTGGGCTTGGCCGATAGGCTGGGGAGTGGGCACCGTGCTTTCCTTCGTTTTCTTCCTTTCAAGCAAATGGAAAGGCGCGCTCCCCGACGACGAATATCGTCGCGAACCGCACCTCCGAAAAGTGATTACGCAATAGAAAAAGGCGCGGATATTTGGTGACCGCGCCGACTTTTTTCGATGGTTATACGTGCGTTAGCATTTTTTCATATAGGCGATCAAACCTCTCTTGGTTTGGCATCGGTCTAAAAATTTTGACCGTAGTAACGCCGTAGTAGGTGAGGGCGGAGATTGCGTCCTTGTCGAGACGTTCACCGCAGATTGCAACGGGTATCGCGGGGGGACAAGAGAGTGTGAACCCCGTCAGAATTTTGCCTTCCGCGTCCTTGACGTCCACTTTGTAGGAAGGGGAGAAGAATGCCTTGCGTATGGACATAACTCTTTCGCTTATCGTGGGCTTCGGGGGGCGTTCGTCTATTGCAGTCTTGCGTGGCAAGGCGCAAAGTTCATTCACGAACGCATTCAAGTCGTCCTCACCGTTCGACGGAGAGAACATTGCGGTGAGATAGTCTTTGTCCGCAAATTCGACGATTATTTTTTTTACTTTCAAAATGTCGGCGATTTCGGTGCCGTAGTAGCCGTAGCCCTTGGTGGATACGGTTATTTTCATCGGCTCGTTTCCGACGAGGGTAAATCCGTGTTCCGAAAGGATGTTTTTCCCTTTTTCGACGGTTACGGCGTATTCGTTCAACCGAGACTTAAATTCATCCGCTTTGCCGTTGAACTTGTCAAGGGAGGACAAAAGTAGATAGGACGGACTCGTGGACGCAAACGACGCAAGGGCGTCGTTGAGGTTGTCGCGGAAAAATTCGGGAGCGGATTTGCCGACGTGTATATACGCCGTGCCCGTAAGACAAGGAAGCGTTTTGTGGGCGGAATCCACTGATATATCCGCGCCGAAGTCGAGGGGATGAAGAGATTTTTCTAAAAATTTGAGGTATGCGCCGTGAGCGTTGTCTACGACGAAAAGCGCACCGTGACGGTGACAAATCTCCGCAAGCCCGGTCATATCGGTCAGGTTGCCGAGATAGTCGGGAGAGGTGAGATAGAATGCCGTTGCGTGCGTTTTCGAGAGTGCTTCGTCCAACTTTTCGGGGGTTACGCCGGCGGATAAATAGTCGTCGCCCAAAATCCATTCGGGATTGACGTCCGCAAAGGCGCAAGCGGAAACGAAAGTCGAATGTGCGTTTCTCGAACTAAGAATCACGCAATCTTTGCCGTTCGCCTTTGCGTATGCCGAGAGGAGATATACCGCCGCGCGTATGCAAAGGGATGAGCCTTCGACGGAGTATGCCGTCATCGCACTGCCGAAGAGTTTGCTCGCATTTTTCTCGCTTTCCGAAATTATTCCGTGCGGATTGTATAGGACGTCCGCGCCGTCTACTTCGGTTACGTCGTAGGCGGTTTCCGTGCCTTTATGCCCGGGCATGTGCAGACGGGTAAGGCTGTCGTAGGATTTCAGAAAATCGAGGATGGGAGTGTTCATTCTTCTTTGCTGAGTTCGACCATAATTGCGCATTCCATACGCTTGCGGAAGAGTTCGCAACCGTATTTATATACGCCGTTCACCGATCCCGTTGCGTGGTACGCGTTCGCGGAGCAACCGCCCGAGCAGTAGAGTTTTGCCCAGCAGTCGCGACATTCCTCTCTCGTATAGACGTTGCAGGCGCAAAATTCGTCTTGTACGGGTTTGTTCGTGACGCCGTTCCAGACGTCGCCGAGTTTGAATTTTTCTTCGCCGACGAATTGGTGGCAGGGATACAAATCCCCCCACGGAGTAACCGCCATATATTCGGTACCGCTACCGCAACCGGACACGCGCTTGTAAATGCACGGACCGCCTTTGAGGTCTATCATATAATGATAGAAGGTGAAGGGCTTGCCTTCTTTTCTTCGTTCTATCATGAGGTTTGCGAGGTCCTCGTAGCCTTTGAGGACGATAGGCAAGTCTTCTTCGGTGAGGGCGGACGGATCGTCGGGGGCGCAAACTACCGGCTCCATGCTGAGTTCGGTGAAGCCGAGGTCGAGCATCGCCTTTATATCGTTGAGGAAGTCGGGGTTGTGGTGGGTGAAAGTCCCGCGCATATAGTAGTCCTTATTTCCGCGCTTTTCGACGAGTTTTTGAAATAGCGGAACGATTTTGTCGTAACTTCCTTTGCCCGCGTAGTCCACTCTGAAACGGTCATGTACTTCTTTGCGTCCGTCGAGGGAGAGGACGACGTTGCTCATTTCTTTGTTCGCAAAATCGATTACGTCGTCGTCGATGAGTACGCCGTTCGTGGTGAGAGTGAAACGGAAGTTTTTGCCGTATTCCTTTTCGATGGAGCGGGCGTATGCGACGAGGCGTTTGACCACGTCGAAATTCATCAGCGGTTCACCGCCGAAGAAGTCCACTTCGAGGTTTCTTCTCGTGCCCGAATTTGCGACGAGGAAGTCGAGTGCTTGCTTGCCGACTTCGTAACTCATCAACGCTCTGTCTCCGTGATACTTACCTTGGCTTGCAAAACAGTAGGAGCAGTTGAGATTGCAAGTGTGCGCTACGTGCAAACAAAGTGCCTTGACGACGCCCGCACTTTTTTCTTTTAGTTTGCCCGCAAGAGGCTCGAAGTCGTCGTTTGAAAACAGTTTGCCGTCTTCTTTGAGCGCGGTGATTTCGTCTACGCAATCCGCTATATCTTCGGGATTTTCGTCGGGGTACTTTTTTGCAAGTTCCTTTACGATTTTGTCTTTTGGCAGGGTAGAGTAAAGAGCAATCGCGTCGTACGCGACTTCGTCGACGAGGTGAATAGAGCCCGACGCCACGTCAAGCACTACGTTGTAACCGTTCAGTTTGTATTGATGTATCATTGTCAAAAAAAGGCTCACTACACTTTGTATAGCGAGCCGTCACGTTGAGATTGTCAGAATTATTTGCTTTCTTTTTCGGATTTAACGTTTTCGCACTTTTGGTTTGCGATACCGCAACTGGTCTTGCAAGCGGATTGGCAAGAGGTTTGGCACTCACCGCAACCACCTTTGACGGCGCTTTCGCAGAGATTACGAGTTTCAACGGTTTTGATATGTTTCATATTATATCTCCTTATTTCTATGTTTTTATATAGTCTACCATACCGCTTAGCAAAAATCAAGGGAAAATCGTTTTTAATTGCGCTTAAATCGGATTCGAGGGCGTTTTAGACCGCGCGTGCACAAAATCCGCGTAAAGTTTGAAAAATCACAGCGTAACGTTTGTAATAAACGAATATAGTGCTATAATTGTGTTAGTTAGATTACGAGAGGCATAAGCGATTATGTGGATAGTGTTTGCGTGTCTGTCCTCCGTCTTTGCGGGGGTTACGGCTATACTGTCGAAGTTGGGAGTGAAAAACACCGACTCGGACGTGGCAACGGCGATAAGAACTACCGTCGTTTTGGTGTTGTCGTTGGTCGTAACGTTAATTTCGGGGGAGATATATTCGATAGCCGAAGTGTCCGCAAAATCGTGGATTTTCCTCATTCTATCCGGGTTTGCTACCGGCGCAAGTTGGATCTGCTATTTCAAAGCATTATCCCTCGGCGAGGTGTCGAAAGTGGCGGCGGTCGATAAGTCGAGCGTCGTCTTTACCGTATTGCTCGCAATCGCAATTTTCCCCGACGAACGCAATAATTGGTGGATAAAACTCATCTGCCTTGTCTTCATTGCCGTAGGGACTTACCTTATGCTTGATTTCAAAAAGGACGACGAACGCAAAACTAAAACCGTCGGGTGGCTCGTATTTGCTTTCGTATCCGCTCTTTTTGCCTCGGCGACTTCGATTCTTGCCAAGATAGGAATCGAAAACGTGCCGTCTAATCTTGCGACCACCATTCGCACCTGCGTTGTCCTCGTTATGGCGTGGCTTATCGTCGTCGGGAGAAAGAAAACAAACCTTCTAAAAGAAGTTCCGAAAAAAGACTTTTTGTTTCTTTGTCTGTCCGGAGTCGCAACTGCGGGCAGTTGGCTATGCTATTACTACGCCGTTGCTATGGGACAGGTGAGCGTAGTCGTTCCCATTGACAAGTTGAGCGTGCTTATCACGGTTGCGTTCTCCGTCGTTGTATTGAAAGAAAAATTGAAACCTAAAGCGTTGATAGGTCTTGCATCTCTCGTCGCAGGTACGGTGTGCATGGCGATTTTTGCCTAATTAAAACGATTAGATAATCGAAAATATCAATATGATTTATTTCCCAATTCGTCTTCGAGTCCAAGAAGATAGTCCGTGCTGACGTCGAAAAACTTCGATGCGGAGATAAGAGCAGAGGCGGTCGGCTCGGTTTTTCCGAGTTCCCACTTCGCTACGGCAGACTGACTCACCTCCAACTTTTTTGCAAGTTCGTATTGACTCAGCCCTTGTGCCGTTCTCAACTCTTTGATAATATCCTTGAACATACTTTTAGAATATCCCATCTAAGTAGTTTTGTACTTGACAAGTCTTAAAAGACTTAATATAATTTTTTTTATAAACCATTAGCTCTCTAATAAGATTGAATTTTATTATAGAGCAATACCGGAGGGAGAAAAATGGAAACAGATAAGAAAACTATGTACGAAAGTGATATACAAAAGATCATGAAGAAAATTCGAGATTATATTGTGATGAACTTAACGCTTGTATTTTGTTGGTTCGTTCTTTTAGTTGTAGGCGCCTGTTTTCACGTGATTGCATTGGCCGTAATCGGTGGAGTGCTTGCTGCGCTGTCTATATTTATTTTCTGCATACTTATGCGTTTTTATAGCAGAATAGTTGAAATTGATGCATTTGATGTTGTAGATTTCGAAGGGATAATTTGCAATCTCTCTAAAAATGATGCGGTGATGTCGGCTATTAAAGCTTATGCAGAAACAAGTTTTTTGCCGTTGAAAGTATTAGAGATTGCATCACTACCTTTAAAAGTGTCGCTAAAATTTAATTTTTTTGAGATTCTTAAGGATGAAAACGATGTATATCGCATATCATTTGCGGAAAATATAGTTGAGTATGGAGATTGCAATTATTCAAAGTTTGCTCATCAATTCAACAATAGCATATTGCTTCAGAATTATGAATTGGTAAAAGAGGCATTTAACTCGCGACATGATTTTATTGATGGTAATCAATATTTTCACGACACAAAAAAGGCGTATCTATCATTAATAGAAAGCGGGGAATTAAGCGAAGGTAATATGCATCAATATTACGCATTTCTTTACCTCCTTTATCGAGCAAAAAAAGAATTATGTTATGAGCAGGCTGTTTATAGACTGAATCGTTATGGATTGAAGATAAGCGATAACGAAGATACTATCATTAAAACTATGATAAATTATGAGCCAGAAAATATCGTATGCACAACCCTGTGGTCAATAATAGATAAGAAAAAGAATTTTAACGCTTCTATACTAATAGAATATAACAGAATTGAAACTAAAGTAGAACAGTTTAAAGCGTTCGCAACGCACAAATATGTCAATTCGAAAGCGTCAACGTCGCAAATGACGACAGAGGCTGCTACTATTGATAAATACATTAATAGGTTGAAAAGTAATAAAGAGTTAATGTGTGCGATAGATGATTATGTTGAAAATAATTATGAAAGCGTTAGAGAAATTGAAATGGCAATACTGCCGATAAATCAAAGTGGAAATAAGATATCGATGAGCATATATATGGCAGAGGATTCTGAGTACGTCGAATTCTTGGATAATTGCAACGTTAATCTTCTTAAACAATATTCTAATAGCCCTTTTCGTATTCGCAAAGAAAGAATGTTGTTTAATAAAAGAGATCAACTCCGTGAAGTGAAAGCCAATGCAAAGCTTTATGATTATGATCTCTTTGATTGCAGTGAATTTATGTTGCATTATTTTAAACATGGTCGCTTGAGTTATTCATATAGTGAACTTGCAGAAATTCGTGATAATAGAAAATTATACAGCAATTATGGGTTCTATGATTTGAAAGACTTGTACAAATCTTTATATCAGAAACGAATTATAGAAAGCAACGAAGATGCTTCGTTTTATGCATTTCTATTTTTGGTATATATTGCTTATAAAAAATATTATTATCAACGTATGCTCGTTGCTTTAAACACACAGATGGTGCCTCCCATTGATATAAACGATGAAGATAAGAATATAATTGGAGAATTAGTCGACTATGATTGCTTTTCTTCATCCGATATAGTTAACGTCTTATGGCTAAAATATGAAGAAAAGAAGAATTTTTTAGGTTCATATTGTGCTTTTTGGTGCAATAATAAATTTCGGATCGAATCAATAATAGAACAAGTTAAAAACGAATTTAACGAAGCAGACGAAATCGATAAATACATAAGTGAGTTAAGTTTAAACAACAACCTGATGACTATTGTAAAAAATTTCGTTGATAATAATTGTGATAAAGATGAACCGATAGCACCATTTGAATTTGGTAGTAATAATTGCCGATATTTTCAACCAAGCCTTTTGGATTTTGAAATTGCAAGTCTTCCGTTGAAAGAAAAAAAGAATGATATAGGTTCTCGAATATACGTGGCAAATAAAAACATATCGTCAAATTCAAATTATGCGCAATTTGTGAAGAATCTTCCAGATAATGTAAACGGCGAAATAATGTTATGGTTAAAGGCGTGCAAATATAAGAAACTAATAACTTGTGATAAGTTTGAAGTTTTATGGGAATTATTTGCGGCGATGGATCGACAAGATATTTTTGTTAGTTATGTTTTTGACGAAGAATGTAAAGATTATCAATTTAGAGCATTTCTCTACTTGATATATCGTGCAAAAAAAGAAAAAATCTATGAATGTGCGCTTGAAAGGTTGAGTAGATATAATATTAAATTAGATGCCGATGAGGATGAAATTATAGAAAAGCTGTACTATCATTCTGTCGATATAGAGTTGATTGAGGAAACAATATGGGTGTTAGCCGAGAAACGGAATAACTTTAATAATTCGATTTTAGGGCAGTACTTGAGTGTTGACAAAAAAACACTAAACTTCATTGAGGATTTGAGAGAAAAACAACAAATTAAAAAACTATTAGGGACGGACTTATGCAAAGGATCTAAAAATAAGACATATGATATAGATTCGATGAGTGGCGAACAGTTTGAAAAGTTGATTGCTAAGTTGTTTAGTTTTTTGGGGTATAATACAAACATTACGTCGTTTTCTTCAGATCAAGGAGTAGACATTATAGCAAAAAATGATATAATAACAATAGCAATTCAAGCAAAATGCTATAATAGTGGAGCCGTAGGAAATCATGCGATAATGGAAGTTGTCGGTGGAATGAAATTTTACGGAGCGGATAAAGCAATGGTTGTTACAAACAGTACGTTTACAAGGTCAGCAATAGAACTTGCAAAAACCAATGGAGTTATTTTGTGGGGGAGAGATATTTTGATAGAAAAGTTAGAAGAAATGAATTAAATATCGTTTATTTTGTGACTAAATGTAAAACGAGTCTTGATGAGAGAAAATCAAAGTCTCGTTCAGCAAAAAAAAGACGAACTGAATTGTTCGTCTTTATGGTGCGGATGACGAGACTTGTAGCGAATGAAATGAGCGTAATAGCGAAACGGCGTGCTTGCACGCGGAAGTGAAGCGTCACGATACATATTGTGAGTTCTACGCCATAGGCGTGGCGCAACTACTGTTGCGCAAAAGTCTCGTTCAGCAAAAAAAAAGACGAACCTAACCGTTCGTCTTTTTTGGTGCGGATGACGAGACTTGAACTCACAAGGGCGTACTGCCCACTAGAACCTGAATCTAGCGCGTCTGCCAATTCCGCCACATCCGCAAGTGTCTATATTTTACTCAAAACGCTTTGTTATGTCAAATGATTTAGATGAGTACGGTTTTTAAATTCATACAATCTAACTATGCAAAATAGGATCGCATAAAATTTCCGGTATCGGAAGTAATCCGAATGAATATAGCGCAAAAACTTCCGATAACGGAAATATATGGGCAGTATTGTATCGACAAACTTCCGATATCGGAAATTAGCGGTCTTATACAACGTTGCAAATTTCCGATACCAATTTCGCTATCAAAAAGACGAACGGTTAGGTTCGTCGTTTTTGCTAAGTGAGATTTCGGTGCAAATGCGGTTCGTGGCGACTTAGACTATCTCATACCGCCGGGGTTCATTCCGCCGGGCATACCGCCCATACCGCCCATACCGCCCATTCCGCCCGATTGGGAACCGATAGAGGTTATGATGTTTTCAATCGTGAAAGTGGTTATCGTGCCGTTTTCGTCCGAGAGGGTATAGGTCTTTCCGCTTTGGAGTTCGGGGATGCTGACGATGACGGATTGGCAGGATTTTTGCACTTCTACGGTGTAGAGTACGGTGCCGTTTTCGTCGGTAACTGTAAGGGTAGTGCCTGCCGTTATCGTCGAATTTTGTGCGTAGGAGAGAACGTATTGAGTGGAGTTCGCCGACGGCGTTTCGACCATTCCGAGAGAGGAAGTTGCGAATACTACGCCACCGTTGACGATAATCCCGGTTTCGGCATCAATGCCTGCATCCGCCCCGCTCGTGGGGCCGTAAACCACTAACTTACCGCCTGAAATCAATATGCTGCCGTTGGAGTCCAAGCCGTCTCCGTCCGCATCTACGGTTATATCACCGCCGGTTATGACGATGTATTCCTTGACGGAAGTGTCGTCACTTGCCGCATTGATACCGTCGTCGCTTGAAACGATATTAATTATACCACCCGAAATCTTGACGTAACCGCCCTCGATACCCTCGTAAGAGGATTCGATATTGATTGTACCGCCTTCGATTTGAGAAAGTATGTCGGACGTGATACCGTCGTCGCAGGTATTAATCGTAAAATTGCCGTTCTTGATGAGGATGCTACCGCTGTTGGTGTGGATTGCGTCGTCGGTAGAATTGATATTGACGGTTGCGTTTCCCGTGATGACGATAAGGTAGTCGCCGTCGGTAACGACTACTTCGTTACCGTCATTGTCGTCGTATTTTATTTCTCCGACCTTAATTCCTTTTGAACTTTGCGCAAGTGCGTAGGCGCGGGAGAGTTGGATTCTCTCGTCGCTCGCGACTTTGTAGTAGGTTACACCGCTGAGAAGGTATCTGAAATCGTCGTCTTCGAGGTCGTATGCGTTCTTGTTTGCGGTGCTGTATTTAACAAACTCACCGTTGGTGGTAACGTTCAACGTTCCGCCGTCGATATAAACGAGGGTGTCCGCTTGTATGCCGTCTCCCGCAACCGTGCAGGTGTAAGCGACGTTTTTGAGGATTACGTAACCCTCGGAGTAGTCATCGGGAAAGGCTGTCGTATCGTCGTCGCATTCTGCGTTTATACCGTCCTTGACCGCATACGTTACCGAGATTACGGCGTCTTGAATCTCGACTGATTTTGCGCTAATGCCGTGGTTTTGACTGCTGAGAGTGAGAGTAACGTCAACCGCAACGAAGTTTTTGGAAACCTTGATTGCGTTTTTACTCCCGCTCGAGACGGACAAAGAGCCGGTGCCGTTGATTTGAAGATTGCCTTTGACGTGGATTGCGTTCACGCCGTCTCCAAAATTTTCGACGACGTTAGAGGTGTCGTCCGCTACGGTTATGACGAGGGTGGATTTTTTGTTTGTGTTGGAGATTGCGATACCGTTGTCGTTTGTGATATTCGCACCGTTCAAAACCAGTCTTGCGGTTTCGCCATTGCCTATCGTGACGACAACACCCGCCTCAAAATTCCCGCTTAGAATATAGGTTCCCGCCTCTGAAACGGTATACGTTTCTTTGCTTCCTTGAACGGTAGTGCCCTCTGCCGAAACGTTTGCTTTGAGTTCGGAAAGGTCGGACGGAGTCGCTACGTCGTCGGTGAGAGCGTCAATCTCTTCGGGGAGGGTGCCGTTACCGCCACCGCCGAGCATATCGCCGGGGTTGGTGAATCCGCCGTCAAAATCGCCGTTGGGCATATCGGGGGGCATTTCTCCCATAGGAGGTTCGGGCTGCGTATCGTCGTCGCCGTCGTTATTGCACGCTACGAACGTGAAACAAAGGCATAAAACCAAACATAGCGAAATTGCTACGGATGCGAATTTTTTCATGATTATCTCCTATTAGTGCATATACGCTTAATATAAGTATTATCCTCAGTGATTAAAACATTATTAAACGGCGCAGAAAATCAATTTTGTTGATTTCGGCGGGGGAATGGTGTAGAATGGTCTCATCAAATCATCGGAGTCATTATGAAATACGATTTCACGAGCGTTCCCGAACGTATGGGAACAGGCGCAACAAAATGGGATGACTCGAACGGAGCATCCACCGAATACGTACCTCTTTCGGTAGCGGATATGGAATTTTATACCGCACCCAAAATTGCTAAGGCACTCTCGGACTTATCATTAAATACCATTCTCGGCTACACCAGCCCGACGGAAGAATACTATAAAGCGGTCGTCGGTTGGATGAAGCGCAGACACGATTGGGACGTCAAAAAAGAATGGATTTTCACCACTCCCGGCGTCATTTCCGCGTTGTCGATGTTGATTGAGGCGGTGACGAAACCCGCCGACGGTGTGATACTTTTGACTCCCGTCTACTATCCTTTCGATATGGTTACGATTGCGAAGTCCCGCCATATCGTATACAGCAAGTTGATAAACAACGGCGGTCGCTTTGAAATCGACTACGCCGACCTCGAAGAAAAGGCGAAAAATCCCAAAAATACGGCGATACTTTTCTGCAATCCTCACAATCCCGTCGGCAGAGTCTGGACGAAAGAGGAACTCGAAAGGGTAGGAAATATTTGCACGGACAACGGTGTTTTCATCATATCCGACGAAATTCACAACGACCTCATTATGCCGGGCGTAAAGCACACCGTGTTTGCGACCGTATCCGAAAAAATCAAAAACAATATTGCGGTTTGCACCGCACCCAGCAAAACCTTCAACCTTGCCGGCGTACAATGCTCGAATATCTTCGTCCCCAACGAGAAATGGAGAGCAAGAGCGTTCGCGGCGTCCATGCTGAATATGAATATGCACCTCAATATCTTCGCATACACCGCGTGCAGAGTCGCTTACGACGAATGTGAGGATTGGCTTGACGAACTCATTCCAGTCATCGACGGAAACGCAAAATACGTCGAGGAATTTATGGCGAAGAACTTCCCCGAAGTTGTCGTGCATAAACTCGAAGGGACTTATTTGCAGTGGTTGGATTGCCGAAAACTCGGTCTCACTCACGTTGAACTCAAAAAGGCGTTCGAGAAGCATAAACTCTTCCTCGACTACGGCGAAATGTTCGGTGACGCGGGCAGAGGATACGAGAGAATCAACCTTGCTTGCGCACGCGTAACCCTCGAAAAGGCTATGGCGCACTTCAAAGAAGCGATAGACGAGGTCAGGGCTGATTACGCAAAAAACGGCGCGCCTTACCACAAGACTCTCGCGGTCGGCGACAAACTCGAAAATTTCGTTTACAAAGTCGGAAACAAAGAGGTTAGATTGTCGGAAAAAATCAAGAAACCCACTTTGATAGCGTTCTTGCGTTTTGCGTCTTGTGATATAACAAAAACCGTGCTTTCAAAACTTGCGAAAGCGTATATGGGCGTGAAACTCATCGGGGCGGACGTCAAAGCCGTTATCCAGTCGAGCGCGGAAGAAATCAAAAACGCCGACTTAGATGCACCGTTTGAGTTGATTGCGGACGGAAACGCGGAACTATACGATAAGTATAACGTGTTCGAAGCAAACAGTGCGTTCAACTTCGTGGCGGGAGATAAACTTTTCGAGGAAATGGTCGGCGAGGATATAAAGAACTTGTTCGGAACCTCGGCATTCGATTCCCTTGTCGGAGACCTTATCGGAACGGGCGAACAACACCCCGAAAGGCGTGACCTTCAACTTTGCGCATTCTTCGTCGTTGACAAGGATATGACCGTCCGTTACGCCCACTATTCGAGAACTATCGGGGACTTCCCCGACACCAAAGAACTCACGTCGGCATTGAAAAAATAAGATATTATATGTAATATAGGCAAAATCGTTTGACATTGGTCGCGAAATTTGTTACATTAGTCGTCGAGCCGCTCGGAATTGGCAGAGAAACAGAATCGTCTATCCTCAGAGATTATCGACTTTATGCATTTGTAGAGGAGCAATAGACGAGGACGGCCATCACGGCGAGACTGGTTAGAGGAGGTAAAAACATGTACGCA